>CAJMST010000007.1 GCA_905216145.1 uncultured bacterium | reverse complement strand
AATAAATCAGGAGGGCATTCACTGGAACACCCTCCGTTTTTGGTGATTATCGTGCGCCTAATCTTGCTTTTTGCCTTGCGTCCCGTTTCCGTTCCTTTTCAGCCTGTTCCTGCTGGTAAGCGGCCTCTAATATTCTGTCCGCCTGTTCCGGGCCAATGGCCCGCCTGACCCGCTCATAGTCCCTGACCTTTCCCTTTAGACTGTCCCTCTCGGCGCAGACCTCGTAAATCCTTTCTGATAAGGAACTATTTTTGCTGACCTCCCGGCCATAGTCCGCTTGCAGCCGCTCAAATTTGGATTTGAGGTCGCAGTAGGCCCGGTAGACAGACCGCAGCACCTTGACGATCTTCGCCCATAAGGGCTTGGCCTTTTTCTCCCGGTAGGCCCTGGCCGATTCCAGCGGTCCCGCTTCTGGCAAGACCTGTTCCGGGTCGCTGGAAAATTCCTCCGCCAGCTTCTCCATGCCTTTCAGCATGTGGGCCACATCGTTTAGTTTGGCCTTGGCCTGGGCCGCTTCCTTTTCGGCAGCTGCCGCCTCCCTGTTCCTTCGGTCAACCTCGGCCTGGGCCAGCACAGCCGCCTCCTGAAGCTGTGCAAGCCGCTCCTGTTCACACTTCACCTTGAACTGCGTGACCGTCAGATGTTCCTCGGAACTGCCACGCTCTCCACGCTCCAAGTCCGTGTAGCCAGCGGAGCGCATCTGCTGAAAGAAATCATCCTGCAAGACGCTGTACGACTTTCTCAGCACAGGCTTGCCCTTTGCTGTTCGTAATGGCTCCCCGGTGGCCTCGTCTACTGCGGGCTGGGATGCCCACTTTTTGCTCATGCTGACCTGCATAACGGTTTCTTTGACCTTGCCCACCAGGGATTTGTCCTTGCACCGCTTTGTCCATCGTATCTCCTTCTCCACCACCGGGATATAGACCACATGGAGGTGGTAGTGGTACACGTCCTCTCCCAGCGCCTCGGACATAGCCCGGTTGCGTTCGTCGGCGTGCATGACCGCCGACAAAATATACTGCTCTCCACCTACGATTTTGATTGCGGATTTGTATGCGTCGGTGTAAAATTGTTTTGCGAAGTCATAGCCGCCGTGATTGTAGAAGTAGGCGGAGTTCACATCAAAGACCAACTCACCGTATCGAAATGCGTCCGCCTTAATGCCACGGGTGGAGATCACACCATCGGCCTCCATTTGGGAGAACATCTCCTGATACCCTGCGGATGGGACCTTGAAATGGACATTAAGCGACGTCCGCTCTGGTACAATGTCCTGGTTGACATAGGAATCCTTCTCGCGTTCGTTGTGCTGCTGGGTGTTGCCGATTTTAGCAGCGGTCAGCCTCATATTTCTTGCGTTGGTGCGGTCAATGCCGTCGCCTCTCGCCATAGGCAAAAATCCTCCCATTTCAGATGTTTGGTTGTTGAAAATGGACGGGGGTTCGGGGAAGGCACTTCCTGCGGGAAGTGTAATAACCCACTATGACACTTTCGCCCCGTTGGTGCGAAAGTGCCGTGGGCTCTCCGAGGGGGTGCGGGGGCTTTGCCCCCGGCAACTGCGGTTGCCTCCCCCAGCAGGGCCGCCCTTTGAAAAGGGCGCCCTGCACCCCGCCTAAACTTTTCCACTTGCCGGGTGGTGGAAAGGCACAGCCTTTCCACCACCCGGCAAGTGTCCTCCGTGGGCCAAATATCAAGGGGTTCGGGTTGTATTGCCTTGCGGCAATCTCCACCCACAGGTATGCCCCCTTGACATTTGACCCCGCTCCCCGTGACAGCCGTGACGACCGTGACGATGTTTTGGACACCGCCCCCGCTCTCAAAAAAGCCGTCACAGCCGTCACGGTCGTCACGCTTGGGGAGGATCCAGGGTCAGGCTGATACTTCTCCCGGCGTGGGTGCGGGTGTTCTCATAGCGGATATGATAGTCCGTTGCCAGTTTCCCGGCCCGGACGTTCAGCCGCATCGCCAGGGCATTGGGCTTCATATCCACTTGCAGGGCTGCCGCCAACTCCGTGGCCGTACCGCCCCAGGACGGCCTCTCCGCCGTGATAAAGGCGGCTACGGCCTCCAGCACCGGGTCGGGGGGTTCTACCCACAACTCCGTTTCCATCCGCTCCAGTGTCCGTGTCAGGTGTTCCTTGTCCTTAATGAGATAGAGCCGCTGGTCTTGCTGGTCACGTCCTACCACATCCAAGGTGGCGGTGCCGTCCGTCCGCTTCTCCTTCTGAAGAAGAAAGGCCCCGTCTGC
Source organism: uncultured bacterium (assembly GCA_905216145.1). Taxonomy (GTDB): domain Bacteria; phylum Actinomycetota; class Coriobacteriia; order Coriobacteriales; family Coriobacteriaceae; genus Collinsella. The sequence goes on along the minus strand of CAJMST010000007.1, from coordinate 84,972 downwards.
TGCCCCCGACAGGCCGTTGGTGCCGGAGATCATATCAAACTTGTCGTCGGCCTGCTGCTTCCGAGTGTGATGTACCAGTAGGAGGCAGACGCCGCAAGCGTCAGCAAGGCGTTTCAGCTTTCCTACCACCTCATAATCGTTGGCGTAGCTGTACTTATCCCCGCCAGCCTCCCGAATCTTCTGAAGGGTGTCAATGATAATCAGTTTGGTGTCTGGGTGTTCCTGCACGAATCGCTTTAGCTGTTCCTCCAGCCCGTTGCCGACCTGCTTTGCGCAGATGGAAAAGAGGAGGTCGTTGGTGCCGTCCATGCCGAACATCCGGTAAAGCCGCTCCTGCAAGCGACGGTGATCGTCCTCCAGCGCCAGATAGAGGACAGTCCCCTTGTGAACGGGATAGTCCCACAGGGGGAGGCCCATGCTGACGTGGTAGGCAAGCTGGGCCATCAGAAACGACTTGCCTACCTTGGGCGCTCCCGCAAAGAGGTACGTCCCCGGATAGAGCAGACCGTCAATGACGGGCGGTCTGCTCTGATAGACGTTCTCGTACAACTCGTTCATGGAAATCGTGGGGAGATACGCCGGGTCGTTCATGCGCTGCATTTTCCGCAGCAGTTCCGCATAATTTTTTTCAGGGGGATTGTTTTCTGTCGTTTCCTCTGTTATACTTGCGGTAGGTGTTTGTGAAATGGGCTGTTCCCCGTCTGCGCCAACAGACGGAACCGGGACAGTCCTTTTCGTTTCTCTGGAATCCATCAATCTATCAATCCTCCTTCATGCCGCCCATGATAGCGGCGATCATCTGAATGGTGTCCAGCAGTTCATCGTCCACGCCAGCCCCGTCCTCGGCCCGCCGCAGTTCGTCCAGAACGGCGGCAAGCTGGTCACGCAGGGCTTTGTAGACCTTGGGATTACCCTGTACCACTACGTCCCGGCACAGGAGGCGTCTTGTGATGTAGTCCTGCTTTGTCAGGCCGGAGAGCCGCACAGCGGCCTCGATCTGTTCATCTTCCTCCGGGGACACCCGGAAGGCCACGGTCTTGTTCCTCCAGCGATTTTTGTTGTCTCGGTTTTTCAGTGACATGGTTACGTTCCCATCCTTTCAAAGTCCAGTTTGTCCGCCATCTCCGTCTGCCTTGTAGGAAACAGATGGGCGTAGCGGTAGGTGATATCGATACTCTCATGCCCCACCCGGTCAGCGATTGCCAGGGCGGTGAAGCCCATATCAATCAGCAGGGAAATGTGTGAATGTCGGAGGTCGTGAATTCTGATCCGCTTCACTCCCGCCGCTTTCGCACCTCTGTCCATTTCATGGTGGAGATAGTGCTTGCTGACAGGGAAAATCCGTTCATTTGCCCCGGTGCTGTAAAACATCTTTAAGTAGTCCTCCATCTCTCCACAGAGGAATTTGGGCATCTTAATGACACGGTTGCTCTTTTTCGTCTTAGGAGTGGTAATCACGTCCTTGCCCTTGAGCCGCTGATAGGATTTGCTGATGGACAAGCCCGAGCTGCTCGAGTCCATCGCCGCAGCGCTCGGCGTGTCCGTCAACGCCCTCAAGGATTACGGCGTCGAGACCGCAGGCGACCTCATGTCGCTGCTCGTGCGGCTCGAAGACTCCTTCGGCATAGTTCCCTCAGCCGACGGTTCGGGCCTCTCCCTGAACCCCAAGGCGCCGCACGCGCCCAAAGCCGCGATGGCGATCGAGTTGTGGGCAGAGAAGCGCGCACGGCTCGAGAACGGCGAGATCGACGCCGACGAGTACGAGGACTGGAAAGCCTTGCTGTAACGGCTCCCCGCATTTCGCAATCAACGCAACCGAATCAGGACGCCAGGCTAGGCGGTGAGCTCCGCTCGCTCCTGCGTAAGCTGAGTTTTTACTCCCCATTGCATGCAAAGGCATTTCAAGCGTAAATGGGGAGTAAATGACGCGGTGGCTTACATGGCGGCACACGGCAGTACACTGCGGCATTTCCCCTGATTACTCCCGTTTTCATTGAGGCGGCGAGATTCTTTACTCCCCATTAACCACCTGGGGAAACGCCGTACGGAGACCGTAAAAACGCCCGTTGAGTTCGATTTGAGTTTCACGGGCCCCGAAACGGCCTCGTTTCGTTCTCGGGGACAAAAATCGCGCGTCTACTCATTCGGGATAAATCTTTACTCCCGTTCCTCCGAATACCGCCCCGTGCCTTGTCGTCTTGAAATACGGGGAGTAAATCGCGAAATCGCAGGTGAAAGGGAGTAAAACGGCAAAGAAAAAGCCTCCGTCCCAACGCGGGAACGGAGGCCAGATTACCGTATTTACTCACCGCCGTCGCTGGCGGCTTTGCCATGACTCTCGTACGAAACGAAACTCAGCAGCACAGTGCGGCACTCAAAAATACAGGTCAGAACCCTGTCAGCCTACTCCCACTCGATCGTCGCGGGCGGCTTGGACGTGATGTCGTAGCACACGCGGTTGGCGCCGGGGACCTCGGCAACGATGCGGCCAGAAATGCGGGCCAGCACGTCGTAGGGCAGCTTGGCCCAGTCGGCGGTCATGGCATCGCTGGACTCGACGGCACGCAGGATGATCGGACGCTGGTAGGTGCGCTCGTCGCCCATAACGCCGACGGACTTAATGTCGGGCAGAACCGCGAAATACTGCCAGCAGCTGTGCTCGGAGTTGCGCTCGCCGGTCTGCTCAAACAGACGCTGATTGTAGGCATCCAGCTCCTCGCGCACGATGGCGTCGGCGTTCTTGAGGACCTCGAGCTTCTCCTTGTCGACCGCACCGATGATGCGAATGGCAAGACCCGGGCCCGGGAAGGGCTGGCGGAACACGATGTGACCCGGCAGGCCCAGTGCCAGACCAAGTGCACGGACCTCGTCCTTAAAGAAATGATCGAGCGGCTCGATGAGGTCGAAGTGCACGCCCTCGGGGAACGGGATCAGGTTGTGGTGGCTCTTGATGGTGGCCGTCTTGCCGCCCGTCTTGCGAGCGCCGGACTCGATGATGTCGGGGTAGATGGTGCCCTGAGCCAGGTACTTGACCGGCTTGCCATCGGTCTCGAGCTGCTGCGCCACGGCGAAGAACTCTTTCCAGAACTGCGTACCGATGATGCGGCGCTTCTCCTCGGGCTCGGTCACGCCGGCCAGAAGCTCGGCGTAGCGGTCCTCGGCGTGGACGTGGATAAAGTCGACGTCAAACTGCTTGGTGAAGACCTCCTCCACCTGCTCGGGCTCGCCCTTGCGCAGCAGGCCGTGGTTGATGAACACGCAGGTCATCTGCTTGCCCACGGCGCGAGCGCCCAGCGCAGCCACGACGGAGGAGTCGACGCCACCGGACAGGGCCAGAATCACGCGGTCGTCGCCGACCTTCTCGCGGAACTCGGCCGTCATGGTCTCGACCAGGTTGTCCATGCTCCAGTTGGGCTCCAGGCCGCAGATCTCAAACAGGAAGTTGCTCAGCAGCTGCTGACCGTACTCGGAGTGCTTGACTTCGGGGTGGAACTGCGTGGTGAAGATTTTGCGCTCGACGCACTCCATCGCAGCGACCGGGCACACGTCGGTGCTGGCGGTAACGGTAAAGCCCTCGGGCACCTCGGAAACGGCGTCGCGGTGGCTCATCCACACGGTCTGCTCCATGGGCGTGGAGTTAAAGAGCTTGGCGCCGGCCGTGCGCGTGATGGTGGCGCGGCCGTACTCGCCCACCTCGGAGTGGCCGACCTTGCCGCCGAGCGTCACGGCCGTGATCTGATGGCCGTAGCAAAAGCCCAGGACGGGAAGGCCCAGGTCAAAGATGGCGGGATCGATAGACGGAGCGTCCTCGGCATACACGGAAGCCGGGCCGCCGGAAAGGATGAGCGCAGAGGCGTTCATCTCGCGAATCTCGTCGGCCGAGATGTCGCAGGGGACGATCTCGGAATACACGTTGAGGTCGCGGACGCGACGGGCAATGAGCTGACCGTACTGCGCACCAAAGTCGAGTACGAGGACCTTTGCGGAAGCCTTTTGATCCATGGTTCCCCCTCTTGTTGGCGGGGAGCCGGTGCCCACCCGCGCGAATAAACGAGAATAACTTTCATAGTGTACACGTTATATGGGGTTTCTCGTCCCTCGCAGCCATCAGCGCACGGCAAACGCACGACCTGGGCCCCTATTTGACGGCAATTGAAGTGTTACCAGACGTTACAGATGATGTAATACGTTTGAACATTGGACGCCCTGTGCCACAATACTGCCGAACGACTCCGCCTCTGCGGCGGCAAATACGATAGGAATACCAGCATGAAGCGCATCCTTCTCATCGCCACGGGCGGCACCATCGCATCGACCGAGGACGGCAACGGCCTCTCCCCCGCCCTGACCGGTGAGGAACTCGCCCAGAGCGTCCCCGAGATCTCGGGCCTCTGCGAGCTCGACGTCGTGCAGCCCATGAACATCGACAGCACCAATATGCGCCCAAGCGACTGGATGCGTATCCGCGACGTCATCGTCGAGGGCTATGCCGATCACGACGGCTTCGTGATTCTGCACGGCACCGACACTATGAGCTACACCGCGGCAGCGCTTTCCTATCTAATTCAGGACAGCCCCAAGCCCATCGTGCTCACCGGCTCGCAAAAGCCCATGGGCAACCCCTTTACCGATGCCAAGCTCAACCTGTACCAGAGTCTGCTCTATGCACTCGACGAGCATTCGCACGACGTCTCGATCGTGTTTGGCGGCGTCGCCATTGCCGGCACGCGCGCCCGCAAGCAGCGCACCATGAGCTTTAACGCGTTCATTAGCGTCAACTATCCGCCCATTGCCTACATCCGCAACGACCGCATTGTGCGCAACGGGCTTCACGGCACTCATCAGAATGAGAGCCCGGTGCGTTTCTACGACAGTATCGATCCGCGCGTATTTGTCCTTAAGCTGACGCCCGGCGTGAACCCGGGTATCCTGGACGCCCTAGCCGATAGCTACGATGCTGTAATTCTTGAGACCTTTGGCATTGGCGGTATTCCCGAGTTTGGCGAGTCCGGCGATTCGTTCCAAGAGGCAATTTTCCGCTGGGTCGATTCGGGCCGCACCGTCGTTATGACCACGCAGGTCCCCGAAGAGGGCCTCGATCTGGGCGTTTATGAGGTCGGCCGCGCTTACGCCGATCATCCGGGCATTCTGCGCGGCGATGACATGACCACCGAGACGCTTGTGGCCAAGACCATGTGGGCACTCGGCCAGTCACGCGATGCCGCCGAAATCCAGCGCCTGTTCTACAGCCAAGTCAACCACGACCGCATCCCGATGGCGTAGCCAGGCATCGACCGGTATCCCCTACTCAATGCCTTCAAGAAGCTCTGACACCGTCATGCCGAGTGCGGGCGCGATCTTAAATAGAACCTTGAGCGTGAAATTTGCCGTCCCATCTTCGATTCGGTCGAGGTAGGGTCGGCTGATTCCTGTCGCCACACAAAAATCAACCTTGGAGATACCAAGGTCCCTGCGTGTCTCTTCGACCCGCCTGCCAAGAATCTGTTTCGCACGTTCGTCCATGCAGCCGAGTTTGAAATGGAGCCGAACATAAACGTAAACTATAGTTTACGTTTTCCCGAATACACAGGAGTTTTCTATGTCGGGTTCTTCGGTCCGCATGTACCGAGCCACGCTTCGCACAAACAGCGCACCGCCCAAGCTCGTCGTCGTTGAAGCTGAATGCCTTTCGCCCGATGAGCGCACAGCATTTAAATTGCTATCAAGTCGCGTCGCCGCCGTTCTGGTCCCCTGCCCGACGCAAGGCGAACTTGCCATCCAATGCCAAGCGCACAGCTGCTCGCTCAATCAGGTTGCCGTAATCGCAACCAGCCAACGCGGCCTGCCGCTCCTTTTAGAAGCCGGCATAGCACTCGCCCTTCGCGGCGCCGGATACGAAAACGAGGCCGCCGCCGATGTAGTCTTTCAACCACGGTCGAGCGGCGGCCTCGCAGCAGCCATTGAATATGCGTGCAGGCTCGTTGCCTAGAAGGACAAGCTAGAAACCAAAGCCAAAGCCCGTTCCGGTAATCGCCGAGTACATAAAGTAAACGTTGATCACGTTGAGGAACACACCCGTGATGCAACCGTTGCGCAGGTAGCGCTCGCACACGATGCGCGCCATGGCGGCGGAGTCATCATTGTTCTTTGCTTGACGACCGGCGGTAAAATACGTCGCCACGCCGAGCAGCAGGTTGAGCACCGGCAGCGCCAGCAGCTCGTAGCTCTTGCCCCAACGCGTCACCTCGCCTGCTGCGTTAAACTTTGTTGCCACCTCGGGACCAATGTTGGGGATAACAAACGCTGCAACCACCAGCGGAATCACCGCAAGTACGAGCAGCGCAATACCCATGTAGCCAGCTTTTTTGCCATATTTAAACATGCGCGTCGTCCTTACACGTTAAAGCGGAAGTGCACGACGTCGCCATCGGCCATAACATAGTCCTTGCCCTCAATGCGCAGCTTGCCGGCAGCCTTAGCGCCCTGCTCGCCGCCGAGCTCGATGTAGTCGTCGTAGCCAATGACCTCGGCCTTAATAAAGCCGCGCTCAAAGTCGGTGTGGATGACACCGGCGGCCTGCGGGGCGGTCGCGCCCTGACGAACCGTCCAGGCCTTGACCTCCATCTCGCCGGCCGTAAAGAACGACTGCAGACCGAGCAGCTTGTAAGCAGCCTGAGCAAGCACGTCCAGGCCGGGCTGCTCCAGGCCCAGGCTCTCCAGGTAGTCGGCGGCATCCTCGGGATCGAGCTCGGAAAGCTCGGCCTCAATCTTGGCGCAGATGGGCAACGGCTTGACGCCATCGATGGGCGCCAGGTCCTCATTGAGCATATCCTCGTCCACGTTGGCCACATACAGGATGGGCTTCATGGTGAGCAGGAACAGGCCCTTGGCGGCGGCACGCTCCTCGTCGGTCATCTCCATGGATGCGGCGCGCTTGCCCTCGTTGAGCCAGGCAAGCAGGCGCTTGGCGACCTCAAACTTGGGCATGAGCTCCTTGTCGCGCTTGGCCTCCTTCTCGAGCTTGGGCAGCTGCTTTTCGAGCGTGCCCATGTCGGCCAGGATGAGCTCGGTCATGATGGTGTCGGCATCGCCGGCGGGATCGACGAACTCGCCCGTGCGGCCCACCTCGCGCATGACGTTGGGGTCCTTAAAGTAGCGCACGACCTCGCAGATGGCATCGGTCTCGCGGATGTTTGCCAGGAACTGGTTGCCCAGGCCCTCGCCCTCGTTGGCACCCTTCACCAGGCCAGCGATGTCGACAAACTCGACCGTAGCCGGCACAATGCGGCCCGGGTTGACGATGTCGGCAAGCTTTTGCAGGCGGCTATCGGGCACATCGACGATACCCACGTTGGGGTCGATCGTGGCAAACGGGTAGTTGGCGGCAAGGCCGGTCTTTTTGGTAAGCGCGGTGAACAGCGTCGACTTGCCCACGTTGGGCAGGCCCACGATACCGATGGAAAGGGACACGACAGCTCCTTTTGATACAGGTACTTCAAACTGCATAAGTATAGCGCCGCCGCAGCATCTGGGCGAACCCGGACGCCACGGCGGCGCAAATGAAGCAGAGATTGGGGTCGCTGGCTAGTCTGCGAGCTTCTCCACTTGGTCGAGCATCTTGTCAAGCTTGGCCTTTGCCTCAGCCTTGACCTTCTCAGCCTCTTCGTGAGCCTTCGCCTTCTGGGCGGCCTTTTCCTCGGCCTCGGGATCGACGACGATCAGGTTGGACGCGTCGTGCTCAACCAACTTGAGCGCATGCTCGGGACACACCTTGACACAGGCGCCGCAGCCCAAACAATACGTGGACTCCAACGCAAAGCGGCCACTTCCCACCAGATCGCAGGCGAACGTAGGGCATACATTGACACACTCACCACACGACGTGCACTTGTCAAAATCGCACTCCGGCGTGCTCACCTGCATGTTCTGGGCAAGCTCGGGGTGGTTTTGCAATGTCGAGAGCACCAGCTGCCGCCCATGGGTGAGCGAACGGCGACGCTTGGTCGTCGTGGTGCCGCACATGGTGTTGAGCGTGCGCTCCAGCTGGGTAATCTGATGGCGATGGGCCTTGAGCTTTTGCGTCACCGAGGCCAGCGCCGCCGTCGCTGGATTGAGCTTGGTCACGGTTAGACCCGTGGTACGGGCAATCTTATCCATGTACTCCTTGCGCTCGTACTCGCGACGCTTATGGCATTTGAGGCTCTTGGGGTCGACCTCCAGGCCCATACCCGTGCCGGACCACTCCTCGGCCTTCGCAATCGCCTCGCCCAGAATGTCCTCACCGCCGGTGTTGCGGCATTTATCGCACACGCCCAACGGCAGGTACACACTCACGTTGGGATAGTCGGCCAGTACCGAAAACCAAGTCTCTGCCGTAATATCGCCCACGCAGGCGACGACGACCTCGTTCTCGCGCGGCATGCGCTTAAGGGCACGCGTGCAGGTGACGTAGGCGGTCTCGTGGCTCGTAGCCGCCGAGACAATGTCGTCGTAGACGTTTTTGGGTGCAAGGCGCGGAGAGATGATCGCCTCCGTCGGGCAGGCAGCGGCGCACAGGCCGCACTTGCGACAGGAGTCGAGAATCTCGATGGCGTCTTCCTCGACCTCGATAGCGTTGACCGGGCACACGTCCATGCACGCGGTGCAGCCGCTCTTTTCGTTTTTGCAGGTCAGGCACGGAATGGTGTTTCCGCGCGGACGCTCCTTATAATCGGCAGGGTTCCACTGCGGCGCCGACGGATCGAGCGCGTCGGTCACACCGCCAAGCGGGTTTTTAAGAAAATCGAAACCTTTGCTGATCTCGATAATGTCATCAAACAGATCGTGTTCCTGCGCCATGCGCGGCCCCTCCCTGAGCAGTGCAAACAAGCAAGAGATAATGATACGCTATCGGCCCACACCTCGGGCAAACTACACGCTGAGCATCTTTGCGGCAAATAGTCCATGGCCTATCGCCGCCTCGGTTGCACAAGGTCGATCAAGCGCCAAACTATGCCTCGCGCATGAGCTGCACGAGCTTTCGTTTGGTCACCTTGGCCTGCTCGTTGGCCATATTACGTTCGTTTCTAAAGGCCGCGTCCGCAACGCTCATCAGGTCGGCATCGGAAATCTCGCCAAGGCCCAGCTCCTCGAGCGTCGTCGGCAGACCAACGCGCTGGCAAAACTCGAGCACCTGATCAAGCTCGGGCGCACGCTCCAGGCGCAGCTGCACCACCAGACCAAACGCCACGGCCTCGCCGTGCATAGCCTTGCACTCGGGCAAAATCGTCAGGCCGTTGGCAATGGCATGAGCGAGCGCTAGGCCGCCACTCTCAAAGCCAACACCCGAAAGCAGAATATTGCACTCGATCAGGCGCTCAACCGCTGGCGATGTACGGCCCTTTTTGAGATCGCGCTTGGCAGCGACACCGCACTCCATGAGCGTGTCGTAGCAGGCACGTGCTGTGACCAGGGCCAAGTGCCCCGGCGCGCCACCGTGTTCGTTGACGCCGTGCGCCGCGGTGCACGAACGCGCCTCGAAGTACGTTGCCAGCGCATCGCCCATGCCAGCGACCGTCATACGCAGTGGGGCCGCCGCGACCACGTTGGTATCGACCACGACCAGGTCTGGATTCTTCTCGAGCATCAGGTAGCGGTCGAACGACCCATCCTCGTGATACAACACCGAAATCGCGCTGCACGGACCATCCATTGAGGCCGCCGTGGGGCATACGCACAACGGCAACTCGGCATAGAACGCAACGGCCTTGGCGATATCGAGCATCTTGCCGCCGCCAATGCCCACCACCATGTCGCAATACTCGGCCCGGGCTTCCTTGGCCATTTCGACAACGGCATCTTCCGTACACGGACCGTTGTAAATCTTAAAGAACGGCTCGCTTAGATCTTCATCCAGAAATCCATCGACGATCTGCCTGCACAGCCGATCCTCGGTGCCCTGGTCAAACAAGGCATAGGCAGCGCAACCCAACCATGACAAATACCTGCCCTGACGCGAGAGCTCACCCGGCCCCTGAACATACCGGCCGGGACCGCCGTAAACCATAGGAAGCGACATACGAGAATCCGCCCTTTCATCAACAACAATTGGTACAAAGCAACCTGACCCCTTTGCACCATAGCAAAAAGGGGCAAAGCCATCTGCTGGCTTTGCCCCTTCCTTAGCTTGATTTACTCATCCATGAGATAGTAGTGGCCCAGCGCGTCGGCACCCAGGATGGCGTTTGCGACCATCTCGGGCGTCACCTCAAACGGCATGTTGCACATGGTGTCATCGGGCGCGCAGGCGGCCTCGGCAACGACCATGGCCTGCTCGCGCGTAAGCTCGGCAACGCCAAGTTCCTTCATCGTGACCGGCAGGCCCAGCTCAATGCAGAAGCCCAAGACTTCCTCGAGCTTCTCGGTCGGGGCATCCTCAAGTACCAGCTGGACGATGGTGCCAAAGGCGACCTTCTCGCCGTGATACATGCCATGGCACTCGGGCAGCATCGTCAGGCCATTGTGGATGGCATGAGCAGCAGCAAGGCCCGAGCTCTCAAAGCCAATGCCGGAAAGCAGCGTATTGGCCTCGATGATATGCTCAACGGCAGGCGTGAGCGCACCCTTCTCCAGCGCGACCTTGGCCTTGACGCCATCGGCCATAAGCGTCTCGTAGCAGAGCTTGGCGAGCGCCAGGCCGGCCATTCCGCCCTTGCCGCCGGCGCAAGTGCCACCGTCGGCATCATGCGTCGCCTGGGCCTCAAAGTAGGTTGCGAGCGCATCGCCCATACCGGAAACCGTCAGGCGCACCGGGCTCGCCGCGATAACTGTCGTATCCATCAGGACAATGTTGGGGTTTGCCTTAAGGAAGAGATATTTATCGAACTGGCCGTCGTCGGTGTAGAGCACCGAAAGCGCCGAGCACGGCGCATCGGTCGAGGCGATGGTGGGGCAAATAATAACCGGGGACTCCAGGTAATAGGCAACGGCCTTCGCGGTATCGAGGATCTTGCCGCCACCGACGCCGACGATGATGTCGCAACCGTTGTCGCGGGCGAGCGCAACCAGGCGATCGACCTCGCCCTTGGAGCACTCGCCGTTAAAGTCCTCAAACAGCAGCTCGGCCTTAGCCTCGGCAAAACCGCCCTCGATCTTGGTGCCGACGCGCTTCTTGCCCGAAGGCGTCACGATAACGAGGGCTTTGCCGCCGAGCGGCTCGACATAGGAGCCGAGCTTGGCGAGCTCGTCCGGACCCTGGATGTACTTGCTGGGGCTATTAAAAATTGCAGCCATAGTTGACTCCATTTCGCATATTCGATGCAAGAGAAAGAAAAGGAGGTTCCGCACCATGACGTGCGGAACCTCCCAAAGACGACGAGTGAGAGTCGATTAGAAATCGATGTCGGTGTCGTAGTAGCAGGCCTTGAGAATCTTCTCGAAGTCGGCAGCCTTGGTCTCACGCGGGTTCTCGGGCGTGCAGGCGTCCTGCTCGGCGTTCGCGGCGATCTCGGGCAGCTTGGCGAGGAACTCCTCCTCGGAAACCATCTGCGGGTTCTCGGCGTCGACCTTCACGCCACCATTCGCGTAATCCTTGATGGACTGCGGAATGTTGAGCTGGTCGTTGAGGTCGCGAATCTTCTGGACGAGCGCAGCGATGAGCTCCTCGTTGGTCTCGCCGGGAAGGTGCAGGATCTCCTTGGCCACGTAAGCGTAACGCTCGGCAGCGCGCGGGTCCTTGGAGTTCCACTGGATGACCTTGCCCAGGTACATGGCGTTAGCAGCACCGTGGATGATGTGGCCGTTCTCAAAGGCTGCACCGGTCTTGTGAGCCATGGAGTGAACGATGCCGAGCAGGCCCGAGGAGAAGGCGATACCGGCGATGCACTGTGCCTCGTGCATGTGCTGACGGGCCTCATGGTCGCCAGCATAGGACTTGGGCAGCCACTCGACGATCTCGCGGATGCCGTGCAGAGCGTTGGCGTCGGTGAACATAGAGGCGCAGGTGGAAACGTAGGCCTCCATGCAGTGGGTCAGAGCGTCCATGCCGGTATGAGCGCACAGCTTGGCGGGCATGGTGTAGGTGAGCTCGGGGTCGACGATGGCGACATCAGGGGTGATGTTGAAGTCGGCCAGCGGGTACTTGATGCCCTTGGCGTAGTCGGTAATGACGGAGAAGGCAGTGACCTCGGTAGCGGTACCGGAGGTAGAGGAGATGGCGCAGAAGTGAGCCTTCTGACGCAGCTCAGGGAAGCTGAACGGCTGGATGATGTTATCGAAGGACTCCTCGGGATACTCGTAGAAGACCCACATGGCCTTAGCGGCATCGATGGGCGAGCCGCCGCCGATGGCGATAATCCAGTCGGGCTCGAACTCGCGCATGGCCTCGGCGCCCTTCATGACCGTCTCGATGGACGGATCGGACTCGACGCCCTCGAACAGCTTGACCTCGAAGCCGCCCTCTTTGAGGTCGGCCTCAACGTCCTGCAGGAACCCGCCGCGGCGCATAGAGCTGCCGCCAGAAACGATGATGGCCTTCTTGCCCTTGAGGTTCTTCACCTCGTGGCGAGCGCCCTCACCAAAGTACAGATCGCGAGGATTGGTAAAACGTCCCATACTGTGCCTCCTAAACAAGCCCCTCTTAGACTTGCGTATATAACGGAGCACCCGATTGGCTCCGTTAGGACCATTTTGTGCGTCGCCGGCGATAGCGACGCAATGTCTAAACGTCTCAACGCTCAGACAAACACTATTTTACCGTTCTGGTTGGTCAGTTATTCACCTAAAGCCAACAATGATGAAACGTTTTTTCTATCCCTGAAGACCCTTGTGGGGCATTCATACTCCCAAGCTGGGCAAACGTTTTATCAGGGTTGACCACATATCCCGGGTAGGACTGTGCCCCTCCAAAATGTGCCCCGTTCGCCGCCAAAAATCGACCGTTTACGGCACTGTGATACCACCCGCGCAACTGAGGTGCCGACATTTGTGCGACATCCGTCTTCGTGGTGCAAAGGTGCAAGTCCAAGTGCGGCACCCCCGGTGTGCCACATGCGGGTAAACTAGACCTTTATATAGAGACATTTGAACCCTAACCGCAGCAAAGGAGGCCCCATGGCATTCGATCCCATTCAAGAGGATTGCCATCGCCTCGTTCTTGAGGCCTTGCGCCGCGACAATATCCCGCTCACTGACGGCCCCGCCGTCGAGCGTCTGATGGAGCAATTCACCCGCAACCCCGCGCCGCTCATCGTGCACGATCGCGACCGCGCCGGGCACCTCATTGCCAAGGTGGTCGAGGCTGTCGACTACCGCATCCCTTTTATCCCCGACGACGCCCAGGCAGAGCAAGAAGAAGCCGCAGCCGAGAACATGCTCCGCGAGGCAGCCGCGCTCGATCCGGCCAACTGGGATGCCCAGCGCATGCTGACGGCGCTCACCGCCGAATCCAACGAGGAATACGTACAGTATCTGGTGTCCAAGTGCGACGAGGTGGAGCACGATTTGGCGCTCAAGATCGCCTCGGCGCAGGACCCCTACGAGCGTGAGGCCGCAGGCGACCTGACCCGCCGTCCCTACCTGCGCTGGCTTGCCGCCTTGGCATCGCGCGCGCTCATTAGCGGCCGCTACCGCATGTCGCTGGATGCCGCGAATCGCAGCCTGGACTTTGCGCCCAACGACCCCGCTGGCGTCCGCCATACCGCGATGCTTGCCATGGCAAAGCTCGAATACCCTGCCGAGGAGCTCAAGCGTTTTCGTTCCGCCCACTCCGTGCCCTATCTTGCCAACACGCCGCTGCGCCGCCGTCCCAAGGACGCGGAGCGCGACCTGGACCCATGGACGCTCATCGCGCTGATGAGCGCAGCCTGGCGCGAGCTGGACTACGAAGGCGCCGAACACTACCTGCGCATCCTGGTGCGCTCATGCCCACACGCGGCCGAGGCGCTCTACTTCCAAACCGAGCTTCCCGATGGCGTCTATGCCCGCGTCAACGTAGGTCCGGGCTCCACCGACGAGCTTGTCCTTGCCCTGTCCGAGGCGACACCGGTGCTGCAGGAGGGCCTAGGCGCGCCCGACAACGCCAGCTTTGCCGCCTGGGTCGCCACCAACGACATCGTGCGCTCCCAGATCGACGAACGCATCCTGCGCGCGGCCGAACAGGGATTGCCGTTTAAGGGAGGGGACCTCTAATGGATCCGAGCGTCTACATCCCCGCCTATCTGGAGCGCACCTATCTAGCATCGCACCCCGAACTCACCGATGCAGCACGCGAGCTTGTCCATAACGACATCAGCGCAAACCCTCACAAGTATGCGCAGACCGAGCATGCCCAAGCGCTGCTGTCCTATGCCGGCGTTCATCGTCATTTGCTTGACGAGCTTCGCCGCATCGAGGACATGGGCAGCGACGAGGAGTTTGAGCAGACGCGCAACCGCCTGTTCGACGACATGCGCGATGAGCTGCTCAAGATTGTTCGCGTCGATGCGCATGTCCTCGATGCCCAACTGCTCGCCATCATTCTGGCCGACACGCCCGTCGATGCTTGCCTGGGCGACTTGATGAAGCTCGAGGCGAGCACGGCCGACTATCTGCAACAGAGCGTGCCCGGGTTTGATATGGAGGCCCCGCACTACTGGGCCAATAATGTTTTGGCCGACGGTGTCACCGCAGCAGACCTTACCGTGAGCGAGCCGGCGCTTATCGGCTGGCTTCACACGCTCGAGGCCATCTCGCAGCTGTGCATGGCGAGCGCTCGTTACCGCGCCGCCGCCAACTACTCTCGCCGTGTCCTTAAGGCAGAAGGCTATCCCACCCGAGCTGCCGGCACCGTGTTGCTCGCCCTCGCTCGCCTGGAAGACCAGGACGGCTTTTTTGCCCTGGCACATCAGCTCGAGGAACAGATGGGGGCAGACGCACTCGAAAACTCCCCCTGGTACCTGCTCGCCCGCACGATTCTGCTGTTCAAAACAAACAAGATGCGTCCGGCGACGCGCGCGCTGCGTGAGTTCGCCAACCGTTGCGAGGGCGGCGCGTTCTTCTTGCTGAACCCCATGTACCAGACGCCGTATCTTCCCTGCCGACCCGAGCCGCGCGACCCCTGGGACCTCTCGCACCAGGCGGTTTGGGAAGCCGACGGCATTATCTCGGACACCCCCGACTTTGCCCCCTGGGCCAACGCCTGCGAAGACGTATCGCAGCTTGCCCAGGAATTTGCGCGCCGCTACGGCTTTTAGCGACGCGATCGCCCCGACCATGTCATCTATGTTAGGAACGGCTTCATGAACCTCCGCTCATCTCTCGCCTGCGCCTCGAGCGATATCGCTCGCTGGGGGCTGCGCTCCGTCCTCAAGCGCCAGGGCGGCGTGCTTCCCGGCCGTATCGCCATGAAGATCGACCCCGAGCTGCTAAGCGACCTCGCGAGCCTGGTCGACCGCAGCGTGGTGATTACCGGTACCAATGGCAAGACCACCACCTCCAACCTCATCGCCGACGCCGTTGCTGCCAGCGGCGCTAACGTGGTGTGCAACCGTGCCGGCAACAATATGGAGCCTGGTGTGGTGGGTGCTCTGCTCGAGGCCCGCGGCGGCCTTAAGCACACCAGCAGCAAGCGCGTGGGCGTTTTTGAGTGCGACGAGCTCTACACCGTACGCGTTCTGCCCAAGCTCAAGCCGACGTACTTTGTGCTGCTCAACCTGTTCCGCGACCAGCTGGACCGTTACGGCGAGATCGACCACACCCAGGACGTCATCGCCCACGCGCTGGAGCTTTCACCGGCAACGACGCTCATCTACAACGCAGACGACCCGCTGTGTGCCGCAATCGCCGCGCGCGTTCCCAATGCAAGCATCGCCTTTGGCATCGACGGCGCCACCAACACCGAATCCGACCGCATTAGCGACTCGCGTTTTTGCTCACAGTGCAACGCGCCGTTGGAGTACGACTATGTGCAGTACGGACAGCTTGGCGCATACCATTGTCCCTCGTGCGGCTGGGCCCGCCCCGGGCTTGTCCGTCGCGTGACGGGCGTGGAGCTCGGCTGTGACGGCTACGGCTTTGACCTGGTCTTTGGATCTGCGCCCGACGCGGCTGCCGTACACATCGCCACGCGCTACAACGGCCTGTACATGGTCTACAACGTAGCCGCAGCATTCTTCGCCGCCCACGAGCTGGGCGTGGACGCGGCGCATCTGCAGCCCACGCTCGATGCCTACATCCCCGCCGGCGGGCGTATGGGCCGCTGGGAGATCGCCGGCCGTACCGTCGAGGCAAACCTGGCCAAGAATCCCGTGGGTTTCGATCGCCAGATTCAGTCCATTAAAACGGCAGGCGGCAGGCTCTGCGCCTTCTTCCTCAACGACAACGATGCCGACGGCCACGATGTGTCGTGGATCTACGACGTCGACTTTGAGCGCATCGCCGACACAACGGGGCTTGTCGCCTTTGCCGGCGGCACGCGCGCGCACGACATGCAGGTACGCCTCAAGTACGCCGGCATCGATGCCGCCATCATCTCGAATATCGAGCAGGCGATCGGCGCCGTGGCAGACGAGGAGGCTGGCGATACTTTCTACGCCGTCGCCAACTACACGGCCTTCCCGCCACTGGTCAAGGAGCTCGACGAGCTTAAGGGCGCCGATGCGAGCTCGGTCACCTCCCACGCCGTAACACGCGCCAATGGCAGCGCTGTCCCCACCGATATTGCGCCGGTCGAGCTTTCGCGCCCGCTGCGCATCGTCTACCTGTATCCCGATGCCCTCAACCTCTATGGCGACGGCGGCAACGTCATTGCCCTCGAGCGCCGCTGCGCCTGGCGCGGCATTCCCGCGCGCGTGGACGAGGTCCGCATGGGCGAGACGCTCGACCTCACCGACGCCGACATCGTCATGATGGGCGGTGGCTCCGACCGCGACCAGCTGGCCGTGGCACACGAGCTGTTCGCTCAAAAAGACAAGGTCGCAGCCTATGTTGAGGATGGCGGCTCGCTGCTCGCTATCTGCGGCAGCTATCAGCTGCTCGGCCGTTCGTACTATATGGGCGAGAATCGCATCGAGGGCCTGGGCGTCATTGCCGCCGAGACCGTGCGCGGCTCCGACCGCCTGATCGGCAACGTCGCCGTCAAGACCGACCTGGCACCCGAGCCCTTTGTGGGATTCGAGAACCATGGAGGTCGCACCCTGCTCGACGCGGAGGCAACGCCGCTCGGAACGTCCGTCGTCGCGGGCACCGGCAACAACGGCGACGATGGCTTTGAGGGCCTGATCTACAAGGGCGTCATCGGCACGTACCTGCATGGCCCGGCGCTGCCCAAGAACCCCGAGCTCGCCGACTGGCTGATCGCCCATGCCCTCGAGCACCGTGGCGATGCACAGGCCGCCGCCCTGCTGCCGCTCAAGCCCCTCGACGACACCTACGAGCACGCCGCCCACGACGCCGCCATGAAGCTCCTCCCCTAACGCCCCAACCACCACAAAGGGGACAGGCACCTTTGTGGTGGTTTTTCAGTTTGCCAACGATATGTGAACGGCTAAAAAAGTCTGCTATACTCTTTCCCGCTGTCCCCATCGTCTAGCGGCCAAGGACGCCACCCTTTCAAGGTGGATATCGCGGGTTCGAATCCCGCTGGGGGCACCACAGAATCTGAGCAGCCCGTTACCAATTCGGTAGCGGGCTTTTTTCTTCCCCAACGCCGGGATTCGAACCCGACAGGGTGCGGAGCTGAGGAAACGCACAAGCGTTTTCCAGCGCAGCACGCAAGGAGCGAAGCGACGCAGCGAATGCGGGCGGCGCCAGCCGCACGCGGACATCCCGCTGGGGGCACCATTTAAATTAAGAAGCCCGTTACCCCCGCGGTGACGGGCTTTTTGCTACCCATGCGCCGGGATTCGAACCCGACAGGGTGCGGATCCCGGCATCATCGCAAGGCCTGTGGTCAAAAAATGGCAAATATGAGTACTGTTACCATTTTAGTTACAGCGATTTCATGCCATCAGAAGGCGATTTAGACGCCAGGGGTCCTACGGCGAAAGAATTGCAGGCGTTTATCAGCTAAGTACTTGGACATATGTTGCGTAATACTGCATATTTTGCAAAAAGATAATGCTACAGGACTTGTGACAGTACTCATATTTGACGTTTTTTGCCCACGGCCCCTTATTACGTGGGCGAATCAGTTGCAAAACGGACTCCTAAACGTCCTTCGCAATCAAAAAGCCGGGGCCCGCGCGATGCGGACCCCGGCTCAATACCGTGACGATATGTCAGCTACGCTCTACACGTAGAACAAGATGTCGTCGTAGGTCGGGACCGGCCAGTAGTCGGCTGCCACGATCTCCTCCATGGCGTCCACGGCGGCGCGCAGCGCATCCATAGCGGGAACGACCTCGTGCGCGTACACGTTGGCCTGCTCCTGGCCATCGAGAGACTCGGCCTTCTGATGCACGGCGTCGAGCGCCTTGATGGAGTCGTTGATGGCGGTGATACCGTTGCAGAGCTTGTTGAGCGTGTTCTGCTCGCACTGCATGGCGGCCTCAGCACCGGCGGCACGAATAGTCTCAAGGCCCTTAGCGACCTTGGTGGCATAGGCAGTAATGACCGGGCGATAGGTACGACGCGCCTCGCGAACCATCGTGGTGGCCTCGATGTTCATGAGCTTGTTGTACTTCTCGAGCTTGCAGTCGTAGCGGCACTGGGCCTCGGCCTTGGTCAGGACACCCGTCTCCTCAAAGAGCGCAATGGCCTTATCGGAAACAAAGGCGGGCAGGGCGTCGGCCGTGGTCTTGTTGTTGGCAAGGCCGCGCTTCTCGGCCTCGACGGGCCACTCGTCGGAGTAGCCATCGCCGGAGAAGAGGATGCGCTGGTGGTCGGTCAGGACCTTCTTGCAGTACTCGAGCGCGGCGTCCTGGAACTTATCCTCGGGCGCGCCCTCAAGCGCGTCAGCGAAGGACTTGAGCGACTTGGCCACGGCGGCATCGAGCACCAGGTTGGAGTCGGAGACGTTCTGCTCGGAGCCGCAGGCACGGAACTCGAACTTGTTGCCGGTGAAGGCGAACGGGGAGGTGCGGTTGCGGTCGGTGTTGTCCTGCATCAGCTTGGGCAGGGTATCGGCGCCCAGGTCGAGCACGCCGCGCGTGGCATGGACGGAAGCCTTGCCATCGATGATCTTCTCGACGACCTCGGTAAGCTGGTCGCCCAGGAAGATGGACATAATCGCTGGAGGAGCCTCGTTGGCGCCCAGACGATGATCGTTGCCGGCCGAGGCAACGGAGGCACGCAGGAGCTCCTGATAGTTATCAACAGCCTCGATCACCGCGGTGAGGAAGACGATGAACTGCAGGTTGTCGAGCGGGGTGTCGCCCGGGTCGAGCAGGTTCTCGGACTCGGTGCCAAGCGACCAGTTGTTGTGCTTGCCCGAACCGTTGATGCCCTCGAAGGGCTTCTCGTGCAGCAGGCAGACCAAGTCGTGACGGGAGGCGATGAGCTTCATCTTCTCCATCATGACCAGGTTCTGGTCGATGGCCTCGTTGACCTCGCCATAGACAGGGGCGAGCTCATGCTGGCAGGGAGCGACCTCGTTGTGCTTGGTCTTGGCGGGAATGCCAAGCGCCCACAGCTCATCGTCCAGGTCCTTCATATAGGCCGAGACGGTGGGGCGGATAGCGCCAAAGTAGTGCTCCTCGAGCTCCTGGCCCTTGCAGGGGGCAGCGCCAAAGAGGGTGCGGCCGGTGATGACCAGGTCCCTGCGCTTGCGGTAAGCGTCTTTCTTGATCAGGAAGTACTCCTGCTCATCGCCCACGGAAGGAACGACCTTCTTGGGGGTCTTACCAAACAGCGCCAAAACGCGCTTGGACTCACGCGAGAGCGCGGTCATGGAGCGCAGCAGCGGGGTCTTCTTGTCCAGGGCCTCGCCCGTGTAGGAGCAGAAAGCCGTGGGGATGCACAGGACATCGTCCTTAATGAAGGCGGGGCTGGTAGGATCCCAAGCGGTGTAGCCACGGGCCTCGAAGGTGGCGCGCAGGCCGCCGTTGGGGAAGCTGGAG
Source organism: uncultured bacterium (assembly GCA_905216145.1). Taxonomy (GTDB): domain Bacteria; phylum Actinomycetota; class Coriobacteriia; order Coriobacteriales; family Coriobacteriaceae; genus Collinsella. The sequence continues at coordinate 64,960 of CAJMST010000007.1, read as the reverse complement.
GCGTCAGGCTCGCCCTGGATGAGGTTCTTGCCCGTAAACTTGGTAATGGCGGTGCCGTCGTGGTTGGGCTCGAGGAAGCTGTCGTGCTTCTCGGAAGTAATGCCCGAAAGCGGCTGGAACCAGTGCGCGTAGTGCGTCGCGCCCTTGGAGATGGCCCAGACCTTCATGGCGTGGGCAACGGCGTTGGCCACATCCAGGTCGAGCGGCTCACCGTCCTCGAGGGTTGCAGCAAGGCGCTTCCAAATGTCCTTGGGGAGGTAGTCCTTCATGACTTCCTCAGAGAACACCATGGTCCCGAAGCGGTCAGTAAGATCGGCCATACGGAACTCCCTTCGTATCGGCACCGCGTGAGAAGCGGTGTTGATTACTAACGAACGAGTCATAGCTTAGACTCGCCGTGTTTCCGCGACATTACCGTTATGTTGCTGTCGCGAAACCAATCAATGAGGTTACCGCATCACAGCGGCGCTGCCGCCCTCAACAGCCAATCAACTGTATAAATTGCAGACCTTTCCCCATGGTTTAAGGGTAGTCAATTTGAGATGGGGCTCTATTAACTGGTATTTCACATCGGATACCAGTCTTTATAGCCCCATCCTAGATTGACCGCCCTGTTATAGGGAATGCCGATAGCAAAGCATTTTCGATTGGTATCCCCAAATAGCGAGTGAAACTCCGCCGTGACACAGTGGTGCTGTAGAATCCTTACAACACATCACACTATTACGTATCTAGAGGAGCACGATATGCGCGTCGACGAGGTTTTTAAGCAGGCAGCATCCCAGGGCACCGCACCCGTTTCGTTTGAGATGTTCCCGCCCAAGGGCGAGCTTACCCTCGATACGGCTCGCGAAGTGGCAGGCAATCTGTGCAAGCTTTCGCCGAGCTTTGTCTCGGTCACCTGCTCGGCCGGCGGTTCGGGCAACGGTGCCACCACCGCCCCCATCGCGCATATGATTACGAGCGAATTCGATACACCCTCGGTGGCACACCTTACCTGCGTGGGCCGCTCGCACGCCGATATCGCCGCTAAAATCGACGAGTATCGCACCGCCGGCGTGGAAAACATCCTGGCCCTGCGTGGCGATCTCCCTGCCGGCGCGACCGAGGACGACAAGCCCGCCTCGGACTACGCCTACGCCCGCGACCTCATCCCCGAGCTCGTCGACGCCGGCTTTTGCGTAGGCGCCGCGGCCTACCCCGAGGGCCACATTGCCTGTGAGGACCTCAACGCCTCGGTCGAACACCTCAAGCAAAAGCAGGACGCCGGCGCAAGCTTCTTTGTGACGCAGCTCTTCTTTGATAACGAGTGCTTCTATCGCTTCCGCGAGCTTGCCGACAAGGTCGGTATCACCGTGCCCATTACCGCGGGCATCATGCCGTTTATGGGCAAGTCGCAGATCAGCCGCATGGTCTTTATGTGCGGCGCGTCGCTGCCCTCCCCCGTCATCAAGATTCTCGCCAAGTACGAGAACGACCCCGAGAGCCTGCAGGCAGCCGGTGTAGATTATGCCGCCCGCCAGCTTTGCGACCTCAAGGAGCACGGCGCCGACGGCCTGCACCTGTACACTATGAACCGTCCTGCGATCGCCGCGACCATTATGGAGCGCCTGGGGTAATGGAAAAACCGCACATCGATACAACCGCTGTCGAAGTGCCGGCCGACCTTGCGTCGCCGGCGCTTTACCGTGTCGATGCTGCGCACCATCCCCGTGTCGACCGTGCCGAGATGCTGCGGTATCTGGGTTACGGCGGCCAGCAGATTGAGCCCGAGCTGTCACGACGTATTGAGCTTGTGGTCGAGCGCCTTGAGCTGGACATTGAGCCCCGTGGCGTGCGCCGCGTGTTTGCCGTCGATGCCACGGGTGTGGACGAGCAGGGAGAACCTTGCATTCGCCTGGTCGGCACCAACGTTGAGCTGCGCGGTCGCGATATCTATCGACATCTCAAAGACGCCCGCTTTGCCGCGCTCATGGCATGCACCCTCGGCATGGACGCCGAGCGTCGCCTGCGCACCACGGGAGCCCAACATCCCCTGGAGGGCGCCGTGCTCGACGCCGCGTGCTCCGCTTACGTGGAAGCCGCCGTTGAGCAAATGGACCAGCAGGTCAAGACGGACGCCGCCACACATGGGCTCGCCGGCAACTGGCGCTTTAGTCCCGGCTACGGCGACTGCCCGCTCTCGGCCCAGCGCTCGATCGTCAATGCGCTCAACGCCGCGCGGCTCATCGGTCTGACCGTCACACCCACCAGCCTACTCATGCCCACCAAGAGCGTGACCGCGGTGATCGGTCTGTTCGAAGGCGAAGTCCACGACGCCCAGAGCCGCCCCACCTGCAATATCTGCCGCATGCGCGAGCACTGCCGCTTCCGCGCCGCCCACACCACCTGCTATTCCAGCCATTAGGAGCCCTCGATGTTTACTCCGCTTATCACTCATGATTCTGACGGCACTGCATTGGCGGCACCTGTTGATGCCGCACGTCGCAACGGTGCCACGTATAAGACGCGCACGATCGACGATCTGCGCATTAAGGACGATCGCCTGCGTGCGGCCATCGATGGCACGGGACACCTGCTGTTCGACGGCGGCATGGGCACCATGTTGCAGGCCGCTGGCATGAAGGCGGGCGCCCTGCCCGAGCTGCTCAACTTTGAGGAGCCCCAGGTCATTACCGACATTCAGCGCCAGTACGTCGAGGCTGGCTGCGACGTGATCACCGCCAACACCTTTGGCGCCAACGCCCACAAGCTCGACGGCGCCGCCACCGTGGCAGACGTCTTTGCCGCCGCTGTCGCCTGCGCCCGCGAGGCCGGCGCCCGCTACGTCGCCGGCGATATCGGCCCCATCGGCGCGCTGCTTCGTCCCTTAGGCACCCTCAGCTTTGACGAGGCCTATGACCTCTTTGCCGAGGAAGTGCGCGCCGGCGTCGATGCGGGCGTGGACCTCTTTATTATCGAGACTATGACCGACCTGGCCGAGATCAAGGCGGCCGTCCTCGCCTGTCGCGAAAACTCCGACCTGCCCGTCTTTGCCACCATGACCTTCGAGGAAGACGGTCGCACCTTCCTGGGCACGAGTCCCGAGGTGGCCGCCATCACGCTCGATGCCATCGGCGCCGACGTTTTGGGCATCAACTGCAGCCAGGGACCGGCCGAGCTACGAGGAATCGCCGCACGTATGCTCACCGTTACCGATAAGCCCATTATGGTGCAGGCCAACGCGGGACTCCCCCATGTGGACGAAGACGGCAACACCGTCTTTGATATCCAAGCCCCCGAATACGCCGAGGCCGTCGCCGGCATGATCGAGGACGGCGTGAGCGTCGTCGGCGGATGCTGCGGAACCACGCCGGCGCACATGGCGGCACTTCGTACCCTCATCGACAACCACACGCCCAGCCCGCGTCACCGCAAGCCCAGCATGTCGGTCACGAGCGCCCAGACGGTCGTGGACCTCCCCTGCGACGGCCACAAGATCGCCGTCATCGGCGAGCGCATCAACCCCACCGGCAAAAAGCGCCTGCAGCAGGCCCTACGCGACGGCGACCTGGACTACGTCGTGAGCCAGGGCATCAGCCAACAGGAGCAGGGCGCCGACATCCTGGACGTCAACGTGGGCCTGCCCGAGATCGACGAGGTCAAGGTCATCCAGCAAGCGACCGAGCAGCTCCAAGGTTCCACGCTGCTGCCGCTGCAGATCGACTCCACCGACCCCGCCGCCGTCGAGGCCGCCGTGCGTCGCTACGCCGGCAAGCCCATCATCAACTCGGTCAATGGCAAACAGCAGATCATGGACGAGATCTTCCCGCTGGTCGCCCACTACGGCGCCAGCGTCGTCGGCCTCACGCTCGACGAAGGCGGCATCCCCGATACCGCCGAGGCACGCTATAGCATCGCCGAGCGCATTGTGGCCGAAGCCGCCCGTTACGGCATCGGCCCGGACCGCATCCTCATCGACTGTCTGGTCATGACCGCCTCGACCAACCAGCGCCAGGCTGAGCAGATCCTGCGCGCCATGTCTATGTGCAAGGAGCGCCTGGGCGTCAAGTGCGCACTCGGCGTATCGAACATCAGCTTTGGCCTGCCCGCGCGCCCGCTGCTGGGCTCGGTCTTTTTGGCCGCCGCCTTTGGTGCAGGTCTGGACGCCCCCATCATGAACCCGGGTTCCAAGCGCTTTATGGACACTGTCTACAGCTATCGCGTGCTGAGCGTTGAGGACGAGGGCTCGACCGGATACATCGAGCGCTACGCCGGCTGGACCGATCCGTATAAGATTGCCGCCAACCCGGCGGCCGCCCAGTCAGCATCGAGCGATGCCGCGCCTGTCGCAAGCACCACCGCAAGAGCCGATGACGACCCCATCCGCCATATGGTCGTCTCGGGACGCAAGGGCGAAATCGCGGCCGAGACCGAACGCCTGCTGGCCGGCCACGACGCCATGGACCTCATCAACAACCACTTTATCCCCGCCCTCGACGAGGTTGGCGTCCTCTTTGACCAGGGCAAGTTCTTCTTGCCGCAGCTCATGGCCTCGGCCGAGGCCGCGCGCGTGGGCTTCGATACCATCAAACGCCTGATGCCCGCCGGCGAGATTGCCGACAAGGGTAAGATCTGCGTGGCTACCGTCAAGGGCGATATCCACGATATCGGTAAGAACATCGTCAAGATGCTGCTCGACAACTACGGCTATACCGTCTTTGACCTAGGCCGCGACGTCGACCCGCAAGAGGTGCTCAAGACCGTACAGGAGCGCGACATCAAGCTCGTCGGCCTCTCGGCGCTTATGACTACCACGGTCGTCGCCATGGAGGAGACCATCAAGCTGCTTCATGCCGAGGTCCCGGGCGTCAAGGTCATCGTAGGCGGCGCCGTGCTCACCCCCGAATACGCCAAACAGATTGGCGCAGACTACTACGCCAAGGACGCCGCCGAAAGCGCGCGCATCGCCGAAGAGGTCTTTGGGCAGTAACACAACGGAAACAACCGAGCACCAAAACGTGCCGCACGCGCCACATGGCACGTGCGGCACGTTAGAATAGATAAGACTATGCTCGTTTGGCAGATAGGAGCGCAAGGATGGCGATCACGCCCGCAGAAATCGCGGAAACCCGCGGCATGGTTGAGGAGCAGAACCTCGACATCAGGACCATCACCATGGGTGTTTCGCTCATGGGTTGCGGCGACGAGAACCTCGACCGCATGTGCACGAAGATCTACGACCACGTGACGCACACGGCTGAGCACTTGGTCGAGACCGCCGAGAACCTCGAGCGCGAGTACGGTATCCCCATCGTCAACAAGCGCGTTTCCGTCACCCCGGTGGCGCAAATCGCCGCGTGCTGCAAGGATGAGGACCTCACCCCCATCGCGCATGCCCTCGACCGTGCGGCCGAAACCCTCGGCATCGACTACCTGGGTGGCTTCTCCGCGCTCGTCCAGAAGGGCATCGGCGACGCCGACCGCCGCGTCATCCAGTCCATCCCGCAGGCGCTCGCCACCACGAGCCGCGTCTGCTCCAGCGTCAACGTCGCCAGCCTGCGTGCCGGCATCAACATGGATGCCGTACTCATGGCTGCGCAGACCATCATCGACGCCGCTAAGCTCACGGCCGACCAGGACTCCGTCGGCGCTTCCAAGTTTGTCTGCTTTGCCAACATGGTCGAGGACTCCCCGTTTATGGCGGGCGCCGTCCACGGCGGTGGCGAGGCCGACGCCGTCATCAACGTTGGCGTCTCGGGCCCCGGCGTTATGGCTGCTGCCTTGGAGACGCTCCCCGACTCCGCCTCGATGATGGAGGTTGCCGAAAAAATCAAGCAGACCGCCTTTAAGATCACCCGCGCCGGCGAACTCATGAGCCGTGAGGCAGCCCGCCGTCTGGGTGTCGAGAAAGGCATTGTCGACCTGTCGCTGGCTCCCACGCCTGCCATCGGCGACTCCGTTGCCCGCATCCTCGAGATCATCGGCGTGGGCACCTGCGGTGGCCCCGGCACGACCTGCGCGCTCGCCATGCTCAACGATGCCGTCAAGAAGGGCGGCGTCATGGCCAGCTCCAGCGTGGGCGGTCTCTCCGGCGCCTTCATCCCCGTGTCCGAGGACGCCGGTATGATCGCCGCCGTCGAGGCCGGTGCGCTTTCGCTCGAGAAGCTCGAGGCCATGACCTGCGTGTGCTCCGTCGGCCTGGACATGATCGCCATCCCCGGCGACACCCCGGTCGAGACCATCGCCGGCATCATCGCCGACGAGATGGCCATCGGCGTCATCAACAACAAGACCACGGCCGTGCGCGTGATTCCCGCCATCGGCAAGGGCGTGGGCGACTGCGTCGAGTATGGCGGCCTGTTCGGCCGTGCGCCCATCATGCCGGTGAACCCCAACGCCGGCACCGTGCTTGCCCACCGTGGCGGACGCTTCCCGGCGCCGCTGAACTCGCTGAAGAACTAGCTGAGGGGGACTGGCGAGGAGCCCCGGGGAGGGCAAATATATAAGGTCGCCTGCTCGGACAGTCCTGACTCGCACGGAGAGCACATTAAGTGCTCTCCGGCTCGTGCGGAACTCGCGATCGACCTTATATATTTGCCCTCCCCGGGGCTCCCGCACAACGGGACCTCGGTTGGGTTCTATCCCTTTGGCAGTCGCTTCGCTTCTGCCCTACTTTACTGGTATGGCGGTTTGGCGTTGGATCGGTTCTTTCTGATATATGCTGGTTGCGGCTCTTCTTTTGGGAGGAGTCGCTTTTTTGTTGTGAGGGGGATGGCCCGTGGCTGATGATTTGATTCGTTCTGAGCTGCTTTCTGCGGATTGGAATGGCGAATGGATGCGTCTGCAGGCTGGTCGGCGGCGGGCTGATGATTCTTTTGAGTGGGATAAAAGGGCTCGGCATTTTCGGCCGTTGGAGACTGCCCCTTATGCTCGGGATTTTATAAAGCTGTTGGCGTTAAAGCCTGGTGAATCCGTGCTGGATATGGGGTGTGGGGCTGGGTCGATTGCTATTCCGCTTGCGCAAGACGGACATCCCGTGATTGCCGCTGATTTTTCCCCTGCCATGTTGGGCACGCTTGATGCCGGCATTGAGTACTACGGGCTCGAGGGGCGTATAACGCCGCTTGAGCTTGCTTGGGATGACGATTGGGATCTGGTTGGACCGGTCGCGAAAGCGGTGGATGTTGCCTTTGCCAGTCGGTCGGTTACGACGACCAATCTAAAAGGTGCACTTGCCAAGCTTGACCGTACGGCTCGTCGGCGTTGTGCTGTCACGATGGTCGCCAACTCCAGCCCGCGCTATGACCTGCACCTGATGAACGCCATCGGCGCCTCGGTTACCTGCAGTAATGGCTTTGTGTATGCTTTTAATATCCTCGTTCAGATGGGTGTCCTGCCGCAGGTTACGTACTTTGAATCGCCCCGTCGCGATACCTTCGACAGCCTTGAAGCGGGTGTGGCGGACTTTTCTCGTATGCTCGAGCATGGCAACGAGGACAAGATCGACTGCCTGCGTGACTACATCGCTCAACACATGATTGAGAACCCCCATGCCGGCGAGCCGGGGTCCAAGGGCGTGCCGCAGGGGCGCTATATGCTCGATCATGTCCGCAAGGTTCGTTGGGCGTTTATTGCATGGGAGCCGGTCTCTGCGCCCAGCTCATAGCCTGTTCACAGCCCGCACCGCCCACTCACTCGGCATCCGCATTCTTTTTGAACTGGGAAAACGCGCTCCACACCGCGCCGTTCCTGCGCTATCGTGGGACAGCTCACGTAGATTAAGGCCCCGTCGCGGGGCGCCCCATACATAGAAAGCGAGAACCCATGGCACTGACAGGAGCACAGGTCAAGCAGCTTCGCAGCATGGCCCATCACCTCAACCCCGCCATCATCATCGGCAAGTCCGACGTCAACGAGGGCACCGTCGAGCAGACGGTCGCCTACCTAGAGAAGCACGAGCTCGTTAAGTGCTCCGTGCTCGATGGCTCCAGCCTTTCCGCCCGCGAAGCCGCCGAGGAGCTCGCCGAGCGTTGCCACGCCGAGGTCGTCCAGGTCATCGGCCGCAAGTTCTCGCTGTATCGCGAGTCCTCGCGCAAGGACATCGAGAAGATCAAACTCGTCTAGGAGCCAATGATCCGGCGAGCCAACACATAGCAAGCTTACGGGTGCCCAAGTACTTCGGGCGCCCGTTTTTTATCGTTCGACCAGCACGCGATTGAGCCGCCCCTCCACCAAGCGCTCGTATAGGCGCCGCGTCTCGGGCTCGGGCACGCCATTGACCTGCTCCCTCAGGTGGTGCATATGCCCGCTGTACAGCTCGACGATATCGCGCCGTCGCCCCGCCGCACTGTAGACGCGCATGGCGCAGCGCACCATATCCTCACGCGCCGTTTCCTGTCGAAGCCCCGACTCCGCCAGCCAAATCGCCGACTGCAGATCGTTTTCTTCTAGAGCGGCATTTGCTCCCTTAATCATGCAATCGATGTACTTTGACTGCATAATGCGCCGCATGCGCAAAAAGTAGGTGGGATTACAGCCATTGGGAACATACAACGGTCCGGCATAAAGCTGTTCAATCTTAAGGCACAACTCGACCAGATGGGGCCCGCGCGCACCCGTGCGATTTCCCAAAACCTCGCGGCTTATCTGGTCAAACAGCCGTACATCGGTCTTGACGTAGTCGCCGTTGAGCCCAATGCATTCATTTTGGATGAGCACGCATGACTTGCCATCCGGCGTCGGCCCCAAAGCCGACCGCAAGCGCGATATCGTCGAGTACAGGTTGTTGCGGGCGCTATTGAACTCGGCATGGGGCCACAGCTCCATGGCCAGCGTCTCACGATCGACGAGCGCATCCATGCCCAGCGCAAGCCGCTCGGCAAGTGTCGCCGCCTTCTTGCGGCGCCACATTTTGTCCGTGATGGGAAACCCGTCGCGCTCGGCGCGAAACGCCCCAAACATACGAATCTCGATATGGTCGATGGTATCAACGGCTTCAACCTCGCCGGCCTGGAACAGGCGCTCGCCCTCCCCTTCTAAATCGTCGCGCAGCGAATACCGCGACAGCTCGCGCACGGGAAGCTTCTTGCGTATCCTGGCCGCCGGCTCGCCCAGACAATGCATGGCAAGGCGCGCAAAGAGCCGATACGATGGCTCTAGAATTCCCGCACGATTCATGGACATCCAGGCCGCAAGATCGCTGTCTCGGCCCGCACAGGCCAAATGCAGCGCCACCATCCAGGCTTCTGCGCCACCAACCTGCGTCTGGCTTATATCGAGTAGCTCCGCTTCCTCGCGTACCGAAACCATCGACGTGTTACGCAGATACGCTGCGCGCTCCAGCAGCAATGCGTTATCGCGCATGTACGCAATCGACTCCTCGGCAAGTTTAAGCACTTGGACCGCACGGAACTTTGCATTAACCGGCCGTCCCTCTGCCAGCGACTGCCAACCTTCTAGCAACAGGCCAAACAGCTGAATCTGGTTGTCGCGCATGCGCACGGCAAAACGATCGAGCTCGTTGAACGCCGCATCGTCGGTTACCGGCAAGCCGGAAAGGAGCCGCCGTGCCGCCAACACCATGCGCACCCAGATAGCCATCGCCTTAAGCCCACGTACGTCGAGCGCCTCCCGCACCACCGTCATCTCGTCGTCGCGCTCGTCGGTTCCCGCAAACGACCCGTCAAAGAGCTCCACCAGCATGCTATCGGCCCGTATAACAATCCCCGCGATGTCGAGCTCGCAGTCGTAGGCCTTGCTCGTTTTGAGCTGCTGTAGAACGCCGCCGTCATCTCCCCGCTCGGTCAGACAGCGCTTGACCTCGATATGAGCAGACAACATATCGAGTGCGGTATGGGACGTCTCTATTTCTGGCACGGCCAGGTTCGTAGGAAGCCCAAGTCCGTTGTCCCCGTAGCAAACAGCCGTCAGCGTCTGGGCCAACCTCCATGAAACTGGGTCTATTTCGCAGGCCGCCCGTTCGCCCCCGCGCTCGATGACCGATGCCATATAGCGAGCGAGCTTTGTATTGGACACGCTGACCGCTGCCAGATATACGCCGAGCGCCTCGGCAGGCGTTGGCTCTGGAGCCGGATCGTCGGCATCGATCGTGCCCAGCGCCGCTCGGCAGATATCGGCCCCGTGCCCCGTCAGAGCCAGATCGACCCCATACTGCCCAGCGAGTTCAAGGACCGCCTCACGGTCCAAAAAGGCGTCCGCCAGGCCCATCGCCGTATCGCATCTACCCGCCTTAAGCAAAATCCGGGCCGCCCTCGGAACAAGTTCGGGGCGAATCTCGGCCACCAACTTACGCAAACGCAAGCGTCCGTTATCCTCCGTGCCCAGACACGTAAAGCTCCGCTCGGCGGGATCCAAGCCAAAGATCGGGTAGTCGCGTACAAAGTAGGACTGGTCGACCATCGACAGCCTCACCCCACAGGCCTCGAGTTCTGCGATATTGCCCTCGCCCATCAAAACCATGAGACATGCCACGCAAAACAGCGCATTATTGTCGAGCGAAGCCAGATCGACAAGCGCCGCGCCATATACGTTGACAATCTCGTTTTCGAGCAGACCGGCTACGTCACCTTGGCCATACAGGCCCGTCTGCAATGCCGAGACGAGCTCGGGCACGCCCTGCGTGAGCTGATAAAAGTCGAGCGATGTGCTGATAGAGAACGCCGTGGCCCATGACGAATACTCATAGGCGTGCACCTTGAGCATCTGCGCATTGACTTTTACAGAATCGCCCAGCCCGTGGATAAGCAATCGGTTGGAGGGGCGGCAGGCAATAAAGACCCCCGTCCCCGTAGCACGTAAGCTGCGGATTCGATCAATGAGATCCTCGGTTTCGTGCTGCTCGAGATTGGGCACGTTGTCGATCGCAACGAGCGAATGAGGTTTGTCCTTAAGCTCATCGGCGACAACCTCGAGCTGCATAAAGAGCTCGCGTCCAATCGCGCGGTCGGCCTCGATAATCCGAACCGGCCCTCGCGTGGGGTCCGATTTAACCTCCTGCACGTATTGCAGCAACACCGACGTCTTACCAAACCCATCGGGCGCGTAGAGCAAAACAATTCCCGCCTTGCGCCCTTTAACGATGAGCTCGTTCATCAAGCGATCGCGCCGCACCATATAGCCGCCGCCCGTCGGCATCAACTCGAGGTCGTCCGTATTGCCCAGATCGTTTACCATGCTTGCTCCTCAACTCGACCATATGGACACCGTAGCTGCAGGACCATATGAGCCGCCCCGTGAATAGCGCGACTTAGAGTTTTTAATTGTCTGCCGGTACGTGTTTGGCAAGTTTTTGTACAGCGAGGCCCGATGGTAACTTATCCCCCGACCAATAGGTCTTTGCGCAGGTCAATGCGCTTGCCAGCATGTCCCATCCCATTTGCAGTGTAGCGCAGTCGGCTATTTTTATTTGAGTTGCGCAACTCGCCTACTCCTCGCTACCGCCTGCGACTCTATGGTGGCAAATGTGCATAGAATCTGCTATAGAATGAATCACAAAAATTTAAAACCCTCCAGTCAAGCACGCGGCAAGGTTTCCGTCATGTATACGCCACGGCGTATGTCCACTAAAAAGGCCCCCGCAAAGCGAGGGCCTTTTGAGAAACTATGTAAGATCGCTTGATCGCGTTACTCGCAGAGCGAAAGAGCGGCCTCGTCAGCAACGACAACGCAGTTGGTGTGCAGCTGCAGGATCGAAGCCGGGCATTTGGGCGTAACCGGACCATAGCACATATCGTGCACGGCCTGAGCCTTGGCCTCGCCGTTGGCGACAACCAGGATCATGCGGGCATACATGATGGTCTGGGTGCCCATGGTGTAAGCCTGACGGGGCACGTCATCGATGCTGTCGAACAGGCGGCTGTTGGCCTGAATGGTGCTCTCGGTGAGGTCGACGCAGTGCGTGCCCTTGGAGAAGTGGTCATCGGGCTCGTTAAAGCCGATGTGACCGTTGTTGCCAATGCCGAGCAGCTGCAGATCCGGGTAACCGGCGGCAGCGACGATCTTGTCGTACTCGGAGCAGGCAGCGGCGGCATCGGGGTTGGAGCCATCGGGCACGTGCGTGTTGTTCAGATCGATATTGATGTGATCGAAGAAGTTCTCGCGCATAAAGTAGTGATAGCTCTGGGGATCGTCGTGCGAAAGACCACGATACTCGTCCAGGTTATAGGTGCTGACCTCGGCAAAGTCAATGTCGCCCTTCTCGTACCAAGCAGCGAGCTGTTTGTAAGCGCCAATCGGGGTGGAGCCGGTGGCAAGACCCAACACGCAATCGGGCTTGAGGATAACCTGAGCCGAGATGATATTAGCGGCCTTGCGGCTCATATCCTCGTAGTCTTTAGCTTTAATGATTTTCATTACGCGTCCTTTCTCGTACAAGAGAGGCAAGGCTCCCCTTACAAGCACTTGCCCGCGGCCCGCGTCGGCCGCAACCAACGTGTGCGGCCACCAGGGCGAGGTCGCGTAATATATGTGTCTCGTGTCTAACCGCGTCGAGGCCCCTGCCCGTCCACGGTGACCCAAAGCTGTTTAGCCTCGGACGTTTCCCATCTTGCCACGGAGGGCGCCCTCTTTCAAGGGTGCCCTCCGTAAACGTGTTTGAATTGTAGGCTAAAGGCCAAGCGGAGCGACTAGCGCTCACGCGCGACGATAAGCTGGTCCATCTCCTCGACATGCTCGCCAACGGAACCCTTGATGCTCGAGAACTCAACGGAGTTACACACCAAGATGGGAACCGTCACATCGTAGCCCTCGGCAGCAATTGCCTCGCGATCGAACTCAATGAGTACATCGCCCTTATGGACGATGTCACCCACTTGCGCATGTACGGTAAAGTGCTTGCCCTCGAGCTGAACAGTGTCCAAGCCAACGTGGATGAGCACGTCCAGACCATCGACCGTGTTAAGCGCAACAGCGTGTCCCGTGGGAAAAATGGCCTCGACCTTGGCATCAGCCGGTGCAATCACACGCGTTCCGGTGGGCTGAATCGCCACGCCCTGGCCCAAAAGGCCGGTGGCAAACGTCTGGTCGTTTACCTCGGAAAGCGGAATGACGTCGCCCGAGATGGGAGCATCCAGCGTAAGGACTCGACCACGCATACCAAAAGACCTTAGGACTTTAGTGAACATGCTCCCCCTCGGACATACCAATCAATCAAAATAACCTTATCAGTTTACCACTTGGCAACGGTTTTTGACCATTAGGGAAGTTCGCGCTTGACAACCTCGACGATGTCGTCGACAACGCGCTGGGTCAGCTCGAGCGTCTCGGCCTCGGCCATCACGCGGACCAGCGGCTCGGTACCGCTCGGGCGCACCAGAATGCGACCGCGGCCGTCAAGCTCCTTCTCGGCAGCAGCGACGGCATCCCAGATGGGCTGGCAATCGTCCAGACCGGCCTTGTTGTCGGAATGCACGTTGACGAGTACCTGCGGGTACTTCTTCATGATGCCGGCAAGATCGGTGAGGGTACGACCGGTGCGCTTGAGCACGGCCAGCAGCTGCAGAGCCGTCACCAAGCCGTCACCGGTGGTGTTGTGCTCCAGGAAGATGATGTGGCCGGACTGTTCGCCGCCGATGACGGCGCCGTCCGCGAGCATGCGCTCCAGAACGTAGCGGTCGCCCACGGCGGTCTGAACCATCTCGAAGCCCTGCTCCTTCATAGCAATGGAGAAGCCCAGGTTGCACATGACGGTCGAGACGATCTCGGAGTTGGCGAGCTTGCCGCGAGCGGCGAGGTCAGAACCGCAGATAGCCAGGATGTAGTCACCGTCGATCTCATTGCCCTCGCTGTCCACGAACAGCACGCGGTCGGCGTCGCCGTCGTGGGCCAGACCGATGTCAGCATGGGTGCGCAGCACGAGCTCGCGCAGGGGCTCAAGGTGAGTGGAGCCGCACTCAACGTTAATGTCAGTGCCGCAGTAATCGGTGTTGATGGCATGGACCGTGGCGCCCAGGCGCTGCAGCGCGGCGGGCGTGGTCTGGCAGGAAGCACCGTGACCGCAGTCAACGGCAACGACCAGGCCATCGAGCCTCAGGCCATCAAGCGTATCGATGGCATGATCGACATATGCCTTGCGGGCGTCCTTCATCTTGATGATGTGGCCCACGCCGGCACCGGTCGGCAGCGTGTCGGCAGCCATGGCTTCCTCGGACATGACCCAGGCGCTGATCTCTTCCTCGACAGCATCAGGAAGCTTCATGCCCTTGCGGCTAAAGAACTTGATGCCGTTGAACTCCGGCGGATTATGCGAAGCGGAGATGACGATGCCGCCATCGAGCTCGTTCTGAACGGTGAGCAGCGCCACGGCAGGCGTGGGGATGACGCCGCAGCAGTGCGGACGGCCGCCCTCGGCCATAATGCCGGCGGTCAGAGCGCTCTCGAGCATGGTGCCCGAAAGGCGCGTGTCGCGGCCGATGCAGATGTCCGGACCAAGGAACTTGGTCGCCGCGCGGCCCAGGCGAAACGCGAGGTCGCACGAAAGATCGGCGTTGGCGACGCCACGGACGCCGTCGGTACCGAAGATGTTCTGGGGCATAGGATTGCTCCTTCCCTAGCAGGCGATATGCAACCGCCCACCCTAGTCGAAAAAGAAAAGCGGGACCCGCCGAGGAATCGGCAGGCCCCGCTTGTACATTGTATCTCGAAAGGAGATAAAACCTTAGCGCTTGGAGAACTGGGGAGCGCGGCGGGCCTTCTTGAGGCCGTACTTCTTGCGCTCGACCACGCGAGCATCGCGCGTAAGGAAACCGGCCTTCTTGAGGTCAGCACGGTAGTCGCCAGCGTTCAGAAGAGCGCGAGCGATGCCCAGGCGCAGAGCGCCGGACTGACCGGAGATGCCGCCGCCATCGCACAGAGCGATAACGTCGAACTGACCGGCGGTGTCGGTCACCTTGAAGGGAGCAAGGGCGTTCTCAACGAGCTGATGACGGCCGAAATACTGCTCGGCGTCACGCTTGTTGATGGTCACCTTGCCGGTGCCGGGGACGAGACGGACGCGGGCGACGGCGTTCTTACGACGGCCGGTACCCTGGTAGACAACGGTGTTCTCAGCCATCTTTAAGCCTCCAGCTCAATCTTCGTGGGGTTCTGGGCAGCATGCGGATGCTCGGCACCAGCGTAGACCTTAAGCTTGGTCATCTGGGCACGGCCGAGGGTGGTCTTGGGCAGCATGCCGCGAACGGCGCGCTCGATGACCTTCTCCGGGTGCTTCTCCATAGCCTGGCGGAAGCTCTCAGCCTTGAGGCCGCCGTTGTAGCCGCTGTGGCGATAATAGGTCTTCGTGTCGGCCTTGTTACCGGTAAGCTGGACCTTATCGGCGTTGATGACGACAACGAAGTCGCCGCAGTCGCTGTTGGGCGTGAACTGGGGCTTGTTCTTACCGCGCAGGATCATTGCGATCTGGGTGGCAAGACGGCCCAGGACAGCACCATCGGCGTCGACGAGAACCCAGTTGCGCTGGACCTCGCCCTGCTTGGCGTAGTGAGTCGATTTCGAAATCACTTAGACTCCTCCATGTACAGTACGTGTTGTTACAGAGATTCACGGGGCTCTGCAAGTAACCCGTCCATATTACCCCGCTCGCCGTACGAGTCAACAGGTATTTTGGCTCCGACCAGAGTTTCTGCACATGTCATCCACGAGCCGTGATTTTCCAGCTCTTTAGCTGCTGCCATTTTTTGAGGGTTCGCCGTCGTTAGCGCTCAACGAACTCTTGTATTTCCGCGAGCAGGCGCTTTGCCTCCTGACGGCCCTGGATATACAGGTCGAGGAGCTTTGCCGAATCGTGCTCGACATGGCCGACCTCGACCGGCTTTTGCGGAGCGACGACCAACGCACGGCCCTCGCGCTCATACTTCCACAGGTGCATGCGCTGGATGTTGTAACGGTCGTGGCGTGTCTCGATAGCCTCGAGCAGATAGGGGTAGTCGGCATAACGCGCACGCGCGGCCGGCAAAAACTCGTAGGGCTTTTTCTCATACGAACGGTCCTGCGTGACGATGACGACCGCACGGTCGAAGCCCGCCTCCTCCAGCACGTGCTCGATGGGGACCGAATCGGCCACGCCGCCGTCGACGTATTTGTGCCCGTCTATCTCGACCGGCGGCGTCACCAGCGGCAGCGACGTCGATGCGCGCACGGCATCGAGGTCAAGTACGGCGCTTTTGACCGGCAGGTAGGCAGCGGTTCCAAACAGCATGTCCGTCGCGACGGCGTACATCTCGATGGGGCTCGCGTCGAACGTCTCGTTGTCAAAGGGATCCAGGCGGTCCTGGACATCGTTGAAGATAAAGTCGTAACCCACAATGGAGCCCGTGGACGCAAACGATGCGGCGCCCATGAAACGGCTGTCGTTGCAGAAAGCCAGGTTGATGCGGTTGGCACGGCCGATCTGGTGCGACTTGTAGTTCACGCCGTTGAGAGCACCTGCCGATACACCGTAGACAGCCGCAATCTCGACGCCGGCCTCCATGAGAACGTCGAGCACGCCCGCAGTAAACTGCCCGCGAAAACTACCGCCCTCCAGGACGAGCGCGACCTTGCCGGCGTTCTTTGCCTTATCTTCTGCAGTCATATTGACCTCCTGCGATTGCGTTTTGGCTTTCTTCTACCCAGTTTTGGGATGGCGAGCGCATGGGTTTTTCGAGGCGGCAGGTGAAGCGGAAAGTGTGTCCCAGTTTGAGGCGGGATTCCGGGATGCGCTTTCCGCTTGAGGCGCCATCCGGAAACTACGTCCCAGTCTGAGCGCGGATTCCGGGATGAACTTTCCGCCAACAACCCATCCGGAAAATGCATCCCATTCTGAGCCGATATTCTGGGATGCAGCTTCCGCTTGATGTGTCATCCGGAAACTACGTCCCAGTCTGAGCGTGAATTCCGGGACGTGCTTTCCGCCTGGGCTGCCATTGGGAAAGCACGCCCCACTCTGCGTCACTGAGGCGTTTTCTTTACGCCCGCGCCCTGCACAGAGTTCGATTCTCCGCGGGTTTGGGGTTCCGTTGATGTGGCGCATGGCAGGCTGAGATTCGATAACATCGCATCTATATTGGGTTGAAGCTTTGCGCGGAGAATCCGCGTATTTGCTTCGCAAATCCGCACCGGCTTCGGCCGCCTGCCGGCGTCCTCGCCCGCGGGCTAAAAACGCTTACGCGTTTTCTTTACGCCCGCGCCCTGCATAGAGTTCGGTTCTCCGCGGTATCTATATGTAATAAAAAAGCAGGTAGAGACACTTCTCTACCTGCCTGTAGCTATTGGTGGAGGCGCGGAGAATCGAACTCCGGTCCACGAAAGCCCCCTGATTGGCATCTCCAAGCTCAGTCGCTGGTTTTGTCTCGGACGCTTTGCGCGCAGCGACACGCTCGCGGCGTCCTAACCGGTTCGGTCTTAGCCTGCGCCATACCGATTACGTGCGCAGGAGCATTCCCCTAACATGACGTCGCGCCGGTGTCGGGGAAATCACCGGGTTGACGCGCCGCTATAAACTAAGCAGCGAGAGCCATGGGCTCAAAAGAAGAGTTGTTGTCAATTCAATTTGACGGTACCCCTGTTTAACGAGGCGAGGAGACCTCGGCTTGCTTCCTCTCTCAGAGCTATCGTGTCGAAACCAGTCGCCCCCGAATGTCGGGAAAGTCTGGATGGTATTGGGCACGAGCACCCAACACCCGTCGACTTTTCAAGGAACATGTGGGGCGAGCCCCGCTTGTGGAGTGTTATCTTACCACGTTCCGAAAGCGGACAGCTGTCCTATGCACGAGCTGTGAAGACCTCAATGTGCGCTGCACTTCGCACTTTTGCTACCGATCGCGTCACGTATATTTTCGCCAAGCAAAATTGAACCGTCGAAAGGACCGTTATGGATACCAAGCAGCAACTCGTCAATGCCCTCGCAGGCCTGGGCTCAACCATTACCGAAGCTATGGATGTCATCGAAGGCTTTGTCCCCTGCGGACATCCCGCCCTCACGGTTTCGAACGCCCTTGTTGCGCTGGACGCTGACGATGATGCAGCTCTCGCCCAGCAGCTTGAGACCGTCGAGGGCTTTATCGACCACGTGAGTGAAAACCGCGGCGTGGCCGCCTACCACGGCATCGAGGTCGAGCTCGCGGGTCCCAAAGCCGATCTGCTCGCAGCAATCCGCGAGGTAGGCGCCCTTATGCAGACTGCAGGCGTCAAGAACACCCAGGTCAACGAGTGGGTCTACCGCAGTCTGGCAGCACTCGACAGCTCCGACGAAAAGGCAGCCGAAAAGCTCGCAGAAAGCCCCGCCATTAAGGCCGAGCTTTTGTAAATAGCAGACGCGGGTCCCTTGGCGCATCGTCGTCCAAGAGGCCCGCAAACAGTTCGCGTCAACCGATAGCCGCGCCGCCACGTTCGGCCAAAGCAAGAATCGGCATCATTTGGTGCGGGGTCTTTGCTGCAAGATCGGCATGTTCGAGCAGCTTACGATCGTTGGTCACCAAGTAATCGACCTGCGCGCGCTTGCACGCGGCGAGCACCAAGTTGTCCTCGTAATCGCGATAGAGCGCTAAGTATTTGTCGGCCAGCCAAAGGTCCGACGCATCTGCACCCACGGCCGTAGCGTTTTCGGTCATATTCCGAACAAACGCCAGCGCCGCATCGCCAATCGCGCGGGCAGAAGCCTCGTCGAGCGCTCCCCCGCTGGCAAGAACGCCACGCTTCAGCTCGTGTTGGACAACGTACAGTACGTCCTTAGCGATATGCACCGGAAAGAACAGCGATGCCCCCGCCTCCGTCGCCTGCCCAATAAACGCACGCGCGGCAAGCGACTCGGCATGGTCAACACAAAACGAATCAACCCACACATTCGCATCCACCATGATTTTAAGAGGGGCTCCGCTCACAGGATCATCCCCTTTTGGCGATAGCGCTCGTCCATGGCTTCGGAATAGATTGCGTCCCAATCGCAATCGTCGGATACGGGCGACGCAGCGATGCCCAAATCTGCATAAAGCCGGTCTGCCGCTGCCCACGACGCGGCGAACGGAGTATCGTGCGCGACGGTCTGTTGCCGGTCGTCGACGGCCGCAAGCACTTCCTCGCACTGCCCGCCGCCCTGCGCGACCTTGGCCACGACCTTTTTGATGAGCTCGGGCAGTGATCTGTCCGAAAGCCGCAACGCTTCCTCCGCATGGTCCTTGACCTGGCGATCCACGCGAACGTTCACCTGCGCCATGCCGCTAACAGCACCCACGTTGATCCCGCTCCCTTCAAATGCTAGCACCGCTAGCAACACTATATAGAGAAGCTAGCAAATGGTCAAATGCAAAAGGCCTGCGTCCGGACGACACCGATGCCGTCTGGGCGCAGGCCAGATAACGTGGGCGAACACGTCCGCTAGCGCAGGTAAGCCTTTGCGTTGCCCAGGCTGTAGGCGATCGTTGAGCCGTTGTGCAGCAGCGACGACGCCTGCGGAGTAATCATGCCGGTAATACCCAATGCCAACAGCGCCGAGTTGGTGAGCATCACCTTGGAATACGAACTCGTCAGACGGTCGATAAGCCCCTGACTCATGCGGCGCAGGCGCACGATCGCGGCGAGATCTGTATCGGTCAGGATGATATCGGCGACCTCCTTGGCGATGTCGCTTCCACCGCCCATTGCCAGCCCCACGTCGGCCAAACCGAGTGCCGGCGAATCGTTGACGCCGTCGCCCACCATGGCAACGTGGCGCCCCTCGCCCTTAATGCGCTCAACATACGCGTACTTGTCCTCGGGCAGCAGCTCGGCCTTAAACTCGTCGACACCCGCCTCGCGAGCAATGCGCTCGGCCGTGCGCTCCGAGTCGCCCGTGAGCATGACCACGTGCTTAACGCCCAGCGCATGCAGGTCGGCGATGGCCTCGCGGACCCCGGGCTTGAGCGGATCCTCGATGCCGAGCACGCCCACGACCGTGCCGTCGACCGCCAGATACAGCGGCGACAGGCCCTGCATCTGGGACTCGATTTGCTCCTTGATGTCGGACTCGAGCTGCGCGCTCTCATCCTCAAATACAAAGTGCGCGGAACCGATGATGGCGCGACGCCCTTCAATGGACGAAGCGATGCCGTGCGCCACGATGTACTCGACGGCAGCGTGACGCTCGCGGTGCTCGAGCCCACGCTCGCATGCCGCATTGACCACGGCACGCGCCACCGGATGCGGGAAATGCTCCTCCAAGCAAGCGGAAAGGCGCAGGATCTCGTCCTCGCTCCAGCCATCGGTGGTGAGTACGCAGGCAAGACGCGGCTGGGCCTCGGTCAGCGTACCGGTCTTGTCAAAGACAATGGTATCGGCCTTGGCAAACGACTCAAAGTACTTCGCGCCCTTGACCATGACGCCCATCTTGGCGGCGTCGCTCATGGCAGTCATGACGGCGACGGAACCCGTGAGCTTGAGCGCGCACGAGTAGTCGACCATCAGTGCCGCCGAGGTCTTAATGAGGCTGCGGGTGGTAAGCGCAACCAGGCCCGCGAGCAAGAAGTTCCACGGGACGATCTTGTTGGCAAGGTCCTCCATATGCGACTGGCCCTCGGACTTGAGCGAGTCGGCCGTCTGCACGAGCGAGACGATCGAGCGCAGCTTGGTCTGCGCCGTGTTGGCGCGCACGCGCACCAAGATGCTGCCGTCTTCCACGACGGTGCCGGCGAACACATCGTCGCCCACGCTGCGCTCGACGGCCAGCGGTTCGCCGGTCAGGGTCGCCTGGTTGACCATAGCGCTCCCCTGCTCGACAACACCGTCGATGCAAATGGACATGCCGGTGCGCACGGCGACCAGATCGCCGGGCTCGAGCTCGGTCGCGGCAACGCTCACCTCGGTGTCGCCGACGACCTTTTGCGCCTTGTCGGGCACATCGAGCAGCGAGTTGATGAGCTCGTTTTCGCTCATGGCGCGGGTGTAGTCCTCGAGCAGCTCGCCCACGTTGAGCAGGAACATCGTCTGGCCCGCAGTGTCGACATCACGCTTGACGAACGAAATGCCGATGGCCGAAGCGTCGAGCACAGGAACGGTCAGGCGCGGCTGTGCCAGCTCATGAAGGGCAGCGCGCAAAAATGCCATGTAACCGGCCACGACAAACACCGCACGCAGAGGCGTCGGCAAGAACCAGCGACGTGCGTAATGGGCGCCGACGAGTGTCGCCAGGTCCATAACGAGTTTGTGCTTGCGCGGCTCGAGTTGCATCACGTAGCCCGACTTGGCATCGGCGATAGCTTGAGCATCGAGCGCGCCCAAGGCGTCGAGCACGCTCGCGCGGCGCGGCTCGTCATATTCGAGCGCCATCTGGCCAATACGGCCATACACGCGCACCTTGTGCACGCCATCGATGTCGCCGCCAAGCTTTAGAAGCGCATCGAGATCGCTCTCTGGCACAGGACCCGCCAACTGAAGGCGGGTCCTGCCAGGGATCTCGCTGATAATCGAGAATCTCATAGTTTGTGCCTGGGAGCGCTACTCGGCTGCCTCGTCAGCAGCGGCCTCGCTCTGGGTGATGTAAGCAGCCTCGGCAACCATGTCGTCGACATTAGCCTTGGCCTGCTCGACCATGTCCTGGTAGCCGTTCTTGATGCGCATGCCGCACGCGATACCCTGCACGCAGGCATTCTTTACCGGAGCGCTGGTAAGCAGCTTGATGCCGGCCGTGCCAAGCAGAAAACCGCCACCGACAAGCAGGGTGTTAAACGTCGACTTCTTCATGTTGCTTCTCCCTTTTGCCGCACAAGCGCGGCATGGTGCCTTAGCACCCGAGTTCATTAGTTTGCTCGAGCACGCTTTTGAAATACCTTAATTCTATCTAACTATCTAGGTCAGCCATAGCTAACCTTTTGAAAATTAACGATGCGGAGTAACCGATTGTCAATGTGACAAAGGGACTGTTCCTTTGCCCCTTCTTACAGCTGCCAGGCAGCCGCTTCCTTTTGCAGCGCAACCATGCGGGCGAATTCTCCACCTGCCGCCTTGAGCTGTGCCGGAGTGCCCTGCTCGGCAACCACACCATCCTTGAGTACAACGATCTTATCGGCATTTTCTACCGTGCGCATACGGTGGGCGATCACGATAACTGTCTTTCCTGCGAGCAGGCGGGAGAGCGCCTGCTGCACCACGGTCTCGTTCTCCACATCCAAACTCGCCGTCGCCTCGTCCAGCAACACAATCGGCGCATCTTTGAGCAGCGCGCGGGCGATGGAGATGCGCTGGCGCTCGCCGCCGGACAGCTTGGAGCCGTTCTCGCCGATCATGGTGTCATAGCCCTGCGGCATGCGGTTCACGAACTCGTCGCAGTTGGCGGCACGCGCGGCAGCAAGCACTTCCTCATCGGTGGCATCGCGACGACCAAGACGGATGTTTCCCATCACTGTGTCGTCAAAGAGCAGCACGTCTTGGAACACAATGGCGTAGTCGCGCAGCAGCACCTCGGGATCGACGCTCGCAACATCCACGCCACCCACGGTGACCGTGCCTTCGGTGGCGTCCCAAAAGCGCGCGGCCAGGCGGCTCACCGTGGACTTACCGGAACCCGAAGGACCGACCAGTGCCGTGACCTCCCCTTCTTTGGCGGCAAAGCTCACATCGGTAAGAACTTTCTCGCCGGCGCGGCCGTCCTCGCCCGCACCATAACCAAATGCCACGTGATCGAACACCACGTCATGACCTACGGGCTCAAACTGCTCGCTGCCCCGCGCCACGGGCTCTTCCATGATGGAGCGCATGCGCTTGGCCGACGACTCGGCGGCAAACAGCTCGGACATCAGCATCAGTGCCTGATCGAAGGGCGCATAGATGCGGCTCACCATGAGCAGGAAGGCAAACATCACCAAAAAGTCGACCCGGCCGGAGGCGACCATCGCAGCGCCCGTGACCAACGTGGTGGCAATCCCCAGGCGCAGGATGGCAAAGGCGGAGTTGACCAAAAGCCCGTTGGCGAGCTCGCCTTTGGTGGTCTCGCGCTCCTCGGCATCGATCACGGCGTTGAGCCCCTCAAGATAATGGGCCTCCTGGTTGGTGGCGCGAATCTCGCGCACGCAGTCGAGCGTCTCCTGGATCGCCTCGGTGACCTTGACCTTCTCGGCGCGCACGCGGTCGAACACCGGGGTCATGGGGCCGCGTGTTAGATACAGCACGGCAAAGGCCACGGGCACGCTCCAAAACGCCGCGATCGCCAGCTGCCAGCAAAAGAACAGCGACGCCACGAACACAATGGCGCTTGCGATGACGGCACCCCAAAGCTCTCCCAGCACGTGGCTGTAGGCGTGCTCCATAGTCTGAACGTCGCCCATGATGGTTTCGGTTAGATCGGCCAGATCACGACGGCCGAAAAACGACAGCGGCAGTTTGCGCAAGCGCTCGGCGATCTCCATGCGCTGCTTGCCGCACTCCTCGTAAAAGATGCAGTAGGTGTAGTAATACTGCTGCCAGTTAGAGGCAAAGAGCAACACGAAAAAGACCAGGAGGCCGCCCACGATCGGCAGGGCATCCGGCAGGTCAGCCCCGCTGGCGAGATGCTCGACAAAGCCGGCCATAACCAGGAATAAAAAGCCCATGCCGGCCATGGTAATGAGATTGGTGAGCGTGGTCCAGAAGACGCCGCGTTTTACGCCGGCGACGCCTTTATCGGATAGGAAATACTTCTTTTGGAATGAGGCGAACATTTAGGCCTCGCCTCCCTTCGTGACGGCGGCATCCGCGGTCGCAGCAGTGATCTTCCAGCTCGCGGCCTGTTCGTATTCGGCCCACATCTTGGCATACAGACCCTCTTGGGACAGCAACTCGGCATGGGTACCCGACTCCTGCACGCTGCCCTGGTTGAGCACCACGATTTGGTCTGCGCCCACTACAGTCGAGAGTCGGTGCGCAATCATAATGACCGTGCGACCCGCCGCCAGCTTGCTAAAGGCGCGCTGGATGAGTGCCTCGTTCTCGGGGTCGGCAAACGCCGTGGCCTCATCGAGCACCACGATAGGCGCGTCTTTAAGGATCGCGCGGGCGAGTGCCACGCGCTGGACCTCGCCGCCCGAAAGATATGCTCCGCCAGCACCGAGCATGGTATTGATGCCCTGTGGAAGCTTTGCCACAATGTCGTCGCACTGAGCTGCGGAGAGAGCTGCACGCACTTCGTCGTCAGTGGCCGTAGGCTTGGAGGCGCGCACGTTATCGGCAAGTGTTTGCCGGAACAGCTGGTTGGTCTGGAACACGAAGGCGACCTGGTCCATAAGCTCGTGCGGATCCATATCGCGAACGTCCACACCGCCTACGAGCACTCGACCCGAGGAAACATCCCAAAAACGCGGGATCAGGCTTGCGCAGGTTGACTTACCGCCACCCGAGGGACCCACCAGGGCGAGGGTGCTACCAGCGGAAACGCTAAAACTCGCATGGTTGACGGCAGGCGCTTCGGCGCCCTCGTAGGTAAAGCTCACATCCTCAAATCGCACGTCGCTGCTGGCAGGGTGCTTGGGTTGGGCGGGCACGGAGAGCTGCCTGGAATCCATGATGCTTCGAATACGAGCCAGCGAATCGGCACTCATCTGAGAGGCCTCGCCCACAAACATGAGCTTGGTCATGGCCGTCGGCACCACGGCCGAAAATATCGCGTAAAACGTGAAGTTTGCCATAAAATGCGCGAAGTCCGTCTCGCCCGGCGCCAACAGCAACGCCACGGGCAGCAGGAATGCCACAAGGCCATTGAGCGCGGTAAGGTTGAGTACCTGTGGACCTCGGCAGAACGTGCCCGCATAGCTTTGTGCCATGTCGGCGTATTCGGCAATCGCATCGTGGAAGGCCTTGAAGGAGTAGACCGTCTGCTGAAACACCTTGACCACGGGGATGCCGCGTACGTATTCGGTGCCCGTCTTGTTCATTTTGACTAGTGCACCCATGTAGGCCTTCATAAACTCGGCGCCTTTGCCGCTCATCATGGTGGCCATGGCGCCAAATGAAACGACGACCGAGATGAGGCATGCCGCGCCCAAGCGCCAATCGAGGGCGAAAAGCAATACGAGCAGGCCCACGACCATGGCGGCGGCGCCTGCGATATCGGGCAGCATGTGTGCGAGCAAAGTCTCGGTGGAGGCGGCACATCCGTCTACAACACGACGCAGCTCACCGGTGGCGTGCGTGTCAAAGTAGCCAAGCGGCAGCTTAAGCAGGTGCTCGCTCGTAGTCTTGCGGATATTGGACGCACAGCGAAACGCGGACAGATGCGTGCACATGAGCCCCACGAAATAAGCTACGATGCTTGCCAGGGCAAAACCCACGGCCCACCAGCCATACATCGCGATGTCGCAGGCTTCGCTCCAGTTAGGCGCCACGGCGATCAGATCGCGCGCGACAAGCCAAATGCACACGTACGGGCCAAAGCTCAGCAGCTGCGAGAGCGCCGAGAGCGCCATGCCCAAATACGTTAGGAATTTGCGGTCACCGGCATACGCGAGCAACTCGCCGATGCCTCCACCTTCCCTTTTTGATCCCTTTGCCATGAGATTCCTTTCTAACGGCTTGAGAGTTAACCGTACTCAACTTATCATTGATATGTTAGCCAAGGCACACAATCGAGCCAGGCGTGGACGTTTTCGCAAAGGAAGGGGACGCTTTTGAAAATGCATCGGGCTGCGACCGACATAACTGAGCTCTACGCACCACAGTTTGAGCAGTTTGGCCTGGAGCTTTCCGGCAAGGGCGCTGTCTTTACCGGCGAGGTGGCAAACGATCGGGCGCACGGACGCGCATGGATCATGCCTCTCTCCCCTGCCTGCATTGTCATGGAGCATTTCATCACCCCGACGCACGATATGTACCTGGCCGAATACACACCCGAGCCGTACGCCTGCGTGAGCGAAGTCAGCGCGCCCACACTTACATGCATGCCCGAGACTGGCATAACGCCCGCGAACCTCAAACCATCGCATGGACCGTGGCCAAACAATGCCGTTTGCAGCTTTATCCAAGATAGCTGTGGCGAGGAATTAAGCCCGCTGTTTGCGGGGGAACTTTATCACTCGCGCTCGGTGCTCTTTTTGCCTGGATATTTTGACGAACTGGAGCACCGCTATCCCACCGAGTTCGCGGGAATCTTTGAGGCGTTTGCCGAGCCATGGCACGAGGAAGCGACGTCTGCCATCTATCACACGCTGCGCCGGATTAACGAGGACCGTGCCCAAACCGTAGGCGGACACGTCTATATGCAGGGCATCGTGGAGACCATGGTCGCGGAGCTCGCCTGTTCGCGCGCGGCCCACAAGCAGGCGCGGCAGGCGGCAGACACACGCGTCAGCATAACCATGGCCGAAGAAGCAACGGCAATGATTGAGCGCACGCTCGACAAAGGCAGACATGTGGGTATCAACGAGGTGGCCGAGAGGCTCTACACAAGCCGCTCCAAACTATGCGCCACCTTTAAGGCCCAAACCGGCGAGTCCCTGGGCGCCTACATTCGCAGCCGCCGTATGGAGCGAGCGCAGGACCTTTTGGCAGATAGCGCGCTCACGATAGCGCAGGTGGCAGAGCGTCTAGGCTACCCTCAGCAGGCCGCCTTCGCCCAAGCCTTCAAGCAATACACCGGCATGACACCCACGGCCTGGCGAAGCAAGCATCGCTAAGGCCCAAGCTCCCTGGCCGTAACGGAGCGATTAATTAGCCGCCGCCCGTCAGCTCACCCAGGATCTAAACGTCAAGATGCGCACAATCAAGCGCCTTTTTGATAAGAGGGACAGATCGATCAGCCAAATACAACGGAATGTTGAGCACCCCGTCGTCGAGCTTTAGGTTCTTAAGTGAGTAGCGGACCCTCAATGGAGTCGTCTCCGCATGCTTGTCGGCATAGTACTTAAGGCTCTTGGAATGAACGACCTCTCCCGATTTGACCTCGACGGGAACGATTTCGTTTCCGACTTGAATCAAAAAATCGACTTCGTGCTTCGGCTTCTCGTTTGTCCAATAACGCGGAGCAGCATCTAACTGTGAAAGTAATGCCTGAAGCACATAGTTCTCGGCGAACGAACCTTTGAACTCCGAAAATAGCGCATCCGAGATGGCAAAAGCGGACGCATCCAGCCTTGCCATGCGGCGCAGCAAGCCGACATCAAGACAGTAGACTTTAAATGCCTTGAGGTCATCGTACGCAGAGAGCGGCACACCACCGGCAGCATTAAGGCGAACCGCCGTGATGAGCCCAGCATCGGCAAGCCATTCCAGAGCATCCTCGTATTCTCGAGCACGAGCCCCCTCGCGCACCGCACCCCAAACGAACTTTTTGTTCTCGCGCGCCAACTGAGCTGGAATCGAGTTCCATATTTGCGAAAGCTTGGCGAACTGCGCACGGCCACCATGCTTGGCAAAATCGCGCTCGTAGGAATCCAAGAGATCAGACAACACCTTATCGACCTGAACGATATCGCCCGTCTCCACCCACCGGCCAAGAGCCTCTGGCATGCCGCCGCATGCAAAATAACGACGAAGATGCTCGACGAGACGGACATGGAAGAAATCGGGCACTGTCTCGATCTGATCAAGGCCGCC
This sequence comes from uncultured bacterium, assembly GCA_905216145.1. Classification (GTDB taxonomy): domain Bacteria; phylum Actinomycetota; class Coriobacteriia; order Coriobacteriales; family Coriobacteriaceae; genus Collinsella. The sequence goes on along the minus strand of CAJMST010000007.1, from coordinate 37,453 downwards.
AAGGTATTCGTCGTAGTTTGCAGCGCCCTCGGCTTTCAGAAACTCGGAAAAGCTCATGGGGCGCATCTCCATGAACTCGACCTTTCCCACCGGAAAAGCGCTGGTCTCACGGGACAAGCGAACGCCCAACAAAGACCCTGCGCATGCGACGTGATACTCGGGGGCCTCGTCACAGAAGTATTTAAGGGCGCCGACTGCAGAAGGACAATCCTGGATCTCATCAATAATAAGCAGCGTCTCGCCAGGATCGATAGGCTGTCCAAGCGCCAGGGAAAGATTTGAGATGATCCGTCGAGGATCGCGCGTACCTTCGAAAAACTGAGCGTACTCGCTCTGTACCCCAGGTGACGGCTCCTCGAGCGTCAGATACACAAAATTAAGGTACGAGGTTCGGCCGAACTCCTTAAGCGCCCACGTCTTTCCAACCTGGCGCGCCCCCTTAAGGATAAGCGGCTTACGATATTCTGACGCTTTCCAAGCGTTAAGCTTGGCAATGATATCTCGCTGCATGACCGAACCTCCCGCAAAGAAACTTCCGTAAACGTGATATTTCCCACATTCTACCCTAGGTAAAACGTGACATTTATCACATTTACGGAAGTATTAAGCTCATTTCGCCACACTTTCATCACATTGAAAAGGCGGAGGCGCATTTTGCGCCTCCGTCACCATCTTTCCTATCAGCCTACCTGACCCGAACGGCCGAGTCGTTGCAGAACCCGGGAGCCCCGGCAGGGCGTGTGCTTGCTCAAAATGAGTTCCGCACGCAAAGAAGGCCACTTAATGTGGCCTTCGTCTTGCGCAGGACTGTTCGAAATTTTGAGGAAGCACCCGCCCTGCCGGGGCTCCCGAGTTCCCGCTTACGAGAGCGACGTTCTCAGCAACTCGTTGAAGAGCTTCGGGTTGCCCTTGCCGCGGCTTGCCTTCATGCACTGGCCCACCAGAAAGCCGATGACCTTCTGGTTGCCGTCACGATACTGCTGCGCCTGATCGGCACAGTTTGCCAGCACCTCGTCCACAATCGGCTGCAGCGCACCGGCATCGCTCACCTGACGCATACCGCGCTCGTCGACGATCTTGTTGGGATCGTCGCCGGTCTGGGCCATGGCCTCAAAGACCTCGTGTGCCTGGTTGGAGCTAATGGCATCGGTCGCGAGCAACTTGGCAAGCGCTGCCACCTGAGCCGGTGCAATACCGGACTCGGTCAGCGACACACCCGCACCCTTAAGGTAGGCGATCATCTCGTTCACCAGCAGGTTTGCGACCGTCTGGGCCTCCTTGCCAGCCATACCGGCAGCGGCAGCCTCAAAGAACTCGGCAAACTCGGGGTCACCGGCGATCTGCTCGGCATCGGCCGCCTTAATGCCAAAGTCGGCCTCAAAACGGGCGCGCTTGGCATCGGGCAGCTCGGGGATCTCGCCTCGGCAGCGGTCGATGAACTCGTCGTCCAGATCGAAGGGCGCCAGGTCGGGATCGGGGAACAGGCGATAGTCGTCGGCCGTCTCCTTCACACGCATGACCACGGTGCGCTTGCGGCTGGGCTCCCAGTGGCGGGTCTCCTGATAGATGATGCCGCCTTCCTCGAGCACCTCGGCCTGGCGGCAGATCTCGTAGGCAAGGCCGTCATGCAGACTCTTAAACGAGTTGAGGTTCTTGAGCTCGGTCTTGGTGCCCAGCTTGGTCTCGCCGCGGCGGCGCAGCGACACATTGCCGTCGCAGCGCATGGAACCCTTCTCCATGGAGCAGTCCGAAATGCCCAGCGTCACAAAAATGCGACGGAGCTTCTCCATAAACAGGCGAGCCTCCTCAGGCGTGCGCAGGTCGGGCTCGGTGACGAGCTCAATCAGCGGCGTGCCGCAGCGGTTGTAGTCGACGAGCGACTCGGCAGCAGCGGTAATGCGGCCCTCGGCACCGCCCACGTGCACCATCTTGGCGGCATCCTCCTCCATGTGGATGCGCAGAATGCGGATGGGCACCGTGTAGGAACCGTCCTCGCGACGCTCGGGCATCTGCAGGTTGGACGCGTCGTAGCTGGCCAGGTGACCGGCGCGCTGGTTGCCTTCGCGCATGGTCGACGTCATGGACGTGGACAGGCCCTCGGCGTTGGCCGAGGCGCTCGCCAGGCTCTGGACCTCGGCCTCGCCAAACGCGCAGTCGGGGCGCTCGGCGGCACCGCGACCGGTCACGTCCAGATCCAGGTGACCGTACATGGCAAAAGCAACCGGACCCTGCGTAGTCTGGAAGTTCTTGGCCATATCGGGATAGAAATAGTGCTTGCGGTAGAACATCGAGTGGCGCTGAATCTCGCAGTTGGTGGCTAGACCCGCCTTGACGATGCTCTCGATGGCGCGCTTGTTGGGCACCGGCAGGGCACCGGGCAGGCCCAGGCATACCGGGCACACGTTGGCGTTGGGCTCGTCATCGTGGCTGAGCTTGCAGTTGCAGAACATCTTGGTATCGAGTGCGGTGAGCTCGGTATGGATCTCCAGGCCGATCACGGCCTCCCAATCCTGTAGGACCTCGGAAAGCTCCTTCATTACAGCTCGCCTCCCTTCCCGGCAAAATCGGGCGCGACGGAAAGCGCGGGCGCACCCGTGGCGGTATCGGCAAAGCCGCGCTCCAGGGCGCGGGCAAACGTGAGCAGCTGACGGTCCTTAAAGGCCGGACCAACCAGCTGGGCAGAAACGGGCAACTGAGTATCCTCGCCCAGGCCCAGCGGCACCGAGATGCCACCGTTGCCACAGATGTTGAGCGAGATGGTGTACAGGTCGGAGAGATACATCTGCGTGGGGTCGCTGATCTCGCCAAACTTAAAGGCCGTGCGCGGCGAGGCGGGCATGAGGATGGTGTCCACCTTGGCATACGCGGCGTCGTAGTCCTGCGTGATGAGCGTGCGGGCCTTTTGCGCAGCGTAGTAGTACTTGTCGTACACGCCCGAGCTCAGCAGGTAGGCGCCGAGCATCTGACGGCGCTTGGCCTCTGCACCAAAGCCGTGGGCGCGCGAAAGCGAGCTCTGGTCGGACAGGTTGGCGCAGCCCTCCTCCTGATAGCCGTAGCGAATGCCGTCGAAGCGGGCCAGGTTGGAGAACGCCTCGGCCGGGCCGATGACGTAGTAGGCGGCGATGGCGGCGTCCAAGTGCGGCAGGTCGACCTCGACCAACTCGGCGCCCTGGTTCTGCAGCTCCTGGGCAGCGCGCTGAACAGCGGCCTTGACCTCGGGCGTCAGGCCCTCGGCCTCCATAAACGCGGGGATAATGCCCACGCGCTTGCCCTCGATGCTGTCGTTGAGATGTTCGGTAAAGTCGACGGCGCAATCCTGACTGGTGCAGTCGTACGGATCGTGGCCCGCGCCGGTAAGCGCGTTCATGGCCAGCGCGACATCCTCGACCGTACGGCCAAAGGGGCCCACCTGGTCGAGCGACGAGCCAAAGGCAACCACGCCGTAACGGCTCACGGCGCCATACGTGGGCTTAAAGCCCACCACGCCGCACAGTGATGCCGGCTGGCGAATGGAGCCGCCGGTATCCGAGCCCAGCGAGAGCGCGACCTCGCCCGCGGCGACGGCGGCAGCGGAGCCACCCGAGGAGCCGCCGGGCACGCGCTCGGTATCCCAGGGGTTGTTGGTGCGGTGGAACGCCGAGCTCTCGGTGGAGCTACCAAAGGCAAACTCGTCCATGTTGGCCTTGCCCATGGGCAGGCAGCCGGCATCGAGCATGCGCTGGACGCAGGTAGCGGTGTAAACGCTCTGGTAGTTCTCGAGCATGCGGGAAGCGCAGGTGGTGCGCGTGCCCACGAGGTTCATGTTGTCCTTGATGGCCAGCGGCACGCCCGCGAGCGGGGGCAGCGGCTTGCCTGCGGCACGGTCGGCATCCACGCGCGCAGCGGCCTCGAGTGCAAGCTCGGGCGCCACCTGCAGGAATGCCTGGACCCCGCCCTCGCGCGCCTCGATGGCGGCAAGGGAGGCCTGGGCCACCTCGGTAGCGGTAAAGTCGCCGGCGGCAACGCCCGCGGCGATCTGGGCGGCGGTAAGGGAATCGAAGCTTAGCGCCATTACTCGCTCTCCCCCTCTCCCAAAATGGACGGCACGCGGAAGTAGCGGTCGCGCGCGCTGCCGGCGTTTTCCAGCGCGACGTCGAGCGGCAGGTCGCGCTCGGGCTCGCGCAGGTCATCGCCCATCACGTTGGACAGGCTTCCGATGGGATGGAACGTGGGCTCCACGTCGGGCAAGTCATATTGCAAGACGGGCTCGAGCATCTGGACGGCGTCGTTCAGGTAGGACGTCATCTGGGTGAGCTCGTCATCGGTCAGTGCGATCTTTGCGTACTCGGCGATGCCGCGCACGTCTTTCTCGCTGAGTGCCATAGGCGCTCCCTTCCGCATAACAGTTAAACCGCTCTAGTATACAGGGCAACGCCGCTCGGAGCAGGTGCTTTACCTAAATGCAGCGAAAACGTAACGAGGGCGGCGGCTGGCAGGCGGCGGGCTGGCGGTTCTGCAGCGAAACCGTACCGTCCGTAGCGAAAACCATCCCGCCCACAACGAAAACCATCACAACATTCGACACTTTTCGCCAAAATCGCGATTTTCATCGAATGTTGTGATGGTTTGGAAGCCCCCGACCACCACAAAGGTGCCTGTCCCCATTGTGGCGGTTCTGGAGAATGTCTTATGCCGAGGCCTTGGCCTTGCGGCGCTTGCGGACCGCGTGGATCACGATGTCCAGCAGCAACAGCACAATGGCCACGACCACGATGAGCACAGCAAACTCGCGCTTGCCCCAGTGGCGACCGGCCAGCGACTTTTGCTTGTCGACGTCCTTCTTGCTGTACTTGGTGCGCACGCAATGCACCAGCAGGCGATGGTCGTTCACGCCGTAGGGTGTGCAGGTGATGAGCGTCACCTTGTCGGCGCCGGGTTCGATGGTCAGCGACTCCATCTCCTCAGGCAGCACCACCTCGGAGTTCACCATCTTGTAGGCGAGCGTCTTGTTCATGGTGTGCAGCAGTACCAGGTCGCCGGGCTCCAGCGAATGGATGTCGTCGAACATGCTCAAATTGCGCATGCCCGAGTGCGCGGTGAGCACGCAATGCGTCGAGGTGCCGCCCACCGGCAGGCTCGTGCCCTCCAGGTGGCCGACGCCCGCCATGAGGACTTCTTCGCTCGTGCCGTGGTAGATGGGCATACTCACGTCGATGGAGGGGATCTCGACCCAGCTCATCATGGGATCGCGGTCAAAGATGAGCTGCTGAGCGTAGGGCTCGATCTGGTCGGTGGGAAGCTCGGTGGCCTCGCCCGCCAGCTGCTCGTTAAAGGAGCGCGCCTGGAGCAGGATGCGCTCACGCTCCTCGGCAGACAGCGCGTCCACGGTGCTGGACACGGTGCTGATCTGGTTGAACACGCCCGAGGCCTCGAGCCGGTCCAAGATCCACGGCCAGGTCATAAGGCCCACGCCAATAAGGATGATGACGATGGTGATGAGCCGATCGGCCCAGCGCGGCAGTCGCTTGCGGCGGCGTTTGGACTTTGGTTGAGGTTTGGGCTGAGGGCTTGAGCCACCGTTGGCCGCGGCGTTATTGCTCTTCATATGTTTGGCGCCCTGCACCATCGCCGGTCACTCCTCTACAACTCAAGTTGTCTAAACAAATAATAGCCGATTAGCGAACTTCTGCCGCGGGTAACGCAGCTAGGACCGAAACGCCGCCTACGGTTCGAATTCTTGAAGGCCTTCTACAGCGCTTCTTGCCATGGATATTCCTTTCCAAACATGCGATCGACTTCGAGCTGAATTCGCTCATCGTCGATTGCCGCCAAAGATAGCGCAAGCGAAATGTCGTCGACGCGGGAGGAGTCGGCAAACACGGGCGCATAGCGCCACACTTGGATCATCGCCGTTTCGTTATCCGGCAACTCCCCGTCTGCGACTTCGAGATCGCCCAGTTGACGCCATGCTCTTCTTAAGACGGCCTTTTGTTCCATGCCCGGCGCAGCGAGCATCGAACGCGCAGCGAGCGCCGTCTCCCCGGCGTCAACAAGATAGTCGATCTGCGGCGTCTTCCTTGCAAAAAAGACCTTCGAGACAGGCGAGGAGAGCTCTGCCATGTGCTCGCTGAGCAGAAGATCAACGGCAACAGGAAACACAACGACACGTCGCTCGCGACGCTCGCGCCTCGCGAGCCCCCTGTCAACAAGCTCGGTTATGGCCTCACTCGCACGGCTTACCGAGATCCCAAGCGCACGACAAAGGTCATAGGGGCGATATGGCTCCTGGGCTGCTCCCCAGATTGCGGCAGCCTGCGCGTTGGGTGACATCTTGGTCGCGTGATTGTGAAACCAGGCACCGCCCCTCTCCGTGCAGGCTGTGCCCATAAATGGAAGAAAAGCCTGTCTACCTGGGCAGACAAAGGGAATCCCTTGTGCAACTAATGCTTTGCGCTGACGTGCATCGGCATCAGGAAACGAAACGACAACAGGAGTCTCCGCGCGCAAGGATAGCTGACTATAGACTCTCTTAGCCTCGGGAAGCCCGACGCCAGTAGGCAAACTTGCAAGCAAAAACGAAAAACCGTTTGCGTCAACAGCGCGGACCTCAATCGCCCGCAGATGCAGCGGCAAGCGTGCGGATCCAGGCCAAATTTTGGCCTTGGCGGAGAGGCCTAGTGCTTCTTGTAAGTAGATTAGCGCTTCGTTCATTTCCATCGTTTTCGTTTGATTCCAGTTTATATTGGAATTATACATAATTTTCGGAATTAATGAGATTCCGTTCGTGCCTAAGCCTATATTTGAGTTTTCAGAATATCCCAGATCGGCGGGGCGATTCGGGATACAATATCAATAGAAAACGACGCACCCCGCGTAAATGTTTGGGAGCGCGGGCGGCCTAGTTTTCAGCTTTTGTTAAATGCCCGGAATCCGACCCCCGGGCATTCTTATTTGCGCTTGTTGCGGCGCAAATGCCTTCCACCGTCCGCACTGCGCGTGCGCCTACGGACCTTAAACCGAACTTCGTGCGAGTCAAGAAACGCGATGACGGATGAGTCCGCATCGGACGGTGGAGGCTGCCTGTGTTATCCAAAAAGAACGGGGCAAACTCCAGTGCGGAGTCTGCCCCGAAAAGAGAATAGCAAAGCAAGAACGTGGATGGACGAGAAAAGTGTCCGCAAGTCTCATGGCCATCACATCCCACCTGCCAAAGGGATGGGTGAGCGAGCGTTACTCCTGCTCGGACTCCTCAGCCTGCTTACGGCTGCGGATGAGGTGTGCCACGCCGATGCACAGCACCGCGCCACCAGCAATCCAAGTGAAGGTCACGCCGTTGAGACCGGTCAGCGGAAGGCCAGAGCCCTTCTTGTTTTCAATGGTAATGGACATGACCGAACCATTTGCAGTACCGGGAGTGACCTTTTCGACGTCTTCGCCAACGGCCAGCGTCGACAATTTGCCATTTTCATCATAGGTCGGCGTAACCGTAATCTGGAAGGGCGCGATAGTGTTGTAGCCCGAAGGAGTGGTCGTCTCGGCAATCTCATACGTACCCTTAACGAGGCCAGGGATTAAAACCTTGCCGCTCGTAGCATCGGTCATAAACTCAGAAGCATTTTCTTTAGTCTCGACAAGGGTCCCGTCATCCTTAAGCCATTTGCCAGCAGAGGCAGAGTCCCCGTTGTTAACGACTTTGACCTTAAAGCCAGCAGCAAGTTTTTTGTCCGTATTGCCTTCCTCAACCTTGGTAATATCCAAGCCGAAAACGTAGTCGGTGACTTTCTTCGGCGTAGAGGTGCCGGTGCCTTTACTCATGGGGTCGTTGGAGTAGACAAGCGTGACTTCGTTGGTGTTGCCGGTAGCCGTGTATTCAGCATCGCGAGTAAGCTTGGCCTTGTAGGTCACAACGACCTTAGAATTCTTGGTCAGGGTCACGTTCGAAGCCTTTGCAGCGGCCTTGAGGTCGGTAAAGGAAATCATCAGGTCATGGCCTGTAACCTTTTTGGAAGCATCCAAAGTATCCGTAAGCTTCACGTTGTAGTTATTTGTAGGCTGGACAGGCCGACCGTTAATAGTCACGGCAACGGAGCTCGGAATAGCCTCCAGTCCAACGGAAAGATGGTCATGGAACTCATATGTGTATGTGGTAAAGGTATCGATGTTATCGGCGACAGAGCCAGTCAACCTATATTCGATTTCCTCACCGATCTGGGAGTCGCTCACGTTTCCCCAGGTGCCGTTCTCTTTAACCTCCTTGTTGACGGTAGGAATGCTGGTCTTCTCGTTAATTTTGACCGCTTCATCGCCAACAACAGTGAAAATGGGGGCAGTGGCAGCTTCAACGCCTGTGACGGTAGAGGCGTCAGTCACAAAGAGCCAGTAGCCGTGTGAAAGGTTGTTAGCAACGCCATTCGAAGTGGTCGTGTAATCACTTGAATCGTCCAGATTGGTCACCGCAGACACGGCAGCTGCAATCTTGTATGCAGCAGATTCAGATGCCACACGGAACTCTTCATCGGTACCCGTCACGTGTCCCTTGATCCATTCAGCAGCATCCTGAGCGGTGGCTATATTGGCACTAGGTTCGATTTCCGTAATTACCCCCTTAACAGCAGCTTCCACCTTTTCGTTTGCCCATGTGATATTGCTCACAAGCGTCTTGCCATTCTCGTCCTTTACCACATTGGCATCGAAGATCTTGTAACCTTTAAAATCGGTAACGTTATTATTTGCGTTCTTGATGGTCACCGAGCCGGTCGCGGCGCCCTCAGCAAACGCCATGGTCACCGGCGCCATGACGCCGCCGAAGCTCAGCGCTGCAGTGAGGCCTGCCGTTACTGCCAGGCGTGCGATGTTCTTGCTCATGCTCATCTTCTTTTCCTCTGCTTTCTGCTCGAATTCCATTTGGTCTAAATCTGTCTGTCTGTGTCTTAGCATCTGCTTCGCTATGTCTCGCCCCGCTCTCGGTGGGGCTGCCAGCTACTCTGTATGGCTGCCACCTCCCCGCTTGACCAGGAGCGCGACCACGATGAGCGCGGCTCCGGCGACCGCTGCGGCGGCCGCGGCGTACATTGCCATATCGCCAGTCGAGGGCATAAAGCCTCCGTTGGTAATGCTAGGAGGTGTGCCGGTGGGCGTGTTGATGAGCGACGCCTCCAGGCTGCCCGTCGACCCGTCCGCACTGTCGGCGCGCAGGGGCGACTCGGCGGTGATGGTGAGCTTGGGCTTGGCGGCGGCCACCTGGTTGACATCCAGACCCCCGGCCTTGACCGTCACGGAACGCATGCCCTCAAAGGCGGTGTAGCCCTTGGGAGCCTTGAGCTCGCGGACCATCAGCTTGCCCGAGTCCACGCCCGAGATGGTCACGCGGCCGTCCTCGCCCGTGGTGACGGTGGCCTTGCCCTCCGCATCCCACGTGCCATCGACCGCGAGCGTGCGGCCGCGGTCGTCGGCGATGCTCAGGACCGCCCCGGCAAGCGGCTTGTCGCCGTCGCTGCCGCGCTTGGTGAGCGCGAGATCCCAGGTGTAGGCGCACGCGACATCGCTCGGCGTGCGGGTGAAGCCGGCGTCGCCGGACTGATCGGCAAAGGGAGAGCGCGGGTAGCGCAGGTAGACCTCGTTGGGGTTGCCCTTCGCGATGCCGTGGTTGCAGGCGCCGTTGAGCGGCGCGTTGTACACGGCGACCACGCGGGCGCCCGAGGTGAAGGCGTCGGCCCCGCCGAGCGCGGCGATCAGGTCGCCGGTGCGCACGGTGAAGGCATCGCCCTCGACCGAGACCTTGCACTGTGAAGTTATATCTGTCCACCCTTTAGCCGGCGTCGAGCTGACGTTGCCACCCTCACACACGACAGCGTCGAAGCCGCCGCTCGCGCCCGCCGCCACGTACACGCGCATGCTCGCGGCGACCTTGGAGGGGTCGAGCCCCGCGCTCATGGTGTCGACGAACTGCACCGCGTAGGTGTCGTAGGCGGCAAGGCCCGCCGGGACCGTAGCCGAGAGGCGCCAGTACAGGTCATCGCCCACCGTGGCGTCGGCGGCCTTCTGCCAGGCTGCGGCGCTGTCCTCCAGCACGTGCTTGGCCACCTTGGGGGTCGCGGCCTTGGGCTTGACGGTGACGGCGCTGCCGCCGACCAGGGCCATGATCGGCGCGGTGCCGGCCTCGTCCTGGGCGATGACGCCGTCGTCGGCGACGATGAGCCAGTAGCCACAGGGCAGCTCGGCCGCCGTGCCCGCGTTAAGGGGCACGAACACGGCGCCAGAGCTCTGGAGGGAACGAGCGAGCTGTGCGCTCAGCGCGCTCGTAAGGTGGGAATCGGCGCTGAGCCACTCGGCAGCTTCCTGCGCGGTGGTCTGGGAATTGGGCATGCCCGCGCTGTGCAGCACAGGCAGGACGGCGTCGCGCGCGGCGTCGTTTGCCCAAGCGAGGTCGGTGGCGATCTTAGCGTCGTTGTCGCCGTCGACGACGTTGGCGCTAAAGATCTGGTAGGCATCGTAGCTGCTCGCCACGGTGCCGCTCACCGTGATGGAACCGTTCGAGGTCGGCACGGCCTGCGCGGAAGCGGGGAACACAACCGCGCAGGTACCGATCAAGAGGGCAAGCAGCGCAAACAAGATCGAGAAGGAGCTAACATTCTTATTCACGACGCTCACCCCCCTTCGCATTCGCCTTGCGACGAATGTGCATCCAGGCCGCAGCAGCGCAAAGCACCGCCGCGCCGGCAAGGTACGTCAGAGTGACGCCCGACATACCAGAAAGGGGCAAAGAGGTGGAGTAGGTGTTGGTGAAGGTGGGGTTATCGGTCGGTGTCTCCCTCACATGATTGTTGGCGTCGACCTCGTAGTAGGCCGGCGTGCAGGTCAGCGTGCCGTCACGGTTGTCCTCGGCCGTCACCACAACCTTGAAGGTCTTGGTGTCGTTGGTGTAGCCCTTGTGACTGGTGCCTTCGTCCACGTTGGCGTCGCATTCACGGATGTAGTAGGTGAACGTTGCTTTGCCATTGGTGAGATCTTTGATGCCAAGCGGGCCAATCGTCTGATTATCAAATGTCACCGTTGCCTCATTGCCCGTCCCCTTACTAGTGTATTTGGTATCGAGCACCTGCTTGTTGCCACTGGCATCCTTGGTATACAGCTCGAACTTAAACCTCTTCATCTCGCCGCCGTCGACCTTCTTGGTCACCTGAGGTGTCCAAGTGCCCGAGGTCTGGTAGGGCGCAAGTTCGTTCGTAAACGCAGGGTTGGATTCGTCACCGATTTTTACGATCGAGACGCTGCTATCGGCCGTATCCGTGCTCCAGTTATAGAAGCCAGATTTGCATTCGGTGAAGACCGTGTCGTCTTTCTTTTTAACGAATACTTTGGAAGCGCTCTTATCAACCGCATAGCGATTGATATCAATTCCCATAAGAGAGGTTCTAGTTGGAGTAGCGCTTACGCTTACGTGAATTTTATAGATGGTCTTATCGAAAGTAGTGCCCTTTTCAGCGATGGGAACCTCAGCCAGGTAGAGGTCATAATTGCCCGATTGGAAGTTCGCAGCCGTATCAATGACAATCTCTCCCTCGTCATTAACGGTAACCTCAGGCGTCGCCTCGCATCCGTTTGCGTTAAGTGAGCCGTCCGTATTCCAATACGGCTCCCCAGCTGAATCGGCGGCTTTTTTACCCAACAGCTTGAACTTATAGCCGTGGCCCGTGAGGCCTTGCGGTTTGCCGTCCTTCATAAGGACTTTATTTGCCTTGACTTTGATTGCGGGATACACGTTCAGGGAAGTAACCTCACCGACGATAAGATCGCCGTTGGTCATGATGCCGCCACCATGGGTATAGGAGTAGTTGCCACTGATGATGGTCGTAGCCGCGCCTTGCGCCTTATTTATGGCATCATCAGTCGGCTGAGCCTCCAAACCGAACATGTACTTAGCCTCGGCACCGCCATTTGGGTCGATAGTAACCGGATTTCCGTCGCAGGTGCCGTGCCAGCCAGCTGAGCCGCCGCCGAGCATCTTGCCAAGAACAACGGCAATTGTCGACCTCGCATCATCTTTATTACGTACCAAGAAGAAATCCTTATGGCCGGATTTTTGGAAGTCAGGAGTAACGTAATTTTTTTCATCGTGGTCTTCATTTTTGTTGTTGCCGCCAGCGGAATAATGATACGTTCCCAGCGGATTGCCATCTTGATCAACGTTATCTTTGTTGCCATAGATAGCAGCGCCATATGAGTGCGAAACGATTGTCTCGCCCGTAGGGCATGCGCCAATTCCGCCACTCCAGCCACCAGCTTTGTTGCCGGTGATAAGCGATCTGAGGATGTTAAGCCTACCGTGCTCCTGGATAAAGATGCCACCGCCGCCCCAGTCGCCACCACGGTCTTTAGTGCTGCCCGTCATGGTCTTGTTGTTGGTGATGTAAATCTTGCTGTTCTCACCAGCATTAATTGTTGCCATCGTACCGCTGTTGTTACCGCCAGCAATACGCAAGCCGCCGCCTTCGCCGTTAACAGATTTGTTGCCCGCAATCGTGCCACCTGTCATGGTAAACGTAATCGCTTTGCCCCAGAAGCCAGCGTAGATTCCGCCACCAGCCTCTCCGGAGTAGTTGGCCGTAACAGAACCGCCCGTCATGTTCAGTGTGCCACCATCGACAGAAGCAATACCGCCGCCGCCGAGCAGACCAAGGTTGAACTTTTCAGTGATATAGGAGTCGACGCGGTTGTTGGTAATATTTGCCGGATCAACGATTTCAACATCAGCATTTTTGGTAAAGACGCCGCCGCCATAGCCATTATTGGGATTGTCGACGTCGTTATAGCAATCCTTATACGTAGCGTTGCCAGAGATAACACCGCCTAATAATTTCAGCTTGGCGCGCTGGTCAGCATAGATGCCGCCACCAGAGGCTGCCTTGTTTGCCGCGATTACGCCGTTGGTCATGTTGAGCTCGGCCTTTGCGCCCGTCACGCACAGGCCGCCGCCCCAGCCGCCGCCGCTACCGTTGGTGACATAACCGCCAGAAATATTAACAGTGCCTTGAGAAAAAATAACATGACCATCGTTACCCACCAGAGGGCGAGGCGTCGTGACCATGCCTCCGTTGAGGTTAAGCGTACCGCCGGCCTCAACAGAAACGACCCGTTTGACCGAACCACCGTCGGACGCAGCAACGATTGCGCCGAAACCGCTGACGACATGCATAGTCGTAGTCTCGGTGGTGCCGCGTTTATCTTCATTAGGCGTGCTCGTGGTTTCATAATAGGTTAAGCTCTGAGGAGTACCTTTGTTGTCACCGGTCCATGCCATAGTTGCAAGCTTGCCAGGATCGTTATCAGCGCCCGAAGGTGTATCGCTAACTTGGACAGAGTCTTCAACGGTAAGCGCACCGCTCGCTACCGTAATGAACGTGTCGTTACCACCAACGGGGTAATAAAGCTTATAGCCCGCAAGGTCAATCGTAGTGTCTTGTTCAATCCTAATCGGCGTGGTCGAATAAGCGTCGCCCGTCAGACAATATTTGCCACCACTGCGGAGTGTATTGGTAACATCGCCCTGTATTGTGGTATAGCCGTTAACAATCTCACCGGCAAGCGCGATTGCGTTCTCATTGTTAGCACTATTGTCGGCAGGCTGTTCAGCACCCTTTGCTTCAGTGTCGTCAGACAGCGAATCCACTTCAGGGGCATTTTCGTCGGTCTCGACGCTATCCTGCTTTTCGGCATCCCCGTTGGCAGTGTTGTCTACATCAGTAGACTCACTTGAGGAACCCCCCCCCATCACAGTTTCCTCGGTAAAAGCTGCCTGGGCATCGTTGGCAATGGCCTGCGAGATCGGGGGCATGACGAGCGACAGTACCAGGCTCAACACGGAGGCTCCGCACAAAACGCCTGCCAGTACACGGCGCGTCGCTTTTTTACTCTGCTTAGTTTTTTCTGAATTCGCTTTCATCGATGTCTCCTCCCCAAGAGACCGCGATCTTGCTCTTTCACTATCAAACGTATCTGCGCAACCTGTAATTACGCACGCTTGTAGTACATATTGTAACGATTGTTTGAACATCTAGGCAAAAAATACCGATAGTTTTGTAGCGAATTCTCAATTCTCTTGACATTTGCTCGGATTTACCTTCGTTTATTCGCTATGAAATATCTATTTCTACTGGTAATTAAGCTAGTTATCATTTTTTAATAGCATTTTATTTATTTGCACAACATTTTGCTCAAGAGCATGCGTCCTGTGAACGATCGAAAATCGACCGTGAACGGTAGGTCATTAACCGGGAGGAATAGACCACTAAATTGATGGGAATATCTTTAACCCATCGGTAGTTAGAAGCGTAATGTTCAGACAACCATATCTGAATTTTCGCGCAGATTTTAGGTATCAATTCGCCCAAATCGCCTGAGGCCACCGCAAAGGCGCCTGTCCCCTTTGCGGTGGTTCTCCCCCGGCGCTATAGCAGATGTTCCTCGATAAAGATCGCGATGCCATCTTCGTCGTTGCTCGCGGTTACAAAGTCGGCGGCGGCACGGGTGGCGTCGCTGCCGTTTGCCATGGCCACGCCCACGCCGGCGTCAGCCACCATGCAGGTGTCGTTATCGGCATCGCCAAACACGCAGATGTCCTGGAGCCCCATGTCGTTGAGCTCCGCCACGCGCACAAGGCCGCGCGTCTTGGACACGCGCGGATCCATGAACTCGTAGAGCCGCTGTGTGGTTTGCAGAGCCGCCGCCTTAACTGTGTTATCGGCAAACGTCGATGCCCGCTCGATGACCTGCGGCATCACCTCGGGCGCCATGGTAAACATCACCTTGGGCTGCGGCTCGCGCAAAAACTCGGCAAAATCGACCACCTGGTAGGGCACGCCGTCGACGCGCGACAGGTGCTCGACGCACGCGTTGCTCTCGGGCACGTAGAACACGCCGTCTCGGGGGCAGACGGGCGTTGCCGGAAGGTCCGCCATGTGCTTGCAGATGCGCGCGATGGTCTCGCCCGGCAGCGGATAGCTCAGCTCGTTGACGTCGTGCGCGCGGTCGATGACCTCGGCGCCACCGCAACCCACCATCACGTCTACCAGGCCTTCGATGCCCCAGAGCTCGTACATGGCCTCGGTCGCGTGGGCGTCGCGCCCGGTGCACAGGCCAAAGAGCACGCCGCGCTCGCGCAGGGCGCGGATCGCCGCCACGGTGCGCGGGGACACCGCGTGCTGGCTCGTGAGCAGCGTGCCGTCGATATCGCAGAACACGGCTTTGATGTGGCTGAAGGTGGTGTCCATGGGGGCCTTTCTGGGTTGTGCAGCGGTGTGGGGTGTATTCGTGAACGGCGTACATGGTATACCAAGGCGCAGGCGCGGCCCGTCAAAGCAAAAACCACCACAAAGGTGCCCGGCCCCTTTGTGGTGGCCGGACCCGAAGGGTGGCCTGGCCCGGGGCGCAAACCATCACAACATTCGACGTTATTCGGCAAAATCGCGATTTTCATCGAATGTTGTGATGGTTTTTACTGCCTTGCGGCACGATCAAAATGCCGGCGTCCAAACAGCAGCAACGCCGCGGGAACCGCCGTCACGACCATGCCCGCCCCTACGAGCGTCCGCTGCACACCAAACGTCGCCGCCAGCCACGGGGCAATCGCCAGCGGGGCCACGCCGGCGAACATGTTGCCAAAACCCATGACCGAGTTCACGCGACCGAGCTGTTCGAGCGGAGCCGTCGTTTGCACGATAGTGTTGTGGAGCGGGTTGACGACACCCCAGGCCACGCCCAGGACAATCTGGCCGACAAGGGCTACGCCCACGTACGGCGTTCCCACGTAGAGCAGGCTTCCCAGACCCACGGACATGAGCGCCACGAGCAGCGTTTTAAGGTTGACCAGGTGCGGCGGCATGCGGAGCGCAAGGACGGCGCCCAGCACCGCGCCCACACCGCTGGCCGACGAGAGCCAGCCCATCCACTCAACACCGACGTGCAGGACATCGCGGTAGAAGAACGACTCCAGCGGGTCGAAGGCACCGTAGCCAAAGTTTGAAAGGAAAATAATGCAGAACAGCAGGGCAAGGACGCTGTTGGTAAAGACTGTCTTGATGCTGGTCGCGAAGGTTGCACGGGTTGATTTACTGGAGTCGGAGCTTTGACTGGCAGTACTTGTCGTTGTGCTGCTATCCGCGGGAGTACTTTCGCGCGCGGCGACGCGACCTGCTTGCGACCTAAAGCCCCAACCGGCGACGAGCGCCAGTACGGTAAAGATCATCATAAGCACGAACACCGCGCGCGATGACGCAGCCGCCGCGACAAAGCCGCCCAACGTGGGGCCAACAATGATACTCACGTTTGAAAACATGGCGATGGCGGAGTTGACGTCTTTGAGCTCGACGGGGTCGTCGGTGAGATACGCCGGATAGGATGTGGCGATGGGTTGGGCGAACCCCATCACGAAGCCCAGGAGCACCGCGCCGAGCAGGACGATGCCGGTCGCGCTGCCAAAGGCGAGAATTGCCGCGCCAGTTGCCAACGTGCCGACGATACTCGCCCGGAAATGTCGGCACGGGCCCCAGGCGTCGAGCGCAGCGCCACCCGCAAAGGATCCCAAGATCACGAATACGTTCATAAACAGAACGGCCAGCGATGTCGCAATGACCGAAGCATCGTCCGCATAGGTGAGCGTTCCGATGACGCCGATAAAGTAGCTGGTCTGAAAACCGGTGTAGATGAGAAAGCGCATCGCCACCAGGCGCTTGGCCTGCACGGACAGCGATGATTGAGGCTTTGAGAAAAGAGAGGCAAGCATGGAGACTCCTTGTTTCATACGAATGCGGACGGCGGGCATTCGCCACCGTCTGCCAAATCAATCTATCCGCATGAAACGTTAAGGACGCATCAAGCCCCTTCTCTCCGTTTTTCGCCCGTCATGAACTATTTGGTAGATTGTAAGGCATGTCCCACACATCTACCAAAGCAAAAACCACCACAAAGGCGCCTGGCCCCTTTGTGGTGGAAATGACGTTTGCCCAAATAAAACCTGCCATGGCAGCGCAGCGAGCCGGCACCAAGCCTTAAAGGTGGTCTTGGATGAGATCGCAGATGGCTCGGGCGTCGTTGATGTTGATGGCTCGGGTCGCAAAGCCGGCGTCGAAGGCCTGGCGCGCCAGGGCCTCGTTGCAGGCAAGGGCCAGCGTGTGACCGTCGACCAGGTCGAGCGAGCTCTTGCCGCGCAGACGGTCGACACCGGAGCGCGCGACGACGATGTTGTCGAAGCCCTCGGTCTTGTAGCCCTCGATGATCACCACGTCGACATCGTTGTAGCGCGACAGCAGCTCGCGCGCGGGCATCTCGTCCTCCTCGCGCGTGTCGGCGTACTCCGCCCAGCGCGTGGCGCAGATGAGGCCCACGTGCTTGGATCCGGCCTGGTGATGGCGCCAGGTGTCCTTAGCGGGCACATCGATATCAAAGCCGTGGTGCCCGTGATGCTTGAGCGAACCCACGCGCAGGCCGCGGCGGGTGAGCTCGGCGATAACCTTCTCGACGAGCGTGGTCTTGCCCGAGTTTTGGTAGCCGATAAACGCAATCGCGGGGACGGCCGGCGTGGGGGCTACGGGCGCGACGGCGACGGACGCGCTCGCGGGCGCGGCACCGTCAGCGGCCACAGCCTCAGTAGCAGCGGCCTGGCGCTCTGCGCGGTCCCACACGCCCGAGCGGCCGCCCTCCTTGTGCAGCAGGCGAACGTCGACGATCTCCATGCCGCGATCGACGGCCTTGCACATGTCGTAGATCGTTAGGCACGCGGCACTCGCGCCGGTCAACGCCTCCATCTCGATACCCGTCTTGCCCGTCACGCCGGCCGTGACCAGCACGTGAAAGCCAACCTGCCCGTCCACGCGCGCCGGCGCCCAGCCCTCGGGCATATCCTCGACAGGCGTCCCCGCCGCAGCGATGGGCGCAATGTCGCACTTGCTCTTGGTAATGAGCAACGGATGGCACATGGGGATGATGTCGCTCGTGCGTTTGATGGCCATGATGCCCGCCACGCGCGCGCAGGCAAGCACGTCGCCCTTTTTGGCGCGGTCCTGCAGCACCATGGCCTGTGTCTCGGGGTGCATGAGGATGGTGCCCTCGGCGATGGCAATGCGATGGGTCTCGGCCTTGTCGGACACGTCGACCATGCGCACCTCGCCCTTGGCGTCCACGTGCGTCAGCTCGTCGCGACGGGCGTCACGGACAGGCTCGGTGGCAGCACTGGCAGACGGCTGCGCGGACGCGTCGGCGTTGCCAGCATTCGCCGCAGCCGTGGCTTTATGGGCAGACATCGCGGCCCTGCGAGCGGCCTTGGTGGCATCGGCGTACCTGCTCTTGGCCATATGATCATCCTCCGATTTGGGACATAAATCGTTGCGTGCCCTCAATTATCGCGTGTTCCTGCGGTTTGTGGGACACGGCGTCGCGCCAAATCGAAAGTACCTGCATATCATCACCACGGCGCAGGGCGTCGCGCACCGAATACTCGGCATCGCTGAACAGGCAGGGACGCACGCTGCCGTCCGCCGTCAGGCGCAAACGGTTGCAGCTCGCGCAAAAATGGTTAGACATGGCGCTAATGAAGCCGACCGTACCCGCCGCGTCCGGGAAGCGCCAGTATCGTGCGGGACCGGCACCAGCAGGAGCGTCGTTGATGTCGAGCGGCTCAAGCTCGCCCAGGCCCACCGCAGCGGCGCCGGCATTGATGCGCGCCCGCAGTTCGTCACTCGGTACGGTATCGCTCGCGTCCCACAGCTCGGGATTGAGCGTGGGCGCGTGCGGGTCCACAGCGCAATGCGAGCTCGTGTGCTCATCGCCGATAGGCATGTATTCGATAAAGCGCAGGTGGATGGGGCGATCGAGCGTGAGCCGTGCGAGGGCCGCCACATCCTGGTTGAGCCGGCGCACAACAACGCAGTTGACCTTAACGGGCTCAAAGCCCCAGGCCAGCGCCGCGTCGATGCCAGCCATGGTCTGCTCGAGTCGACCCAGGCGCGTGATCTTTCCAAAGAGCGTAGGGTCGAGCGTATCGAGCGAGATATTGACGCGGTTAAGCCCGGCATCTTTGAGCTGCGGCGCCAGCTTGGGTAGCAGGGCGCCATTGGTGGTAAGCGAGATGTCCTCGATCTGCGGGATTGCGCGGATGTCACGAATGAGCGGGATGATACAGCGGCTGACCAGCGGCTCGCCACCCGTCAGGCGCACGCGGCGAATGCCCTCCCCCGCTACCAAGCGCACAAAGCGGGCGATTTCCTCGGCACTGAGTAGCTCGTCGTGCGCACGGGGCGCCACGCCATCGGCCGGCATGCAGTAAATGCAGCGGAAATTGCACTTGTCGGTAACGGCAATGCGCAGGTAGTTGATATCGCGGCCAAAGCCGTCGTGTTGCACGCGCTCGTCCACGCAACCCTCCCCTCGCGCAGGTCTTTATTCTTCGGGGAATATAGTACCGCACACGGGAACCGGGTCGACACGCGTACGACAGGACAGGTCATTCGAGCAAGAAGGGCTTCCCGAGCCCATCCTCAGCATACAAACCATCACAACATTCGATGCTTTTCCCGATTTTGGCAAAAAACATCGAATGTTGTGATGGTTTGCGTGCCCACGGCACCCCGTAGAGGGACCAAAACGTCCCTAAAGGCCGCCGTCCCAGTGCCGAATCACGAATTCTCGCAGGTCGTTCTGCCGCTTCTGGAACGCTTCGCTTCGGTCGCACTTAAGGCCCATAGCGAGCGCGATGGCGTTCATCGCCCGGTGCAATTGCAGCTGGTGGGCAAACTGAGTCCCGGTGAGGACGATCATCCTAAAGCCCAGCGCGCTCAGCACGGTCATACGCTCCGCATCCGACGCGCTGCGCTGTTTATCAAGATGGTCCGAACCGTTGTATTCAATCCCCGTACCGTTTGCAGGCGCATATACGTCGATCTCGAAATACCCGGACTTAGCGAGATATTTGAACTCGCTGGGAACATCAACCCGATGGTTGAGCTCAACCTTGGTGTATCCCAGCCCTCCCTGGGAACGTTTTGCTACGACCATGATTGCGGTGGCCGTCTCCATGGGCGACCGCGCGCCATCGTGCACGCGCTTGAGCACGGCGGCCGCACGTATAGTCCCCTGACGAGATCGGTTCTCATTGCAATAGGCAATTAAATCGGCAACGGTATACCTCTGCCCCATCTCGATATAATCGCCTGTCGACAGATGATTCAAATGGTATCGGGCACAGATTTCGTAGCCATATTCCAGCTGCTCGGGCTCGCTCATCCACGAACCCGCTTGGACAAAGCACATGGCCTCATCAACCACCAGAAGGCCCTCTGTCACCTCGATAAGATGGCCTGAAGGTACCGGCACTCCAAACACGTGGCACCTAAATCCAGCCGGCGTCGAGCGCTCAAAATCGAAGTTGACGAGCGTGTCGATATGATCGAGCTCTTCTCGTGGAATACCAAGAGAAACCAGATAGTCGACAACGATCCCAACTGCCGTTGAAGCCCTCAGCCCCTTGGCATCGAGCGCCAATTTGGGCAGGCTCGCGGCCGGTTCCGCCTCGTTAGCAAGCGAGTCCTCATCGTATAGGCTGCTTGCTCGCGAGAGCGGCTCGGACGGGCGCGCCACGTTGTGGTACAGCCAGGCAGTCTTATGGGACAGGACGATCGGCAGGTCCATGAGCCCTCCAATGAAGTCGGATAACCAACCTTATTCCCCTGCCCACGGGTCCGCACGCCTTCGTGCGCGAGAAAGCGATTCCGCCCTGTCGAGTGGCAGAAAAACCATCACAACATTCGATGCTTTTCCCGATTTTGGCAAAAAACGTCGAATGTTGTGATGGTTTGAGGCGAGGTGAGGGGCACGGAGGGCCAGGTTCAACTGCGCCCCGGCGGGTTAATCCAACTCTTTCAAGCCATGTGCTAACTGCCAGTACTCGCCGTGCTGGGCCAGAAGCTCCTCGTGGGTGCCGCGTTCGATGATGCGGCCGTGCTCGAGGACCATGATCGCGTCGGCGTCGCGGACGGTGGACAGGCGGTGCGCGATCATAAACGTAGTACGTCCGCGCATGATGCGGTCCATGCCGCGCTCGATGAGCTTTTCGGTGCGCGTGTCGATGGAGCTTGTTGCCTCGTCCAGAATGAGCACCGGCGGATCGGCCACGGCCACGCGCGCGATGGCGAGCAGCTGACGCTGGCCCTGGCTCAGGTTGGCGCCGTCCGCGGTCACCGGCGTGTCGTAGCCTTGCGGCAGGCGGCGGATAAACGAGTCGGCACAGGCGGCCTCGGCGGCGGCGCGCACTTCCTCGTCGGTCGCGTCGAGCTTGCCAAAGCGGATGTTCTGCGCAATGGTGCCGCTAAACAGGTGCGTATCCTGCAGCACAATGCCGAGCGACCCGCGCAGGCTGGCCTTGGCGATGTGCTTGACGTCGATGCCATCGTACGTAATCTCGCCGTCATCGACCTCGTAGAAGCGGTTGATGAGGTTGGTGATGGTCGTCTTTCCGGCGCCCGTCGAGCCCACAAAGGCGATCTTTTGCCCCGGCTTGGCAAACAGGTTGAGGTCCGTGAGCACGCGCGTGCCCGGCACGTAGGAAAAGTCCACGGCATGGAAGCGCACGTCGCCGGCAAGCGGCACCAGGCCGGTGACAAGCTCGGTGCCGTCGGCCGCCACCGCACGACCCGCATCGTCGACTGAGGCCACGTCGTGCAGATGCCCGTACGCGCCCACGCCACGGCCCTCGGGAATCTTCCACGCCCACGCGGACTCGCCCGTCTGCACCAGCTCCACGCAGCCCTCGTCCACCTCGGGCTGCAGGTCCATCGCGGCAAACAGGCGCTCGGCACCGGCCAGCGCGTTGAGCAGGAAGTTGCCCAGCTGCGTGAACTGGTTGATGGGCATTGCCGCCTGGCGCACAAAGACCAGGTAGCTCGCGAGCGCGCCCACGTCGGCCAAGCCGTTGATGCAGAGCATACCGCCCGCCACCGCGACGATCGCGTAGTTGGCATACCCGATCACCACGGTCATGGGAACCATCGAGTTGGCGTAGGCCTGCGCGGCGCCACCGGTGCGGCGCAGCTCCTGGTTGCGCGCGTCAAAACCGGCAACGTTGGCCTGCTCGTGGTTAAAGACCTTGATGACCTTTTGGCCCGAGACCATCTCCTCAACGTATCCGTCCAAGTCGCCGAGCGACGCCTGCTGAGCGGCAAAGAAGCGCTTGGAGCGGATGCCCGAGTAGCGCGCGTACAGCACAATGGCCGCGTCGCACACGAGCGTGATAATCGTGAGCTGCCAATTGAGGATAATGAGCATGGCCGTAGTGCCGATGACCTGGATCGTCGCCTGAATAACGTTGGCAAAGCTGTTGTTGAGCGCCTCGGAGACCGTGTCGACATCGTTGGTAAAGAAGCTCATGATGTCGCCCGAGCGCGTGCTATCGAAATAGCTGAGCGGCAGTGTCTGGATATGCGCGAACAGGTCGCGGCGAATGTCTGACACTACGCGCTGGGCTGCGCGCACCATGATTTGCGAATAGCCCAAGGCCGACAGCACGCCCGCGGCGTAGATGGCAGCCGTAAAGAGAACCTGCTTGGTGAGCAGCTCCTCGCCACCCGTGGCCAGGCCGTTGACGATGGGGCGCACCATATAGGTGCCGGCAAGGCTCGCAATGGCGGCGACGGAGGCGAGCACGCCCACCGCCAGCAGCGAGAACTTGGCGTGACCCATATAGCTGAGCAGGCGGTGGAGCGTCTGTCCCAGATTGGCCGGACGGGCCTGAGCTGATGTCTTAGGCATGGCACTCACCTCCTTCTCGGGCCAGGGCATCTGCGGTCGTATCCCCCGCGAACTCCATCTGTGAGGCGTAAATCTCCTGGTAGATGTTGTCACCCGCCAGTAGCTCCTCGTGCGTGCCCACGCCATGGACACGGCCGTCGTCCAGCACCACGATGCGATCGGCATCCATCACGCTCGCGATGCGCTGGGCGATGATGATCACGGTCGTATCGGGAATCTGCGCGATATGCTCGCGGATCTTGGCATCGGTCGCCATATCGACCGCGCTGGTCGAGTCGTCAAAAATAAGCACGCGCGGATGTTTGAGCAATGTGCGCGCGATGCACAGACGTTGCTTCTGCCCGCCCGAAACACCGGCGCCGCCCTGACCCAACTCGCCGTCGAGCCCGCCGATGCGGTCCAGGAACTCGTCCACGCACGCCGCACGGCAGGTACGTAGCAGCTCCTCGTCGGTGGCATCGGGCGCGCCCCACTGCAGGTTCTCGCGCACCGTGCCCGTAAACAGCACGTTCTTTTGCAGCACAATGCCCACCGCGTCGCGCAGAGCGGCCAGGTCGTAGTCGCGCACGTCGCGCCCGCCCACGAGCACAGCGCCCTCGGTCGCGTCGTACAGACGCGCGATGAGCTGCACGAGCGAGCTCTTGCCCGAGCCCGTGCCGCCGAGCACGCCCACCGTAGAGCCCGGCTCGATGCGAAGGTCGATATGCTCGAGCACGTCCTCAGCGGCATCTGCGCGGTACTTAAACGACACGTCGCGGAACTCAATGCTACCGTCGGCGACCTCGCGCACGGCTGCGTCTGCCGCGGGTGCCTGGATGAGCGATTGCTCGTCGATCACCCGCGAGATGCGCTCCACGCTGGCAAGCGCACGCGTAAGCAGCAAAAACACGTTGGAGATCATCATGAGCGAGTTCATGATCAGCAGCACGTAGCTCATAAAGCCCGTGAGCGAGCCCACGCCCAGCTCGCCGGCAATAATCATGCGCCCGCCGATCCACAGGATCGAGATGGCGGCCACGTACATCGACAGCTGAAACACCGGCAGGTTGAGCACGGCGTTGCCGAAGGTCTTCGTCGCCGTATGCGCGAGCTCGGTATTGACGGTGTCGAACTTGGCCTCCTCGTGCTCGGCGCGCACATACGCCTTGACGGCGCGCACGGCGGTGAGGTCTTCCTGTACCACGCCGTTGAGGTGGTCCATCGAGGTTTGCAGCTGGCGGTAGAGCGGGCTCACGCGGCAGGTGATGACGCCCAGCACGATCGCCAGAACGGGCAGAATGATCGCAAAGACCGTGGCAAGTGGGCGCGACAGCACCAGGGCATAAACCAAACCGACGATGAGCGTCACCGGTCCGCGCACCATGGGACGGAAGCCGTTGCCGATGGCGTTTTGGATAACGGTGATGTCGGTAGTCATGCGCGTGACGAGCGAGCTGGCGTCGTAGTTATCTAGGTTGCCAAAGGCGAGCGTCTGGATCTTGCGATACTCGGCCTCGCGCAGGTTAGCGCCCAGGCCCGAGGCCACGCGGGCGGACGTGCGTGCGTAGCCCAGGCCCAGTACCAGCGAAAACGCGGCGCACACCAGCATGCACGCGCCTTGCAGCAGCATGTAGTTGATGTCACCCGTGGGCACGCCCACATCGATGATGTTCGCCATGATGACCGGGATAAACAGCTCGAGCGCGGTCTCGACCGAGACGAACATCACGCCGAGAATGGCATCGCGACGGTATGCCCCCAAGTAGGAAAACAGTATTTTGAGATTGCGCACGCAGGTTCATCCCCCATCAAACGTTGTTCGCAAACGCACGTATTATTGCGCGCCGAGCGATGGTGTCAAGTGTTCCGAAATCGATTTCTACAAGGCTGACGCAGGCGCTAAGTCCGCGCGGCGCGCGACCGTATTCAAATGGAAATGATTGAAGGCGCGATTTTTCGCCCCACCGGCAACATAGACCTTGACTCTACAATCGTTGTAGGGTTTTCACTACACTGGTACGTAAACAAACCAAGCCAGAAAGTGCCCGCCCATGGAACACGACCTCACACGCGGCAATGTCCTCAAGACCATCGCAGTCTTCGCCCTGCCTTATATGCTTTCGTACTTTTTGCAGATGCTCTACGGCATGGCCGACCTGTACTTTATCGGACAGTTTAGCGGCGCCGCCGGCATCACCGCCGTGGGCAACGGCGCGCAGACGCTTTACATCATTACCGTGACGCTCGTGGGCCTGGCCATGGGAACAACGGTCATCGTCGGCCACGCCGTGGGCTCGCGCCGCTTCGATCGCGCCGAGGCCGCTATCGGCAACACCATCACGCTCTTTATGGGTGTCTCGGTGGTGCTGGCCGCGCTCTTGCTCGCGCTGTGCCCGCAGATCGTGGCACTCATCGGCACGCCGGCCGAAGCGGTCGAGGGCACCGCCGCCTACCTGCGCATCTGTTTTATCGGCATTCCGTGTATCGCTGCATACAACATCCTCTCGGCCATCTTTCGCGGCCTGGGCGATTCGCGCTCGCCCATGTACGTGATCGGCGTGGCGTGCGTTATCAACATCGCGCTCGACTTTCTGTTTATTGGTCACATGGGACTCGGTCCCGTGGGCGCGGCGCTTGGCACGGTGATCGCGCAGACGGCAAGTGTGGCCCTCGCACTCGTGTGGCTCAAAAGCCGCCGCACAAACATCCACGTCAAGCGTAGCGATCTGCGTCCGCAGCCCGAGGTGCTCGGCAGCATCCTTAAGATTGGCGTGCCCGTGGCCGTGCAAGACGGCTGCATCCAGGTGGCGTTTATGTTCATCACCGTTATTGCCAACCACCGCGGGCTGGTCGACGCCGCCGCCGTGGGCCTGGTCGAGAAGATGATCAGCTTTTTGTTCATCGTGCCGAGCTCCATGGGCGCCACCGTCAGCGCGCTCACGGCGCAAAATGCCGGCGCGGGCAAGGGCGACCGCGCGCGTCAGGTGCTCAAGGACGCCATGACCATCTCGGTGGTGTACGGCTGCCTGATCACGACACTCATGTGGCTGGTGGCACCAGCGTTTCTCGGCTTTTTTGCCAAGGACGCCGCGGTGGTCGCAGCCGGCACCGGTTATATGCGGAGCTATATTTTCGACGCAATCTTTGCCGGCATCCACATTTGCTTTAGCGGCTTTTTCGCCGCGTACGGCAAGAGTTATATCGGCTTTGCACACAACGTGCTGGCCGTGGCGCTCATTCGCGTGCCGGGCGCGTGGCTGCTGTCGAACGCCTATTCCGACACGCTGTTCCCCATGGGCATCGCCTCGCCGTGCGGGTCGATTCTTTCGGCAGCCATTTGCGTGGTGGCGTTTACGGTACTCAACCGCCGTGGCACTTTTGACAAGCTCGTGGCGTAGCGGGACGACGCGATCCCTGGCGCCCCTCCCCTGCTTTTTTCCGAAAGGAGCGGTCCTGTGACCGACGCACACGCTGAACATACCGACGGCCTGCTCCGCATTGGCGAGGTGGCACGCCTGTTTAACCTGAGTGTGGGCACGCTGCGCCATTACGAGCAGATGGGGCTGCTGGAGCCGGCGCGCATCGATCCGGTGAGTGGGTACCGCTACTACGGATCACGGCAACTCTCCACCCTCAACACCATCAGTCACCTGCGTGTTCTCGACTTGCCGTTGGCACAAATCCGTGAGTTTGTGACCACACGTGATGTGGACCTCATGCAGCGGCAACTGGCCCAGCAGCAGGAGCTCATCGAGCGCAAGCGCCGCGAGCTTGAACGCGTGTCGCGCAAGATCGATAACCGACTTGCCCTGCTGCACGATGCGTTGAACACCGAGCTCGATGCTATTTGCGCAATCGATGCGCCCGAGCTTCGCTGCGCCGTATTGCGCGAACGCGTCAACCCTACCGACGCCTATGCGCTGGAGTGGCAGATTCGTCAGCTGCAGAAAGGCCAGCACGAGACGTTTGTTTTTCTGGGCAACCTGGGCGTCGGGATCGCGCCCGAACGCCTTGCCGCCGGCGACTTTGATGGCTACGACGAGGTCTTTTTGCTGCTGGATGACACGGATGACTACCTAGGGGATGTCGAGGTTCGGCCCGCCGCACGCTGCCTGACCGTAAGCTTCCGCGGCACGCATGGGCAAGCGGCTTCACGTTACGAGCAGTTGCTCGGCTATATGCGCGAGCACGACCTGACACCCACCGGTCCCTCGCGCGAGATCGCCCTCATCGACGACATCATCAGCGACGATCCGGCGACCTACGTGACGCAGATCACGGTGCCGGTTGCCCCTGCAAAGTAAGAACCGCCCGGAAAGCGTTATGCTCTCCGGGCGGTTCTTATTAATCGCTATCCAGCAACTCGAATCGATTTCTAGACATCACCAATGCGGCATAATCTTGGCTTTGGTGAAAAACATGGGCAATCACAACATCCTCGTTATCGTAGTAATAAAGCATTACATAAGAATTAACGAGGCAAGCATGGTAACCGAGCACTGCAAGCTCAGGTAATTTCGATAAGCCGTAGTCAACTACGCCACTTTGAAGAAGCTGAAGCTGACTACGGTATTTATCCAGAAAGCGCCGGGCAGTAAAAACACCATGCCCCAATAGATAATCAACGATATCGTCAACCTCTTGTTCCGCTGTAGGCAGAATCTTGACGTTATAGGCCATATTTTGCCTCAAGGTCATCGAGAGCCTCAAAGGCATCACGCGCCGTGCCGGCAGCACGCTCCCGCTCGGCAACAGCTATGCGAGCCATCAGGCGAGCCTTAGCTTGTTCCTGAACCATGAGGTCGTAGTCTTCAGATCGAAGTACAACAAATTTGCTATAGCCGTTTTTTGTAACAGTCACTGGACCCGTAGTAGTTTCAACGAGCTCCGAGAACTTTGCGGTGTCCCGCATATCTTTAATTGGAACGCAAACGGGCATGGCACACTCCTAACATAATTGTGTACACAATTATGTTACACCAAAACGACCCCGCTATAGCCCCAAAGCATCTTCACTGACAATCTGGATGTCATCGCCCTTGGACTGAAGCTCCAGGGCCTTCTTTACCTTACTTCCGTAGTTTTTTGTAGTCCAAGCATCGCTGCCTTCATCACCAACAACTACGTAGTCACATTTCTTTGATACGCCACTCAGTACCTGACCACCGTTCTGCAAAATAAACTGCTTAATACACTCTTTTGAACCGTGATAGAAAGTACCGGAAAGGCAGAATTTCTTTCCTTCAATTTGAACCTGTCGATGCGACACGCCGTCAGAGCAGGGATTAATTATCCCCTGTAACAAACCAACCAATTGATCGGATTCATGCTCATCTATGTCACCATCCGCCAAAGCGGCGGCTAGAAGCGAACAAACCTTGTCGAGCAAAGGGTCACCTTGCAACTTATCGTGCTCTTCGACATACGACAGTGCCGACATTGCCTCCAAGGCATCAACCCTGTCATTGGCGACAATCATTTCGCACAAATTTAGAAAATCGCAGTAATCGGCAGTCTTTTCCGACTTCGCTCTCTGCGCCGAACCGCGGGGAGCCCCTTCATTTGAGCGTCGTCCGCAACCGGTACCAAGGCTATACGGTGCAAACATGGGGACATGCCCCTCGTCTTCCATAATCAGTGAATGGAAAATGCGCCTGCAAGCATCCGCATCGTCCAAGGCTCGATGATGGCTCCCCATCTCAAGATTTAAGCATCGGCAAACCGTTGGAAGCTTATAGTCTGGGTATTCTGGATGCCACTGCTTGGCAAGCTCTTTAGTGCAGGCGTAATTCCACTTGGGTCTGTCAAGCTCATAGGCATCAAACAGCTTCCACAGAACCGCCAAGTCAAATGAAGCGTTGTGGGCAACCAGAGCGGCTCCGTCAAACAGGCTTTTCAATGAGCGTGACCATATTTGCGGAAATGTAGGAGCACCGACAACATCGGCATGGGAAATGCCCGTTAGCCTCATGTTAATTTCTGAAAACGGCTCCTCAGGATCAACCAAATAGGAGTCCTCTGCAAGGACGGTACCGTTGCAGTCACATCGAATCAACCCAATTGAGCTAATTCGATCATTGTGTCCATTTGGAGTTTCGACATCCAAAAACAGCACGTCTGCCGCCATGACAGCCTCCCTATATCGCAGGCACTTCGCCTGTTTCGATTATTTCCTCAAGTTGATCTTCGTCCAATACAGGCACACCAAGTGCTTGGGCCTTAGTGAGCTTTGAGCCTGCATTCGCCCCCGCAACTACATAGGAGGTTTTCTTCGAAACCGACCCCGTCACCTTGGCCCCCAAAAGTTTCAGCGCATCCCCAGCCTCGGAACGAGAACGCTTCTCAAGGGCCCCCGTTAGGACAAAGGTCATATCCTTCAACGGCTGCGAGGAGGCAAGTTCACTGGATATGCCCATTTGTCCCGACTTAGACTGCATTTCACTCATTAAATTTTCCTCAAGCGAAAAGCCGCATAAACGTAACCTCTCGAGCACATCAAGATTGTCCTTAACTGACAAGAATCCGCGGACGCTCCTTGCAATCTCCGGGCCAACGCCTTCAATATTTGCCATATCCTCATCAGTCGCGAGAATAAGCGCATCGATGGTCAAATACCGGCGCGCGAGCAACTCGGCGACACTTTTGCCAACAAGTCTGATTCCCAATGCAAATAGCACGCGAGACAGAGGCAACGTCTTCGATTTATTAAGCTCGCTAATTACCTTACTGGCAATCTTATTGCCGACCAAAATAGGGTCGCCAGCAGTGCAGGCAACCTGTTCAGTTTTATAGCGTTTATAGCTTCCGTCTTTCTCTAGCCTTGGAGAACCGTTTTTATCGTATTGAATGTCTCCTTTTTTATGACCTTTTTGAGTGATGGCGTACACGCGCCCCGTGTCCAAGCCGGCGATGTCGTCGACCGTGAGTTGGTAGAAGTCCGCGACGTCGTGAATCAGGCCGGCGGCGATCATCTTGTCGACGATCTCGTCGCCCAGGCCGTCGACGTCCATGCAGCCGCGGCTCACCCAGTGGAGCAGGCGCTCCTTGAGCTGCGCGGGACAGTCGATGGAGACGCAGCGGTAAGCGACCTCGCCGTCCTCGTGAACCACGGGGCTACCGCACACGGGGCAGACCTCGGGCATGTGCCAGTCAACCGAATCGAACGGGCGCTTATCGAGCACCGGGCCCACGACCTCGGGAATCACGTCGCCTGCCTTGTGCACGATGATGGTGTCGCCCTCGCGCACGTTTTTGCGATGGATCTCGTCGATGTTGTGCAGCGTGGCGCGAGCGATGGTGGAGCCGGCGACCGTCACCGGGTCGAACTCGGCGACCGGCGTGAGCACACCGGTGCGGCCCACCTGGATGCGAATTTCGCGCAGAACGGTCTGCTTTTCCTCGGGCGGGAACTTAAAGGCAATGGCCCAGCGCGGCGCGCGGGCGGTAAAGCCCAGGTCAAGCTGCTGCTGGAAGCTATCGACCTTTACGACCACGCCGTCGATGTCGTAGTCCAGGTCACCGCGGTGCTCAAGCGCCTGGGCACAGAACTCGTGGACCTCGGCGGGTGTGGCGCAGCGTGCCACGTTGGGGTTGACGCTAAAGCCGGCGCTGCGCAACCAATCGAGGAACTCGCGCTGGCTGTGGACGTGCAGCGGATCGGTATCGGCGATGGCATAGATAAAGGTAGCAAGATCGCGGCGCGCCGTGACCTTGGGGTCCTTTTGGCGCAGGCTGCCGGCGGCGGCGTTGCGCGGGTTGGCGAAGGGGTCGCGGCCCTCGGCATCGGCCTCGTCGTTCAGGCGCACAAAGCTGCCCTTGGGCATGTAGACCTCGCCGCGCACCTCGATGGTGCGCTCGCGGTCGGCGCCCATGTGGGCGAGCGCCGGCTCGGAAAGGTGCATGGGCACATCCTTGATGGTGCGCACGTTGAGCGACACGTCCTCGCCCGTGGTGCCATCGCCACGTGTGGCGGCGCGCACGAAGGTGCCGTTTTGGTAGGTAAGCGCCACGCCCAGGCCGTCAATCTTGAGCTCGCAGGTATAGGTGACGCTGCCGGCACCGAGTGCATCCTCGGCGCGCTGGAGCCACGCGTCGAGTTCGTCCAGGTCCATGGCATCGTCCATGGAATACATGCGCGCCATATGCGTGACCGGCGTAAACTGCTCGCTCACGTAGCCGCCCACGCGCTGGGTATAGCTGTCGGGCGTCACCAGGTCGGGGTAGGTGGCCTCGATTTCCTGCAGTTCAACGAGCATTTTGTCGAAGGCGGCGTCCGTGATCTCGGGCGCATCGAGCATGTAGTAGCGATAGGCGTGGTAGTCGAGCTCGTGGCGCAGTTCGGCCGCGCGCGCTGCCGCCTGGGCACGGGCGTCGGTCGGTGCGGTGGCTTCCGCGGTCGCGGGCGTTTCGGTATCGATGTCCACGCCGTCACCAAACAGGCTCGATTGCTCCATAGCGGCACTCCTTCGCTCGATTTCAAACGGATACAAGAGTACCACCGGTCGCAACGGGGCCGAATAACCCTTTCGAACCGCACCGAATCGGCAGCGGCCAGACCGGGGTGGATCGCGCGATCAAACTATGCCCTTGCCATTTCTAAATGATCCGTTTTCCTCCGTCCCCAACGGATCAATAAGAAAAGAGGGGCTGTCCCGCGTTGATGGGACAACCCCTCTGGCATTGGTATGTGCGAAACGGCTCGCTAGAACCCCTGGCCGTAACCTTGACCCTGGCCCTGCTGGCCCAGCAGCTCCTCCAGATACTGGCGCAGCTGCTCGTCGGTAATGCCGCCGTTGCCGGTGTCGGTCGAACTGTCGTCCTGCTGCTGGTTCTGCAGCTCCTCATCGGAGCCCAGCTCGACGGTGACCTTCTTCTCTTCCTTGCCGCGCATGAGCGTGATCTCGACCTTCTCACCCACCTCGTGGCTGCGCAGCGCGATGATCAGGCCATCGGCGCTCGTGATCTCGTCGTCGCCCAGCTTGGTGATGACGTCGCCCTCATGAATGCCGGCCTTGGCGGCAGGACCGTCCTCGACGACACTTGCCACATACGCGCCGCTATCGGTGCTCAGCTTGTTAGTACGGGCGTTGAGCGCGTTGACGCTCGAAAGCGTAGCGCCCATGTACGGATGCACCGGCATCTTGCCGTCGATAATCTGGTCGGCAATGTTCTTGGCGTAGTTAACGGGAATGGCAAAGCCCACGCCCGAGCTGGAGCCCGAATAGCTCTCGATGAGTGAGTTGATACCCACGAGCTCGCCGTTGTCGTTGACGAGCGCGCCGCCGGAGTTGCCCGGGTTGATGGCGGCATCGGTCTGGATCATGTTGGCATAGATGGTGTTACCGTTGGTAGAGCTCATGGCCGTGGAGCGATACAGCGCCGACACGATTCCCGTGGAGACAGACTGCTCGTTGCCGAACGGCGAACCGATGGCCATAACCCACTCGCCCACGTTGAGCTTGGAGGAATCACCGATCTCAATCGGCGTGAGCTTGGAAGCATCGGCGTCCTTGAGCTTGATGACGGCGAGGTCGCTCGAGGCATCGTTGCCCACGAACTCGGCCTCATAGGTGGTGCCGTCGTCCATGGTCACCACGTACTGGTCGTAACCATCGACCACGTGGTTGTTGGTGAGGATATGGCCCTCGGTATCGAGCACCACGCCCGAACCGACACTGCCCGAGTTATTCGAATCGTCGGCAGACTGCGAAAGCGAGCCATTCTGGCTGCCGCTCGACGTGGCAGTAATGGAAACTACGGAGGGCAGGGCCTTGGCGGAGACGGCCTCCGCCAGCGTGGTGTCCTCGGAGTCGATGGTGATCTTTTGCGTCGACGAGCCCGAAGCGCCCGCCGTCACGGCATTCTTGCCGCCACCGATATCGAGCGTGCCACTCATGATGAGCGCTATGACCAGCAGAGCACCACAGGCGCAGCCGGCAAGCGCCGTAATAAAGATCGGCAGCTTTTTGGTCTTGGTCTTGACCACCGTGTGCTTGTTTACAACCTGCTGGCCGCCCAGCGGCTTGCCGGTCTGCGTGTCGTAGGCCTGCACGTAGGGAATGTTGTTGCCATCGGCAGGCGTCGACTCTACCTGCACGCGCGGCTGTTGCTGAGTCTCGCCGGCGTTGCCCGCGTCCTGGGGACGCTGGGAATCGTTGTCGCTCATAGCTGCGATCCTTTCGTCAAATAACCAAAGGCCCGCCAAACATGTGGCGGGCCATCATTGTTCACGTTGAGTTGTACCCCAATATGCGGGCGCAAGTGTATGAGAACGCAATCTTTTAGGAAGGCTTAAGTTCTGGCCGGCACCTGCGGCAAAACCACCACAAAGGTGCCTGTCCCCTTTGTGGTGGAAATCTAGTCCTTAAACAGATAGCCCACGCCGCGGACGGTGGTGATGTGCGCCGCGATCTGCGGGCCCACCTTGGAGCGGATACGACGGATATGCACGTCGACGGTACGCGTGCCGCCGCAGTACTCAAAGCCCCACACGCGGTGCAGCAGCACCTCGCGGCTGTACGCGCGGTTGGGGTGCGTCGCCAAAAAGCTCAGCAGCGAGTACTCCATCAGCGTCAGGTCGATGGGCTCGTCGTCGAGCGTCACCTGGTAAGTGGCCAGGTTTATCTCGAGGTTGTCGATGTTGAGTACATCGTCGGCGGTGACGGTCTCCTCCTCGCCCATCAGGCGCTGCGCACGAGCCTTGAGCTCGTTGGGCGTCGCCGTGGGGCACACAAAGTCGGCGTGCGCATGGCTCGGCAGACGCAGCGTGCCAAGCGCCTCGTCGTCGACGATCACCAACATGGGGACGCCGCCGCGATCGTCGAGCCACTTGGCGATCTGATCGATGCGGTCGCTGCGGATGCCGTCGGAGTCGAGGATCAGCAGGTCAAAGTCGTGCGCCGCAGTCGGCGAATCGGGGGTGGCCAGGCTCACCTCGACACCCAGGGTAGTCGTCAAGCTGCGGGCAAACTCGTGGAAGCGCGTCGTGCGCGCCATGAACAGGGCACTCTTATCGGACATATCGGCCTCCAAAGAAATGAGCTCAATCGTACTGGAACAAGCCAGCGCGATTAGGAGTTCGCCAGGTAGTGCTTGATCTCCCACTCGGTGATCGTGGACTCAAACTTATGCCACTCGTTGCGCTTCTTTTTGAGGAAGAAGCTGTGGATGTGCTCGCCGAGGGCATCCTTCATAAACTGCGAGTCCTCAAAGACGTCGAGCGCCTCTTTGAGCGAGCGCGGCAGCGGCGTGTAGCCGGCCTCGAGCATCTGGCGGTCGGTAAGCTTGAGCGTCTCGGCCGTTGCCTCGGGCGGGAGCTCCAGCTTGCGCTCGATGCCGTCCAGACCAGCCGCCAGCGTGACGGCGTTGACCAGGTACGGATTGGCCATGGGATCGGGGCTGCGCAGCTCGATGCGCGTGGACAGCTGCTTGCCGGGCTTGTAGACCGGAATGCGGACCATGCTCGCGCGGTTGCGCAGGCCCCACGTGGCGTACTGCGGCACGGAGTCGCCGCCCGTGGTGATGCGCTTGTACGAGTTGACCGTGGGGTTGGTGATGGCGCTGATCTCGCGCGCGTGCGCCAAGATGCCGGCCATGTAGTGCTTGGCGATATCGGAGAGGTGGTACTTCTCGTCGTCCTCGCCCCAAAAGACGTTGTTGCCGTCGTGGTCGAACAGCGACTGATGCAAAAACATGGCGCTGCCGTCCTCGCCCGCCAACGGCTTGGGCATAAAGGAGGCGTGGCAACCGCTCTCGTAGGCCTGCTGCTTAATGATGAGCTTGGCCGTGGTGATGGCGTCGGACATGCTCAGGGCCTCGGCGTGGCGCAGGCTCATGCCGTGCTGCGAGCGGCCGGCGGCGTGGAAGGTGTACTCCACGGGCACGGACATCTTCTCGAGCGTGAGGACCGTGTTACGACGCAGGTCGCGGGCGGCGTCGCTCACCGAAAGATCGAAGTAGCCCACGTTGTCGAGCGGCTCGGGCGTGTGCTCGTCGGGGAAATAGTAATACTCCAGCTCGGCACCAACGTTAAGCAGATAGCCGGCCTTCTCGGCCTTGTGGAACATGCGGCGCAGGGCATCGCGCGGATCGCCGGCAAAGGGCTTGCAATCGGGAGTGCACACGTCACAGAACACGCGGGCGACGCCGTTGTGGCTCGGGCGCCACGGCAGGATCTGGAAGGTCGAAGCATCGGGAAACGCCAGCATGTCGGCTTCCTCGGGCGTAGCAAAGCCCTCGATGGCGGAGCCGTCAAAGCCGATACCCTCCTCAAAAGCGACCTCGAGGTCCTCGGGGCTAATGGCAAAGTTCTTGAGGCGGCCGAGAATGTCGACAAACCACAGACGCACAAAGCGGATGTCACGCTGCTCTACGGAGCGGAGTACGTAATCGATGTTCTGCTGGTTCATGTCGCTCCCCTTTCTTTCGGGCGGGTTTCGACTGGTCTATATCGCAGATACTATCGCAGAAAAATGTTTCCGCAGGGTTAAAGCGTATCAAGCGCTCAAAAAACGTGTGCGAACAGGCCGTTGCGAACGAGCGGCTAGCGCGAGGTCGATGCGCGGTGCTCGATGTGGCCGGGGATCTCGATGCGTTTGGGCGCCAGCTTTGCGGCCTCGCCCACGGTGGTGGTAACGACGTCGATGCGCTCAGACAGGCGCTCGACTACGCACTCGGCAATGGTAAGGGTGTCTTGCGCGGCCGTGGTGACGCCGCCAAAGAGCACATGGTTCCAGGGGTAGTCGTCAAACGTCGCGATCTTAAGCCCCGCCGGCAGCGAGGGACCAAGCTGCGCCAGGGCCTCGGTCAGACGCAGGAAAACCAGGCCGTTGACGGCAATGAGGCCGAGCTTTTTGCCGGCATAGTCGCGGATGGTCTCGTCCAAGCGACCGACGCCCGTGGCGCCCCCGTCGGCCAGGGTGACGACCTCGCCCGCAAGGCCGCGGTGCGAAAGCTCGTCAGTAAAGGCCTTGGCGCGCTCGCGACGGACGGGGCTGTCGTCGCTTGCCTCGGTGAGCAGGCACAGGCGCTCGCTGCTAGCGGCGACCAAGGCGTCTACCAAGCCGGTGACCAGCTCACGGTTGTTAGATGTCACCAAATCGATGCCGCCGTCGGCAACATCGCGGTCGAGCAGCACAACGGGCAGGCGCCCCGCTGCCGCGGCGATTGCCTCGTCGTTGCCTCCACAGGTGTTGACGACCAGGCCGTCCGCGCCGGCATCGATAAGTCTGGTGAGCGACTCTGCTTCCTTAGCGGGATCGTTGCCGCTAATGGCCGTCATAAGCGAGCAGCCGCGCGCGGCGGCGCTAGCGGAAAGGCCCTCGAGCATGGCGCTGGAGAACGGGTTGGCGATGTCGGCCAGGATCACGCCGATGAGGTTGGTACGCGAGCTGCGCAGATTGCGCGCGGCGGCACGCGGGCGATAGCCGGTGCGCTCGATGACCTCGGCAATGCGAGCACGGGTTTCCTCGGTCATCTGCCCGGGGCGGTTGTTGAGATAGCGCGAGACCGTGGCCGGACTCACGCCCGCCTCGGCGGCAATGTCCTTAATCCTCATCTGCGCCATAGCGCACCCCGTTTCCCAATTGTCAGCAGTCTGAGCCATTTTAGGCATTTTTTTGAAAATCTCGGTTGCAAAACGCTGTAGGTGAGCAGCGTCGTTTTTGCGTTTCGAGCATATGCGACGATGGGCTAGATAGACGAGTCTTTCGACAGCTCAAAATAGTCGGGATGCAGGGCGATAACCGGGCCCTGCTCCTCGGGCATCAGGTGCAAGTGCGTCTCGGCCAGATAGCTCGCCGTGTCGGTATCGCCCCTCTTAATGGCCTCGAGAATCCGGCGATGCTGCCGACGAATCGGCTCCCAATCCAGATCCTGCGACACCATACGCAACCAGTTGTACCGCTCAAAATGTGTATTGACGCTCTTCATCCAATCCCACAACATATGGCGGCCGGCAATTTCAAAACATGTCTCATGGAACAGGTTATCCAGGTCGAAAAAGCGACGCGTTTCGCGATGATCGAGCGATTCGGACTCGGCAAGAATCTGCTCAAGCCGCTGCTTTTGCTCGGGCGTGGCGACCGAACAGCATTTAATAAGCACGCTTCTCTCGAGTTTCTCGCGCAAAAAGCAAGCGTTCTCGGCATGCTCCATGCTGATCTTAGAGACGTAGGTGCCGCTTTTGGGACGCGTTTCCACCAACTCCTGCTCGCGCAGGCGCACAAAGGACTCGCGAATGGGCGTGCGCCCGATTCCCGTCTCCTTTTCC
Source organism: uncultured bacterium (assembly GCA_905216145.1). Classification (GTDB taxonomy): domain Bacteria; phylum Actinomycetota; class Coriobacteriia; order Coriobacteriales; family Coriobacteriaceae; genus Collinsella. The sequence goes on along the minus strand of CAJMST010000007.1, from coordinate 432 downwards.
AGACCAATCGCCGAAAGGCGCGTGCCGGGTTTGAGCTCGGCATAGATGATCTTGGAGCGCAATGCGTTGTACGCCTGGTCTTGCAGGCTCTGATAATGCTGGTGCTGTTCCATAAAGCCCTCGGATGAAGCCTCGGTTGATCGAATACCACCATGCAATACTATCGCATCCCCCGCCCCCTCATAAGTTGCGGTGGAATAGTTCCTGTTCAAGGCCTTCAGCAGCAAAAACAGGAACTATTCCACCGCAACTTCCAACAGTCTTTTTGGGACGTGGCTTTTTTGGCTACCCTGAGCCGCAGGTCGGCCCCTTGCCACAAAAGGGGCCCATCTACTACGTTAACGCGGAGAGCCCAGACCATGCTGAAAAGTGCGAAAACAAAACCGACGCTCCTATAAGTTGTCAAGAGGCAGTTTGCGGGAGCGTTCTCTC
>CAJMST010000006.1 GCA_905216145.1 uncultured bacterium | reverse complement strand
AGCATGCCGTCCGCCGCGAGCGCCCCGCCGAGCGCCATGTCCGCCGCGAGCGGCTCGCCGCTCGGCAGCACGGGGATGAAGCTCGTGGGGATGACCATGCTCGCCGACGGCGGAAAGAGCTGCGGCAGCGGCACCAGCGACCAGGCGAACCCACCCACGAGCTGCGCGGCGAGCGGGCAGAAGATGCCCGCGAGCATGCCGAGCCGCGCCGTGAGGAAGAGCCCTGCGGGGATCATCCACGCCGCGGTCACCGTGTTGGCGAGCGCGCAGAGGAGCATCGTGAGCGTGCCCGCGGCCGTGAGGCCCTGCGAGGAGAACGCCGATCCCGCGAGGTAGATGTCGAAGACCACGAGGTTCGAGAGCGCGCAGAGCGCGAGGCACCAGAGCGCCTTGGCCCACCAGGCGCGCCCGAGCGGGAAGCCCAGGCCCAGAAGCCCCCGCATCCGCGTGCGCGCGTCCGCCCGCGCGACGCACGCCACCACGAGCGAGAGAGACACGGGCAGGAAGAGCGCGTACCAGTAGTTCCACGCGCTGAAGATCTGCACGCCCCGGTAGGGCATCGCGCCGAGCAGCGGCATCGGCAGCGCCATGAGCATGGCCAGGCGAACCGGTGCCGCGTGGCGCGACTTCAGGGCCTCGGCGCGCAGGCCCGCGAGCAGGCCGCCTTTCTCGCCCGTCATGCCGCCACCTCCCCGCGTGCTCGTCGCCCTTCCCGGCAGACGCTCATGAAGAGTTCCTCGAGGTCCTGCCCGGGCCGAAGCGCATCCTCGTAGGCGAGGCGCCCCCCGTAGATGATGCCGATGGTGTCCGCCATCTGCTGCACCTCGGAGAGGATGTGGCTCGAGACGATCACCGTCGTGCCTGCCGCCGCGAAGCCGCGGATCTGGTCGCGCAGCTCCTCGATGCCGATGGGGTCGAGGCCGTTGGTGGGCTCGTCGAGCACGAGCAGGCGTGGCCGGGCGATCAGCGCCAGCGCGAGCCCCAGGCGCTGCCGCATGCCCATCGAGAAGCGCCCGGCGCGCTTCTTCCCGGTGTCCGCGAGGTCCACGGCGGCGAGTACCTCATCTACGCGGCTCTCGGGAAGGCCCAGCAGCGTGGTGCGCACGCGCAGGTTCTCGCGCGCGGTGAGGTTGGGGTAGAGCGGCGCCTCCTCGATGAGGCTGCCGATTGCATAGAGGTCCTCGCGGCGCCAGGCGTGCCCGGCAAAGAGGATCTCCCCGGCCGTCGGCCGCAGCATCCCGCAGATCATCTTGAGCGTTGTCGACTTGCCGGCGCCGTTGGGGCCGAGCAGCCCGTACACCTCGCCCTCGCGGATATGAAGGCTCACGTCGGCCACGGCGTCCTGCGCCTGGTCGCCGCGGCCGAAGCGCTTGGTGAGCCCGCGCGTCTCGAGCATGTAACCCATGGGTTCGTCCTTTCTCTTCCGGGCGCGCGGGCCGAGTCGCCGTGCCCGCGCGCCTTGCCTTTCGGGTTCACCATCTATGGTGGGGCGTGTTTCTAACGAAGCTGTAACGGCCGTTGGGCTCTTTTGGCGCCAGCCCTTCTCGACCCGTACGCCACTCATGGTATGTTTATCGCGATAACAAGGACGAAGGTGCCCGTGGCACGCAATAAGTGCCCGGAGGAGACGGTCGAGAAGATTCTCGACGTTGCCGAGCGGCTCCTCGTGGAGCGCGGCTACGAGCACACCACGATGATCTGAAGAGCAATACGCTAAATCGAAAAAGGCAAACCCTGGAGACGTGATTTTCGCCATAACGAGCGAGAATATCGAAGATGTCTGCATACCTTTGGCGTGGGAAGGTGGCAGGCGTAGTTTCAATCGAAGCTGCGCCTGCTGCTATATATGGGTCGATGGCGGTATCAATGACCGCGATGCTTCTGTTTGCGCTTCAGTTTTCGCTGCTCGAAGCGCGCCGCTTGGGGTTCTTCGCGGGCTTGCTCGCCTCGGTCGGATCGTCACCGAAGAACGCGAGCTTCTCCCATTTGCCGACGACGAGCTGCAAGATCTCCTCATCGGACGGCTCCGTGCCGAAGACAATGCGGGCGACGCCGTACCTTCCGTCCTCGACATGCTCCGCCAGCCCGACCCAGAATTGGCCGTCGTGATATACGGTCAGGGTGGACGACACGCTGATCTGCATGGCTGGTTCCTCCTTTATGTAGATGACCATGCAGAGAAGGGACAACCAAGGAGGCAGGTTACTGATGCGGACATCCGCACGCCCACGACTACCCGACGGGGACTGTGTTTTCATCTCTGGTGCCCGCATCGTAGCACGCGCGGACGCGCCCTTCACCGCTGCCGACATGGCGGGATCGGGATTCGCCTCTCGATGCATCCTTGAACATATTGCCTTCCCGGTTTCGAAACTTTAGAAATATTCGAGTTTCGAAACCGGGAATGTGAACACGAACGAAAGGCGTGATCTGCGGGCGATTGAAATAACTCCATCCGTTTTGGTTACAACGAAATGTGTGCCGCGCGTCTGCGGCATGAAGGAGGGAGATTTCTATGAATATCGTTGTATTGAGTGGTAGCCCGCGCAAGGGCGCCAATACCGACACCATGGTCGAGGCGTTTGCCGAGACCGCGCGCGAGGTCGGCCATACGGTCGAGGTCATCCGCGTTGCAGGCAAAAAGATCGCCGGCTGCTTGGGATGCCAGTACTGCTTTACCCATGAGGGCACCTGCGTGCAGAAGGACGACATGGCCGACGTGATCGAGTCGCTGAAAGACGCCGACATGGTTGTCTTCGCTTCGCCTATCTACTGGTTTGATATCACCGCGCAGGAGAAGGCCGCTATCGACCGCCTGTACGCCTTTGGTGCTACGGGCTTCCCGTTCACCAAGACGGCCCTTTTGCTCGATAGCCACAGTGAGGGCGTCTATGATGCGGCGATCGCTATGTACAAGTCAGCCTGCGCCTACTGCAAGTGGGAGGACCAGGGCATTGTCACCATCAGCGGTATGACCGAGCGCGACAGCATGGTATCGTCGCCCAAGTTGGAAGAGGTGCGAGAGCTCGCTCACAAGCTCGCCTAAGTACAAGAAGAACGCATGGCAATCAGCACGAGCGGAAATGCTTGCTGCCCTTACCAAGAGGATTGCTGATTGCCATGCAACGATGCTCCAGCGGACAATTCCGACGTGCTAAAACGCTTCCTGGCTCAAGAACTCCCTGAAAGCGGGGATGTCAAAGCCGACGAGGCCGCGTCTGCGCTCCCCGATAACGCCGTCCTCGAGGAGGCGGCGTTTGTACTGGCTTGCGTAGTTGCTGGCGACGCCCATGCGATTGGCTATTTTCGAGACCCTGCTGGGGCCGGAATCGAACAGAAGACTGAGGGTGAAAATCGGGAGTTCTATTCCCGATTTTGACCGATTTAGGTTTGTGCGAGATAATGAACTCCGAACAGGAGGCGATTCTATGTACATCGAGCGCGAAATTGAACAGACGATAGATTCGATGCTGGGGCAGGGAAAAGTTGTCCTGGTGACCGGGGCGCGCCAAGTTGGGAAGACGACGGTTCTCAAGCAACATCTGGGCGACCGATTCGACTATGTTTCGATGGAGAACCCGCGGGATTATCTTCTTGCAAAAGAGGATGCCGCCCTGTTTTTCGAGTCTCATGATCTGCCGATCATCATCGATGAGATTCAGCGCGTGCCTGAGCTTTTTTCTCCGGTGAAGTGGGTTGTTGATCAATCAGAGGAGAAGGGTCGAATCGTCCTCACGGGATCCCAGACATATCACCTCATGAAAGGGGTGAGCGAATCTTTAGCGGGGAGGATCAGAATCTTGGAGATGCCCTCTCTAAGTTTGCGAGAGCTCGTTGGCGGTTCCCAGAGTCCTCGTCCGTATATCCCCAAAAGGATTTCCTTAGCATCTAAGATGTCTTCGGGAAATATTTGGAACATCATCCATAGGGGTTCGATGCCCGAACTGCAAGACCAGAATATCGATTGGGACTCCTATTATTCCGACTACGTTGCCGCATATCTCGAACGCGATGTTCGCGATCTTGTAAACGTGAAGGATGAGGCGAAGTTCTACAGCTTTATGGTCGCGTGCGCAGCGAGAACGGGGCAACTGTTGAATGCCACCGATATTGGAAACACCGTTGATGTCGACCGTAAGACGGTAAAGGCTTGGCTCTCGGTTTTGCAGGCGTCGAACATCGTTCGGATTGTCGAGCCCTTTTGGCCTAATGTCGATAAGCGTCTGACCAAGACCCCAAAGATATTCTTCATGGACACGGGCCTTGTTTGTCATCTTACGAGATGGATAACGCCGGAGCAATTGCGCAACGGGGCCGCGGCGGGGCATATATTTGAGACGTTCGTTGTCTCGGAAATTTTGAAGAGCTTTATGAATGCGGGGAAGAGCCTTCGTGATGTATGGTTCTACCGGGATCAAAAGAAGCGCGAAATCGATTTGCTCATCCAAGAGGGTCGTATCTTACATCCCGTCGAGGTAAAGATGTCTGCTACGGTGGGTAGAGACGCGGTGAAGAACTTTACCTGTCTTGAAGGCCTTTCTGGCTATGAGATTGGCTTTGGACACGTTGTCTGCCAAGCTCCGGAACCATACCTCATTACCAAGGATGTCCAGGCGGTCCCGGTGTGGTGCATATGATTTATGTAGCAATGGCGCGGTCTTGATTGATGGTTACCAAAGGATTGCTGATCGCCATACGTAGTTGCTGACATTGTCGTCTTTGCCTTGCATGTCTAATGGCGGGGCCCGGAACTCAGTTTTTACTGCGCTCCGGGCCCCGTAGGTTTGTGGCTTGGACCAGCTCTACTGCTGTCGTCCTAGTCAAACAAACTCGGCATGTCGTTTTCTTTCATGAGGGCACCGGCGGAGGGTAGGCTCTGTGCGGTGAACTTTTCGGCCGAGACGCCGGCGCCAAGAATCTCCTCGGTCGTGCCGACGGTGGTGACCGAGCGACCCTTCTTGGCCGTAAAGGCCTGGACGCCCTGCGTGTTAGTGGTCGTCTTGGTCTTGAGCAGCGACGTGTTGAAGTTCATCAGGCGATAGTCGCTCGAGACCAGCGCGATGTCGCGATCTTCCTTGAGCACCTGGGCATACAGCAGCTTGCTGCCGCCGTAGATGGCGTTCTTAAGGCGCTTGCGGTTGGTCTTGGTGACGTATCCGGAAAGCGCGACGCGCACCACGCGGCCGTTCTCAAAGACGAACAGCACGTCGGCCTTGTAGTCCTCGGGGTCGATGACCCAGATGACGCTCTCGTCGGGTTCCATCTCAAGATCGGTGGGCAGGTACGAGCCCAGCTGGGCCGACTTGGTGTCCTCAAACGCCGCAACCTTGCACTTGTACACCTGGCTCTTATTGGTAAAGACCAGCAGCTCGTGGGTGTTGGAGGACGGGAACTCGATAAAGGGCTTGTCGCCGTCCTTGTACTTGAGCGTGGTCGCCTTCTTGAGCACGCGGTCCGTCATCTTCTTAAGGTAGCCATCGCGCGAGAGCATGATGGTCACCGGGTACTCCTCGACCTCGGGCTCCAGGCTTACCTCGATGACCTCGTGGGGCTCGATCCTGCCCGTGCGGCGCGGCATCACGTACTTCTTGTTGACCGCGGCCAGCTCGTCGCTGATGACCTTCTTGATGTTCTCCTCGCTGGAGAGGATCTCCTCAAGCTCGGCAATCTCGCCCTCAAGCTTGGCAATGTCCTTGGTGCGGTTGAGGATGTACTCCTCGTTGATGTTGCGGAGCTTAAGCTCGGCAACAAATTCCGCCTGGGTCTCGTCGATGTCGAAACCCTTCATAAGGTTGGGCACGACCTCGGCCTCAAGTTTGGTGCCGCGGATGATGGCGATGGCCTTGTCGATGTCGAGCAGAATCGCTTCGAGGCCGTGCAGCAGGTGCAGGCGCTCGGACTTTTTGCCCAGGTCAAAGTTAATGCGGCGACGCGTGGACTCAATACGCCACTTGACCCACTCGTGCAGGATCTGGCGCACGCCCATAACGCGAGGGTAACCATCGACCAGCACGTTGAAGTTGCACGAGAACGAATCCTGCAGCGTGGTCGAGCGATAGAGCTTGGCCATGAGCTTGTCGGGGTCGACACCGCGCTTAAGGTCGATGGCGATGCGCAGACCCGAAAGGTCGGTCTCGTCGCGGATGTCGGCGATCTCCTTGACCTTGCCCTCCTTGGAGAGCTTGACGATGCGCTCGATGATGACATCGGTCTTGGTGGTGTAGGGGATCTCGTACACCTCGATGATGCGCTCTTCGGGAATCCAGCGCCAGCGGGAGCGGATCTGGAAGCTGCCCAGGCCGGTCTCGATAATCTTTTCCATCTCCTCGCGGCGGTAGATAATTTCACCGCCGGTCGAGAAGTCGGGCATGGGCATGTACTCGAGCAGGTCGCAGTCGGGATCCTGCAGGTAGTGCATCGTGGCAGTGCAGACCTCGTTGAGGTTGAAGCCGCAGATGTCAGAAGCCATGGCGACGCCGATGCCCTTGTTGGCCGAGACAAGGATGTTGGGGAACGTGGTGGGCAGCAGGCGCGGCTCCTTCATGGCGCCGTCATAGCTGTCGACGAAGTCGACCGGGTCCTTGTCGATGTCCTTGAAGATCTCGGCGCTGATGGGGGAGAGCTTGGCCTCGGTATAACGCGAGGCGGCGTAGCTCAGGTCGCCCGAATAGTACTTGCCAAAGTTGCCCTTCGACTCCACAAAGGGGGCGAGCAGCGCCTCGTTGCCGGTTGCCAGACGCACCATCGTCTCGTAGATCGCGGCGTCGCCGTGCGGGTTGAGCTTCATGGTCTGGCCCACGATGTTGGCGCTCTTCTGGCGCTCGCCCTTGAGCAGACCCATTTTGTACATGGTGTAGAGCAGCTTGCGGTGCGAGGGCTTAAAGCCATCAATCTCGGGGAATGCACGCGAGACATTGACGCTCATGGCGTAGGGCATGTAGTTGACCTCGAGCGTCTGCGTGATCGGCTGGTCGGTGACCTCGGAGTGCAGGCCGATGACGTTCTCGGCGTTGACCTGCTTTTTCTTTGGCTGGTTCTTCGTCTTCTTCTTTGCCACGATTTCCTCTTGAACTTCTTATGGGCCGTCGTTATCGATTTGCTGCTACTGCAGGTCCAGCTGGTCCAGGTATTCCTTGCCGTGCTCGGAGATATGGCGCTTGCGGCCCGCCTCGTCGTTGCCCAGCAACAGGTTGAACATGGTTTCCATCTTGGTGACGTCTTCGGGCTCCACCTTGATCAGGCGGCGCGTCTCGGGGTTCATGGTGGTGAGCCACATCATGTCCGGATCGTTCTCACCAAGACCCTTGGAGCGGTTGATGGAACACTTCTGGTCGCCGATCTCCTTGAGGATGCCGTTCTTCTCGAGCTCGGTGTAGGCAAAGTAGGTCTTTTCTTTGCAGTTGATCTCGTAGAGCGGTGACTCGGCGATATAAACGTAGCCCTCGTCGATAAGCGTGGGCACCAGTCGATAGAGCATGGTGAGTACGAGCGTGCGGATGTGATAACCATCGACGTCGGCGTCCGTACAGATGATGACCTTGTTCCAGTTGAGGTTGTCCAGGTCAAAGGCGCCCAGGTTCTTGATGCGCTTGTCCTTGATCTCCACGCCGCAGCCCAGCACGCGCATGAGGTCCATGATGATGTCGGACTTAAAGATGCGCGGGTAGTCCTCCTTTAGGCAGTTGAGGATTTTGCCGCGGACGGGCATGACACCCTGGAACTCGGCATCGCGCGAGGTGCGAATGGCGCCTGCTGCCGAGTCGCCCTCTACGATGTAGATCTCGCGGCGGCTCTTGTCTTTGGAACGGCAGTCGATGAACTTCTGCACGCGGTTGGCCATGTCGGTCTTCTGCTGCAGGTTGGTCTTGATGCTCTGGCGCGTCTTCTCGGCATTCTCGCGCGAGCGCTTGTTGATGAGCACCTGCTCCATAATCTTGTTGGCGGCGTCTTTGTTCTCGATCAAGTAGGTCGAGAGGCGCTCCTTAAAGAAGGCCGTCATGGCCTGCTGGATAAAGCGGTTGTTGATGGCCTTCTTGGTCTGGTTTTCGTAGGACGTCTGGGTGGAGAAGCAGTTGGTCACCAGCACCAGACAGTCCTGGACGTCCTGCCATTTGATGCCGCTCTCGTTTTTGTTGTACTTGCCCTGTTGCTTAATGTAAGCATCGATGGCGCTGGTGAGGGCGCTGCGGGCAGCCTTCTCGGGCGAGCCGCCGTTCTCGAGCCACGATGAGTTGTGGTAGTACTCCTGCATCATGAAGGTGCGCGAGAAGCACATGCATGCGGTAATCTTGACGTTGTAGTCGGGCAGGTCCTCGCGATCGCGACCGCGACGGTCGGCCTCGATAAAGAAAGGCTCGGTGAGGTAGTCGGCACCGACCTTCTCGAGCACGTAGTCCTCGATGCCTTTGGGATAGCAGAAGTCCTCTTCGGAAAACTCGCCATCGTCGCCCTCGATGCGCAGGCGGAAGGTCACGTTGGCGTTGACCACGGCCTGGCGTCGCATAGTCTCGCGATACCAATCGTGGGGAATGCTGATGGAGGTAAAGACCTCAAGATCGGGGCGCCACTTGATGGTGGTGCCGGTGCGGTCCTCGTCGCTGGGCTCAATCTCGAGTGCCCTCTTTTTGGCGCCGACGACCTTGCCCTTCTTAAAGTGCAGGGAGTACTTGTTGCCATCGCGCCAGACCGTGACATCCATGTATTCGGAGGCGTATTGGGTCGCGCACGAGCCCAGGCCGTTGGTGCCGAGCGAGAAGTCGTAGTCACCGCCCTGGTTGTTGTTGTATTTGCCGCCGGCATAGAGCTCGCAAAAGACGAGTTCCCAGTTAAAGCGCTTCTCGGAGGGGTTCCAGTCGAGCGGGCAGCCACGGCCGTTGTCCTCTACCTGAATGGAACCATCGCGAAAGGCGGTAAGGGTGATGAGCTTGCCGTAGCCCTGGCGCGCCTCGTCAACGGCGTTTGACAGGATCTCGAAGGCGGCATGCGCGCAGCCGTCGAGTCCGTCCGAGCCAAAGATGACGGCGGGGCGCAGGCGTACGCGCTCCTCGTCCTTGAGCTGGCGGATACTGTCGTTACCATAGTTTGCGGTGTTTTTTGCCATACTCGCTCTCTCGATGCTCCTTTGCTGCGTTTTAGTCATATAGATAGTCAAGGTAGCATAGCCCAGCCCTTGGGCGATTCCAACCAACACGAAATCCATCGAACAATCGTTCGGAGTTCGATGGAGATTCGTTTACTCGGACAAAACCGACTCGGTTCTGTCCGAGTAAGTTTGAAAGCGGTCGAATGCGTCCTGCTGCGTTTGCGGTTGGATGCGTTTGTCAAAAACGCGCCATGCGGATTATTGGATTGAATCGAACATTGGGACAGGCGTCTCATTTTATGGGCCGAGGGCGTGTGTATACGAGTCTTTTTGGTCCATGGGGGATGCTGGGCGGTTGCTAGTTGGGCCATGGGTCACTTCGCCCGCGCCGCGTTTAGTCATACGCTCATAGTGGAAGCCGATGCCACGGAGTCGACTTGGGACTCGGGCAACGGATGAGCTGCAAGCCGAAAGGAGCTGTGAGAACGATGAGGCCCATGACAAAGAAACTGCTGTTAGGAATTCCCACCGTGACGCTTTCGGCTGTGCTGGCGTGTACGCTTGCCGGCTGCGGCGGTAATGCGCCGAGTGGCTCGGGCGGAAGCGCACCTGTGCAGGAGAAGTCCAAGAAGTCCAAGGCCTATGAGTCGCAGACGGTCGAGGTGGCAGGCATTACCTATGAGTCGGTGGCTCACGGTACGTTCTATCGCGGTGATGCCAAGCAGCAGGACGGCTTTTACCTGCACATCAAGATTACCAACAACAACACAAAGAACAGGACGTTCAGTTCCTTTAACGTGCATGCTGCCCAGGGCGATCTTGAGGCAGGCGACCCGTTGTTTACTTCCGGCAAGGCGGCTGTGCTCGACTACGTTGCAAGCGAGGCCCCCGATGATCTGCACAAGGGAATTGACCTTTCCGAGAGGCCAGACATCGGTCCGGGCGAGACCGTTGAGTACGTATATTTCTGGGCGCCCAAGACGGCGTACTACGGGCCCATCACTGTCGAGTTCGTAGACGCTTACGCCCCCGCTAAGAACCACGAGGCCATGCACTTTGACACCACGGGCTGCGAGACCAAGGAGTTCAAGGCGGCCGGCGGCGTGGCCGATTCTGGCGAGAAGGCAGATTTAACGGGCATCGACTGCGCGTCGTACAGCATCGAGGCCGCCGATGGGTACACGCTGGATTCGTCCAACGAAGAGCACGAAAAGGCAGACTTCTTCCACGACGAGACTGGAGGACGCTTGCACATCAGCATCTTCCCGCGCTCGCCGGAGGAAGAGGTTGCAAGCCTAGAGCAGGTCTACGAAGGCAAGGAGACAACAACCGACCAGGTCGAGTACAACGGCATAACGTGGCTGCGCTTTACCGGTCCCGACAACGGCCATACGCTGTTTGCGACGGCTCCCGCAACGGGTGAAACCGTCCGCGTGTCGATTGGCTGGAAGATCGATTGGGACGCCGCCGTGCCCATGATGGAAGCACTGAAGCTCAAGTAACGCCGCGATTCTTACGTCAGGCGACTCAGGGCTGGCTCCGAGTTATCGGGGCCAGCCCATTTTGATGTTCGATGAGCCGAGTCGGCGTCTCTCGTAAAAGCAACTAGGAGCTAGCGAGGCTTATCCGAATTGACCTCATTGGCGGTGTCGGTTTCGAGCGCCGTGCGGCGGGCACTGTAGGCGATAAGGCCGGCGCCTGCTGCGGCGAGTGCTGCAGCGGCTGCCGTAAGGGGAGCGTTGACATCGCCCGTGCCCGCAAGCGCGCCCGCTTTTCCGGGGCGCTTGCTATTGCCGTGATCCTTGCCGCTGCCAGAGCCACTGCCGCCACCGGAGCTGCTTCCGCCGGAGCCACCTCCGCTCGCGCCGCCATCGCCGTCGACCGTCATCGGGGCGTCGTGAAGTTCTGTCGTATCCGCGCTGTCGCATACGCCGACCTGAACTTCTGAGCGTTCGCATGCCGCGTCGGGCACATGAAGCTCGTGCAGTACGGCACCCAGCGCCGAGTTTGCGCCCGGTCGAATTTCCTCGAGCGTTACGGGATCGAGCGCCACCAGCTTACGCGCCTTCGCATATAGCGTTACGCGTTTGCCCACCTCGTCGCTCCAACTCTCGGGGATGGCGAAGCTCATGCGGAACTGTGCCGTGCAACCCGGTGCCAGCACGGCGTTGCCGTTGTCGGCTACCAGCGGGTGCGTTGCAAAATGTGCGCCCAGCGTCTCGAGCGTGTACTTCACGTGTGTCATGTCGTTGGCCGAAGCGTCCTCGGCAAGCTCTGGATCGTAGATCGATGCCATGCGTGCGTTCACTCCGAACCCGATGGATGCGCTGGAGAACGGCTGACTGGAGCCCTCTCGGTACAGATCGATCGTGCCGGCGGTCAGCAAGGTGTTGCCGTCGTTTCGCACCGTGACCATGAAGGATTCGCCTGCTGCTCCGGGCACCACCGCGCCCGAGGTAGCGACTGCGCCCGTCGGAGTGGCACACGCCACCAAGGGCACTTCGATGCCGTGTAGTTCTGCCTCGCTCTTCTCCGCGCTCACAATGTGCGTGGCGAGCGCGGAGAGCATGCTCCCCGACGTCAAAAATGTCGTTATCTGATCGACGGGATGGTCCAGCTCGCACATCACGAACGGCTCCGTGAACAGATCGCCTGCCAAGGTGCTGGCGAAGATGCGGAAGTGCTTGCCCATCACTGCTACCGGGTTGCCTTCTTCGTCGTAGGTTTGTCCCACCTTGCCATCGGTGTTCTCTACATAGAGCACGCACCTGCCGTTGTTGCTTACGCTGAACGATGCCGGGCCGCAGCCTGCGGCACCCACGGGCTGCGTTGCAAATACCGATGCGCCTCGCGTCCAAGTAATATGCTGCAGTTGCTCGTTGACGGTAGCCAAAAAGCCCGTGTGCTGCGGCCACGGCACCGCGTGGGGTACTGTGGCATCTGGCGACATAACGCCCCAGCCCGCAATGGACTGGCCGATCACGGCGTACGATGCACAGCCACAACCGCCTGCGGTCTCGTATGCAACGGGCACCACCATTTTGCCGTTGATATTCTCGGGCGCGCCGAGCTCGATGCTCGACGGTGCCTGCGGAAAGCGGAGAACTTGGCGGAACGTCAGGCTGTCGCCCGAAACGTCCGACCACAGGGTAAAGCACTCCAGCGCAACCTCGGCCTCGCTGCCGAGCGCCTTTTCTGCGGTGGTTCCGCGGCGGTGGAGGTAGGCGCCCGACAGGCGCCCGTTGACAAGTGTCTTGCCCACCGTGATGCGTGGGCACTGCAGGCAATGGTAGCCATCCTCCTGAAGGCGGCCGCGCGAGATGCTGCGCCACGACGTGTGCGATACCACGCGAACTCCGTCGCTGCTTATGCGCAGGCGCACAACGGACAGTATGCCGGCTGTGCTTGCCATATCGAAAAGGGTGTCGTCGCCGGCGGGGCGCTCGCCCGAGACCAGCAGCACGTAGGCGTCCTGGTTTCCTCTTCCGTCCGTATATTCCACTACGTCGAAGTCGTAATCGTATATGCTGTCGCGCTCCACGTCGCCCTCGCCAAACCCAAGGGGGAAGTCCACAGGCGTGGGAGCGGACCACGTTCCGTTTGCCTTTGTGTGTACCACCAGGCGCGAGCGACCATTGTCGCCGTAGCGCACCGAGGCGATACGGAACAGGCATTCTACGCCGGCAATCATTGCCAGCTTCATGTGGGCTTCGCTGAGCACGCCAGCAAACAGCACGTTGTCGCTCGAGGGCTTGATGCCGCCGCGCTCGTCCTCCGACACGCCGGCAGAATCGGCGTTCGGGTCGGCAACGGTGTTCGTTGCCTGACCGATGTAGGTGTACTCATACATCGGCGCGGCGTTTTCGTCGTTCTCTATCAGTGCATGGACGAAATGCTCGATCTGTCCCGTGTCGTCGCTTTCTGCATCCGCCTCGAGCTCAATGCGCGTGACCGCCCGATCCCAATCGCGCACGACAGGCGCGGCGTTTACGGCAGTGGCCTTAACCTCGGCGCGTGCGAGCAGTTCGGCGTTGGTGACGATGGTGGCCGATGCGATAAATTGCGGCACACCACCCGCCTCGGCGTTGCCGGCCGAGCCGAAGCAGGCATCCAGCGTATAAGGCGTATCTCCATCCAATGCGAGCTCAGAGCGCTGGAGCACATACTGGTCGCCATTGTTCACCGACATATTCCACGAATCGATGAGTGTGGGCCACGACCCCGACCAAGCCTTGGTGGTCCACTTGAACATTACGAACTGGAGTATTACATCGACATCGACGTCTGCACCTACACGCAGTCGCGGAAGCTGGTGTCCATTTGCCTTTTCGTACCCAATGAACAGCGTGAGGGATGCGGCGCCGCGCACGGCAGACGAAGCGACGCCTGCAACGCCGGCGCCAAAGGTGACGGCAAGCCCGATCTGGATGGTGAACGAGCCCGACGTGTTTGAATAGTCGAGCGAAATGTTTTTAAAAAACGCCGCGCCGCTGCCGTGCGTGTGGGCACCCACGGCGAGCGCCAGTTTTGCCAGCACCCAGGGGTTGACGTTTAGGAAAAATGGCACCGGTCCTAGGGTAAACTGCTCGGTCCAATTGAGGTCGGTTCTTACCTGGAAGAGGGCCTTAATATTGCCGTATGCGGGGTCGTTGTTGTTACCCCAGGTTTTGCCCACCCAATCGTAGGCGAGCGAGCCGTACAGCTGTGTGGCGATATCCATCGTGAACAGCGGCGTGCAATGGTGGCGAAGGAGCTTGGTGTTTCTTGGATCGGTGCCCGAACCGGCACTCATACTCTTGTACTGATTCCACTTCCCCTCCATCTCGTCGAGGTAGCGGTTTGCCTGCTTGGCGCCCGACTCACGCGGCGATTTCTTCCAGTATTCCGGATCAGGGTTGCCCGAATCGTTCATATAGCTGGCTGGTTTGTATCCTCCGCCAAACAGCACGTATCCAGCAAACGAGAAATCGAAGAGGATCGGAAATGTGGGTATCCAACACGTGAACTTATTGCCGCCGATGCCGGGAAACGCCGCGGGGAAATCAAACGGAGTGATCTCTTGGTCCATGGTGGTGGGGACGATAGTGGTCGATCCGGATTCCGCCTTTGCCGCCGGCGCGGTAACAACGGCCATGGGGGAGGAGAGCGTGTAGGTTTTGCCCTGGTAGTCGAGGACAAAGCGCAGCTTGCATCCTTCTTCCAGAAGGCTCGAAGCTGCATCGAGGAACTTGTCTTCGAGCGTGAACGTCGCCAGATTATCCGCGCCCGATGCGCTGGCCTTGACTTGGCCAATCTGCGTGACGGTTTCGGATGAGCTGCCCGCAGCGGGCATCACTTTATTGATATGCAACGTTGCCTGCCCGCCCTGCGGCAGATGAGCCTGCACGGTAAAAGCGTGCGTGTCGGGCTGGTCGTTTGCTGCTTCGTCCGCTGGCATTGCCATAAACGTGGCGTCGGCGTACTGGATGTCCCATTCGTCGAACGTGAGCTGTCGAAAGTACGGCTCGCCATCGGAGAGCGGACGTGTGGGTGCGGTAATAGCGGTGCCGCCCTGGATACGCGCAAGGGGAATCTCGACATCGCGGTAGCCTGCCATGCTAATGGAGATGCCGCCGTTAAAGTCGTACGCGTCGAGAAGCGTTGCCTCGTCCACGTAGCCTTCTGAAAGAGGGGCGACCTCAAAGATGGCCGTGCCTTCGTCATCGGTCGTGGCGGTGAGTTGTTTGCCTGCGGCATAGCGCGATATGAGCGTGACCTGGGCACCCGTGATGGGCGTATTCTTGTTGGCGACGTCGACCACGACCACACCAAACATGGTGCGCGAGAGCACCAAGACCTTGAAGGGATCATCTTCGTCGGCGTATGCCTCGGCGGGGGCGAACGGCAATATGAAGGCGTTTGCGCTTCCCGGCACGCGCGGCAACATAATGCTCGCCAGCGAGGACGCTCCGGCAACAAGTAACGAACGGCGATCAAGCATCTTTGGCTCCCATCCCGCAGGTATCGGTGGAAATAATCCAATTTTGCGAGAAGGCATCCTGTCACGGTAGTGCCGTCCGAGGGCCAAAATGTCCAATTTGAGCGAGTGAAGCGCCGGGTTCCGGAACGCGTTCGATGCGCTTGGTAGTCCGGTCGCTAACGTAACATATGCGCGACCAGCTCGGCGCGTGTGCCGATGCCAAGCTTTGCGTATACGCCGGATAGGCGGTTTTTGACGGTGCCCGGCGATACTCCCATATGGCGTGCGATTTCGGCGTTGGTCCACCCACGACAGGCGAGCATGGCCATGGTGAATTCCGTGGTCGTTAGATCGTCGGCAACGTCCTCGCCCGAATCGGGGTTGTGGATGCGCCGCCAGCCGTAGCTGAAGCGGTACGTGATCTCGATGATGCGCGCGAAGTCGTCAGGGTATTGCGTTTTTAGGCATGCCTCGATAAGCCCCTGTAAAAGGCCGTGATGCTCGCCAATGAGCTCAATAAGGCCGTCGGGACGCGCAATGTTCCAAGCAACTCCGAAGTGCGTTTTTGCGGCGTCGATGTCCTTGAGGCTCATGCATGCCATGGAAGCCGCCAAGTGCAGGAACAGTTCCGAGATCGGATAGCTCCCCTGTTTCATGATCAGGGCGTTTTCCGCCATGCCCAGACTGCGGCCATATTCGCCGCGCAGGTACAGGGCATGCGCCATCACGTAGCTGGCGAACAGGCGCAGGCCTTCGGGCAGATGCGCCGCAAGCGGATAAAACTCTTCGGCGGAATACGGGGAAGGCAAGTGCAGCAGGACGCTCGCGGCCGAGGCGAACAGGATATGTGTGGCGTGGACGGCGGGCGACTCCTCGTCAGCCGGCGTATCGAGGATGCCAGCAAGGCACCGACGGGCGTCGGCGATACGGTTGAGCGACAGGCTGGCGTATCCGCAGATAAAGCATGCGGAATAGCGCAGTGCGGGATCGGTGGCGTCAAGATAGGGGCGCGCCGTCTTGGCAGCGAGGGCGGCCTGTCCGCGAAAGTACAGCGCTTCTGCCGTGGCAATGGCGCGCGAATCGGGGTCGGAAATGCCTGCAACCGCAGCGTCAATCTGCCCCGGCACAAAGGCGGTGCACATCAACGGCATGGGAACGCATGGGTAGCCATCGCAGTCCATCTTCCATCTCCCAACAGCTGGCAACAATGCAGCAATTGTACTCCTGTTGCTCGGGACCCCTTTCGTTCTACTGTTCGGTTAACGCTGCGGATCGTTTTGGAAGGCTTGCGAGCATGGTGGTCCCGTTCTCGGAACTTGCTTCGACCTCTACCGTGCCACCGTGAAGCGCTGCAATCTCCCAAACGAGCGCTAGTCCGAGTCCTGCGCCGCCATATGCCCTACTGCGGGATTTGTCTAGACGAAAGAACGGCTGGAAGATGCTCTCACGGTACTGCTTGGGTATTCCCGGGCCCTGGTCCTCGACTCGCAGGAACACATGGCTGTCGTTGTCGCAGATGGAGACGTTGACAGTCGAGCCGGTGCGGCTGTAACGGATGGCATTTTCGACCAGGTTAAACACCAGCCGATAGAGGAGCGTGTCGCTCCCGATTACTAAAGCGTCTCCAGCACAATTGAGGGCTATGCCCTTATTTTCGGCAAGTGGCGCAAGGTCGGTGAGGACCTCTTCGGACAAAGGACCAAGTTCCACATCGTCCTCGCAAGGGACGCTGCGGAGCTCACTCATCTCAAGCAATACCTTGGCCATTCGAGACATGCGCTCGGTTTGTTCTTGTAGCAGGCCGAGCAGCTCGGCTGTTTCGGGTTGCAAACCGGAGTGCTCGGAGATGAATAGTTCAATCTGTGCTTGCATAAGGGCGAGCGGGGTGCGCAGCTCGTGTGCGGCGTTGCCGGTAAACTGACGCTGTGCAGAGAATCCTTCGCCAAGACGGGCGATCATGTCGTTGAAAGAGGCGCTGCATCGTTGTAGCTCGGTGGGCACATCTTCATTGAGTCTGATTTCGCTTAGGTTGTCAGGCTGCACACGCTCAACCTGGGCTGCAAAAGCCCGTAGCGGTTTGAGTGCACGGCCGCTCACAAAGTATGCCAGCGCGCCGCCAAGGAGTGTGACTCCAGCCGTGATGTACCAGGCTGTCGTGCCAAAAGACTCTTGCGCGTCGTTTACGACGATTGTGACCTTGTCATCGAGGGCCGCTTTCGTTGGGTCGAACGCCCAGAGCGAATCTTCGCCGGTTGCGTTAAAGGCCGAGATGTCGCTGCCGATGGCATCCATGTAGCGCATGCCCGTATAGCCGACCAGACAGTTCGTCAGCACGCACGCCGCACACGTCAGCAGTGCCGTCATGATCGTTATGCGCCATTGCAGCGAAAGCCCTTTCATTCGCCATCCTCCATAACGTAGCCCTCTCCAATCCGATTGCGAATCGGGTCGTATCCCAAAGCGCTGCGTAGCTTTTTGCGGAGCGACGAGATGTGAACGCGGGTTGCGTTGCTAAAACAGTTCACGGTGCTATCCCAAACGTGCTCGATAAGCTCCTCTTGGCTTACCGGTCGCCCCTGATTAAGCATCAGGTATTCCAAGATTCCCGTTTCCTTGCGCGTAAGAGATAGGGCCTCACTGTCCACGGAAGCGATGCGCGCCTTGGTGTCAAAGTTGAGCTTTCCGCAGGTTAATACTATGTCGCTTTGTGCGAAGCGCCTGAGGGTAAGGCTGCGGATCCTTGCCGCAAGTTCGTCCAGATGAAACGGCTTGGTAAGGTAATCGTTGGCGCCGGCATCGAGTCCGGCGACCTTGTCGACGACCTCGCCGCGTGCCGAGAGCACGAGTACCTTGGTCTCGCAGTCGGTTTTCCTAAGTTCCCTGAGTACGGTCATGCCATCGATACGGGGAAGGTTGAGGTCGAGTACCACGAGGTCGAAGGCCTCAACGTCCAGTAGGTCGAGCGCCTCCTGCCCGTCGTGACAGCAGTCGACGCTGTACGCCAAGTTTCGCAAGCTGCGCGCGATTGCGTCACACAGCGCCCGCTCGTCCTCGACGATCAAAATACGCATAACAGTCTCCTTGCACATTTCAAATCGCGCTTAACACGGATTTTATAGCCGATATGGTCCAATGGTCGCGTAACGAAAGGAGTGGTCAGGTTGTTCAAAGCGGTAAAACCCGTGGTACAGGTCGCTTTGTTGATCGTCGGAATTGCCATGGTGTGCTTTGGCGTTATGCGTGGCGAGGCGGATGCCGTGCTGGCCAAAGCGATTAGGCTGTGCTTGGAGTGTATCGGAATTGGATAAAAGAGAAAACACTGCGTCGCATGTTTTGGCCCGATTTCGCGGATTCATTCAGGCGGCGGCGACGCTGGTCACCAATATTCACCTGCCAAACTTTGCCAAAGGCGGCATCTATCAGGGCGCGGGAAAAACAGTCTGCGTACCTGGACTTAATTGCTATTCGTGCCCCGCGGCATCGGGTGCGTGCCCCATCGGGTCGTTCCAGTCGGTGGTAGGTTCATCCAAGTTCAACTTTTCTTACTATGTCACCGGTACGCTCATTTTGCTCGGCGTGCTGCTGGGACGCTTTGTATGCGGCTTTCTGTGCCCGTTTGGCTGGCTGCAGGAGCTGCTTCATAAGATTCCCGGCAAAAAGCTTTCCACGAAAAAGCTTAAGCCGCTCACGTACATCAAGTACGTCGTGCTGCTGTTTGCCGTGGTGCTGCTGCCCGTCTTGATGGTTAACGACGTGGGCATGGGCGACCCATTCTTTTGCAAGTACATCTGTCCGCAGGGTGTGCTCGAGGGCGCCATTCCGCTGGCCATCGCCAATGCCGGCATTCGATCTGCGTTGGGACATCTCTTTACTTGGAAACTTGCCGTTCTCATTGCCGTGGTAGTGCTGAGCGTTTTGTTCTACCGCCCCTTCTGCAAATGGATTTGCCCACTCGGCGCATTCTATGCGCTCATGAATAGGGTGTCCTTGTTGGGGATTCAGGTTGACGCGTGCAAATGTGTCTCGTGCGGCAAGTGCTCAAAGGTTTGTCAGATGGACGTTGATGTGGTCCGCGCGCCCAATCATGCCGAATGTATCCGGTGCGGAAAGTGCATCGGGGCCTGTCCCGTCGATGCCATCAGCTATCGCTATGGCCTGGATGTGTCGGCGGAAAAGCTTCCCTTGACCGCTGATAAAAAGTAAACAAGCTTCGACAAAACGGAGGAATGACTATGAAGCTTTCTAAGATTGCGGCCCTGTTTATGGTGCCGGTATTGGCCTTGTGCCTTGTGGCATGTTCGGCGCCCGGTGGCAATGCGAGCGAATCTGCGAGCTCCGATCCTAAGATCGCAGAACTCACTGCGCAGAAGCCGGCCAATGCCGACGAGGCCGCCGAGTTGTATGCAAAACTCATGCAGAAGGAGAACGAGATCTTTTCGAGTGATAACGCGCTGTGGGAAAAGGTATTTAATGCGGCAAATAAAGACTCGGCAATGATTGAGGACGGCAGCAATTACGGCGATTTTCTGCTCAAGACCATCGACGGCGCCAAGGATGAGTTCACGGCGGATGAGCTTAAGACACTCAAGGCCGGTGCACAGCAGATCAAGGAGATCGAGGACAAGCTCGAGAGCCTGGAGAAGGAGTTCCCCGGCTGTGGAAGCACGCCGAGTGCAGGCGAGAGCGTCGACGCTTCGACCGCTGGCATGACGGCTGGTGCCAATGCTTCGAGCGAGGCGACGAAGTTCCCCAGCTTTACGGGCAAGGACCTGGATGGCAACGACGTGAACAGCGACGAGCTGTTCTCTAAGAACAAGGTCACCGTCATGAACTTCTGGTTCACCACTTGCAAGCCGTGCGTGGGTGAGTTGGGCGACCTTGAGGACCTGAATAAGGAGCTTGCCAAGAAGGGCGGCCAGGTCGTGGGCGTCAATTCCTTTACGCTCGATGGCAACAAGGGCGAGATTGCAGATGCCAAGGACGTACTGAGCAAGAAGGGCGTGACATATAAGAACATCTGGTTCAAGTCGGATAGCGAGGCCGGTAAGTTTACGTCAAATTTGTTCTCGTTCCCGACAACGTATGTCATCGATCAGAATGGCAACATCGTAGGGGAGCCCATCGTGGGCGCCATCAGCTCCGCTGAGCAGCGCGCAGCGCTCGACAAGCTTATCGACCAGGCGATTGCGAATAGCGAGCAGTAGAAAACGCGTAAAGCATGGCGATGATCGTGCACCGCTGTGCGAAGTAGTCCGCTGCCTTTCAAGATAATCTCCACCATATAGAGGCCCCACTTGGGGCCTCTTTTTTGGGCGCCGTCCCGTTCGTTTTTTGATGCGGTTCGTTACATTCCTCACTGGTGTCGGTGAAAAATGGGGATAGAGTAGGACAAACGCGTCGAATACGAACGGCGGGGGAGAGCGGGCAGGGTGCCTGCGCAGGAGAGGTTGCCGTCCATGTTGGAGCTCAAAGGTATTTGCAAAAGGTACGTTACGCAGTCGTTTACGCAGGTGGCGCTCGACAGCGTAAGCCTGTCTTTTCGCGATAACGAGTTCGTGGCCATTCTGGGTCCCTCGGGCTCGGGCAAAACTACGATGCTCAACGTTATCGGTGGGCTTGATCATTTCGATTCCGGCGACCTGCTGATCGACGGTATTTCGACCAAGGATTTTCACGATCGCGATTGGGATGCCTATCGCAATAACCGCATCGGCTTTGTGTTCCAGAGCTATAACCTCATTCCGCATCAGACCATCTTGGAAAACGTGGAGCTGGCGCTTACTCTTACGGGTGTGGGTCATGCCGAGCGCCGGCAGCGTGCGCGCGAGGCGCTCGAGTCGGTCGGTCTGGGCGAGCATGTGAACAAACGCCCGAGCCAGCTTTCGGGCGGACAGATGCAGCGCGTAGCTATTGCCCGCGCCCTAATCAACGATCCCGAGATCGTGTTGGCAGACGAGCCGACCGGCGCCCTGGACTCAACGACGTCTGTGCAGGTCATGGACTTGCTCAAAGACGTTGCGCGCGACCGCCTGGTCATCATGGTCACGCACAATCCCGAGCTGGCGTACCAATACGCCACGCGCATCGTCAACCTGGCGGACGGCAAAATCACCGACGATTCCGATCCCTTTGACGCCGCTGGGGCTGCGCGTCGCGAAGCCAAGCCCACACGCAAAACCTCGATGAGCTTTGTGACGGCGTTGGGGCTTTCGGCGCGCAACCTCATGACCAAAAAGGGCCGTACGGCCATGACGGCCTTTGCGGGCTCGATTGGCATTATCGGTATCGCGGCGATTCTGGCGCTCTCAAACGGTGTGAACAACTACATCAAAAAGGTCGAGGAGGATACGCTCTCGAGCTATCCGCTTACCATCTCCAAGCAGGATTACGACCTGTCGTCCATGATGGGCGGGCAGGGGACTGCAGAGGATGACGGGGGAGCGAGCAGCGCCTCCGACAGCGAGGATGATTCGGTCGAGAAGTCCGATAAGATTCCCGTGGTCACGGCCGTAAAGGATATGTTTGCGAGCGTAAAGTCCAACGACATGACGAGCTTTAAGGCGTGGCTCGATGACGGGGGCGACGGCATCGATAAAGAAGTCAACGCCATTCAGTACGGCTACGGTGTATCGCCGGTTGTCTATCGTGCCGGCAAGGGCGATGAGAAGCCCGTCCGGCTTGTTCCCAACGCTATGACCGAGGCTATGAGCGGAGGCGCGAGCTCGGCGGCAACGGTGAGCATGGAATCCATGGGGACCTCGGTCTTCAACGAGATGATCGACGACCAGAGCCTGCTCGACAGCCAGTACGATGTCGTCGCCGGTCATTGGCCCACGTCTGCCAACGAAGCCGTGATGGTGCTTTCGAGCCGTGGCACGGTGGGCGACTACACGCTCTACAGCATCGGTGCGCTGGACATCGATGAACTCAACGACCTGGTCAACAGCGCCATGACGGCTGACGGCGGGGTCGAGACGTCCCAGACCGATACCGACTTTACCTACGACGATGCGCTGTCCACGACGTTTAAGGTGCTGTCGCCGGCCGATGCCTATCGCAAAAACGAAGAGACCGGCATGTGGACTGATATGTCTGGCGACGCCGACTATATGGCCGCCCAGGTTGCCGATGGCATTGACGTGCGCATTGTGGGCGTGGTGCGACCCAACGAGACGGCCAATGCCAGTGCGCTGTCCCCGGGCATTGCCTATACGCATGCGCTGACTCGCGAGCTTATGGAGCGCGCTGCCAAATCGCAGATTGTGCAGGAGCAGCTCGCCCATCCCGAGACAGATGTCTTTACCGGTAAGTCGTTCGATGAGCTACAAGGCGAGGCCAAGCAGGGTGTGGACTTGGGCAGCATGTTCAGCGTGGACGAGACGGCGCTCAAGAGTGCGTTTTCGTTCGATGTGTCTGCGCTCTCGGGTGCGGCCGGCGGCGGCATTGATCTTTCGGGCGTCGATCTGTCGGGGCTGGACATTGACCTTTCGGGCGTCGGCAAGGACATCGACTTCAGCGACATCATGGCAAAAGCGCCAACCCCAGATTTCTCGGGTATCTTTGACGGTCTGGAACTCACGCCCGAGCAAATGCAGCAGGTGGGAACACTAGCCAATCAGCTGTTTGAGGGCTTTTTGCAGTCTGATCAGTTTAAGGCGCTGACACCCGAAGATCTTAAGGACGCGTCAAAGCTCGCTGCCGCATTCTCGGCGTATCTTGAGAATGATGACACGGCCCAGCAAATCCTGGCCCAGCTCAAAGCGCTCGGCGGCGATGCCCTGGCCGAGCGCCTGCAACAGGCGATGACCGACTATGTGCAAAAGCAGCTGGCTCCGTATCTGCAGCAGGCTATGGATCAGGTGATGAAGGCAATCAGCGAGCAGATAGCGTCGACGGTATCGTCCCAGCTCAAGGCGGGCGCAGCGGGGCTTATGGACCAGATGGCGACGCAGATGTCTTCGAGTTTTGCCAACCTGGCGAGCGCCATGCACGTGGATGCGAGCGCCTTTGCTCGTGCCATCCATTTCAACATGGACGCCGAGGACCTGAGTTCGCTCATGATGAGCTATGCCAAGGCGTCGAAGCTCACCTACGACAACAATCTGACCACGTTGGGCTATGCGGATGAGGCAGACCCCATCTCGGTTAAGATTTTCCCGCGCGACTTTGAGGCCAAGGAGCGCGTACTCGATCACATCGATGCGTACAACAAGCAGGTCAAAGCCGCTGGTCACGATGATCGGGCAATTTCGTACACCGACTACATGGGCATCATCATGGGTTCGGTGACCGACATCGTGAACACCATCAGCTTGGTGCTCATCGCATTCGTAAGCATCAGCCTGGTGGTGAGCTCCATCATGATCGGCATCATCACGTACATCAGCGTGCTGGAGCGCAAAAAGGAGATTGGCATTCTGCGTGCGATTGGCGCGTCGAAGCGTAACGTGGCAAACGTGTTCAACGCCGAGACCTTTATCGAGGGCCTCATTGCCGGCGTCTTTGCTGTTGTCGTCGTGGTGGCCGTGAGCTTCCCGGTCAATGCTTGGGCGCTTGCGGCCAAACAGGTCCCCAACCTAATGAGTCTGCCCGTGCAGGATGCGCTGGTGCTCATTGCAATTTCGGTGCTGCTGACGGTCGTCGCCGGTCTGCTGCCGGCCCGCAGTGCATCCAAAAAGGACCCCGTGGAAGCCCTGCGCTCCGAATAATGTGACAAAAGGACAGTCCCTTTGTCGCATTGAGACCCTTGCGAAATCGGGGTCTAATTACCGTTCGGCAGGTTAAGAACTCCCTCTCCCCGCTTAATGCTTGACGAAGAGTCCTCTGGTTTATATACCTATCGGTAGGCATATAGGATGTATTGCCGATAGAAATGGAGCAACCATGACTCTCACCACACCAGCCAAAAAAGATTGTCTCCGTGAAAGCGGCGCATTTGCTTGGGTCGTCGTTATTGCGCTCGGCTTAATGTCCGCCGGAACAACTGGCATATATAGCATTATTGCCGGCTCATTTGTTGCTCCAGTATGTGAAGATCTGGGCTTTGATTACACTTCTTTTTCTTTCTATTTCACCGCGATTCTTCTTGGCCTTGCGCTTGGGCTTCCGCTTTTGAGTCGCTTCATTCCAAAAGTA
Source organism: uncultured bacterium (assembly GCA_905216145.1). Taxonomy (GTDB): domain Bacteria; phylum Actinomycetota; class Coriobacteriia; order Coriobacteriales; family Coriobacteriaceae; genus Collinsella. Next base: position 69,097 of record CAJMST010000006.1, on the reverse strand, counting down.
ATCGGCAAACCATGGCATAATTGCATTGAACTCGTCCTTATTGCTGCCGGCGCCGCAATGGCGTTCTACACCGAGGTCTGGATGTTCACCGTCTCCGCCGCAGTGATCGGCATCTGCTTTTCGTTTACAACGGGCGTCTGCATGTCCGATGTCATTGACCAATGGTTCAGCAAATCGTCCGGTCTTGCCATCGGCCTCGCTTGGGGCGTTAATTCTCTCTGCACGCTGTTATTGAGTCCTGTCGTTACGCTGGTCATCGAGCAGCAAGGCTGGCGTACGGGATACATCGTGCTTGCGGCCGTTTCTGCAGCTATGATTTTGCCTGCAAGCGCATTTATCATTCGCCTTAACCCCTCTGATCGCAACATGCTTCCGTACGGAGAGACCGCCTCCGAAACCCATGAGAGCTGCAGCGCCGATGAGCAGGAAGATGTCCTTTCGGGCATGGCACTCCGCGATGCCGCGAAAACGCCGTCTTTTATTCTCTGTGCCCTTTTGCTTTGCGTGGCGCAGCTCACCTGCTGCATGAACCAGCTGTTTCCAACCTATGCAAGCGAGGTCGGTTTCAATCCTATCGTAGGAAGCTTAATGGTCTCGGCAGCTTCACTCTCCGATATCTTCCTAAATCCCTTCGTGGGCAAAACATGCGACAAGCTTGGCGCTATTAAAGCAACGGTCGCATGGACAGGTGTCAGCATTCTTTCATTCCTGCTTCTTATCATTGGCGGAAGCAATGAGACCGTTTCCATCATTGCAGCTGGTGTAAACGATGTCATGTTCGCCATCGTTGGAACCGCAATGCCGATGCTTCTCCTCTCGCTTTTTGGATCACGCGATTTTGGAAGGATCTATTCGATCGTTTGCTCAGCGGGCTATGTCGTCGGTGCTTTTGGAATGCCGGTCATGATGAAGGTTTACGGCATGGCAGGGTCATTCCAGGGAGTATTTATCTTCTGCATTGCCTGCAACCTTATGATTGCTGCGTTTGCTATCGTTTCCGGCTTTCTCAGTAAGGCTGCTGAAAAGTAATAAGCGCCGATTGCATCGGCATAGATTGCCACGCAACAGGGGTCGACTCCAAGCCAGACTGGAGTCGACCCCTGTTTTCGTTTTAAAGGTTGCCCGCAGGCACCGTGGGTGCCAACATGCGTTTCAGCTTGGCTGGTCTATTTGAACATAAGCTCGACTATTCCCGCCCAAACCGCTTTTTCATCAATATCCTCACCTTGAGCGACCGTATTGCTCGCTCCCTCCAGAACGGTATAAAGAATTTGTACGTAGAGCATCACGTCGGCGCTATCGGAAAACGCGCCAATCTCTACACCATGAAGAAGGATGTCTTTAAGCGCATCCATGGTTCGTTTGGTCGCCGTCGCTTGACGTTCCTGAACTGCAGGAATTCGATTTGATTGAACGCTAACCTCGGCCAGCACGCGCCGGCGCTTTTCATCGCTTCGATAGCCACCTATAACTGAATTGCCGAGCTCGATAAGCGCGGCCTTGAACCCGTCCCCATCGACTATTAGCGAGTAGTCGCGCTGATAGTCGATGGTCGGAAACATGCTGTCCAAGAGCGTAGTGAAAATCTCCTCTTTAGAGGGAAAGTAGTAGTACACCGACGGCTTGGATATACCGACAAGGTCGCAAATCTTTCCGATAGACGCTTTGTCATAACCGACTTCTGCCACAAGATCGTACATTGCGTCCAATATTTTTTTTCTTGTGCTCACGCTGCATTTCTCCATTGCAAATCACTTCCGCACTACCAACATTATTAAGGATGGCAACGGAACATCAATTCGTGTCCAAACATGACCACTATATACGGTGAACGGTATGTATCAGTAGGCGAGCGGCAAACATTCAAAACCATCTACCGAACGGTAGGTATAGTAGTACTATAGCAGGTGAAACCCCGCTATTGTCGCGGCCGGACAGCATCGCGGGAAACCCGACGGAAGGACCAACCATGTACGAGAATTATCGTATGCCGGGCGAGTTCGAGAAGCGCTCCAACGTCTATGTGACATGGCTTCCCGATTACATCCGTGCAGAGGGCTACGATAACCGCCAGCCCTGCGTTGACGTGATTAAGGCTCTGCTCGAGTATGGCGACGTTACGGTCAACCTCAATTGCGGCACCCCCGGCTCCTATGAGGAGGCTTGCTCGCGCCTGAAGGAGGAGGGGGTTGATCTCGATCGCATTGAGATTACGCAGTTCGAAGACTCCAACTTCTATGTCCGTGACAACGGCCCCAGCATCATGGTCGACGATAAAGGCCATTCTTATATGGTCAACCCCGCTTGGACCTATTACGGCGTGTGGGACAAGAACTCCCCGGAGTGCCAGTCCGCACGTAAGGCAGCCGTTCACATGGCGGTTGCGCTCGGTTGCTTCGATATTGTCAATTCCGAAATGGTTTCGGAGGGCGGCGACCGCGAGTTTGACGGTCACGGCACTCTAATCGCCATCGAGGACACGGAATGCCGCAAGCGTAATCCCGAGTTCACGAAAGAGGAAGTAGAGGCCGAGTATAAACGCATCTACAACCTCAACAAGGTTATCTGGCTTCCGCAGCCTATGCTCGAGGACGACGACTATCGACTGGGCATCCTCGACGAGAAGGAAGACGGAACTCCCGTCTTTGGCATGAGCTTTGCAGCTCACATTGATGAGATGTGTCGCTTTATCACTCCGAACAAGATTCTTCTTGCCGAGGTGTCCGATGAAGAGGCAGCCTCGAGCAAGGCTGGCGCAGAGTCTCGTCGCCGCATTGAGGCGGCCTACGAGATCCTGAGCAACGAAACGGACTGGGAGGGTAAGCCCTTCGAGATCGTTCGTATGCCCACCGCCGAGCCGATTGAAGTCGTTATCGCCCCTGGCGATGAGGATTACGAGCTCTATAAGGGCTTCATCGACGAAATGGGCGGCAAGTTTATGGATGGCACTCCCTGGCCCGAGGGCCCCGTCCACTTCTACGCAGCAGCCAGCTACTGCAACTTCCTCATCTGCAATGGCGTCGTTCTTGGTCAGCGTTATTACCACGAGGGCATGAACGAAGTTGTGAAGGAGAAGGACGAGCAGGCCAAAGCCGTTCTTGAGAGCTGCTTCCCCGATCGCAAAGTCATCATGATTGACTCTCTCGCGCTTAACCTGTCCGGCGGCGGCGTGCACTGCTGGACCAAGGACGTGGCAGCCAGCTGCTAGCGAGCCTTTGAGCCTGCACTGTCTGATTTAGGCGCCACACTTACTGCTCCCCGAGGGATATCCGTGTCTCCCTCGGGGACACATTCGACATTCATCTATCACTAAATGGAAAGGAAATAGGCATGAACAACAGCCTCCGCGGTCGCGACTACATCAACATCCATGATCTCTCCTCCGAGGATTTCCGCTATCTCATCGATCTTGCCTGGAACCTTAAGGCTCAGAAGAAGTCTGGTGTCGACCAGCGCTACTTCCCCGGCAAAAACGTCCTCGCCAACTTTGAGTGGGGCTCGACCCGTACTCGTTGCGCATTCGAGACCTCCTGCAATGATTTGGGCATGGGCTTCACTTATCTGACCAACTCCCACATGGGTGACTGCGAGACCGTCAAGGATGCCATGCGCGTCTTTAACGGCATGTACGATCTCATCGTCTACCGCGCACAGAAGGACGAGCAGTTCCTCTATGACGTCGCCGACCTGGTTGACATCCCGGTCATCAATGCCCTTACTCTCGGCGATCACCCGACTCAGATGCTCGCTGACGCTCTTACGATGGAAGAGCAATGGGGCGGTCTGCGTACGAGCCGCGGCAAGAAGATGGCTTTCGTTGGCAACTGCGCCGGCGCCCCAGTGTGGTATGGCCGTCTGTGCGCTATGCTCGACATGGACTTCCTCGCCATCGGCCCCGACGACCTCCGTCATCAGATGTGCAAGGAAATGATCGAAGAGGTGGAGGCCTGCTACGCCAAGTACGCTCCCAATAGGACCTTTACCATCACCTCTGACCTCGATGCCCTGGATGGCGTTGACGTTATCGTTACCGAGGAGTGGCGCTACATCAACCCCGAGTGCGGAGAAGAGGTTCTGGATCCCGACGACTACAACTCCTGGTTGGGCGATGCCGAGTCTCTGTACCCCTATCGCGTCACCAGCGAGCTGTGCAAGCGCACCAACAATCCCGACATCTTCTGCATGCATGAGCTTCCCTCTGTCCACAACGCGGATCACCGTGTTGGCAAGATGCTCCTCGACCAGTGCAAGAACGACCTTCATCGCGAGATCATCACCGAGGGTTTCGAGATTGCCGACGAGTGCTTTGAGGCCAACGCTTCGGTCATCTTCCGTGAGGCAGAGAACCGTCAGCACACCATCAAGGCCGTTATGTGTGCCCTTCTGGGTCTCTAGGAGCTGCGTCAATGGAAAATGCAAAGTTAAAGAGCAGCAAGGTTTACGCATGGGTTCTCGTAATCGCGCTTGGCCTCATGTCTGCTGGTACGACTGGATCCTATAGCGTAATCGCCGGCTCCTTCGTCGCGCCCGTGTGCGAGGAGTTCGGGTTTGACTATTCAATCTTCTCGTATTACTTCACCGCGACGCTCATCGGTCTTGCGGCGGCGCTTCCGTTTGTCGGAAAACTCATCCCCAAGGTTGTTGGCAAGGTTTGGCTCCCCGTCGTCGAGCTTATTCTGCTCGCCGCCGGCGCAGGCATGGCCTTCTACACCGAAGTCTGGATGTTCATCGCCGCTGGCGCCCTGATTGGCGTTTGCTTCGCCTTCACCACCGGCGTCGCCATGTCCGACGTTATTGACCAGTGGTTCAAAAAATCTGGTGGCCTGGCAATCGGTCTCGCTTGGGCAGTGAACTCGATTTACATGCTCATCATGAGCCCCGTCATCACCTCTGTCATCGAGGCCGCTGGCTGGAGGACTGGCTATCTGGTGCTCGCTGGCGTCTCCGCCGTGCTCATTCTCCCCGCTTCCGTCCTGATTATCCGCTATAAGCCTCAGGACAAGGGCATGCTGCCCTATGGCTACGTCGAGGGCGAGACGGTCACCGAGACCGAGGAGACGACCGAGGATAGCACGCGTGGCGTTAGCTATGCGCGCGCCATTAAGTCGCCTGCCTTCTTCTTCTGCATCGGCTTCCTCTGTCTCGTTCAGCTCACTTGCTGCATGAACCAGCTCTTCCCGACGTATGCTTCCGAGGTTGGTTTTAGCCCCATGGTGGGCGGCTTCATGGTATCCGCTGCATCGCTCTTCGATCTGTTCCTCAATCCGATCGTCGGCACCACTTGCGATAGGTTCGGCAGCACGAAGGCCATTCTGGGCTGGCTCGCTGTCTCCATCCTCTCCTTTGTCATGCTCATGATGAGCAGCGGCAACTCGACGCTCAGCATCCTCGCAGCAGGCGTGAACGACGTAATGTACGTCATCGCTGGCACTGCCCTGACCGTTTTGGTTATGGATGTCTTTGGCTCCCGCGATTTCGGTCGCATCTTCGCGCTGATCTGCTCCGTGGGCTATATCGTCGGCGCCTTTGGCATGCCCGTTATGATGAAGGTCTATGAGCTTGTCGGCTCCTTCCAGGGCGTCTTCATCTTCTGCATCGCATGCAACGTTATTATCGGCCTGTTCTTGCTGCTGGCAAAAAAGACTGGTAAGAACCTCTCCTGGGACGAATAGTTCGATTCGTCTTAGACATACGCTGTAGGGCTTAACCTGCAGCCGCTTTGGGGCATCGACTAACATCGGTGCCCTTTTTCATCGAATGTGACAAAGGAGCAGCCACTTTGTCACATTGAGTGGCATGTAAATCGAGGTCTAATACTTTTCCGAGAAATGAACGGCCATACTTGGGCCTCCGAAGCATCGACATTTTTAGACGTCAAACCCGCAGGATTTGGCTGGCAAAACCGCAGGAAATTGCATCTCGAAAGTGCAGATGCTTCGGGGCCCGTTTTCACTCGTTCACTTCTCGGGAAAAGTATTAGACCTCGTTGTATGGGGTGCGGCTGGAGGGTGGTCATCGTTCAGTAGCTACCTCTTCCTTGTGAATCGCCTGAAGCGCAAGGCATAATGCATGTGACAAAGGGACGGCCCCTTTGTTGTGTTGATATGAGAGAAGAGTAGATGATCCTTTCGCTGGCCCCCATGGAGGGGATTACCGGGCATGTGTTCCGTCGCGTGCATGCGGAGTGCTTCGGTGCGCTCGATTGCTATTACACGCCGTTTTTGCCGCCGCCGCGGGTGGGAAACCGCTTTGGCGGCAAGGCGTTTAAGGAGATCGATCCTGCCAATAACCAGGGGCTCAACGTGGTGCCTCAGCTGATGTCCAAGAACGCGGACGAGTTTGTGTGGGCGGCACAGGTGCTCGCCGACATGGGCTATCGCGAGGTCAATCTCAACTTGGGTTGCCCCTCGGGGACGGTTGTCGCCAAGGGCAAGGGCTCGGGTTTCTTGCGTAACTTGGACGAGCTCGAAGTGTTCTTGCGTGATGTGTGCGAGCGCTCGCCGTTGCCGGTGTCGGTAAAAACCAGGCTGGGGCTGGAGAGCGACGACGAATACGAGCGCGTGCTCGATCTGTATTGCCGCATGCCGCTAGCAGAGCTGATTGTGCACCCGCGCGTGCAAAAGGACCGCTATACGGGCTCGCCGCGCAAGGAGTTCTATGGCGAAACGCTGGAGCGTGCGCCGTTCCCCGTGGCCTATAACGGCGACATTTTTGATCTTGAGGATATGGATGCGCTGGTGGAGGCCTATCCCGGCACGCGCCATGTAATGCTGGGGCGCGGCTTGCTCGCGAATCCCGCGCTCGCTCGCATGGTCAAGGGCGGCCCTGCTGCAACGGCTGCTGAGCTGCAGCGCTTCCATGACACACTGTTTGCGGCCTATGCAGAAGAGATTGGCGGCAATGCGGTCTTTCGTATGAAGGAGTGGTGGTTCTACGTCAAGTGCGCTTTCGCCGACCCCGCTACCGTTCACAAGCTCGTACGTAAGACCAAAAAGGTCGACGAATACCGCGCCGCCGTCGAGCGCGTCTTTCGCGAGCAGCCACTTGCACCCATAGCCCGCTTCCACGGCTAACTAGTCATCGGGAGCGTTCTTTAACGACTGGTCATTTAAGGACGTCCCCAACGACTATGTAGCAAAAAGCTGTACACCAGCATCCAAAGATGTCGAAAAATGTCGACTTTGGATGCTGGTGTACATGTTTGGGTCCGACGGGGGAGCGGGCCTAGGCAATCAGTGCATCAAGTATAATGAGCTCTCTGAGCCGCTCCGTGCGTGTTTGCCCATGGCGTTTGGCTTTTTCGTCAAACGCCTCAAGAATCGATTCGCCCACACGTGCTGATATAACGACGCTCGGCTCATCGGAGATTGGTGGCCTTCCCAACTTGATGGTGCGACCTTTCGGCCACTCATCTTTTTCGTAGGCTTCCGCGGCTTTCTTCAACTCTCCGGGAGCAAACCCCATCATCTTTTCGAGCTGCTTAGCATCCATGGCGCCTCCTATCGATCGACATAATGTCGAGCGCCGGTTCTCGGATTCTCTTTTTGTATACAATTTTGTAGACAAAAATACAAGCAGTTCATCGGGCTAATTAGCTTGTTTTGACCCGCCTGTTCGATAGGAAATGAGCATTGACGGCTTCGATACTCCTTTGCTTTTCAGCTTGGAATTTGGATGTTCATTGAACTTCCGGAGGGGAGCCCTTTATTAAGCTATCGAGATTCTGGGCAGGAGCTCTCACTGGTCTTCGGTAATGGGGCCAGCTTAATTCGCGACACAGTGTGTCGCGAATGGGAGTAGTCGTTAGGTGTCCTTCAATGGCTACTCATATAAGAACGTCCAAGTGTCGGATTTTGTCATTTAGTGTCGTTCTCAGCGACTATTCTGGAGGGTCGTGGTCAAAAAAGGGCAAATATGAGTACTGTTGCCATTATTGTTGCATTTATTTTGCTATAAATAGCAGCTCCTGATGAGATTTGTTCCCATTAGGAGCTACTTTTATTGAACATATGAGGAGAAATAACGTCGTCTGCGGACGAGTGGAACGTTGAATAGTTCCTGAAGTGATCAAAATCGCTGCTACTAAACAGGTAGCAGTACTCATATTTGGCCTTTTTTGACCACAGCCCTCTCGGAAACCTTTCCAGAGGCGTCAAACAGCCATAATCCAAAGGTCGCCTCAAACAATTAGCCGGCTAAGAGCGTCCATGGCTACCCAAAAGCTGTACGCCAGCATCCAAAGATGTCGGAAATGGTCGACTTTGGATGCTGGCGTACATGTTTGGGTCGTATAGGTTGGGGCGAGCCGGTCGCAACGCGAGTGTTAGAGCAGGTTCTTCTGCACCCACGCGATGATGTCGCTCGACTCGTAGAGCGGCTTGCCGTCGATGAACAAGCAGGGAACCTGGCGTTTTCCGCCGACGGCGATGAGCGTCTGCTCGGCCTCGGTATCGGTCGAGATATTGCGCTCGGGAATGGTCACCCCGTTATCGGCCAAAAAGCGCTTGACCTTTATGCAATACGGGCAGCCGGTCATAACGTAGAGCACGAGCTCGTGATCAGTAGCCATGGGTCTCCAATCGGTTGAGGTTTCGATTGAAATACCCAAAGCCGCCGCGGTCTATGCACGCGCCAAAGACGACTCGATGGCCTGGACCAGAAACGCCGTAGCTCCGGTGCCGCAGGGCTTGTCGTAGTAGTCGATAAAGCGCTGGTCGGCAAGATAGCCGTGGGCGAGGCCCAGGTACGCTTCGTTCTGGGGTTCGCGTCCCCAGTTGAGACCAATCCAACGACGATGCATCGCGACAAGCTTGCGAGCCTCGCTTCCATTCGCATCGCCATCGCCCATGGCAATCGAGAGTTGGCCCAGAATAGCGCGTTCAAGTTCCTTCATGTCGTTCCATGTCTCGGGGTCCATGTCCAGCAGTGCTTCGTTTGCTGCGTCGATCGCCTCGTCGCCGTAGCGCTTCCGGGCTTCGGCGCCGTAGCGCTCCTCGTTTTCCTGCACGGTGTGCCAGCGCTCCAGTTGCGGCAGGACGGCGCCCATGAGCGAGACGGCTTCGTCGAGCGACATACCGGTGTTTTGTGCCAGGCGCGGGGCACAATCCTCGATCATTGCCTCCATGGTGGTGGCGTAGGTGTACTTGCCGTGGTCGTAGCACCACTTGCAGTAATGGTCGGTCGTGGCGCCTGTGGCATCGGTGCCGCAGTCGCCGGGCGTGAGTATCATGCCGCAGCTCTGGCAATAGTGCTCGGGCATTTCGAGCAGATGAGACAGTGGCTCGCCGGTCACGGCTGCAATGAGCTTCATCATGTCGATGCCCGGTGTGACCTCGCCGCGTTCCCAACGGCTGATGGCTTGGCGTGTGACAAAGAGCTTAGCGGCGAGTTGCTCTTGGGTAAGGTGATGGGCGCGACGGACAGCGATGAGCTTTTCTGCAAAGGCCATAACGGCTCCTTTCTGCTGGTTGATGGCTTAAGCATACGCGGCGGCAGGCGCCCTTCCAAGCAATCGTTGGTTGCACGACGGAGGACCGCGGCGAAGAATTGCGCACAACGCCTCACACCTCCATGCCGTACAATGACCGGCATGGAACCTATCGCACACATACATACCGACCTGCCGCAGAAGTTCGGCATTCCGCGCAACAGCTTTTTGGCGCCCCATCTGCAGGGACGCATTGTCTTTGAGCCGGAATTTGCCTCCAGCGCGGCAGTTGAGGGCCTGGACTCCTTCTCTCACCTGTGGCTGCTGTGGCGCTTTGAAAACGGAACGCCCGGCGGTACCGCCAAAGACATCGCCGCCGATGCCAAGACGCAGGACAGGTCCGGCACCAACGCCAAGTGGTCGAAGACCGTGCGTCCGCCGCGCTTGGGCGGTGCCGAGCACGTGGGCGTCTTTGCCACGCGCAGCCCGTTTCGGCCCAATCCCATCGGTCTTACCTGCGTCAAGCTCAGCCGCGTTGAACTTACCGGCGACGGTCCCATCATCCACGTACTCGGGGCCGACCTGCGCGACGGCACGCCCATTTACGATATCAAGCCCTACATTCCGTTTGCGGATTGCCATCAGGATGCGGCCGGCGGCTGGATTGAAGATGCGCCGTGGCAAGAGCTCGACGCTGACTTCCCGCAAACGCTGCAGGATATGGTCCCGCCCGCAAAACTCCCCGGCTTGATCGAAGTCCTTCGCCAGGACCCGCGCCGCGCGGGCAGCAAACACGAGCCGAACCGCGTTTACCATCTGGCTTACGCCGGGCTCGACATATCCTTTACGGTTGACGGAACCAGACTGACGGTAACCGCCATCAGCGACGCGCAGGGCTAGCCGGTCATTCGTCTGCATCCGTCAAATTCAATAGCAAAACCCGTGCCAAAACCGCCCGCGCTGGTGGACAATAACGCCTATCAAAACAATCAACCTTGCACGGGAGCGCAGCATGAAATACGACTTCACCTCGATCATTGACCGCCACGACATGGATGCCATCGCCGTCGACTCCTGGGGCGAGATCCCCGGTATGGCGCCGAACGTGCCCGACGAGGGCTTCGACCGCATCCCCATGTGGGTGGCCGACATGAACTTTGCCACGGTGCCAACGGTTCAGGAGCACATCATTAAGCGCGCCAAGCACCCCATGTTTGGCTACTTCCATCCGCGCGCCGAGTACTTCGACCGCATCATCGAGTGGCAGAGCCGTCGCAACGGCGTTGAGGGCCTGCTCCCCGAGCATATCGGCTACGAGAACGGCGTGCTGGGCGGGGTCGTGTCGACGTTGCGCGCCCACGTGCAGCCGGGTGACGCAGTGCTCGTCCATAGCCCCACCTATATCGGCTTTACCAAGTCCATCGAAGCCGCTGGCTATCGCATTGTCCATAGCCCGCTTAAACTCGACGAGCAGGGCATCTGGCGCATGGACTTTGAGGACATGGAGCATAAGCTCGAGCAAAACTGCATCCATGCCGCGGTCTTCTGCTCGCCGCACAATCCCTGCGGCCGCGTGTGGGAGCACGACGAGATCGAGCGCGCCATGGACATCTATCGTCGGCACGATTGCGTGGTAATTTCGGACGAGATTTGGTCCGACATCATTCTGCCGGGGCACAAGCACATCCCGACACAGTCGGTGAGCGAGGATGCCCGCATGCGCACGGTTGCCCTCTACGCGCCGAGCAAGACGTTTAACCTGGCGGGCCTCGTTGGCAGCTACCACATTATCTACAACGAGACGCTGCGCGACCGCGTATGCGCCGTGTCCGATAAAACCCACTACAACGAGATGAACGTCCTCTCCATGCACGCGCTTATCGGCGCCTACCAGCCGCAGGGCTACGAGTGGGTCGATGAGCTCAGCCAGGTTATCAAGGGCAACGTCGACTACTTCTGCAATTATGTGGACGAGCATTTTGAGGGCGTGAATTATTCGCGCCCGCAAGGCACCTACATGGTGTTCCTGGACTGCGCGGAGTGGTGCCGCGTGCACGGCCGCGACATCCAATGGCTGCTCGACGAGGGCGCGCGTGTGGGCGTGGGCTATCAGGACGGCCGTCCGTTCCACGGGCCCTGCCATATTCGCGTGAATCTGGCGCTGCCGCTTTCGCGCGTAAAGGAGGCGTGCGAGCGTCTGGACCGCTACGTTTTCAATGCATAGCTAACGACCTCGCGAACGGGGCCTTCTGGCTGGATTTGCTGGAAGGCCCCGTATGGCAAGGCGACGGTAAACGGATAGCGACAACGGCATCGGCATGAGCGAAGAGTTTCAGCGCGGGCGTTGCGGAACGCTATAGCGAGGCGGCACCGTGCTGCCTGATGCGGGCGAGCATGCTTTTGAGCTTGTCAAAGTCGAGCGGCTTGGGCAAGTGCGCGTTCATGCCGGCATCGTGGGCCGCCTGCACGTCCTCGGAAAAGGCATTGGCGGTGAGTGCGATGATGGGGATGTCGGCGGCGTCGGACTTGTCGCTCAGGCGGATTGCGCGGGTCGCTTCGTAGCCGTCCATGCCCGGCATCATAACGTCCATCAGAATGGCGTCAAAGCTGCCGGCGGGTCGCCCAACATAAAGCTTGACCGCTTCGCTGCCGTCGGCGGCGCGTGTCACGATAACTCCTTCGGTTTCGAGCAGTGCTTGGGCAATCTCGGCGTTGAGTTCGTTATCTTCGGCCAGAAGGACATTCATATCGGTAAGCGAGCAGCTATCTGCCAGTTCGCTTACGCATTCCCTCGCTTGAGGGTTCTTGTCGATATCGAGCGGGATTTCAACATCGAACGTACTGCCCACACCGAGTTCGCTCGAGATTTCGATGGTGCCACCCATCATGTCGATGAGCGATTTAACGATTGCCATGCCGACGCCCGTCCCTTGGAACTTGCTACGGGCATCGTTGCCCTCCTGGGCAAACGGCTCGTAGATGTGCGCTAAAAACTCAGGCGTCATGCCAATGCCGGTATCCGAGATGCTAAAACAAAAGAGCGCGTGCTCATCGTTAATCGGCTTGACGGTGGACCAGAATGTGACGGCACCGCCATGCTTGTTGTATTTGATGCTGTTGTCCAGCAGATTGATAATAATCCGCCGGATGTGGGTGGGGCTGCCAATTAAGTATTGGTTGACGATGTAGGGGTCGCTGGTGTCCAGCATGGTGATGCCGCGATCCGTTGCGCGGAGCTTGCACAGGATCAGCGCGTCGTCACACAGCTCTTTTAGATTGAACGACTCATGTTCGAGCGTTACTTTCTGCTCTTCGATCCTGCCCATCTCGAGAAGATCGTTGATGAGCGAAAGCAGGTGATTGGCGGCAACGCGTGCCTTGGCGCGGCTTTCGCGCGCGACCTGCATGTCGCCCTCCTTTAATTCCTCGATTTCGATGAGGCCCAAGATGCCATTAAGCGGCGTGCGGATATCGTGGCTCATGCGCGTAAGGAACGCTGTTTTGGCGGCGTTGGCGGCGAGTGCTTTGTTTTCTTCGGTTTGCGCGCGCTTCAGTGCCCAGATAAGGATGGCAATGAAGGTAAGAAGCATGCCGATGATAACGGTGGCGATTGCGCTGCGGTTGCGGTAGATAAAACGGAACATGTCGGACTCTTGGGTTGAGTATGACGAGGAGTAGCTGCTGACGGAGAGCGATTCGCCGGCATTGATAATACCCTTGTTGATAATCCCCAATAGTTCGGGGTTACCGCGGCGCATCCAACACGAGAGCTCGGCGGTGTACGGGAGTTCCGACGTCTTGAGCTCATCGATATCGTAGAGGTCGCGAACGGTTTCAAGGCGCGAGCTGGGTACGATGGCGCACGTTGCTTCACCTTTGTTAAGGGCATCGATCACTGCTTCCTTGGAGGGGTAGCTAGTTATGGTCGAAGAGGGGTACAAGGTCTGTAGCTCGCGGTAGCTAACGAACGATGACGTTGTGCAGGCGATTTTCTTAAGGTTTTCGTTTAGATCGCCACCGACATGGAGGGCAACAAGCGGGACCGTTCCGAGCGAGTTGGATTGAATGAAACCGCATTGCTCGGCGAGATAATAGTCGCGATAGATTGGCAGAGCGACATCGATCTTTCCCTTCGAGAGGGCCTCTGACATTTTTTTATGGTCGGTAAAGACGGTCGTCTTGACCTTAATTCCAAATTTGTCGCGAAGTGTTGTGAGGAGTGAGGCAAGCGAGCCCTCCATCTCGCCGTCAGCGTTTTGGGCGCAGTAGGGGAGCAGGTCTGTAAGATACCCGACCGTAATGCTGTTGCCGTGTGCCTTGAGCCAAGCGGTCTCAGAGCTGGCGAGCGATGATGATCCACTGTTTTGGGTGGAGTAATTCGACTTGACCTCATCGTTATAGCGAGGATTGACGCGGTTGATTGCCGTCATGGCGGCGTTGATGTCATTCATCAGATCGGGCCGGCTTTTGGGGACGGCAAAGTAGTAGTCGCTGGAGCCAACGCAAAACATGGGCGAGGCGTCGGGGGACGAAATGGTGTCGTTCATGATGATGGCGTCGACTTCGTCGTTTGCGAGTGCGTCAAAAAGGGCGCTGCCGCCATCGATTTCTTTAAACGTGCAGGTGATGCCTTCGTTGGCGAGCCATTGCTTGCCAACAGTGGTTTGCATGACGCCGGGGTTGCAACCAATGGTGAGACCTTCGAGTGCCTCGGGGTCGCCCTTAGAGAGGTCGTCGCGATCAGGCTTGGCGTAGATGTAGTAGCGCTCGGTGCCTTCGGGGTTTGAAGAATAGAGCAGCTTCTGTGCGCGCTCTGCAGAGTATGAGATGTTGGGCATCAGGTCGATCTCGCCGGCCTCGAGCATGTCCATGAGCTCGGTAAAGGTGCCGCTGACGTATTCGTATTTCCATCCTTTGGTGTAATACGAGAGGGTTTGCAGGTAGTCATAGCCCCAACCCGAGAGGCGCTCCCCGGGTGTGCCTTCCTGGTAACCCTGGCTGGTTACGAGCCAGCCGACGCGGACCGTCTTGACTTGCTGGTCGGAGTCGGCGGCAAAGGCCGGGGCGGGGATGACGGTGCTCAGTATGGCGAGTGCGGCAAGCGCGACGGCTAGGGTGCGATATAGAGCTAAGCGAAGGACGGCGGAAGGTTTCACATGCAATCCTATCGAATCGAGGCAGTACCGCATAAGGATACCAGCTCAGCCTGCCTAATGCCCGGCAGTTGGGGACGTTCTCTTTCTGCCGGCAGTTGGGGACAGCCCCTTTCTGCCGGCACAAGAGGAACGTCCCTAACTGCCGGTTGCAAGAACGTTCCCAACGACTAGTTACTTTTCGTGAATCTGCTTGCCGCAAAGGTGTTCAATTGAAATCTCGTAGAGTTGGACACCCTTGATGCTTTTGGCAATTTCCTCCTCGACCTCTTCGGCAGAAGGGTAGTACTTAAGCGCGAGCTGGCGGACTTTGTCCTCGACAAACGCGGGAGTCTCATCAACCAGGTGACAACGGCCAAAGACCACGGTGCTCATGACGTAGGGAGCCCAGTCATCTTCCATGTACCGTTCGTTGCCGTAAACGGTAAAGCAGACTTTGTCATCACGTCTGAGTGAATCGACCTTGTGGCCGGCCTTGGCTCCATGGAAATAAATTTTGTCGTGTTCGGGATCAAAGAAATAGTTAACGGGAATAGCGTAGGGGTAGCCATCGTCGCCGTTGACGGAAAAAACGCCGCGCTTGCAATCGGCGAGCAGCTCTCGCGCCTGCTCATCGGTGATGGCGCGCTTTTTCCTGCGAAGAGGTCTAAACATTGTGGACTCACTTTCTATTTGCCTGCTGCGGGCATGACGGTGGGCGGTATGTCTATATCAAGATACTCGTTCAGGTAGTCATTGGGCACCCGGCAGTTGGGGACAGTACCTTTCTGCCGGCACAAGAGGAACGTCCCTAACTGCCGGTTTGTGCGACAATACCGAGCGAACGTGATTGGACGTCTGGGAAAAGGGGCTGCGATGAAAAGACTGAGGACGCTGGCCGACGTGTTGCGCCAGGCTGGCTTTGCGCGCATCACGGGCCTGTTTCTTATCTTTTACCTGCTGTGCTCAACGGCTGTCTGGCTGTCCGAGCCTACAACCCTTACCTTTGGCGATGGACTCTGGTTTAGCTTCGAGACCGTGTCCACCATCGGTTTTGGCGATATTCCGGCAGAAACGCCGGTTGCCCGCGCCATCACGGTCATCCTGAGCGTCATCAGCATCTTCTACATCGCCATGCTCACGGGCGTGGCGGTGAACTACTGCAACATGCTCATCAAGATGCGTCAAAAGGACACTATGGCGCGCTTTATGGACGACCTGGAGCATCTGGAAGAACTCGATCGCGACGAGCTCGCCGATCTATCGCGTCGCGTGCGCGAGTATCGTCGACGTCAGCGCTAAAACGAACGCCGCGCTCGGCGGCAAGGGAGACTGAAATTGAACATCACCGTATATCTGGGCGCCAGCGCCGGCAACGACCCGGTGTTTCTGCCGGCAGTGCAAGAGCTTGGCGCATGGATTGGCGCCAGTGGGCATGCGCTGGTGTACGGCGGATCCAAGTCGGGCCTGATGGGTGCGCTCGCCGATAGCGTGCTTGCCGCCGGTGGGCACGTGACGGGCGTGGAGCCAAGCTTTTTTATCGAGGCCGAGTTTCAGCACGATGGTATCGACGACCTGATCGTGACGAGCGATATGGCGGAGCGCAAAGCCAAGATGATTGAACTCGGCGACGCGTTTATCGCTTTTCCGGGCGGCACGGGCACGCTCGAGGAGATCTCCGAGATCATGTCCGCCGTATCGCTGGGGCACCTCAACGCACCGTGCATTCTGTACAACTTGGATGGCTACTACAACGACCTTAAGGCACTGCTCTGCCGCATGATCGATAAGGGCTTGTCGAGCCCGCGTCGCCAGCAAGGCATCTATTTTGCCGATAGGCTGAGTGAGATTGCCTCGATCATCAACGGCTGAGCTTTGGATGGGACTTGCGTCATGCCCAATGGTGACGTTTGCGGCGTGGATGGCTTGCTCATCTGCGCCGGGACCGTTCTAAAATAAAACTTATCTATGTCAATTAAGACCACGGGAGGACCCGATGGATAAACTTGCCAAGCCTACAAACCGTGCGCTGTTCTTGGTCAGCGTCGCCGTGACCGGTGCGTTTGCAGGTGCCGCGGTCTGGCTGTTCTTTTTTGCGATGGAGCACGGCATCGACTATCTGTGGACCGAGATTCCGCATATGCTGGGCGTCGCTTCGCCCGAGCTCGCCAGTGGCCCGTTCGGTTTTTTGCCGTATCCGTTTTTCGTCTGCTTGCTTGGTGGTCTAGTGATCGGCCTGTACGAAAAGGTAACGGGTACCAAGACCGACGACCTCAACCAGGTGATGGCCAAGGTAAAGCAGGACGGTCGCTATCCGTATGACAACCTGGGCAAGCTGTCGGTCGCGGCGCTGCTGCCGCTGCTGTTTGGCGGAAGCATTGGTCCCGAGGCCGGCCTGACCGGCGTTATCGCGGGTCTATGCAGCTGGGTCGGCGACCGCATGCGTCGCTTTGGTGCCGAGTTTAGGGAGCTTACGCTGCTGGGCACCCAGGCTGCCTTGACGGCACTTTTCACTGCGCCCGTCTTTGGCTTTGTGGCGCCGCTTGCCGGCAGTGCCGACGGCCAAGACGCCGGCGATGGCGAGTCCGATGCCGACGAGATCACCATCAAGCTGCCCAAAGCGCAAAAGACCGTGGTTTATGGCATCGCGATTGCCGGCGGCCTGGGCACCTACCTGTTGCTCGGCCAGCTTATGGGCGGCGGCATGGGCATGCCGAGGTTTGAGGCTGCCGAGGTGGGCAACTTGGAAATTGCCTGGCTCATCCCCCTGGCGCTTATTGGCACCGTCTGCGGCTGGCTCTACTTTGTCTCCGAACACACGAGCGAGGCGCTGGCCCACGCCATAGGGGGCCGCCCCGTCGTCAAGGCCATGCTGGCCGGTCTGGCACTCGCCATCTGCGGCACGGTCCTGCCCTACACCATGTTTGCCGGCGAGACGCAGGCCGACGTGCTCATGGAAACCTATCTGACGATCCCCGCCGGCGTGCTCATCACGACGGGCCTCGTTAAAGCCATGCTGACGCCTGCCCTCATCAACCTGGGCTGGCGCGGCGGCCACTTCTTCCCTGTTATCTTCTCGGGTGTGAGCCTGGGCTACGGCCTTGCCATCCTCACCGGCGCCGATCCGGTCTTTTGCGTCGCCGTGTGCACGGCTTCGACGATGGGTGCCGTTATGCGCCAGCCCGTTATGGTCGTGGGCCTGCTGCTCATGTGCTTCCCGCTCAAGGGCATCGTCTGCATGATCATCGCCGCCGTTATCGCTGCGGGCATTCCGCTGCCCAAACCGCTGCGGAAGTAATAGTCTATTTCGACTCGCTTACCATTCGATTAACAAACCGCCCGAGATCGTATTTAAACGACCTCGGGCGGCTGCTGTTTAGAGCTTTCTCAGCTCGATTGCGATGGTGTTGAGGTAATCGAGCGCGCCTGCGTCAACTGCGGCGCGGTCGCCTGCTGCGTACTCGTTGTCGCAGACAAGCCAATCAGACCAGGCTTCTGCCGTGCAGAGCATGGGGCGCATCGAAACGATCTCGACGCCAGGGGTGGGCTCGATCATGGCATGCCACCAGGCTATGTCGTGCATGTAGTCGAGCTGCTCGGGCGTCCATGATTTGAGCAGACAATCGGGGAGGTTATCGTGGCAATCGTGGACCATGCCTGGGATGCTCAGATAAAGCATGCCACCCTGCTTAACGTAGGGGAGCAGCCGCTCGCCCAGATACCGAGGGTCGCGGCCAAAGTAGTTGTATGAGTCGACGCTCACGACCGCATCGAAAAAGGCATGCTCAAATAGTAGACCCTGCGAAGCATCGGCTTGTACGGGATGAATTGTTTCAGGCGAGATGCCAAGCGAATCGAAGAACGCTCGGTTCTCGACGGGGTCACTCCACAGATCGACGGCGTAGGTGTTAAACCCGTACTCGCGGGCGAGCAGGGCACTGGTAATGCCGGTGCCCGATCCAAGGTCACAGACGCTGGCTCCGCGGGGGATATCTGCATCGCGAAGCAACTCTTCACAGAGCTTGAGGGGGTTGGGCCCCATGATCTTAGAGCGCACGAGCGTCGTGTCGAAGCTGTTGGCTTTTGGGAAGGAATGAGATTCCAAAGACTGCATTGTTCTTTCCTATCAGGTGCAATGTTGGCAGATGATGGAGCGGGAACGGCGCAACAAATCACGGCCGCAAGATGGCCGTTTTCCTATTGGTATGCGATTAACCGTTCCCTAAAGAACAATGACCAAAAAGACATCCCTTTGGATGATCGAAATTGGGCCGAGACCCGTGACGCCTTCATTGTAGAACGATGTGCCCGCGCTGGGGTATGTCATTTGTAACAAGTTTGTGGGCGGCCTGGGCCTTACTCGGCATCGGCGCTATTTCCAGATAGACAGCGTGGCGGTGCCCAGAATGATGAGGACGAGGCCGACGATACCGCGGCGCGAGAGCTTTTCGTTAAAGGCCAGGCGTGCAAACAGCACCGATACGAAAATCGAGAGCTTGTCGATTTGGACCACAACACTTACTTGACCAGCAGCAATGGCGTAGTAGTAGAGCAGCCATGACGCACCGGTCGCAATACCCGATGCCGCAAGGAATGCAAGTTCGCTGCGGTCGATATGTGTGAGCTGTCCCAGTTTGCCCTTGGCGGCGACGATCGCCCACGACATAACGAGTACCACACAGGTGCGGATGGCCGTCGCCAGGTTGGACTCCACTGCCTCGATGCCAATTTTGGCGAGGACTGAGGTCAAGGCCGCAAACACGGCGGCGCCGATCGCATAGACGAGCCAGGCCCGGTCTTGTTTTTGCTTTGTTCCGGCCGGCTGTTTCTTCTCAATCATCAAAAACGTGCCGAGCGTGATGACGGCGGTCCCCGCGAGCCTAACTGCCAGGTTGCTTGTTTCGCCAAAAAGCACAATGGCGATAAGCGCGGCGAGCACGGTGCTCATCTTATCGACGGGTACGACCTTGTTAACGTCGCCGACGCTGAGGGCCTTAAAGTAACAGATCCACGATGCGCCGGTGGCAAGTCCCGAGAGGGCGAGAAAGAGCCAAGCTTTGGCGGGAATGCTGTCAATGGTTTCAATAGAACCGGAAATCCCCGCCATTGCCCAAGCGAAAGCGAGCACCACGCAGGTCCGGATAGCGGTAGCGACATCGGAATCGGTGTGCTTGATGCCGCATTTAGACAAAATGGATGTGATGCCGGCAAAGAATGCCGAGGCTAGTGCCGCAGCGACCCATGACATGGGTGTGGTGCCTCCCCAAGAACGACTGCGCCAGATCTATGACGCACGTCCGATGATACCGCGCGCGGCTACAGGTCGCGCGCTTGGTAGACCTTGGTGCTGATGGTGGCACTGAGGGTGAAAAGCGCGAAGTCCAAGACGGCGATGCCGGCGCATAGGCAGCCGATAACGGCATGATCGGGATTTGCCCCGGCAAATGACATGAGCCAGTTGGTGATGGAGTTGGAGGAGCTCAACATTGCCATGGTGAAGCAACCGAGCAGCGCGAACAGAGCGACGGACAAGCGCAATGCCTCCATATGCCCAAATCGAAAGAACAGCGGCTGTGTTAGGAACACCAGCACAAGTGAGATGAGCATCGATGCGAACGAGGCGCTCACGATCTCAAAGATGGTCTGTCCGGTTGAGGAGATGCCCATGCCGTTGAAGAGCGGAAGGGCAATGATATTCAAAAGCGCAGCAGCGCATGCCATACTGGCCGAGAAAACAATGATGCACAGATAGCGCGCGCAGACGATGTCTTTGCGCGTGAAGGGCAGTGTTGCCCGGTAGCGCTCCCAACCGTTTTGATTGTCGTAGCCGGCCAACGAGTTCATCACCATGATGGGCGACATAGCGCTTACGGCGCAGGCCCCGGCGCTCATGCCGGAATCGCCATCCGACATGTTTGCAATGGTCAGAATGGCGAAGATGAACAATCCGACCCCCGCAATGCTCGGGATGAATGAGCGCATGATGGCGAATTCGGACATAAAGGCACGTTTCATTTGGAGGCTCCTTTCAGCGTAAGGCGCAGATAGTCATCAATGGTTGCGCGGTCGCATGGAATCTCGGGGAAGGCCTCGAGCGCTTCGTGTCGGTTGGGCACGAGCACATCCACGCTATAGGTGTGGCGGGCAGCACGGGCGCCGTCGACGCAGGCCAAAAGCTCAGCGGCCTGAGCTTGGGTGCAGTGGGCAATGCCGGCGAGATCGGTAATGTCCTCGCGCGGCAGGTCAAAGACGATCGCCCCGTTATCGATGCAGACAACGCGATCGGCAGCGCGCTCAAGGTCGGATGTGATATGGCTCGAGAACAAAACGCCGTGCTGCCCGTCGGCGACAAAGGAGAGCAGCTCGTCGAGTAGCTCTTCACGTGCCATGGGGTCGAGACCGGCCGTGGCTTCGTCCAAAATGAGCAGTTCGGCTTTATGGCTGAGCGCGCAGGCGAGCTGCAGTTTCATGCCCATGCCGCGGGAGAGGGCCTTGACCTTTGCCTTGGGCTCCAAGCTGAATCGATCAATAAGGCCGCGGAACGTTTCGTGACTCCAGGTGGGGTAGGCGGACCCCACGGCGCGTTCGATCTCGGCAACCTTGAGCGTGGAAGGGAAGGGGCAGGCGTCTAGCACGAGGCCGATGCGAGAACGGGCGTTGCGCTGCAGTTCGTTCGATGCCCCCGCGCTACACTTCTGTCCCAGCAGGCGCACCTCGCCCGCATCGAGCTTTATAAGTCCAAGCGCGGCGCGAATGGTCGTAGTTTTGCCGGCGCCATTCGCGCCCACAAAGCCAACGATCTGGCCGGGCTCTACGCTAAGGCTGACATCGCGCAGCGAAAAGCGGTCGCTAACACGGCGCGACGCGCCCTTGAGTTCTAGCAGGTTTTGCATGGTATAGCCTTTCTTGCAGATGGCTACTGCATGGTTTTGGGCGCTACAAGATCGAGCATCTCGTGCAGCTTGTTGCGTGTGACGCCCAGGGTTTCGGCCTGGGTTGCCGCCTGCGCAAGTAGTTCTTCGATATGGCAGAGCTGGCTTTCGCGCAAGAGCTCCTGGTTGCCCTTGGCGACAAAGCAACCTTTGCCCTGCACGGTACAGATAAACCCGAGCTGCTCCAGATCGGTGTAGGCGCGCTTGGTGGTAATGACGCTTACGCCCAGGCCGCTCGCGAGCGCGCGAATGCTGGGAAGCTTGGCTCCCGGGGCAAGCGCGCCCGCAAGGATTTGGGCTTTGACCTGCGAGGATATCTGCTCGTAGATGGGTTTATCGCTCGAATTGGATAGGATGATGTCCACAGCGGCTCCTTAGCTGATGGGCTACACGTGTATATAACCGGTAAGCACAGTATATATACACTATGCACAGTTGCGCAAGAGGAGATGTGGGATTGTTTGTCGGTAGGCAAAACACTGAGGCTCTATGCTCTATGCTCTTCAGTAATATCTCAATCTGTAACAGCAAGGGTCGATTTTGGCGGCTAGGTGTTACAGATTGAGATTCTGCCGAGGGACTCAACCGTTTGTCTCAATCTGTAACAGCAAGCGGGTTAAATCGGGTCTAACTGTTACAGATTGAGATCTTTCCGAGCCGCCTGTTCGTTCGTCTCAATCTGTAACAGTTAGAAGCCCAAAACCCGTCTAGATGTTACAGATCGAGACAAGCTGCCACTGCGGCCAAGGCAAGACTGATGAATTTGTCCTGATAGGTGCCCTGGCACGGCGCATCACGGCTACAATAGGGCAGTTACATCGACGTAATGCATATAGAACGCAAGAAAGGATCCGCATGGCAAGCCTGTCGGATGAAATCTCGTCGCGCCGCACATTCGCGATCATCAGCCACCCGGACGCCGGTAAGACCACGCTTACCGAGAAGCTGCTGCTCTACACCGGCAGCATCCAGACTGCCGGCTCGGTCAAGGGCAAGAGCTCGGCCAAGCATGCCGTCTCGGACTGGATGGACATCGAGAAGGAGCGCGGTATTTCCGTTACCTCCTCGGTGCTGCAGTTCACCTATAACGGCGCCTGCGTCAACATCCTCGATACCCCCGGCCACCAGGACTTTTCGGAGGATACCTACCGTACCCTTATGGCCGCCGACGCCGCTGTCATGGTCATCGACGGCGCCAAGGGCGTTGAGGCCCAGACCAAAAAGCTCTTTAAAGTCTGTACGCTGCGCCACATTCCCATCTTCACCTTTGTGAACAAGCTCGACCACGAGGCTCGCGATCCGTTTGAGCTCATGGAAGAGATCGAGAACGTCCTGGGTATCAATACGTATCCCATGAACTGGCCGATCGGCAGCGGCCGCAACTTCCGCGGCGTGTTCGATCGTCAGACTCGTCACGTCATTGCCTTTGAGGGCGACGGTCACGCCAACGCCACCAAGAAGGTCGCCGAGGTCGAGGCCGAGCTTGGCGATCCTTCCATGGACGAGCTCATCGGCGAGGAAAACCATAAGAACCTGATGGACGACATCGAGCTACTCGATGGTGCCGGCGACGAGCTCGACTTGGATGCCGTGGCCTGCGGCAAGCTGAGCCCGGCGTTCTTTGGCTCGGCGCTCACCAACTTCGGCGTGGAGCCCTTCCTCAAGGAGTTCCTGCGTCTGGCCCCGACGCCGCGCGCCTATACCGATACGCTCACCAGCGAGCCGGTCGATCCCTGCCGCGACGACTTTAGCGGCTTTGTGTTTAAGATCCAGGCCAACATGGACAAGAACCACCGCGACCGCATCGCCTTTGTGCGCATTTGCTCGGGCAAGTTCGAGCGCGGCATGGATGCCTTCCACGTGCAGGGCAACCGCAAACTCAAGCTTGCCACGGGCACGTCGATGATGGCCGATGACCGCGCGATTGTTGACGAGGCGTACGCGGGCGATATCGTGGGCCTGTTCGATCCGGGTATCTTTAGCATCGGTGACACCGTGTGCTCCGGCAAGCGCCACGTGCAGTATCCGCAGATTCCGACGTTTGCCCCCGAGATGTTCGCTCGCATTACGCAAGTCGACACGCTCAAGCGCAAGCAGTTCGTCAAGGGTATGGAGGAGCTTGCCCAGGAGGGTGCCATCCAGATTTTCCGCGAGCTGGGTGCCGGCATGGAGAGCGTCATCGTGGGCGTGGTCGGCGTGCTGCAGTTTGAGGTGCTCGAGCGCCGCCTCAAGGCCGAGTACCGTGTTGAGGTTCGTCGCCAGCCGCTGCCCTATACGGACATCCGCTGGATCCAGAACGACCCCGATACCATCGATATCCCGGGCCTTTCGCTCACGCGCGACACGCTGCGCGTCGAGGACATGCGCGGCGGTAAGCTGCTGCTGTTCACGAGCCCGTGGAACGTGGACTGGGCAACCGACCACAACCCCGACCTTATCCTGTCGGAGTTTGGCAACGTGGCCTTTTAACGCATCGGCGCGGTGACCCTGCGGGGCTGCCGCGCCATTTACTTGCCTGATGCCGTGTGAGCGGCTATCATACCCACCGTCGTCTCAAGACCGGGGCGTCCGAGCAGTTCGGGTCCGATATCCTGCTCGTTAAACCTAAAACCAAAGGAGTACATAATGATCAAGAAGGTCATGGAGGACTACAAGGTCCTGTTGCGGAGCATTCCCGCGGCAACGGTTTCGCTGTTTTTCGTGAGCGTCATCATGATGAATCTGCTGGCCAACAAAGAGCTTATCAGCCTGCCGTATCTGGCGCTCGACTGTGGCTTTGTGGTGAGCTGGGTTTCGTTTTTGTGCCAGGACATGATCTGCAAGCGCTTTGGCGCCAAGGCATCCATCAAAATCTCTATCCTCGCGCTGCTGGTTAACCTGGCCGTGAGCCTGTGCTTTTGGGCATGCTCGCTCACGCCCGGTATGTGGGGCGCCTACTACGACACCGGCATGATCGAGGTCAACACCGCCCTTAACGCCACCATCGGCGGCACCTGGTACGTGGTGCTGGGCTCTTCGCTGGCAATGCTCGTTTCTGCCGTGGTTAACTCCACGCTCAACCAGTCGCTCGGCCGTATGCTCAAAAAGAATAACTTTGCGAGCTTCGCCTTCCGTTCCTATGTGTCTACGGGTGTTGGCCAGTTTATCGACAACCTGGTCTTTGCCATTGTGGTGAGCCACACGTTCTTTGGTTGGACCTGGGTGCAGGTCCTTATGTGTTCGCTGACCGGCGCTGTCGCCGAGCTGCTGTGCGAGGTCTTCCTGAGCCCCGTGGGCTACAAGGTCGTGCGCGGCTGGGAGCGCGAGAATGTGGGTTCCGAGTACCTCGAGCGCCACGCAACCGCCTAAGGAGCAAGTATGCGGGTTTTGATCACGGGCGCTTCGGGCGGTATCGGAGCCGCGTGCGTGCAGCGCTTTTTGGACGAGGGCCACGAGGTCGTGGGCTTTGATCTGCTGCCGGCGGCGATCGAACACGAGCGCTACCGCCATCTGATCGTTGATGTCCGCGAGCCTGACTCGTTTCCAGGCGACCTTGAACCCCAGGTAATCGTGAACGTTGCTGGTACGCAGGATTCGGCCGACGATATTGCTGCCAACCTGCGTGGCACCATCAACGTGACCGAGCACTACGCCTTTGTGGGGGAGGGGCTTGCCGCCAAGCCGACACTGGCTATCAAATCCGTGGTCAATGTGGGGTCGGCGAGCGGACATACGGGATCGGAGTTTCCCGCCTATGCCGCCAGCAAGGGTGGCGTTATCGCCTACACCAAGAACCTTGCAAACCGTCTGGCGCCGCAGGCCATCGCCAACAGTGTGGACCCGGGTGGCGTTATCACGCCGCTCAACCGTTGTGTGATGGAAGACGAGCACCTGTGGAACCAGATTATGGAGCTCACGCCGCTTAAACGCTGGGCCACCGCCCAAGAGATTGCCGAGTGGATCTACTTTGTGGGCGTGACCAACCGGTTTATGACCGGACAGAGTCTGCTGATCGATGGCGGCGAGGCCGGCCGCACACAATTTATTTGGCCCGAATAGGAAACGCGCCCGACGGAAAGCCGTCGGGCGCGTTTTTGATGTATCGATTTTTAGCCGAGGCAAGTCCAGTTGACGGGGGTCGAGCCGTGTTGTTCGAGTAGCCGATTGGCAGCGGAGAAGGGGCGCGACCCCATAAAAGCGGGGAGTTCTGCTGTGGCACGGTTGGCCGAAAGCGGCGAGGGGTGCGTGGAGGCCAGGCAGAACTTGTCGGTTGCCTTGCCCGCACCAGTTGCGACGAGCTTACCTTCGACCATCTGCTGGGCAAAGCAGCCCCATGCCAAAAAGACTACCGGCTGGGGCAGCTGGCAGCAGCGTTCGATAATGTAGTCGGTGAGCGTGCTCCAGCCCAGCTTGGCGTGCGAGTTCGCGGCATGCTCGCGCACGGTGAGCGTAGTGTTGAGAAGCAGGACACCCTGTTGTGCCCATGGCGTTAGATCTCCTGTGGCGGGAATGGGGTAGCCCAGATCGGCATTGAGTTCCTTATAGATGTTGCGCAGGCTCGGCGGCAACTTGGTTTGCGTCGCTGGGACCGAGAACGACAGTCCCATGGCCTGGTTGGGTCCGTGATAGGGATCTTGACCCAAGATGACAACCTTGACCTTGTCGGCCGGCGTGTAGGCGAGGGCATTGAGGATGTCGTCTTGTGCCGGGTAGATAGTCTGCTCGGCACGCAAAAGGGCGATGCGCTCGAGCAGCTGGTTCGTAGTGTCACGTACCGGCTGCGGCGCATCGCCCAACCAAGTTGTTATGTTGCGGTCGCGGGTTGCGGTGTCCATGGGGCTCCTTTATGGCAGATGCTCTGTTGGCATCTATTGTAAAGGCGCACCGGTTGCCTTTATGCCGCGGCTGCATGAAGAGCGGGGTCTACGAGGTGCGTTCGGGCGCTCCTGCCATACGAGCCTGTCCATGTGCGCGAAGGCGCGGAAGCTCGACGGTTGCAACCATGACGCCGGTGAGGATGAGGGCGGCGCCAAAGAATGCGATGGGGCTCAGGACCTCGCCGACCAGGAAGAACGAGAAGACGGCGGAGCAGACCGGCTCGAGCGAGAAGGCGAAGCCGGTGGTCTCGGCTGGCACGTGGGGCTGAACGAGCGTCTGGGTGATAAAGCCGTAGGCAGAGCAGATGAGTGCGAGCACAACGACGACCACGATCTCGCTGGGCGTGCCGGGAAGCGTGAAAGCGCCAAAGGTGAATGCGGCGATACCCGAGAATAATCCGCCGAAGCCCAGCTGCCAAACGCCCAGAGCCAGCGGGTCGACTTCTTCGACAAAGCGCTTGGCCACGATAATGTGGCTGGCATAGATAAAGGCCGAGAGCAGCATGATGATCGCACCGGGATTCAGGCTGGTAAAGTCGGCGCCCGAGAGCAGCAGCATGCCGCAGGTGACGATGGCGGTGCCGACGAGCACTTTGCGCTCGGGGGCACGGCGCAGCAGGGCGGCGTTGGCAAACGGCACGATTACGACCGTCAGGCTCTGCAAAAAGCCGGCAGTGGAGGCAGAGGTGAGGCTGGAGCCCAGGCACATGCAGGTGAGCTCGGTTGCCATGATGGCGCCGATGATGGCGGCGCGAACCATAAGGTCGCGGTTGATGCGGAACGCGCGCTTGTGGAAGAGCAACAGGCAGGCCGCAAAGGCGATGATGCAGCGTAGCGCGACGATGCTCGTGGCGTTCATGCTGTCCATGCCGATCTTCATGAGGGGATACGAAAAGCCCCATGCGACGGGAACGGAAAATGAGAGCGCGATTGCTTTTTTGCGATCCATGGGACTCCTTTTGTTACAGAACGGTTTCACAAAAAGGATTCTGCTCCCAGATTTTGATGCAGTAAAGCGAATGTATCTTCAGTATAATTAAGAAATGCTAATGTCATTAGGAAAAGCCCTGGCAAAACGTTTTACGGCTGCGTCGATGTGGAGGCACGATGGCATCGCGGTATCAGATTGTATGTATGGTGGTCGATCGCGGCAGCCTGAAGGGTGCGGCCGACGAGCTGGGCTATACGCAAAGCGCGGTGAGCCAGGCCGTCAAAGCGCTCGAGCGCGAGCTGGGTACCACGCTTATCGAGCGCGGAAAACAGGGTGTGTCGCTTACGCGCGATGGCAAGCAGTATCTGCCGTATCTGCGACAGATCGTAACTGCCGAGGCCGAGCTCGAGGGCAAGCGCCAGGAGCTGCTGGGGCTCTCCTCGACTGATATTCGCATTGCGACGTTTACCAACGTGAGCCGTACCGTGTTGCCGCGCGTAATCCGCGACTTTGGAGCCCTGCACCCGGGCGTGCACTTTACCCTCAAGCAGGGCGATTACACGCGCAACGCCCAGTGGGTGCACGATGGCGTGGTCGATTTTTGCTTTACGGCACGCGGGTTTACCGCGGGGCTCGAGAAGCGCGTGGTCTATCACGACGAGTTGGTGGCACTGCTGCCGGCCGCGCATCCGCTGGCGGCAAAGGAGAAGGTGACGCTCGCCGACCTGGCGTCCGAGCCGTTTGTGTTGCTGGATGAGGGCGAACAGAGCCTGGTGCTCGATGCATTTGCGGCGCATGGGCTGTCGCCGCACGTGACGAGTGAGGTGACCGACGACTACACAATCATGGCGATGGTCGAGGAGGGCCTAGGCGTGAGTATGCTTTATCGCCGTACCGTTGAGGGCGTGCAAGCCGATATCCGTGTGCGGCCTATCGTGCATGCCCCCTCGCGCGACGTGGTGGCCGCCTGGCGCAGCTGGGACACCATGCCCATCGCCACGAGGCGCTTTATCGACTATATGAGCTCGCATATTGTCAATTAATGACTGGCGTGGCGTTGAGTGCGGTGTTTAGCGGGCTGTCGCTTTGGCTTGGGCGGCGCGATAGGTGCGTGCCGGGTGGCAGAGTAATACCGCCACGACCATAAAGAACGCCGTGGTGCCCAGGCTGATGGGGTAGACCATCATGATGTTCGCAAAGGTGCGGAAGTGCGGGAACACGCAGAACACCCAATAGAAGCGGATGCCGCAGACACAGATCATGGTGATGAGGGCGGGCATGAGCGAGATACCAAAGCCGCGCAGGTAGCCGGACATGTTTTCGTAGAACATGCTAAAGGCGTACGCCGGGAAAATCGAGCACACGCGGATATAGCCGATCGAGACGATGTTGGGATCGCTGTTGAACAGCGATAGGATTTCGCGCCCGAGGCCGACAATAACGATAATCGTGGTGAGGGCAACGATACCGCCTTCGACCAGGCAGACCTTGAGCGTCTTGGTGCAGCGGTCGATCTGGCGGGCACCGTGGTTTTGTCCCACAAAGGTGGTGCAGGCCTGGCTAAAGCTGTTGAGCAGGTTGTAGCACACGTACTCTAGGCTCATGGCGGCGCTCGATGCCGCCATGACCTCTGTGCCCAGGCTGTTGATGGCGGACTGGATGATGATGTTGGCGACGGCAAAGACGGCGCTTTGGATGCCGGCGGGCAGGCCGATCTTGACGATGCGCTTGAGGGCGACGGGGTCGATAGCCAGGTCGCGTGGGGTGACGCGGACGACGGAGTCGGTCTTGAGCAGGCGGATAAAGAGTGTAGCGGCGCTGACGGTGTAGGCGATGGCGGTGGCGATGGCGACGCCCGCGACGCCCCAGTGGAGTATGGGGACAAAGATGAGGTCCAGGCCAATGTTGAGGACGGTGGACACAGCAAGCGCTTGCAGCGGCATGCGGGTGATGCCGACGGAGCGGAAAATCGCGGCCTCAAAGTTGTAGAGCAAGATCGAGGGCAGGCTGAGCAAAAAGATGCGCAGGTAGAGCGAAGCGAGCGGCATGGTTTCGGCGGGAACATTGAGCGCGGCGAGCATGGGCTCGGCAAAGATCTCGCCCAGCGCGATGACGACAAAGCCTACGAGCGCCATTAAAATCGAGGTATGGACGGCGCGTTTGACCATGCTCTGATCGTTGCGGCCGATAGCGTTGGCGATGACCACGTTGGAGCCAAGCGACATGCCAATAAACAGGTTGAGCATAAGACTGGTAAGCGGAACATTGGAGCCGACCGCCGCCATGGCGAGGGTTCCCTGGTCGCCCGAGAAGTTACCGATGATGACCGTGGCGATGAGGTTCGACAGCTGCTCCAAGATGCTCGTGGCGGCCACGGGGAAGGCGAACAGGGGAATATTGCGCCACAGAGATCCGGTGGTCATGTCAATGTGCTTAGATGCGGTATCGGCCATACGCTCTCAATCTCTAACATGCTCTTTCGTGCTTATTTGCGCAGACGATGATACTCCTAATGCAACCAGTCGGCACTTAGGGACGTTCCTTTTCTGTCGGCAGCTGGGGACACTCCTTAGTCATTCAAGAACGTCCCCAATGACTAGGTGGGGAAGGCGTGCGACAATGGTGGACGTTGTGTTGTTCGCGCTAAGGAGTTGCCATGTTGTTGTGTCCCGTTTGCCATGAGCCGTTGGCGGACAATGAGCGCGGTGCTGCATGCGCGGGCGGACACCGGTTTGACCGTGCGCGCGAGGGCTATCTATATCTACTGCGCTCGTCCAAGAGCGGCGACTCCATGGGCGATCCCAAGTCGCAGGCGCGCAGCCGTCGTGACTTTCTGAACCGTGGATACTACGCGCCGTTGCGCGATGCGATGGTCGAGCTGGTGCACGAGCGGGCGGCAGAGCACGGGGTGTCTACGGGCAAGCAGCTGACCTTGCTCGATATTTGCTGCGGCGAGGGCTACTATACCAGCGCCATGGGCGCGGTGCCGGGCGTGGATGCTTACGGTTTCGACCTGGGCAAAGAGATGGTGCGCCTGGCCGCCAAGCGCGGCGATGCGACCTACTTTGTGGCCAACATGAAGGATATCCCCGTGGCCGATGGCACCTTCGATATGGTGACCGAACTCTTTGCTCCCTTTAACGAGCGCGAATTTGCCCGCGTGCTGGCGCCAGAGGGCTCGCTCTACACCGTGGTGCCGGGTGCCCGTCATCTGTTTGGGCTCAAGGAGGTGCTCTACGACACGCCGTACCTTAACGATGAGAAGCTGCCGAAGACCACCGGGCTCGAGTTGGTCGGAACACAGCGGGTGTCTGCGAATATTACGCTTCAGACCCAGGCCGATATCGAGGCGGTGTTCCAGATGACGCCGTACTACTACCGCACGCGCCCTGCCGACAAAGAGCGCCTGGCAAACTTGGACACGCTCCAGACCGATATCGACTTCATCATCGCCGAGTACCGCCACAGCTAACAACCTACCAAAAAGGGACAGGTTTATTTTGGCAGGTTTTATCTGGGCAAACGTAAAGGGCCGACCGCGGAGATGCGCGATCGGCCCTTTTTAGTTGCTTGGCTGCAGAGGTTATGAGACGCGAGCGCTTACAGGCGGTCCTTGTTCTCGGCCTTAACGGCGTGTGCCTGCTGAACAAAGAACAGGTCGTACACCACGATGACAAAGGCGACGATATTGACGGCGCTGCCGCCGAGCGCGGGAAGCGTGAGCACGGCCTGGAGGAGCGTGGCTGCCGCGGCGACGATGCCGAGCTTAAACGCGCCATCCACCTGCGAAGGCTTGTTGGCGCCCTTGATACCCGCAACACCTGCGGCGAGATCGATGAGGCCCTTGGCGACCAGCACGACCGCGGCGAGCATGGCGTTCGACCCGTAGGTGGACTCGAGCTTGCCGGTCGCGATACCGGCGATTCCAATGACGAGACTGGCGATGCCCAGAACAAAATAAATCAGGGCAAGGATTTTGAGTGTCTTGCGAGCGGCGCTCATAGCTGGTCCTTTCGATGCGGGCGCGGAGAATCTGTCGCACCCAGGTTGCGGCACATATCGTGAAGCACATTGTAGTTCAACGGGGCGATGCATGCGTTTGAAAGCGTCTCTTGCCTGTACGGTCCAACCTTTCAAAAAGGAAAGCTGGACGTAAGCCAAATCGATGGCAGCTCATGTGCGGCGCTGAGATGATGAGGCCGTAACAAGGAGCTAGTCTCAAGGAGGAGCCATGATGTACGGAGCAGAGCAAGTGGGCGAGCCGCGGTCGTTGGGAAGGCGCATGGGTGATTCTGTGATCGCTGCCGTGTGCACGGGATTGATGGCGGTGCTTTGCATCGGGATGCTGTGGACCATGTCGCATGTGGGACAATAGCGGACGGTTGGGTGCCGACATAAACGGCGCTCGCGTATTCGTTTTGCTTGTTAAGGAGTACCCATGGGCGTCGTCGATCCCTTTTCTGTTGCTCGGGCTGCGGGGCTTGAGCTGATCGGGAAGTCCGAGGGCCTCACGCTCACCGACGGCACGATGGAGCTGCGCGCCGATTTTACCCGCATGCTTCCGCGGCTTAAACAGGGCCGTCTGCAACAAGAGTTGCTGGTAAAGGCTGCGCGCGCAAAAGGCATCGAGCGGCCATGGGCGATTGATGCCACGGCGGGCTTTGGCGAGGATTCGCTGCTGCTGGCGGCCGCGGGCTTTACCGTCGATCTGTATGAGCAGGATTGCGTGATCGCGGCGCTCCTCAAGGATGCCCTGGATCGCGCGGCAGATGATCCGGCGCTTGCGGCTGCCGTGGCTCGCATGCGCCTTCATGCGGGCGAGGACAGCATTGCCGGCCTTCGCCATACAGCTGAGCTGATCGAGCAGGGCGAGCTCGCGGCTCCCGACGTGGTGTATCTGGACCCCATGTTTCCCGAGCGCACCAAAAGTGCGGCGGTCAAAAAGAAGTTCCAACTCTTGCACCATCTGGAACGGCCATGTACCGATGAGGAGACGCTGGTCGAAGCCGCGCTTGCGGTGCACCCGCGCAAGGTCGTTATCAAGCGGCCGGTGAAGGGCCCGCTGCTTGCCGGCGTTAAGCCGAGCTATCAACTTGCGGGCAAGGCCGTTCGTTACGATGTTTTGGTGCCGCCGCGCCCGTAGCTTGCGTGCGATTACCGGGGCTTCGCTAGTGCCGTGCCGATGCGGTCCCTATTTCCAAGGGTGCGACGTCAGGTGCCAGCCGCCGCAGTATTCACATTTGTAGCAGGCCAAACCACGCCGCCCGCGGTTTTCGCAGTCGGCCATAACGGCCTCGGCCTCGGCGCGTGTGTCGTAACGGTTTTTGCGTTCGCACGACTTGTAACGCCAGGCTTCATCGCGCTCGGCGTCTAGGGCGTCGCGGCGCTCGTCCTCGCGCGCAAACAGGTCACTCATATCGCCGCCGGTAGCAGCGCCCAAAAACTCGCTTTTGGCCTTTGACCAGGCGGCTCGCTTTTTGCTTCCCATCTGCTTAGCGCCTCTCTCCAAACGCTGGTATCATTGCTCAACCAAAGTGATACCAATAAACGTGAGGTCGCCGCGTGATGATCAGAAAAACCCTCGATACCGACATTCCCGCCGTCATGGCTATCTATGACGCAGCCCGCGCCTTTATGCGCGCACATGGCAACGCCACGCAGTGGCCCGAGGGCACGCCTTCTGCCGAGCAGCTGGCTGCCGATATCGCCGCCGATGGCAGCTATGTGTGCGAAGTCGACGGCCGCGTGGTGGCGACGTTCGCCTTTTTGCCGGGCCCGGACGAGTGCTATGACGTCATTGAGGATGGGCAATGGCGCAGCGACGCCCCATATGCCGTGCTGCACCGTGTGGCGTCCAACGGCACCACGCATGGCGTTGCGGCCGCGATGTTTACCTTTGCCAAGGAACGTATCGACCATCTGCGTATCGACACGCACCAAGATAACCTGCCTATGCAGGGAGCCATCGCCAAGGCCGGGTTTAAGCGCGCCGGTATCGTATATGTGTCGGACGGTACGCCGCGCGTCGCGTTTGATTGGCTGCGCGAGGCGTAAGAGCGACGCCTCATATCAATAATTCGCGCGAACGAAAATGGTCCCACCCGGGGCCATTTTCGTTCGCTGCGCTGTTTTGCAAGCCGGCTTTCGCAAGGCGCGAACCTACGAAAATCGCCGCGCGGCAACGCGGGGCGATGAGCTCGGTCGGGGGATAGGGCCCGCTTCGCCCGCCGGCCCGTAAATTGTATCATCCAGTGTGGAACGAGGACGCCCGTTGCCGCGTGCGATGGGCTTGCAATAAGAGGAGAGCCATGTCGAAGCAAGCGGTCGTTGGAATCTTGGCGCATGTCGATGCCGGCAAGACCACGCTGGCCGAGGCCATGCTGTTCAACGCGGGTCGCATTCGCAAGCGCGGCCGCGTGGACGATGGTGATTCGCATCTTGACACTGACGAGATCGAGCGCGAGCGTGGCATTACGATTTTCTCGTCGCAGGCTGTGCTCGACCACGGCGATACCCACGTTATGCTTGTGGATGCACCGGGGCATGTCGATTTTTCGGCCGAGGCGGAGCGCACATTGCGCGCGCTGGACTACGCGATTTTAGTTGTGGGCGCCAACGACGGCGTGCAGGGGCACACCGAAACCCTGTGGCGCCTGCTTGCACGCTATGACATCCCGACGTTCATCTATATCAACAAAATCGATTTGGAGAATCCCGGCCGCGATGTTTTGCTGGCACAACTTGGGCAACGTCTTTCCGAGGGCTGCCTGGATGCCAACGAACTGCTGACGGGTGGTGGCGTTCAGGAAGACGCTGCCGCGTTAGACGAAGAAGCGCTCGAGGAGTTTCTTGAGGCGGGTGAGCTTTCTGTCGCAACGCTGTCGCGCATGGTTGCCGAGCGCAAGCTCTTTCCCTGTTTTGCCGGCTCGGCGCTCAGGGATCAAGGCGTGGACGAGCTGCTGGATGGCATATGTGCGCTGATGCGCGAACGGGCATGGCTCCCGGAGTTTGCTGCGCGCGTCTACCGCGTGAGCCGCGGGGATCGTGGTGAGCGCTTGGCTTGGGTTAAAGTGACCGGCGGCACGCTGCATGCCAAGCAGATGATTGACGGACGTTCCGGTGCCGAGGCATGGGAGCAGAAGGTCGATCAGGTACGCATCTATAACGGCGAAAAGTATGAGCTTGCCCAAGAAGTTGCTGCTGGCGGTATTTGTGCCGTGACGGGTCTTGCGCACGTTCGCCCGGGGGACGCCCTGGGCGCGGAGCCCGCGGGCGATGCGCCTGTCATTGCGCCGGTCCTCACCTATACGGTGCTTCCGGGCGAACACGATGTCCATGCGGTGTTCAAAGCACTGACTGAGTTGGCGGACGAAGATCCCATGCTCGGCGTAAGCTGGAACACTCATCTTGAGCAGATTCATTTGCAGTTGATGGGCGCCGTGCAACTCGAGGTCGTGCAGCGGGTGTTGGCCGATCGCTTTGGCCTTTCGGTTGCGTTTGAGTCTGGCGGCATTCTCTATAAGGAGACCATTTCGCAGCCGGTCGAGGGCGTGGGCCACTTTGAGCCACTGCGCCACTATGCCGAGGTGCATCTGCGCCTGGAGCCGTTGCCAGCGGGTTCGGGCGTGCAGTTTGGCACCGTGACCTCGACCGACGAGCTCGATCTTAACTGGCAACGTCTGGCGCTCACCAACGCTATGGAGCGCGATCACCTGGGCGTGCTGACCGGCTCGCCCATCACCGATGTGCGCATTACGCTCACGGGCGGCCGTGCGCATGCCAAGCACACCGAGGGCGGCGATTTTCGCCAGGCCACGTATCGCGCGATTCGCCAGGGGCTCATGCAGGCGCGTGAGGCCGGCGCGGCGGTGCTGTTGGAGCCGTGGTATCGCTTTGAGCTCGAGGTGCCGGGGGAATGCGTGGGCCGGGCGCTCTCGGATGCCACGCGCATGGGTGCCGAGTACGAGCCGCCGGCGATGGCGGGAGACCGGGCAAAGCTTGTGGGTCGCGTGCCAGCATCCGAGGTGCAGGATTATGCGCTGGAGGTGGCTGCCTACACGAGCGGTCGCGGGCATCTGTACCTGGAGTTCGCCGGCTATGCGGCTTGCCATGATGCCGAGCACGTAATCGAGACGGCCGCCTATGAGCCCGAGGCCGATCTGCCCAACACGCCCGACTCGGTTTTTTGCTCTCACGGCGCCGGTTACACGGTCAAATGGTACGACGTACCCGCCGCGGCACACGTAAAGATCGACCCTGCCACCTTCCGCCCCTGGCGAGCAGCAGACGCGGAGTTTTTCGGCCACATGTGACAAAGGGGCAGTTCCTTTGTTACATGCTATTGGTATAACTCGGTATAAGTTGGTATAACTATTACCAGGGTTTACCGATCCGAGGAGGCCGACATGAATCCAAATCCCTTTAAGCCAACGGCAGGCAAGCGGCCTCCGATGCTCATCGGTCGAGAGTCGGTCATCGAAGATTTCGAGGAGGGGCTCGATAACGGCGCTGGAGCGCCGGGCAGGCTCATGCTCATTACGGGAAACCGCGGCTGCGGCAAGACGGTTCTCCTGCGGGAGCTGCAACGTCTCGCCAATGAGCGTGGATGGGCGGTTGTCTCCGATTCCGCCTCGCTTGGCCTATGCGACCGCCTGGCCGATGCGCTTCGCTCGAATAGGCCGGTTGTGACGTCAATGGAGTTCGGTCCGTCGTTTGGCCGGATGTCGGTCGAGGCGGCGCGAGCAAAGGGCGAGACGTTGCGAGGGCTGGTCAACGAGCGCCTCAAGAAACTCGGGCCGGGAAAGGGCTTGCTGTTTGCGATTGACGAGGCCCAATCTGCGTCTATCGAGGAACTGGCGGCGCTGGCCGTTCTCTATCAGCAAGTGCTCGGAGATCAAGATGCCACGGGCTTGCCCGATAGCGACCAGCGCGGTCTTGCGCTGGTATTTGCAGGCTTGCCCAGCATGGTTGATGGCTTGCTCGAAGAGCCGAGCGTGACGTTTTTGCGCCGTGCCCAGCAGCGTGCGCTGGGGGCGATCTCTTTGCCCAAGGTGCGTGATTCATATATCCAGACGGTCAAAGACGCCGGTCTTTACGTTGACGCGGAGACGGCGGACCTTGCGGCACACAAGAGCATGGGGCATCCCTATATGGTTCAGCTGGTGGGATATTACATGTGGCGGTCTGCTGTCCGGCGTGACTCGCGGGTCATTGAAGAGTGCGATGTTGAGGCTGGGCACACGGATGCCGTCTCCGAGTTCTACGAAGCGGTTGACGCTCCCTTGTATTACGGGCTGCGCAGTCCGCAGCGCCTCTTTATCGAGGCCATGGCGGCTGATGGGGACAAGCCGACGCGCATGGCGGACATCATTGAGCGCTGCGAGCGCACCCAAAGCTGGGCGAGCAAATATCGCGCAAGCCTGATTCGCGAGCGCGTCATCGAGGCTGCCGGATACGGCCTCGTCCGGTTTACCGTGCCCATGCTGGGCGAGTACATCCGCGAACGCGTTTTATGGCATGAGTGGGGTGATAAAGGTGACGGAACAGAAGATGAACCCGCAGGCTATCGAGGTACGTGGCGCACGCGTCCATAATCTCAAGGACATCGATATTGATATCCCGCTGGGAAGGCTCGTGGGTATTGCCGGCGTGTCGGGCTCGGGCAAGAGTTCGCTGGCACTCGGGGTTCTTTATGCCGAGGGCTCGCGCCGCTATCTGGAGGCGCTCAGCACCTATACCCGCCGTCGTCTGACGCAGGCCGAGCACGCCCAGGTGGACGAGGTGCTGCACGTGCCAGCGGCGCTCGCATTACATCAGCGCCCCAGCGTACCGGGCGTGCGCTCGACCTTTGGTACCATGACCGAGCTCAACAATAGCCTGCGTCTACTCTTTAGCCGTTGCGCCCATCACGTGTGCCCGCATTGCGGGGCGCGTGTGGAGCCGAGCCTTAACGTGGCTGCGGGCCTGTCGCTCACGTGTCCGACATGCGGCCGCGAGTTCTACGCGCCGAGTGCCGAGGATTTGGCTTTCAATAGCGGCGGTGCGTGCCCTACCTGCGGCGGCACCGGTGTCATGCGCGAGGTAGACGAGGCGAGCCTGGTGCCCGACGAGTCAAAGACCATCAACGAGGGTGCGGTGCTTCCCTGGGGCACGCTCATGTGGGACCTGATGAAGCAGGTGGCCGGCGAGATGGGCGTGCGCACCGACGTGCCGTTTAACCAGCTCACGCCTCAAGAGCGCGACATCGTGTTTCACGGCCCGGCGGTTAAGAAGCACATTCTCTACGTTCCCAAAAACGGCGAGGGCGCCACGCCGCTCGACTTTACCTATTACAACGCCGTCTATACCGTTGAGAATGCGCTCGCCAAGGTTAAGGACGACAAGGGCCTCAAACGCGTTGCACGCTTTTTGCGCGAGGGACCATGCCGTGACTGCGCCGGCACGCGTCTCTCCGAGGCTGCGCGCCAGCCCCAGGTGCGCGGTATCAATCTGGCTCAGGCCGCGGCCATGACGCTTGGTGATGCGATTGAGTGGGTGCGCGGGGTGCCCGCATCCTTGCCGGCCGAGATGCGGCCCATGGCGACGGATATCTGCGATTCGTTTTTGAGCACGGCTCGTCGTCTGGTCGACCTGGGTCTCGATTACCTTTCGCTCGATCGCGCCGGTGCCACGCTCTCCACGGGTGAGCGCCAGCGCGTGCAACTCGCCCGCGTGGTGCGCAACCGATCGACAGGCGTGCTCTATGTGCTGGACGAGCCCTCAATTGGCTTGCATCCTGCCAATGTCGACGGCTTGGTGGGCGTAATGCGCGACCTGGTGGATGACGGCAATACCGTGGTTGTTGTCGACCACGATACACGTGTGCTGGCGGAAGCCGACTATCTGGTCGAGATGGGCCCCGTTGCCGGAGCGGGCGGCGGCAATGTGATTGCCACTGGCACGATAGATGAGGTCGAACAATCTCAGGGCAGCCGCATCGCGCCGTTTTTGCGCGCCGAGCCCAAGCGCTTGCGTCCGCAGGTGACTGACGACGAAATGTTCGACCAGGGCCATATCCGCATGGCGACCGATACCATCCATACCGTCAAGCCGCTCGAAGTCGATATTCCGCGCGGTCGCTTGGTCGCGGTTACGGGTGTTTCGGGTTCGGGCAAGACGACGTTGGTGCTCGAGACGCTCATCCCGGCGCTTAAGGCGCAGGCAGCTGGCGAGCGCTTGCCACGCCACGTGCGCTGGATCGATGCCGAGGGCATTGCGCGTGCCAACCTGATTGACGCCACGCCCATCGGTGCCAACGTGCGCTCGACGGTCGCAACCTATGCCGACATCCATGATGAGCTGCGCCGCGCCTTCGCCCGTACGCCCGAGGCCAAGGCAGTCGGCTACAAGGCGGGCGCCTTTAGCTACAATACCGGCGCCTTGCGCTGCCCTACGTGTGATGGCACGGGCTCGATATCGCTCGACGTGCAGTTTTTGCCCGATGTCGAAATCGTCTGCCCGGCATGTCACGGCTCACGTTATGCAGACGCGGCTTCGCATATCCATCGCGAGGGCAAGGACGGGAGTCTGCTTACGTTGCCGCAGCTCATGGACATGAGTGTGGACGAGGCCATCGACGCCACGGTGGGGCTCAAGAAAGTTCAGACGCGCTTGCAGACCTTGCACGACCTTGGCTTGGGCTATCTCACGCTCGGTGAGCCCACGCCGGCGCTTTCGGGCGGCGAGGCTCAGCGTCTTAAGCTTGCGAGCGAGATGGGTCGCGTGCAGGATGATGCCGTGTTTGTGTTTGACGAGCCCACGATCGGACTACATCCGCTCGATGTTCAGGTGTTGCTGAGTGTGTTCGACGGCCTTGTTGCCAAGGGCGCCACGGTTATCGTGATCGAACACGACCTCGACCTTATCCGTAACGCCGATTACGTGATCGACATGGGCCCGGGCGGTGGCGATGCAGGCGGGCAAATCGTCTGCGCCGGCACGCCAGACGACATCGCAGCCTGCCCCGCAAGCATCACCGGCCGCTACCTATAACCGAATGTGACAAAGGGACAGTTCCTTTGTCACATTCCCGGAAAGCCTGTTTGGCGCAGGGCTTCGTAGAGGACGATGGCGGCGCTGTTGGAGAGGTTGAGTGCGCTGATGCGGTAGTCGTCCGGGTTGACGAAGTTGCCGCAGATGTCTTGTTGAAGGATGGCCTCGTGGCCGTTCTCGGTATGCCCCAGCGATTCCTCGTGAGCTTCCCAAGCCTCGGCGTTATCGAGCGAGTCGCAATCGCGCAGCATCGGGATGCGCTCGCAGCGCGCGGGCGCCGCGGCGAGCAGTGGCTCGGGAATGCCCGAGCTCTCGCTGCCAAAGACCAAGTAGTCGCCATCGCGGTAGGTACTCTGCGCATAGGTGCGGCGTGCCTTTTTGGTCAGCAGATGTAGGCGCTCGTCGGCAGGGGAGAGACCGTTGCGTGCAAGGAAATCCTCCCAGCCGGCATAGGTCGTCACGTCCAAGTTTTGCCAGTAGCCCAGGCCGGCGCGACGTACCGTTTTGTCGTCGAGCGAGAAGCCCAGTGGCTCCACCAGATGCAGGCGGGCGCCGGTGACCACGCAGGTACGGCCGATATTGCCCGTATTGGCCGGAATCTCGGGCGCATACAGCACAATGTTGAACATGAATCTCCTTGGCTCAGAACGAAAAACCACCACGAAGAACACCTTCGTGGTGGTTTGGCGGTTACATAGGCGGAAAAATGCCCGCTTGGATAAACCTAGGCGCGGTGCCAGTCGGTCAGGCAGGCATCGAGGGAGGCGATGAGCGCATCCTTGTCCATGTGACGGCCGATGATGCACAGGCTCGTCATGCGGTCGCCCGTCTCGTCGTCCCAAATCTGCATGATCTCGGGGTTCTCGTCGATAATCTTCTGCTTCTCGCCCTCGGGCGCCGAATCGACAAACAGGCCGTTCTCCATCAGGCGCATCTGGTGGCCGGCCTGCTCAAACATGTAGCACATGTCCGGATCGCCGGTCTGCCACAGCGGACCCTTGACGCGGATGACCTCGTCGGGCCACTCCTGCTCAACAAAATTGGTGAACTTCTGCAGGTCAAACGGCTTGCGGCGCGAGTACACAAAGGTCTCGATGTCGTACTCGAGCACCTCGGGGTCGTCGTGCTCCTCGGGATGCTCCATGGCCTCGATCCAGGCGGCGGAGTTGTAGGCGCGCATAAAGTCGAAGCGGTCGGTGTCGAGCAGCTCCTCCATGGGGACCTCGCCGTTTTGGGCCTCGACAATCACGGCGTCCTTCTGCAGGCTGCGCACGATGGCCTTGAGCTCGGCGATCTGCTCGGGCGTCACGGTATCGGTCTTGTTGAGGATCAGCGTGGAGCAGAATTCGATCTGCTGGATGAGCAGGCTTTCGATGTCGTCCTCGTCGATATCCTCGGCCAGCAGGTCGCGACCGCCGTTGAACTCGTCGTACATGCGGGCGCAGTCGACCACGGCCACGATGTTGTCGAGCGCGAGCTTGGGCTCGCCGCCCACCTTGGCCTCGTCGCAGAAGCTCGAGATGGTGTAGGCGATGGGGATAGGCTCGCAAATGCCCGATGCCTCGATGATGATGTAGTCGAAGTTGCCCGAATCGGCGATGCCCTGCAGCTGGTTGGCCAGGTCATCCGAAAGCGTGCAGCAGATGCAGCCGTTGGTGAGCGGGATGAGGTCATCGGTCTCGGAAAGGCCGCCGTCGGCGATAAGGCTGGCGTCGACGTTGATCTCGCCGATATCGTTGACGATCACGGCGGCGCGGATGCCGCCGTCGTTAGCGAGGATGTGGTTGAGCAGCGTGGTCTTGCCGGCACCGAGGTATCCGGTAAGCATGATGATCTTCACGGGTTTGTTGGGCATGTGCCCTCCTTTGTTAGACATGGCTTACAGTTGAATCTTATGCCAAACGCCTGCTCTTATACCCACGAGCCGGCAAATAACACAAGCTACTCCCAGGCTCCCCATACATCGGGGCAATAACCGACGGTGGCCTTTTTGCCGTTGCGCACGATGGGTTCGGCGAGAACCTGCTGGTTCTCGAGCAGCTTGTCAAAGCGCTGGCTGGGGGTGAGGTGCTGGATGAGCGCGAGCGTCTCCTCGTCCTTGGCCTTGGGGTTGAGTAGCTTGTCGATGCCGCCGACCGCCTGCATCACGCTCGTGAGCTCGCCCTTGCTCATCTCCTTTTCCTTAAGGTCAATAAACTGCACCTTAATGCGGCGCTCCTTAAAATAGCGTTGGGCCTTCTTGGTATCAAAGGACTTTTTGGTGCCGAAGATTTGGATCATATGTTCCGCCGTTCTAACGAACGGCGGTCACCTCGACGCTGCAAAGCCATCTGATGGGCAATCTGCCTTTCAATCGTCGGGCGCGGGCAAAAGCCCAGCGCCCTCCTCTTTCAAGGCACCTTGCCTCATCAGCTGGCTTTTCGCTGACATTAACGAAACATCGAGGTGACCACCGCTGGGTTTATCGAATGAAATTGGTCATTGCGCGATCTGCTTCGGGCGCGTTGATGCCGGCGTCACGGCCCGCCTCGATGCAACGCAGGAGCCATGCCATGTTCTTGCCGATATTTCGCATGGTGGCAAGACCCTCGGCATCGCCTTCGGCGTCGCCGGGCACGCGACCAAACACGTTATTCCAGTAGGTGGAGGCGACCACGGGCATTTGCTTAATGGTGAAGTACTTGTTGAGTACATCAAACGTGGTCGACGTGCCG
Source organism: uncultured bacterium (assembly GCA_905216145.1). Lineage (GTDB taxonomy): Bacteria > Actinomycetota > Coriobacteriia > Coriobacteriales > Coriobacteriaceae > Collinsella. The sequence continues at coordinate 27,075 of CAJMST010000006.1, read as the reverse complement.
CCACGACGGGCAACGGCGACCGCGGCGCCAGGCTTGTGCTCAAAGGCGCGGCCGCCTGCGTAGAAGGCGCGGTCGAGGGCCGAGAGGATGCGGCCGCTGGGGTGCGCATAGTAGACGGGCGAGCCAAAGACAAAGCCGTCTGCCTGCTCGGCGGCGGCGATAAGCTCGTTCACCACATCGTCGTCGAAGGTGCAGCGCCCATCAAGCTTGCCGCACTGGCCGCAGCCGATGCAATCGCGGATGGGCTTGGCGCCCAGCTGGAACACCTCACTGTCGATGCCCTCGGCGCTAAGTTGCTCGGCGACCTCGGCGAGTGCGCGGGCGGTGTTGCCGTTTGCCTTGGGACTGCCATTGACCAAAAGAACCTTCATCACAAACTCCCTCTGCTTTTGGTGACTTCTGCAGAGGATTATCGCACGATGGGGGAGGCGGTGCGGGCGCGGTGCTAATCCAGTTTGGTACCTGGCACCTGCACGGCTTTCCCGAGCAACGCTTTAAGCTCGTTCAAAATGGAAACAGGCTGACGGTCGACGCCGTCCAGATGGAGCGTGGCCACGCGAATGGGCGGCTGATATTCAAGCGAGCCGATGAGCACGGGAGAACCCAGGAACCGTTCGATGTCGCTTGCGATCTCATCGATTGCCTCGGGGCCGAGCTCATCGAAGAGTGCCACGAATGTCGGCCCCGTCGAGCGGAACAGGCGGCCCTTGCCGCGCGAACAATCCATGAGGCAGGCGGCGCTTTCGGCGAGCACGCGGTCGCCTGCATCGAATCCAAAGCGGGCATTGACCTCGGCGATATCGTCGACCTTAATGGCAATAAAGCCTGCCTCGTGCGGCACGCGGCGCATCTCTCCAATAGCGTTGACCAGCGCGTGGACATCGCCCAGGCCCGTTACCGAGTCGGTCGTATCCGCTAGGCTTCGGTTGACGATAATGCCCACATACATGCTGGGCTCGGTATCGGTGCCGTCCAGGCGGTAGCCCGTACAGTCACAAAGTGCGTATTTTCCGGTGGCGTCCATGACGCGATACTGCATGTAGTGGAAGTGCCACGTGCCGTTTAGCACCATATCGAGCTCGGTGCGTACATTGTCGCGGTCTTCGGGGTGAACGCGGGCAAGCCAAATATCGAGCGAGTTGTAGGGATGCTGGGAGGGCAGGTTAAAATCGCGCACGGCATTAACCGACCATTGCGATTCGCCGGTATCGAGGTTAAGGATAAACGGATAGCGCGTCTCGGAGCTCATGCAGATTGCTTGGAACACTCGGTCGTTGCAGAGAGGCTGATCGGCGATCGGGCGTTGCGGCGCGCTGTCTTCTTTCGGTTGTTGTACGCGGTTCATGAGCTTGTAGCGATACATTTTTCGGTCGGCGTCCATGGTCATCTGGTGACGCGTATCGCCAGCAAGCGGGTCGACGCGCGAGCAGCCAAAACTAAAGCTCGCGATCATGGGCGCTTTGCCGTCCGATGTTGCTTCGATAATTTCGGTGCGCCTCCGCTCCAGACGTCGCTCGAGCTCGGATTCGTCTGCCTCAGGCGACAAGAGTACAAATTCGTCTCCGCCGATACGGAACAGCAGCTCATCGTGCTTCATTGTTTCGGTGAGCGCGCGGCAGATGCCCAGAATGTAGCGGTTGCCCTCGGCGTGGCCAAACGTATCGTTGCAATGCTTGAGGTGATCGATGTCGATATAGGCGCAGGTGAAAGGGGTGCCTTTGCGCCAGAGTTGATCGGCGTGGAGGTCGAGCCCGCCACGGTTGCCAAGATTGGTGAGCGAATCGATATAGGCGCTGCGCTCGAGCAGCTGGCGTTCTTGTTGCAGGATGGCGAACGTTTTTTGTAGCTGCTCGCCGATGGCGCGCAGTTCCGTGGGCAGCGCGGCAACATCGAGCTCGGCGGTTGAGACCCCGTTCCCGAGTCGTTGAAGATGGGCGATGATTGATTGCTCGCCCAGGCGATACGACTCGTTCATGATGGATGGCCTCCTTGGGTGGAATAACGGTTTGCATCATACTCCCAATTCGGTTTGGATTGAGAGTATAAGTTAGCTAATGGGAACAAACGTCCCCCTCGATGGTGTCGTTTTGCGCGCGAGCGTATTAGTTGTTGTTGTCACCATCGAGCAGCTTCTCAAAATCTACCGCCGGCATGGGACGGTAGTAGAGGAAACCCTGCGCATAGCGGGCGCCCATTTGGCGTAGCAGCTGAGCCTGCGCCTCCGTCTCGACGCCTTCGATCACAACAGGCAGATGGAGCGATTGAGCCATCCCGAGCATTGATGAAATGATTTGCGTGCTACGGCCTTGATCACCGTCGACGGGCACAAACGTGCGATCGAGCTTGATGACGTCGACGTTGACGTTTTTGAGCATCGCGAGCGTGGACTGGCCGGTGCCAAAATCGTCCATGTAGGTCGAGAAGCCGCGGGTGTGCAGGTCGGCCGTCAGCCTATCCACGGCCTCGGGCTCTCCCGTATAAGCAGTCTCGGTGATCTCGATGCGCATGAGCTCGGGCGACAGATTGTAGCTGGCGGCGAGCGCCCCCATATGCTCGGCGACGTCGCAGGCAAGGATATCCACGCGCGACACATTAAGCGAGATCGGAATCACGCGAAGCCCTCGATCGATGCGCTCGCGCAACCACGAGGCAACGCCCTGCCAAATGTACTTGTCGAGCGTCACCACAAAACCGCTTTCCTCGAGAGCGGGGATAAAGGTAGCGGGTGAAATGAGGGAGCCATCCTTGTCAATCCAGCGTGTGAGTGCCTCGGCGCCAATGATCTCGCCGGTTTCCATGTCCACCTGGGGCTGCAGGTAGTAGGTGATGCTGCCGTTGGAGAGTGCATATTGGAACTCGGTGAGGGTGTTGTGAAACGCAACCTCGTGGGCGTACTCCTGGGGGCGGAAAACGGCGATGCGGTCTTTAAAGTCATTTTTGGCGCGACGATTGGCATACATGGCCTTTGCTTGAGCGTCGATGGTGATTTCCTCGTTGGGGTCGATGGGGTAGACGCCCATGGACGGCCAAAAACCCACGCCGTCGTCGTGCCCGGCAACCGCTTCGCGCACGTTGGCATAAATTCGATGAATCGTATCGCGGTCAAAGGGAGCAAGAATGCAAAAGTCGTCCTGGCCCCAGTAGCCCGCAACGCCAATGCCCACGTTCTCGATATCCTTAAGCACCGTGCCCACATCGGCAAGCACGCGGTCGCCCTTGGCTTGTCCGTACCATTCGTTAAACAGGCGCATGTGTCCCATATCGACGGTGGCAATGCACCATGCGCTGCCTTGTGCCGTCGCGAGAAAGGCATTGGCGCGTCGCATAAACTCACTGGGGCGGTAGAGGCCCGTGAGCGTATCGATGCGTTCGGCGATGGCGCTTTTACGCTCTATCTCGGGTATGGGAAGGCTGTCGTTGGGGACAAGCCCGCCGGCCGCGCGAAGGCGGCGGTCGAGTTCGCCTAAAACGGTGGCCGTTTGACTGGCCAAGCGCTCGTAAAAGGCAGGGACGACAAGACAGACGGGAGTAATGGTGTCGCCCGCGATTCGGACGGGAGCGGAAACGGCCTCTTTAAGACGATGGACCAGTTGCTCGAATGCCTCGTGGTCCAAATCGTTGCTGAGCACGACGAACTGGGCGCTTCGCGAACGGTAGACGCGACTCCGGCCGCGGGTGATCGACAGCATGCGGCCTGCGTATTCGGCGAGCATGTTGTCGACGGCATCGGCTCCGTAGAGCTCGTTGAGCTTCGACGTGCCACGGACGCGCACCGCTATAAGCCCCGTCTCGCAACGGTCGCGACGGCAGGCATCGATAGCGTTGACCAGCATGCGCTGCGTTCCGAGGCCCGTGGCGGCATCGACGGTCTCGGCAAGCGAGTGGTTAACGAGCTCGCCGGCATAGAGCGAAGGGGTGTTTCCGTCGCCGTCGATACGAAACCCGCGAGCACGGCAGAGAACGTAGTCGCCGGCGGCATTGCGCACGCGGTACTGCATGGCGCGACGGTGTTTGGAACCGTTGTAAATCTGGTCGATATCGTTGCTATAGGCCTCGAGGTCATCGGGATGGATGCGCGTTTTCCAGTAATCGTGGAAGTCGTCTATATGCTCCGAAGGAAGACCGAAATCGCGCAAGGCGCCTTGCGACCAAAGGGTGCGATGTTTGTCCAAGTTCTCGATAAAGAAATAACGCCCTTCGCTGAGCATCGAAAAGGCGTCGAAAATCCAATCGCTTACTCCGAAGTCATCGGTGTGGATTTGCGAGATATTGCGTCGATCAAGGTGCACGGCATTGCGTAGCTTGTAGTCGTACATGCGATGGTCGGCATCGAGCGTCATGCGACTGGAGGCTTCGCCCAGGGAGGGGTCGGCATGCGATACGCCATAGCTAAACGAGTGAGGCATCTCAGCGTCGTTGTTTTTGAGCAGGACCGTTCGGCAATGCTCAAGGCGCTCGGCAAGGTCGTCTTCGGTCGCGACGGTGGACAAGATTGCGAACTCGTCGCCGCCTAGGCGAAACACCGCCTCGTCAACTTTGATATAGAGCTTAAGGTACAGGCTCACCTGCATAATGTAGCGGTTACCCTCGTCGTGACCGAAGGCGTCGTTGCAGTGCTTGAGGTTATCGATATCGATATACGCCATGGTGACCGGCGTGCCCTGCTCCCAGAGTTCTTCTAGGGAACGGGTAAAACCGCCGTGGTTGCCAAGTCCAGTGAGCTGGTCGGTAAAGGCGGTCCTGATCAGATCGTTCTGACGCTCGAGCAGGTCTTCTTGGCGCTCGAGAAGGTCTTGAATGGTCTTTTCGAGCGTTTCGGTATAGGTGTTGGCTGTGTCCATATGTGAGTGGCTTTCTGGGGTCGAGATGGCTTGCGTCGGATGGTCTTGTTGTCAGTGGGACCTTCTGTGGTCTATGGACGCGTGAACTTTCCTCCCCGCCTTGTTTCATCGATGGACTGGATTGTTGTCTACTGTTTGGTGTTGTTGCCTAATGATGCGAACATCATTATAGGGGCGTATTTGTATAAACATGGTCAGTCGTTAAAAATAAATCGCCGAGTGGTAGTGCTTGGTTTGCATTGGCAAATGTGACCGAGACGGTATATGTTGACGGGTATACTTGTTCCGTTCAAAAGCATGAGGACGGGGATGGTTGCATGGCATTGCCAAAGACGGCGCACACGGTGGGTCTGGCGCTCGAGGGCGGTGGCTACCGGGGCATGTATACGGCAGGCGTGCTCGACGTTTGGATGGAACATGGCCTGACCTGCGATCATATGGTGGGTGTCTCGGCAGGCGCCGCGTTTGGCTACAACTTTAAGTCGCGCCAGATCGGCCGTGCCATCCGCTACAACAAGGCCTATTGTGCCGACAAGCGTTATGCGAGCGTGGCCAGCTGGCTGCGCACCGGCGACATGTTTAATGCCGAGTTTGCCTATCACGAGGTGCCTATCGAGCGCGACCCCATCGACTTGGATGCCTACCGCGCCTGCCCCATGAGGTTTACGTGCGTATGCACCGATATCGAGACAGGCGAGGCCGTCTACCATGACCTGCCCTATGGCGACGAGCGCGATATCGAGTGGATTCGTGCTTCGTCGGCGATTCCCGTGGCGACTAGGCCTGTTCGGATTGATGGGCATCGGTATTTGGATGGTGGCGTTGCGGACTCTATTCCCAGCACCTGGCTGTTTGCACAGGGTTACGACCGCAATGTGGTGGTGCTGACGCAGCCGGCGGGTTTTGTAAAAGAGGCCAATAGCCTGATGCCCATGCTGCGTCGTGTGTATCGTCACTACCCGGAGTTTGTCGCGGCGCTTGAGCATCGGCATGAGGTGTATAACGCCACGCTTGACGACCTTGCGCGTCGCGAGGCCGCTGGCGAGATCTTTGTGGTGCGGCCGAGTGAATCGGTGAAAGTGCCGTCGCTTTGCCGCGAGCCCGATGAACTTGAGCGCATCTACCAGATCGGTCGCCGCGATGCGGAGGCGACGCTGCCCGCGCTGGAAGCGTATCTGGCGGGGTAGGGGCCACGGCGGAAAGCGCATCCCGGAATTTGCCCCAGGAATGGGATGCGGTTTCCCAATGGAGCCGTATGTGGAAAGCGCATCCCAGAATGGACGTCCAAACTGGGATGCGCTTTCCGTAGCTGAAGATTTGTAGTCGCGGAGCAGTTGCTCGGCTTATGCCTATGCCCGCTGCCAGGTATCGACGAGCTCCTTTGCCGCGGCGTGAGGGTCGTCGGCACTGCAGACGGCACTCACCACAAAGAAGCCGTCGACGCCAGTGGCCTTGAGCTGCGGCAGGTCGGCCGTTTTGACGCCGCCACCCACCACGATGGGCACGGGGCTTGCGGCATGGAGAGCGGCCAGGTCCTCAAAGCTCTTGGTGATGATGGAGCCATCTGCCGCGCGTCCGCAGTCGCGCTTGGTCTCGGTCTCGTGGAGCGGGCCCACGCCCAGGTAGTCGACCAGGCTCATGTCGGCGGTTTTAACGTACTCGAGCATCTCATCGCAGCGAGCAGAAAGGCCCACGATGGCATCGGGGCCCAACAGCTTGCGGCATACCTCGACGGGAATGTCGCTCTGGCCCACATGGACGCCGTCGACGGCAATGCCCTGCTCGCGCGCGGCGAGCACGCAGTCAAGGCGGTCGTCGATAAGCAAGGCGACCTGGCCGGTCTTGCCGGCATGCGCGATGGCCTGAGCGGCGTCGCCCGTTAGCGCGATGATCTCGCGGGCGCTTGCCACCTTGGAGCGCACCTGGATGCAGGTGAAACCGGCGTCGAGCGCCTGTGCCACCACGTCACCCACGGGGCGACCGAGGGTGTTTTCGGGACCCAGTACCAAATAGGCCGAGATATCAAGGTTGTCGCGGATACTCATCGGGTTTCCTCCTGCTTTTTGATTTGCGCTTCCATACGCTCGAGCTTGCCGGTCATAGTGTCGGTAAATCCGGGGCGAATGTCGGCTTTGAGGACGACTTCGGTTCGGATGCCCTTGCTTGCCAGCACAAAGGTCGCATCGCGTACGACCCGCATGACCTCGTCCCAATCGCCCTCGATCTCGGTGAACATCGAGGTTGTGCGGTTGGGAAGGCCACTCTCGCGAATAACGCGGACGACCTCTGCGACCTCGGCGGAGAGTTCATCGCCGGTGCCGCACGGGGCGATGGCCACGGCGACGAGCGTGTTCATGCCGGTATTGGTTGCGGGCTCGGACATGGCTTATGCCTCCTCGAGCTCGAGCTGGTTGTTGGCGATGTCTTGGGTGGTCGCGCGGTAGAGCTCGTCGATAAAGGCGACCTTAAAGCTTGCCGGGGCGTCGGCGACGGCGGCGGCACGCGTGCCGGCCACGTTGTAGGCGGCGGTGCCACAGACGGCTGCCGTAAACGGATCGGCCGCGCAGGCATATACGGCCAGCACGCCGCCCTGCGAGCAGCCACAGCCGGTAATCTTGGACATAAGCGGGCTGCCTCCGTGGGACTTGGCCACGGTCGATCCATCGGTAATCAGATCGGTCTCGCCCGAGACCACCACGGCGCCGCCGGTGTAGCGAGCGAGCGCCACCGCGGCACCGCGGGCAGCATCGACCGTATCGGTGGTGTCGACGCCACGGGCGCGAACCAGATCTGCCGCCTCGCCTTCAAGGCCCCACAGAGCGGCAAGGGCGATAATCTCGGAGGCGTTGCCGCGCACGATGGCGGGTTTGTACTGCTTAAGCTCGCTTACCAGCTGAGTGCGCAGGCTACCGATGCCCAGGCCCACCGGGTCGAGCACCCAGGGCTTGCCGGCGTCGTGTGCCGCCTTGGCCGCGCGGGGAATCGTCTGCTCGTAGATGGGGAAGAGCGTGCCCATGTTGAGATAGATGGCGCCGCCGCCGGCAACGAGCGCCTCGCCCTCGTCGGGCAGATAGACCATGGCGGCCGAACCGCCCACGGCGAGCTGCGCGTTGGCGACAAAGTCAATCGTCACCGTGTTGGTGATGGAGCCGGCCATTGGATTGGTGGCGCGAATCTCATCCACGGCCTTGACCATATGTTGCTTAAGCTGTTCCGAATCAATCACTGCACATGCCTCCTTGGCATAGAAAAGGGGCGCTGTGCATAGACAGCGCCCCTGTAAAGGCGGCATGCTCCCTACGCCAGCATTAACTGACAGGTTCAAAGGATTGGGCCCCATGCCCTCTCAGCCTTGTGGTTTGCACCGCCGGCACTCCCGCATCGAATCTGTTGTTCCCTATACTAACGCACCTGCCAAAAAGGGACAGGTTTATTTTGGCAGGTCGTTACAATAGGTAGGACCGATACGAATGGGGGCCTTATGATAAAACTTGTGCTGACCGATATGGACGATACGTTGATTCCAGCCGGGCATGACGGCGCCAGCGACTACGCCATTGAGGGTATTCATGCCATGCAGGCGGCGGGTCTGCACTTTGGCCCGGTTTCGGGTCGCCAGCCGTCTGCGATGGGCTGGATGTTCCGCAATCGCGCCGAGTGCTTTTCGACTGGTGCGTTCTGTAACGGCCAGGTTATGTTTGTCGACGGTCAGGCGATCGCTTCGCGCGCGACCGACAACGATGCCCTGATGCGTCTGGCCGATTACCTCGAGCAAGAGACCGACGATACCTATCTAAAGGTCTACAGCCTGGGTGATGACTTTTGGGATAACGATGCCTATTGCGTGACGAGCGACCCCGAGCGCGTGCGTCGCGCTATGGAGTCGGGTGGCAACGCGTGGCTCAAGGGCGAAGAGGCCCCGTGCCGTCCCGTCGTCGATGACGCGCCGGTGTTCAAGGCGAATATCTGGAGTGCCCGTTCGCGTGAGGAGCTCGCGGAGCTACGCGAGCGCGTTGCCGCGGAGGTGCCGGAACTCTCGCTCGTGTTTCCCAACAACCGCGTGCGCCTATTCGATATTCTCCCGGCCGGTTGGGACAAGGGCTGCGCCGCCCTGGAGCTGGCGCGTGCCCTGGGTCTGACGCCCGACGAGGTGGCCGTATTTGGCGATTCCGATAATGATCTGCCCATGATCGGTGTCGTTCCCAACTCCGTTGCAGTCGCCAATGCCAACGAGGCCGTCACGGCTGCCGCGCGCTGGCATATCGGCGCTGCGGCAGACGATGCGGTTGCCGGGGCTCTGCATCAGATTGCCGCCTGCGCCGCGACGGGGGAGATGCCGCCGTTTATGCGTCAGATGAGCACGACGGGTTTCGGCGTCACGAACGTCTAGGGAGGGCGCTATGAAGCTTCAGCAGCTCAGGTATGTCGTCAAAGTTGCCGAATGCGGCAGCATCACCGAGGCCTCGCGCCGGCTCTTCGTGTCGCAGCCTTCGATTACCGCGTCGATCCGCGACCTCGAAAACGAGATGGGTGTGCACATCTTTGAGCGCACCAACAAGGGCGTCATTGTGTCCGAGGAGGGCGAGACCTTCTTGGGCTACGCGCGACAGGTGCTTGACCAGGCCGATCTGCTCGAAGGCAAGTACAAGGGCGCATCCGAGCGGGTGCCGCACTTTAGTGTGAGCTGCCAGCATTATTCCTTTGCCGTTAACGCGTTTGTTGACGTGATCCGCGAGTTCGATGCCGCGCGCTACGACTTTACCCTGCGCGAGGAGCAGACTCACGAGATTATCGAGGACGTCGCGCATATGAAAAGCGAGCTCGGCATCTTGTACCTGTCCGAGCATAACCGCGAGGTTATCGAGCGTATGCTCGCCGCCAACGAGCTCGTATTCGAGGGGCTCTTCTGCGCCGCGCCGCATGTCTTTGTATGCGCCGACCATCCGCTGGCTGGCCGCTCCAGCGTGACGCTCGAGGACTTGGAAGACTACCCGTTCCTGTCCTACGAGCAGGGCAGCTATAACTCGTTTTATTATTCCGAGGAACTGACCTCGACGTTTGAGCGCCGCAAGAATATCCGCGTGCGCGATCGCGCGACGCTGTTCAACCTGGTCATGGGCCTCAACGGCTACACGGTATGCTCAGGCGTGATCAGTCACGAGCTCAACGGGCCGGGAATTATCTCCATTCCGCTCGATGTGGATGAGTATATGGAGATCGGCATCATCACGCGCAAGAACACGACACTCACGCGCTACGGACAGGCCTATATCGACGCGATTCGTCAGCATATCTAGGCTGCTGTGCTCCGCGCGGGTCAAATCTCTTTATGGCAGTCCAGACTGATATAGGAAGCATCTATATCAAACTGTTATAAACATATATTTTACGATGACCGCATGAGCGCTCATACTCTGTCTCGATAAAGCAACCAATGCAAAGGGAGATATCTATGAGCACTTCGATTCAACCGAACGCGCCGTTTCGCGCCGATATCGTCGGCAGCTTTCTTCGTCCACAGGCTGTTAAGGATGCACGTGCCGCCTATGCCGCGGGCACACTCGACGCCGCCGGCCTTAAGGCCGTCGAGGACGATGCCATTCGCGATTTGGTGGCCAAGCAGAAGGCCGCCGGCCTGCAGGTGATTACCGATGGTGAGTTCCGCCGCAGTTACTGGCACCTCGACTTTATGTGGGGCCTCAACGGCATTGAACGCCGTACCTCGCGTACGGGCTATATGTTCCACGACGAGGAGACCACGGCCGATACCGCCGTGGTGACCGGCCCCATCAGCGGCGAGAACCACCCCTTTGTCGAGCACTTTAAGTTTGTCAAGGCACTTGAGGGCGAGGGCCACGTTGCACGCCAGACCATCCCGGCGCCGATCCAGACGTTCTCTGAGGTCACGCTCGATCGCTGCGACGGCCAGCAGGAGAGCCTGCGCGCTGTCTATAAGACCGATGAGGAACTTGCCGACGCCATTGCAGCCGCTTATCGCACGGTGATCGCCGACCTGTACGCAGCAGGCTGCCGCAACATCCAGTTCGATGACTGCACCTGGGGCATCTACTGCGATACCGACTTTGTGTCCAAGACCGGCATGAGCCCGGTCGATCTGCAAAAGGTGAGTGAGCTGGGCGTGGCGCTCAACAACGCCGCCATCAAGGGCAAGCCCGATGACCTTGTCATTAACACGCACGTGTGCCGTGGTAACTACCACTCCACCTATGCCTTCGAGGGCGGCTACGACCCCATCGCGCCGTACCTGTTCGCAAACGAGGATGTCGACGCATTTTACCTGGAGTTCGATACGCCGCGCGCCGGTGGTTTTGAGCCACTGAAGTATGTTGCCCCCGGCAAGAAGGTCGTGTTGGGCCTGGTGACCACCAAGGCCGCTGAGCTTGAGGACGAGGATGCCATCGTCGAGCGTATTCACGAGGCGGCAAAGTATGTGCCGCTCGAGAACCTGTATCTGTCTCCGCAGTGTGGCTTTGCCAGCTGCGAGATTGGCAACAAGCTGACCGAGGACGAGCAATGGGCAAAGATCGCGCTGGTCAAGCGCGTTGCCGAGTGCGTTTGGAAATAACGGTAACGTTCGCAGGTGACGGCGCGTGCGAGACATGGCGTATCGCATACAATGGTTCGGATTGTATCGTTCGGGCAGGTTATCCGATATGCCCGATCGCCCTTCCATTCGAAAGGACATCCATGTCCCAGTCTTCGACGCCCGCCGTCACCGATGCCATCTACGACGCATCGTCGCTCGGCCGCCCGCGCATGTTTTTGCTCGGCCTACAGCACCTGTTTGCCATGTTTGGTGCCACGGTGCTGGTGCCCGTGCTCACCGGTCTCTCGGTTTCGGCAACGCTTTTGTTTGCCGGCTTGGGCACGCTGCTGTTCCACTTCCTGTCGCGCGGTAAGGTGCCGGCATTCTTAGGCTCATCGTTTGCCTTTATTGCCGGTTATGCCGCCATCGCGCCCAACGGCGAGACCGAGCTTTTGCCCTACGCCTGCCTGGGCGTAGCTTGTGCCGGTCTGCTCTATCCGGTGCTGGCGGCGCTCTTCCGCGCGTTTGGCGCCAAGCGTGTCATGCGTTTCTTTCCGCCGGTGGTGACTGGCCCCATCGTCATTTCCATCGGCTTGATCCTGGCAAGTTCCGCTATTGCTAACTGCCAGACCAACTGGCTTGTGGCTGTCATTGGCGTTGCCGTTATCGTCATCTGCAACATCTGGGGCCGTGGCATGGTCAAGATCGTGCCGATTTTGCTGGGCGTTGTGGTGAGCTATGCCGTTGCGGCTGCGCTCGGCGAGGTTGATTTCTCGGGCGTTGCCGCCGCTCCGTGGGTCGGTCTGCCCATCGTGTGGGACAACACCGTGTTTGCACTCTTTGGGCCGCAGTTCGATAGCGGTCTTGCCACGACGGCCATCATCACCATCATGCCGCTGGCCTTCGCGACCATGATCGAGCATATCGGCGATATCTCTGCTATCGGTTCGACTTGCGAGCGCAACTACATTGCCGATCCCGGTCTGCATCGCACGCTGCTCGGCGACGGCCTTGCCACGATTCTGGCTTCGCTCTTTGGCGCTCCGGCCAACACTACGTATGGTGAGAACACCGGCGTGCTCGCCCTGACGCGCGTGTTCGACCCGCGCGTAATTCGAATTGCCGCGTGTTGCGCCATCGTGCTTTCGTTCTGCCCCAAGTTCGCGGCTGTCATTGCGGCCATGCCGGCGTGTGTGATCGGCGGTGTGTCGCTCGTGCTCTACGGCATGATCAGCGCTGTGGGCGTCCGCAACCTCATCGAGAACCAGGTCGATTTCCAGAACAACCGCAACGTGCTGGTTGCCGCGCTGGTGCTCGTGCTTTCGCTCGGCATCGCGTACAGCACCGCCGGCGCCATCGTGTTGGAGCTGGGCGGCGTGACCATTTCGCTGTCCGGCATTGCCGTGGGCTCACTGGCGGGCATTGTGCTCAACGCCATCCTGCCGGGTAACGACTTTGAGTTTGATGTCTCCGAGCTTGAGGAGGCTGCTGAGTAGCAGCTGCGTTCAGCTAAAACAAGATATGGTGCCCATGCGTATATGCGTGTGGGCACCATTTTTAATGTGTCAGTATCCAGTGGATGCCGCGGGCCATGCGTAAGTCGGTTTGGGCAAAGTGATTGCCGGGGTTGAGCTCCAGCGTTGTTGGAATGCCGCGCTCGACGAGCAACGCTTCCATCGCGCGTGTGTCGTCGAGTACATGCCGCATCATGCGGTTGGGCGTCTTGGTTTCCTTTTTGCCGAGTGACAGGTAGACGGCTTGCGGGCTGCCGGCAAAAGGGGCCGTGCTGGCACGGTCGACAAAGTCGGGAAACCATAGCGACCCCGATGCGCTCGCGGCGCGGTCAAAAGCGTCGGTTTGCCAGAGGGACCAGAGTGCGAAGAGGCCCGCGAGCGAGTAACCGGCAATGCCGCGCCAGGTGGGCGGCTGAGGAAGCGACGACTCGACCTGGGGGATTATCTGATTCAGCAGCTCATCAAGAAAATCGGCAGCTTGGCCGCCGAAAGGCTCGGCATCGCGTACGGTCCCGTCGCATGCCCAGGGGCTCAGCTCGCGATTCCAATCGAGCCCGCCAATGGTGACGAGGGCGAATGGCGGACAGTCGAGCTCTCGGCAACACTTATAAACCTCGCTGCCGTCGCCCACGACCACAGGAAGGTAGATGACAGGCGCGCTTTCCGTATGATTCGAATAAACGGTTATCTGCTTTTGATGCGCTTCCATGACGGGCTTCTCTCAGTGTTGTGATATCGGCAGCCCCAATTGTCGCACGCCAGCGTATGCCGGTTGGGCTAGACCAAAGACAATCTCGTGCATCCCCTGCGGACGCATATGGAAAACGCCACCGCCGGAGGGGAGCTCGGCGGTGGCGTTGTTAAACGGTGCTGGGGCTCGGGGCCTTCGCGGGAGCTGCCATGTGCGCAGAGGCGTTTAAGAACGCTTACGGCTCGCCATGGTGCCTGCGGCGATAGCGGCTGTTCCCGCAAGGACGGTTGCCACGATGGCCGCACCCGAGGTGTCGCCGGTTGCCGCGAGCACGCCGGTAGTCTTGGCTTTCGTGGTTGAAGCCGCAACGGCCTTGGTCGGCTTTGAGCCCTCAGGCTTGGGGTTCTGCTTGGACTCCGCGGGCTTGCTTTCTGCGGGCTTGGTCTCGTCGGGCTTGGGGTCTTCCGGCTTGGCTACCTCGGGAGGTGCGATGGTCGTACTTTTGGCGACTGCTTTGATATAGAGGGAGTCGACCGTGGCGTCGCCCGTGCCGATGGCCTGGCCTGCCTCGTAGATGCCGTCACGGAGCTTGCGATAGTCAATGACCTTGCCGCCTTCGGGCGTCTGGATGGCGGCGTTCTCAATCTTGATGGTGCCGATTGTCTTGCCGTCAGCGCTCATGGCACGGGCAAAGATTGCCGCTGTATCTCCTTCGGCCGTTACCTTGCTGCGGATGATCGAGATGACTGCGGGTGTGACGCCCTCGCTGGTCTGGGCGATGATGCCGATGTTCTCGCCTTGGGGTTCGCGCCTCGTCTCGCCATCTTGGTTTTCGCTGTAGGGGATGGGGCCGTCGCCGTTCTCGACATAGCGGGCTATGGCCTTGACAACGGAGTCGCTGATGTAGATGTGGCCGCCCTTCTCGTTGGGTCGATCGTTTCTGGTGGAGAATGCAGCCGAAACCTCGCCTTCCGCAAACGCGTCCACGGTGGAGCCGTTCTTGATGTCGATGTCGCCCCCGTCAGTGATGAGGGCGATGGCCTGGCCGCCGTTCGCGCTGGTACGGACCGTCACGGTCGCGTGATCGAGCGTAACGCCCTTGTGGGCATAGACGCCATATTCAACACCGCTTGCGTCAAGGGAGGCGTTCGTGACCGCGAGACTGCCCTCAGTGTCGACGGCAAGATATCCCTCGGCGTTTGCCTTGACCTGGCTGCCGTCCGAGATGTTGATATTGCCGCCGCTCCAAAGGGCCTCACCATCGGCTGAGCTTGCCTCGACCGTCCCGTCACCCTTGATGGTGAGGCTCTTGTCGGCTCCAATACCCTTGTCCTTGGTAGCCCTGGCGGTGACGGCTCCGCTGTCGTCAATCGTGATATTGCCGTTTGCCCTGATGCCATCCGATGCACCCGTGGCGTTGACGTTGCCCGAACCTTTGATAGCGAGATCACCTCCGGCATTGATGGCATCAAACCCAGTGCTCGTGGCGTTGACGGATCCGGCTCCGTCGATGTTGATATTACCCGTGGAGAGGATAGCGTCCTCAGTAGATGTCACGCTGAGCGTGCCGCCCTCGTTGCCTTGGATATTGAGCTCGGCATTCTCGTTAGTGCCATGAGAAACGTTGATGCTTTCGATCCATTCGGCAGTGACGATGTTGGTTCCCGAGTAATTCACGTTGAGCTTGCCTGCGGCCTGGATCTCGCCGCCGTTATAGTTGTTGAGCTTCAAGTCGTCGGCGCCGTCCCACGACCAGGTACCGGCCTCGTCGCTCGCCGCGGTGTTGTACTTGTTGCCGCCGACCTTGACCCATTCCGCTGCGAGCGAGACGCTCGGCATGAGCAGCGAGCTCACCGTGAGCGCGCACACGGCGCCCGCGACGATGCGGCGCGTCACGCGGCGCCAGCTGCCGTGCGCGAGTCCTATGCGACGGCGAACGTCGGGTTCGGCAACATGGGTTCCGGCGGTAGTGTCATTGCGTTTGGGGGTCGTGAACAAGGCTGCCATGGTTGCTCCCGTTCTCATAGGGCCTATACGACTAGATTCAGCGTATCTGCTGGATGTTGCCGGCGGTAGTGCCGTTTGGAGGGCAAAATGTCCAAAATGGGGGAGAAATAGGCCGCACGCCGGCGCAGGGACCGGCGCTAAAAGAAAAGCGCGGGGCCGCATGGCGACTCCGCGCTTTATTGTTCAGCTTTTGCAGCCTTGCCCTTACGCTACGAAGAAGTAGACGAGGAAGGCAAGGGCCGCGATCCACCCGTCCCGTGCGAAAAAGTGTTTACGAGCGCTTGCGGCTCACCACGGCGCCCGCGGCGATGGCGGCTGTTCCCGCAAGGGCGGCTGCCACGATGGCTGCGCTCGAGGCGTCGCCGGTTGCTGCGAGTTTGCCGGCGATCTTTGCTCCCGTGGCTGCAACTGCAACGGTCTTGGTCGTCTTCGTGCCCTCGGACTTGGAACCCTCGGGCTTGGTCTCGCCTGGCTTCTCCTCGGGTTTGATCTCCTCGGGAGGCGCGATGACCGTGCTCTTGGCGACAGCTTCGTTATAGGGGGAGTCGATCACAGCGTCGCCCGTGCCGATGGTTTGACCCACCACGTAGAAGATGCCGTCATCGAGTTCTTCCTTGTTGCGATAGCCAATGATCTTGCCGCCTGTGGGCGTCTGTATGGGAGCGCCTTCGATCTCGATGGTGCCGATTGTCTCGCCGTCCGCGCTCACGGCAAGGGCGAAGATTGCCGCCGTGTCTCCCTCAGCTGTGACCTTACTGCGGACAATCGAGATGGTCGCGGGCGTGATGCCCTCCTTGGTCCGGGCAAAGATGCCGATGTTCATGCCCCTATGCTCGGGAATGACCGCGCCACTTTGGTCGTTGCTGTAGTGATCGGGGCCGTCGCTACCGGACTCGACATAGCGGGCTATAGCCTTGACAACGGAGTCACTAATGTAGATGTGACCACCCGCTTCGTTGGGGTAGTAGTTTCTGGTGAAGATTGCGGTCGAGAACTGGCCTTCTGCGAACGCATCCACGATCGAGCCGTTCTTGATGACGATGTCGTCCTCGTCGGTGAAGAGGGCGCTGGCTTCATCGTTCCCTGCACTTGCACGGACCGTTACGGTTGCGCCATCGAACGTGATGCCCTTGTAGACATAGATGCCATACCCAACGCCACTTGCGTTGAGGGAAGCGTTCGTGACCGTGAGGCTGTTTTTACCGTCGATGGTGGCGTCTTCCTCGGAGCTTGCCTTGACCTGGCTGCCACCCGAGATCTCGATGTTGCCGTCGGCCCAAATCGCATTGTCTTTGATAGAGCTTGCCTCTACCTTGCCGCCGCCCTTTATGATGAGGTTCTCGTTAGCATCGATACCCTGATCCTCGGTGGCCTTGGCGGTGACGGTTCCGCTGTTGTCGATCGTGATGTTGCCGTCGGCCCTGATGCCATCCGAATCGCCCGTGGCGTTAACGTTTCCCGAGCCCTTGATGGTGACATCGCCCCCGGCATCGATGGCATCGTGCTCGGTGCTCGTGGCGTTGACAGTGCCAGCGCCGTCGATGTTGATGCTGCCGACGGAAGTGATGGCGTCACGAGAAGATGTCACGTTGAGCGTGCTGGACGCGTCGCCCTGAATATTAAGCTCGGCGTTCTCGTTCGCGCCATCCTTAACCTTGATGCCGCGGCCGTCGCCGTTAGTGACGATGTTGTCGCCCTCGTAGCTCACGTTGAGCTTGCCCGCTGCCTCGATCGCGCCGCCGTTATAGCCGTTGAGCTTCATGTCATCGGCGCCGTCCCAGCTCCAGGTGCCGGCGGCGTCTCCCGCGGGCCCCGCGGCCGCTTCGTGGCGGACGCCGCCGACGTCCACCCACTCGGCCGCGAGCGAGACGCTCGGCATGAGCAGCGAGCTCACCGTGAGCGCGCAGGCCAGGCCGCAGACGATGCGGCGCGTCACGCGGCGCCAGCTGCCGTGTGCGAGCAGCGTGCGACGGCACACGTCGGGCTCGACAAAATGGGCTCCAGAGGTTTTGTCATTGCGCTTGGGGGTCGTGAACAAGGCGGCCATGGTTACTCCCATCCTCATAGGGCCTATGCGATTAAGCCCAGCATATCTGCAGGATGTAGCCGGCGGTAGTGCCGTTTGGAGGGCAAAATGTCCAAAACTTGGGAAGCAAAACATCGCGCGTCTGTGCGTTGCCTGGCTTTAAAAGAAAAGCGCGGAGCCGCTCGATGCGACTCCGCGCTTTGGTGTTCTGTTTTAGCAGACTATGCCGTTACGCTACGAAGAAGTAGACGAGGAAGGCGAGAGCTGCGATCCACATGAGCGGCTTGATCTTGGAGGCCTCGCCCTTAAAGAGCGCGACGATCACGTAGGCGATAAAGCCTAGGCCAATGCCGGCAGAGATGGAGTAGGTGAAGGGCACGCCGGCGACAATCATGAACGCCGGGAAACCCTGCGACACGTCGGACCAGTCGATCTCGGAGGCCTCGCTCATCATGAGGTAGCCGACGTAGACCAGAGCACCGCAGGTGGCGGCGCTGGAAACGATGGTGACGATGGGGGAGAAGAACGCGGCGAGAATGAACAGCACGCCGGTGGTGACGGAGGTGAGGCCCGTGCGGCCACCGTCGGCGGCGCCGGAAGTGGACTCGACGAAGGTGGTGATGGAGGAGACACCCATGAAACCGCCCACAGCAGCGGCGGCGGAGTCGACGATCAGGATCTCCTTGATATTCTCGACGTTGCCGTCGTCGGTGAGGAACTCGCCCTGCTTGGCCACGGCCATCGCGGTGCCCATGGTGTCGAAGAAGTCACTCATGAGCAGCGAGAACGAGATGACGAGGAGCGCGGGGTCGGTAAGGACCTTGACGATGGCGGGCACGCCGCCGGCGTCGGCGATGGGGCCACCGATGCTCGAGAAGTCGAGCGGGGCGATGATACCGGTCGGAGCATGGGTCACACCTAGGGGGATACCGGCGATGACGGCGACGACGATGCCGATGAGCAGCGAGCCGGGGACGTTGCGGCAGGCGAGGGCGACTGTCACCAGGATGGAGATGATGCCGACGATGAAGGTGGGGGAGGTGATGTCGCCCAGACCGACGAGTGTACCGGTGCCAGCGGTGATAATGCCGGCATCGCACAGGCCAATCATGGCGATGAACAGGCCCAGGCCCACCGAGATGGCGTGACGCAGGACAACCGGGATGGCGTCCATGATGGCCTCGCGCAGGCCACAAAGCACGAGCAGCAAGATGACGATACCCTCGAGGAAGATGACGCTCATGGCCACGTGCCAGTCACCGCCGCAGACGGTGGTGGTGATTCCAGCGATCATCGCGTTGACGCCTAAGCCCGACGCGCAGGCGAGCGGGCGGTTAGCGAAGATGCCCATGCAGATGGTCATGATGCCGGCGCCCAGGCAGGTGGCGCAGGCGAGCGCTCCCGCATCGATGCCAGCGCCCGAGAGCACCGCGGGGTTGACGGCGATGATGTAGGCCATCGCCAGGAATGTTGTCAGTCCAGCGCGGAGTTCGGTCCCGATTGTGGACTTGCGCTCACTGACGTGAAATAGTTCGTCCATGCATACCCTTTCCTTGTTCGGCCCCGAGTTTAGGCCGATTGACACGAACTCACCCACTATATCGCCTTTGTGAAGTTGGTGTTCCTCGCATGTTGATGTTCGGCGGTTTGTAACGGACGGGCGGTATCTTTCGCATGAAATTGTGTAGGTACCGTATACTTAAGCGGTTACAACGACCCCTATGGAGGAACGTATGATTAAAGAGCTTTGCCACGACGAGGCTATCCTGTCCCAGCGTTGCGAGGTTGCGACTGTCGAGGACGAGTCGGTCGCTCAGGATCTGATTGATACCATCAAGTCGCTCGATGATGCCGGCTGCTTGGCCGCCAACCAGATCGGCGTCACCAAGAAGGTCTGCGTCTATCTGGACGACGCCGGTGAGCCCCACGTGCTTTACAACCCCCGTCTGGTGTTTGGCCTGGGCGCCAGCAAGATGGAGGAGAGCTGCCTGACGCACGAGGAGGTCACCAAGTCCACGCGCTACATCAAGTGCAAGGTTGCCTTTGACCAGATCGTCGACGGCAAGATGAAGGAGTGCCGCCGCGACTACGCGGGCTTTGAGGCGCAGATGATCCAGCATATGATCGATCACTGTCAAGGCAAACTTGTCTAGGGTGACTACAGCACCGCACTTCGTCTCTTTTGGCCCGGACGTGACATTGTTGTCATGTCCGGGCCTTTGTGTTTAGCACCTTTTTGTTTGGAGACAATGAACTTAGCAAGAACGTAAAGCTAGGAGGCGCCATGTGCACGAGCATTCGATTTACCGATAATTCTGGCCACATGTATCTGGGCCGCAACCTCGACTGGAGCTTTGACTACGGCCAACAGGTTCGCGTGATGCCGCGCGGGTTTCACATTCCGTATTCGTTTATCGACGACGCGACAGCGGCACACGCGGTGATCGGTATGTGCATCGATTACAAGAACTATCCCATGTTTTTCGATTGCGGTAACGATGCGGGTCTGGCTGTGGCGGGGCTCAACTTTCCCGGCTATGCCGAGTATGCCGATGACCCTGTCGACGGCAAGACCAATATCGCGGCCTATGAGTTTCCCCTGTGGGTGGCAGCGACGTTCTCGACGGTCGATGAGGTCGAGGCCGCGCTGCGCGACACGGTGATTGTCGCCAAATCTGCCGGAGAGGGACTGGGCGTGTCACTGCTCCATTGGATTATCGGCGACAGCCAGCGCAGCATCGTGGTCGAGATGATGGCTGACGGCCTGCATGTATACGACGATCCGGTCGACACCCTTGCCAACCAGCCCACCTTCCCGTGGCACATGGAAAACCTCCGCACCTATATCACCGCCACAAGCGATTTTCCGCAGACGGCGACATGGCGTGGCGCCGAGCTCAAGCCCTATGGCGCGGGTGCCGGCATGCGCGGTATTCCGGGTGACTGCTATTCGCCGAGCCGTTTTGTAAAGGCGGCGTACCTCAATGCCAATTACCCGCAAAAGGAGAGCGAGACCGAAAACGTCGTCCGCATGTTCCGTTCACTCGAGGGCGTGGTGATGATCGAGGGAGCGTCCAGGATGGGCGATGGCAAGTTCGAGAAGACTATCTATACCGGATGCTTTAGCGCGCGCACGGGCAATTATTACTACGCGATGTATGGGGATCCGTCGATTCGCTACGTGAGCCTGATGGATGCCGAGGGCGCGAGCCCCGATAGGCTCGTGGTTCCCGAGCCGCGTCGTTCGTAGCCGTTAGCTTTACCGCAATGCAAAGCGGCCCTGCGTCTCTCGTGAGGTGCAGGGCCGCTGTTGTTGATTTGTGACGTCGCTAGAAGTTGGCGTCGTTGAGTTGTTCGTTCTCGAGGCCGTCGAGCTGTTGCTGTTCGGGCGTATCGGCGACGCTCTCGAGCAACTCGGTGGGATCGACGTTCATGTCCTTACCGGCTTCGTTGCCGTTGACCAAGTCGTCCGAGAAGATGTCGACTTCCATTTCCTCGGCCTCTTCGATCTGAACCTCGAGCGGCACCTGGGTGCGCACGAGCTTAACGGCCGGGCGCATGCGGGCAAACAGCGGTACGTACTCAATGATGATGGCCGAGTTCTCGAGACCGTACCAGCGTGCCGGGCTTCCGCAGGCGCGGCGGACGGCGTACTTGATGGCCATCACGCGGTGGTCATTGCGGTTGATGTCCGTTTCGGGGGCAAGCATCTTGCGCAGCATGCAAAAGCGGAAGTCACCTACGTTGCCGCGCGTCTCGTAGATGGAGTAGGTGTGATGTTGCGGCGGCAGCTCGCCCGATGCCATCAGGTCGCCAACGATCTGGCGCAGGTAGGCATTAACGCGCTGGTTGACCTTAAAGCCCAGGTCCAGGCGTACGCGGAAGAGGAAGTCCGTGCCGAAGGTCTCGACGGAATACTCGTGCGTATAGGGCTCGTCGGTAACGTGCACGTTAATGAACCAGTATGCCTTGGCGCGCTTGGGATGTTTGTCCAGGATGGAATAGAGCACGTCGCGGTCGAGCGTGAGCGGATCGGGGCTGTTGGTGAGGAACACCAGATTGTCGGCGAGCACGGGGTAGGTCTCGTCGTTGCGCAGGCGGTTGAGCTGATCGATGTACTTGGAGACGGGCAGCAGGATCGTTTGCGTGCGCTCGATGGCGGTGCCACGACGCCACACGTACATAAGGCCAAACAGCAGTGCGGCCAGGAAGATCATCACATAGCCGCCGTCAAAGAACATAGTGAGGCACGAGGCAAAGAAGCACAGCTCGATGGCGCCAAAAAGCAGGGCGAAGACGCAGGCGCCCAGTCTGTGCTTGAGAATGCCGGCGATATAGCTCGTCAAAAGCGTCGTGGTCATAAGCATGGTCACGGTAATGGCGAGGCCATAGGCGCTCTCCATGCGCTCGGAGTTCTGGAACAGCAGCACGATGAAGATGCAGCCGACCCACATGATGTTGTTGACGAGTGGAATATAAAGCTGGCCCTTGGTGTCGCTGGGGTAGTGGATACGCAGGTGCGGCATAAGGTTGAGGCGCGTTGCCTCCGAAACCAACGAGAACGAGCCGGTAATGAGCGCCTGCGAGGCGATGATGGCCGCCACGGCCGAAAGCACGATGGCAAAGGGGCGCAGGGGCTCGGGAAGCATCATATAGAACGGGTTGACGATATCCATCGCGAGCATCTGGGGATTGGAATTGTTGGCGAGCAGCCAAGCGCCCTGACCCAGATAGTTAAGGATGAGGGCCGCCTTTACGAACGGCCAGGATGCGTAAATGTTAGCCTTGCCCACGTGACCCATGTCCGAATAGAGCGCCTCGGCGCCGGTCGTCGACAGGAAGACGAAGCCGAGCACCATGATGCCCGAGTGGTTGATGGGCGAGAACAGGAACATGATGCCGCGGATGGGGTTGAGCGCGCGCAGGATGGACAGGTTGCCGAGCATGTTGAACAGGCCGGCGCCAGCCAAGAACAGGAACCACAGCGTCATAAGCGGGCCGAACATCTTGCCGATTGACGAGGTGCCGGCGCGCTGCATGGCAAACAGGCCGCAGATAATGATGATGGTGATGATGATGACGTTGGTCTGGCCGTCACCCAAAAGCGCATGGCCCCACTCGATAGTGCGCAAGCCCTCGATGGCCGTGGTAACCGTGACGGCGGGGGTGAGGATGCCGTCGGCGAGCAGCGCCGCGCCGCCGATCATGGCGGGGAGAATCAGCCATGGCGCCACCTTGCGCACGAGACTGAACAGGGCGAAGATGCCGCCTTCGTTGTGGTTGTCGGCCTTCATGGCGATTACCACGTACTTGACCGTGGTCACGAGCGTCATGGTCCAGATGACGAGCGAAAGCGCGCCCAGGATCATGTCCTCGCTGACGGTACCGATGCCGCCGTTGTTGGCAACGATTGATTTCATGGTGTACATGGGGCTCGTGCCGATGTCGCCATAGACGACGCCGAGCGTTACGAGCAGCATGCCAGCGGAGAGGGGGATGGCTCCGTGCCCGCCTTGCCCGCGCTGGTCTTGGAGGTTTGCCTCCAGTTTGTTGTGTGCCACGAGGACTCCCTTAGACATCCGGTTATCTGTCTAGGACAAAAACTTTATGCCGTCTTTATACATACAAGAGCAGTTTGGCACATCGGGTTATTTTAGACAATAATCCTCAGCTGGGGATTATTTATCTACGCAGGTAGCATTTCAAAGCAGGGGCTTTTAAGCACGTACTGTCTGGGCGATGCCAGCCTTGGCGTTTGCGCGTTTGCCGGCGAGTTCGCAAAAAATCGCGCCGCCGATGATAAGCGCGGCGCCCATCAGGCGGACCGGTGTTATGGCTTCACCCAAAAGGGCGGCCGAGAACACGACCGCCGAAAGCGGCTCGAGGTAGCCGACGACGGCGACGGTCTGGACGGGCAGCTTGGCGACGGCGCTAAAGTAGAGCAGGCAACCAATGCCGGTGTTGACGACGCCGAGCATAGCGACGGCGCGCCAATCAATACTGGCGGCGACGCCGGCGGACAGGAACGAGGGAGCGCCCTGCGTGATGAGCGTGAGGACCAGTGCGGTCACAAAGGCGGCGCTCACCTGGAGCGCGGAGTTCTCGAGGCCCTCGATGTGCGGCGCACCCTTGCTGGCGATGACCATCAATGCATAGCAGAAGGCCGAGGCGATTCCACAGACGATGCCCGCAATGGGCATATTGCCGCCTAGACCTTGCGCTGCAATGAGAAAAGCACCACAAGCAACGGCGACAAAGCCGGCGATTTTGCCGCCGGTCAGCTTTTCGCCAAAGATGAGCGGGGAGAGCGCCATGACAATGATGGGGCCGCAGTAGTACAGCAGCGAGGATACGCCGACGCCGATCGTCTGGTAGGCGCGGAACAGAAAAATCCAGCTGGCGCCCAGCGCAGCTCCCGAGAGGAGGAGGGCCGCGGCTTCGCGGGGACGAGATGGCGCCTGCAACTTATGGTGTTGGGTAGTGGCGAGGATAGTGACAAGCGAGAGAGCGCCCAAAAACGTGCGCAGCAGCACGATATCGGGGCTCGGCAGTGCGATAGCTGCGGCGATGATGCCGTTAGAGCCAAACAACAGTAATGCTGCTAAGTATGTAAACAGTCCGTTGTTCATGCGCTGACATCCCCTCTATATCCGAACATGTTCACTATGGGTGAACTGGCAATAGAAGAAAAGCGAATATAATGCATGGAAAACATGACAAAAACTCATGCAAGGGTGGGGACGTGCCGTGGAGACCAATATCCAAAAGATGCAAGTGCTGCTCGAGACGGTGCGTGCCGGCAGCTTTACGCGTGCTGCAGAGCGGCTGAGCTATTCGCAGTCGGGCGTGAGCCGCATGGTGGGCGACCTTGAGGCAGACTGGGGTTTTAAGGTGCTTGATCGCAGCCGAGAGGGCGTGGTGCTTTCTGCCGACGGGCGGCAGGTCATGCCGGCAGTCGAGGCGTTATGCGAAGAGTTTGGCCGCCTGCAGCGACGGGTGGATGAGATGCGTGGACTCATGCGCGGCAAAATCTGCATCGGTACGTTTTCGAGTGTGGCGACTCATGTACTGCCGTCGGTGATCGCGCGCTTTCGCGCCGATCATCCGGATGTCGATTACGAGCTGCTGATGGGCGATTACTCAGAGATTGAACAATGGGTGGCTGAGGGTCGTTGTGACCTGGGCTTTATCCCGCGTGAGCCCCGAGAAAACGGCATGGCATCGCGGTCTTTGGTGCGCGACGAGTTGATGGCGGTAGTACCGGCAGACTCTTTGCTTGCCACGGCGGAGGTCGTTTCTCTTGCCGATTTAGCCAACGAGCAGTTTATTCTGCTAGAACGCGGCACCGATGACGAGATTACGCCGCTGTTCCGTCGGGCGGGACTGACGGTGTGCTCCAAGCTGTCGACCTGGGATGACTATGCGATTATGGCCATGGTTGAGGACGGCCTGGGTGTGAGCATTCTTCCCGCGCTCATCTTGCGCCGTTGTCAGTTCGATGTTGCCGTGCGTTCGCTCGAGGGACATCCCCATCGGCAGATCAACGCCATATATCGAACGGCCGATGTTTCGCTTGCCGCCGCCCGTTTCCTCGAATACCTCTAAACGTGTACACACCATTGTTCGCTTTGGGCAAATCTCGGAGTCCGATACATTTTCTTATGAAATTGAACTTTCGAATGAGGCGCCGCGTTATACTGCTTGCTAAATTGAACCATGGTTCAATTCGTGTTCTATAAATTGAACTTTGCCAGCAAGGAGGTTCTAGTGGCCCAAGAGACGTTTAGCGATCGCCTGCGACAGACTATGTCCGATCGCGACGTTCGCCAGTCGGACGTGATCCGCGCATCGGAGATGCTCGGCAAAAAACTCGGCAAGAGTCAGATGAGCCAATATGTGAGCGGCAAGACGATCCCGCGGCGCGATGTGGCTGAGCTGCTCGCCCGTATTTTGGAGGTCGATGTTACCTGGCTGCTTGCCGGTGACGCCGATCAAGGCGAGGCATCATCACCCCGCAACGATTCCAAGCCCGAACCCCATCCCTCAGCTCAAATTGCAAGGAGCACCACCATGCGTACTTTTTCTAAGTCCACCAAGCTCGATAACGTCCTGTATGACGTGCGCGGTCCCGTCGTCGACGAGGCCGCCCGTATGGAGGACGAGGGCGAGCGCATCCTCAAACTCAATATCGGTAACCCGGCGCCCTTCGGTTTCCGCACGCCCGATGAGGTCATCAAGGACATGCGCCAGCAGCTGCCCGACTGCGAAGGCTATTCCAACTCGCGTGGCCTGTTCTCCGCGCGCAAGGCGATCATGCAGTATTCGCAGATCAAGGGCCTGCCCAACGTTCAGATGGAGCATATCTACACGGGCAACGGCGTGTCCGAGCTCATTCAGCTTTCGATGAACGCGCTGCTCGACAATGGCGACGAGATTCTGATCCCCAGCCCCGACTATCCGCTCTGGACGGCGTGCGCAACCCTTGCCGGCGGTCATCCTGTGCACTATCTGTGCGATGAGCAGGCGGATTGGTATCCCGACTTGGAGGATATGGAGTCCAAGATTACGAGCGCGACCAAAGCTCTCGTCATCATCAACCCCAATAACCCCACGGGTTCCGTCTATCCGCGCGAGGTGCTCGAGGGCATCGTCGAGGTTGCACGCAGGCATCAGCTGATGATCTTTGCCGATGAGATCTACGACCGCCTCTGCATGGACGGCTACGAGCACGTCTCGATTGCCTCGCTCGCCCCCGACCTGCCCTGCGTCACCTTTAGCGGCCTTTCCAAGTCGCACATGATTGCGGGCTATCGTATTGGCTGGATGGTGCTTTCGGGCAACCAGCGCTGCATGAGCGACTTCATCATGGGCATCAACATGCTCTCCAACATGCGCCTGTGCTCTAACGTGCCGGCTCAGTCGATCGTTCAGACGGCACTCGGTGGCCATCAGTCCGTTAACGACTACATCCGTCCCGGCGGCCGTGTCTACGAGCAGCGCAACTTTGTGTATGAGGCGCTCAACAAGATTGACGGCATCTCGGTGGTTAAGCCGCGCGCGGCGTTCTACATCTTCCCCAAGATGGATGTGAAGAAGTTCAACATCACCGATGACGAGCAGTTCGCCCTCGACCTGCTGCACGAGAAGAAGATCCTGATCACGCGCGGCGGCGGCTTCAACTGGGCTGAGCCCGACCACTTCCGCATCGTGTACCTGCCGCGCATGGAAGTACTCAAAGAGTCCCTCGAAGACCTCGCCGACTTCTTCGATCATTATCGCCAAGCGTAACTAGTTCCGCCGTTCTACCGAACGGCGGACCGCTTGACGCTGCGCGAGCCGCATTCACACCAATCTGACGTTCAACTTCAAGGGCGCGACCAGAAGGTCAGCGCCCTTTCGTTACGGGCTTTAGCCTGTGCGGGGCGCGCAGCGCGCCGCATCAGAAACCA
>CAJMST010000005.1 GCA_905216145.1 uncultured bacterium | reverse complement strand
GATTTTGCCTCTTGACAATGTCCTGCTCATATTAAAAGGAGCGTCCCTAACTGCCAGATTTAGGCTGTTAGATCGAGTTCGTAGAGGAAGCTTTCGCGCGGCATGTCGTGGCGGCGCTCTTCGCGGTTGGCGCGGTGCGTGGCCGTGCGCTTAAAGCCGTGCAGCTCGTAAAACTTCCACGAGCAGTTGGAGTCGGTGTACAGGTGCGCCCTCGTCGCTCCAAGCGAGGATAGGTGCGAGACCGCGGCATCGAGCAGAACCGTGCCAACGCCCAGGCCATGGACATCGCGATCCACGGCAAGCAGCGTGACCTCGTTGTCGTGCGGCAACGGGCTGCTCTCGAGCAGGCGGTTGTTGGTTCGGATGGTTGCGCGCACAAACGAGAGATACTCGGCGCAGGCATCAGGCTCTAGCTCACGCATCTGCGATAGCAGCGCGCGTTCGGTATCCATCCAATGCTCGTTGATAGTGACGCCGGAGTTCTGTCCTGCACGTGCAAGTGCAATGCCGCGCGCCTCGCCGTCAATCACCGCAACCTGTGAAAACGTCGACGACGAAAGGCAGTAGGCGAGGTCGCACGCGGCCTCAAGGCGGTTGTACTCATCGTTATCCGAATTGTTATGCCAAAGCTGCTGCAGAATCAGCGCGATGGCGTCGAAGTCTTCGGTATCAAACGGTCGGTAGAGAACCCGCGAGACCATGGTGCCTCTTTCTTTTGCGGATGCATAACGAGCACAGTTCTACCACGCTATTGGCATCTAATTATGGTGCCCCTGTGTTCCATGAACTCACCGTGCCCGGTGCCGTGCCCATCGCCTCCGCTCACAAACTTTTTCTGCATATGCGCCCGTTGCGGGGTGCATCGATGCGCTCGATGCGCTACATTGAATCAGTATTTTCAATGCCGCTGCGCGAGCGCTGCAGATCGACGTATCACCGACTCACAGAGCACGGCGGCGTACCAGACAGGAGGACTGCATGGGATCTGATGTGAAGATCGCACGCGCGTTGATCTCGGTTACCGATAAGACGGGCGTCGTCGATTTCGCACGGACGCTGGTTGACGACTTTGGCGTCGAGATCATCTCTACGGGCGGCACGGCTCGTGCCATCGAGGACGCGGGCGTTCCCGTAACCCCCATCGAGGAGTTCACGGGCTATCCCGAGATGATGGACGGCCGCGTCAAGACGCTGCACCCCAAGGTCCACGGCGCGCTGCTGGCCCGCCGCGATTCCGAGCAGCACATGCAGGAGGCCGCTCAGCACGGCATTAAGCTGATCGACCTGGTCGTCGTCAACCTGTACGAGTTCGAGAAGACCGTCGCCAACCCCGAGGTCACCTTCGCGGATGCCATTGAGCACATCGACATCGGTGGTCCTTCCATGCTGCGCTCTGCCGCCAAGAACGCCGCGAGCGTTACCGTCATCTCCGACCCGGCCGACTATGATGCCGTCCTGGCCGAGATGCGCGAGACCGGTGGCTGCACCACGCTTTCCACCCGTCGTCGCCTGCAGGTGAAGGTCTACCAGACCACCGCCGCCTACGATACGGCTATCTCCCGTTGGCTTGCCGCCCAGGCAAGCGACGTGGCGGACACCTCTGCCAAGCTCGAGATCTCGCTGGAGAAGGTCGACGACCTGCGCTATGGCGAGAATCCTCAGCAGAAGGCTACGGTCTACCGCTTTGCCGAGGGCTGCGAGAACACTGCGAGCTCGCAGTTCCCGCTCGTGGGCTCCGAGCAGATCCAGGGCAAGCCACTCAGCTACAACAACTATCTGGATGCCGACGCCGCCTGGAACCTGGTCCGCGAGTTTGACGAGCCGGCCTGCGTGATCCTCAAGCACCAGAACCCCTGCGGTTCCGCCGTTGCCGAGGACATCACGGCCGCCTACGACCGCGCCTTCGCCTGCGATCCCAAGAGCGCCTTTGGCGGCATCATCGCCTGCAACCGCGAGGTTCCCTTTGATCTGGTTGAGCACTTCGCCGATCAGAACAAGCAGTTCGTCGAGGTCATCATCGCCCCGAGCTACACCGATGAGGCGCTCGAGCGCATGGCTAAGCGCCCCAACCTGCGCGTGCTGGCTACCGGCGGCGTGGACCACGGCGCCAAGGTGGAGCTGCGTTCCGTCGACGGCGGCATGCTGGTGCAGGAAGTCGACCACGTGACCGAGGATCCCGCGACCTTTACGTTCCCCACCGACCGCAAGCCCACCGACGCCGAGATGGCCGAGCTCGAGTTTGCCTGGAAGGTCTGCAAGGGCGTTAAGTCCAACGCCATCCTGGTCTCCAAGGGCAAGGCCGGCATTGGCATGGGCCCCGGTCAGCCCAACCGCGTTGACTCTGCGCTGCTTGCCTGCGAGCGTGCCGAGGACTTCTGCGAGCGCGAGGGCGTGGAGAAGGGCGGCTTTGCCTGCGCAAGCGACGCGTTCTTCCCGTTCCGCGACAACGTCGACGTGCTTGCCGAGCATGGTGTGACCTGCATCATCCAGCCCGGCGGCTCCAAGCGCGACGACGAGAGCATCCAGGCCTGCAACGAGCATGGTATTGCGATGGTCTTCACGGGGGCCAGGCATTTTAGGCACTAAGTTTCGCCCTGGGACAAAATAATCTCTGCAAAAGACGGTCGCTCCGTTTGGAGGGCCGTCTTTTTGGTATAAGAGGACGGAATGACTAACACGAAAGGTATGACCATGCCCCAGATTGATGATGCCGAGCTGTTTGGCAATGCCGAGGATCAGCGTGCGTACGAGGACTTTTGCGCCAATCAGGAGGCGGTCGAGAAGTTTACGCTCGACAAGCCCGCACTTATCTGTCGCTGGCGCATGTCCAACAAAAAGGTGCCCATGCTCAACCGCCACATTCGCGCGCTGTCCGAGCGCCTGGTGCAGGGCGAGCCGCTTACCCACAACATGCTCAGCTGGGCCAAACAACACGTTGAGTGGTCGCTTGCCGAGGGTGATTACACCGCACACGACGGCGTGCTCATGCTGGTGATCGACATCAACGGCAACGCCGCCATGACGGTGGGCGAGTACGAGCCGCTGGCCGATACGTCGGCCAAGGCGCTACGTGCCCGCTCCGCCGAGGCCCGCTCCGAGGCCGACGAAACCGGCGTGGCGCCCGAGCTGCTCGCCGCCGTCGATAACGGCGAGCTGGCCTTTGTGGCGCCAGCGGACGAGTGTCTGTGCGGCACGGCGACGCTCATTGAGCAGCTGGCCCAGACCAAGGGCATCCCGGTCACGCGCGTGGACATTCCCGCGCAGCTCAAGGGCGCGCTGTTCCTGGTGAGTGACGAGCACGGCGTGGTCCCCGCAACCGAGACGGACGCCGCCGAGGCCGACGCCGCCACGGTCGCCTTCTTCGCCGAAGGCTACGAAAAGCTCCGCGCCCGCCGCTAAATGATTTTTCTGGGACGGGGATTAAAGAATCATTTTGGTCCCCGCCACCGCTGCGAGTGCGAGGCGGACAAAACGCCCCCGCTCGCGAACAGTTCTGTCACCTGGCACCGCGCGAGGCGTGTACCTGCAGCTTTGCGGTCATAATGGGACAAGACAACCAAGAGGGGAGCGGAATCAATGGCGCTGATCTATATCGTTGAGGACGACGAGCCCATTCGTCGTGAGCTTGTCGACATCCTTGCCCGCGCCGGGTTTGAAGTCGAGGCCTGCGAATCGTTTGAGCATGTCTCGCGCGATATTCTCGCCGCCGTGCCCGACCTGGTGCTGCTCGACCTCACGCTTCCCGTCAAGGACGGCCAGCATATCTGCCACGAGGTTCGCCGCGAATCCGAGGTTCCCATCATCGTTCTCACGTCGCGCACGACCGAGATCGACGAGGTTATGGCCATGACGCTCGGCGCGGACGACTTTGTTCCCAAGCCTTACAGCGCCCGTGTGCTTGTGGCGCGCATCAACGCACTGCTGCGTCGCACCGCGGCGCCAGGCGAGCGCAGCACACTTGTCCACAAGGGACTGGAGCTCGACCTCGCCCGCTCCATGGTCACCAACACGCAAGCGGGCACCAGCACCGAGCTCACCAAAAACGAGCTGCGTATCCTCTCGCTGCTTCTGAGCCGCGCGGGCAAGATCGTCTCGCGCTCGGCCATCATGCAGGACCTGTGGGACTCCGACGCCTTCGTGGACGACAATACGCTCACCGTCAACATCAACCGCCTGCGCACCACGCTCGAAAAAATCGGCATCAAGGGGTATTTGACTACGCATCGCGGCCAAGGCTATTCGGTCTAGGGGCCGGCTATGTCGTTTGGCAAATTCTTTAAAGATGCGTTGCTTCCCGTCGCCGTGTGGACGTGCGGCGTGCTGCTGAGCTGTTTTGTGCTGACGGTCGCCGGCGCACCCGTTTCTATCGTGGTCGTGGCGGTCTGCGTGTCCTTTGTCTTTGGCATGCTCGGCATTGTGATCGAGTATGCGCGCCGTCGTCGTTTTCTGCATCAGCTGGAGCGCGCGGCCGAGGAGCTGGAAAGTCCCGCATGGGTGCAGGAGATGGTCCAGTGCCCGACGTATGCCGAGGGCGAGCTTGAGTACGAGGTCTTGCGCCGGGTGGGCAAAGCTGCCTGCGACGAGGTTGCCGAAGGCCGGCGCCAGACCGATGATTATCGCGACTATATCGAGAGCTGGGTCCACGAGGCCAAGCTGCCCCTGGCGGCAGCCCACCTGATTTTGGAAAACCTGGACGGCAGCGAAGACGATCTGTCGCGCGTAGATGACCTCGGTCGCGAGCTTGCCCGCGTGGAGCGCTATATCGACCAGGCGCTCTACTATGCGCGCTCGGAGGTTGTGGAGCGCGACTACCTGATTCGCCGCTGGGATCTCAAGACCTTGGTGACGGGCGCGATTAAAGCCAACGCGCGCGAGCTCATCGCGGCGCACGTGGCTCCGGTGTGCGAGAACCTCGACTTCGAGGTCTTTACCGACGAGAAGTGGCTCGAGTTTATTCTGGGCCAGCTCATTCAGAACAGCATTAAATACGCGCGTGAGGACGGCGCGAAGATCATGTTTTCGGGCGCGTTGCTGGACGAGGGCCTGGCAAGCGAGCGCATCGAGCTTACCGTCGCGGACAACGGCTGCGGCGTGTGTGCGGCAGACCTGCCGCGCGTGTTCGAGAAGGGTTTTACCGGCGACAACGGCCGCACCACCAAGCGCGCAACGGGCATCGGCCTCTACCTGGTGGCGCGTCTGTGCTCCAAGATGGGCATCGACGTCACCGCAGCATCCGAGCCCGGCGAAGGCTTCGTCGTCACATTCGCCTTCTCAACCAACAAGTTCCAATATTTCGAGTAGCGCACACGGCAGACGTCCACCCAAACAAAAACGTGTCGCCCCAAACAAAACGTGCCGCCCCAATCGGGGCGGCACGCCATCTTTTATCAGCCAACTCGTTGAAGTGCGGTGACGAAGGCGCAAGGCCGGGAGGGGTTATCTAAGCCGACATCCCGCAGCCGCGAAGCGGCGAGGACGTCGGCGTGATAACCCCGCAGGCCTTGCGCCGGCGGGAAGGAACCTACTTCACGACCAGAATGTCGCAGTCCGTGTTGCGCAGCAGGAACGTCGAAATCGAACCCAGCAGCGCATACTTGATCGAGGACAGGCCACGGGCGCCGCAGAGCACCAGGTCGGGTTTGACCACGTCGAGCATCTCGTCCTTGAGCGTCTCGCGAATGCGGCCGGCGCGAATCATGACCTCGACCTCGGGAATATCGGGATTGGCCTTGGCCTCTTCGAGCTGCTTGGCGATGGAGTTCTTAAATGCCTCCTCTAGGCCGTTGACCAGGTCGACCGGATAGGAACCGGCGCTCTCGAGCGCCGTGGAATCGATAACGTGGCCGATGATTAGCTTGGCGCCGTTGTTCGCGGCGACCTTGATGGCGCGTGCGAGCACAAAATCCTGCTGCTCAGTACCGTCGAGTGAAACAAATACCTTGGTGTAGCCCTCGTTCATGGTTTCCTCCTTGGTCTATCGCACGGGCGCGGGGCTCGTGCATCGGGCGGGCGCGGGCGCGTTGGCCGCCGGACACTTTATCTTGTTGCAGTTATACCCAAGGATTTGGGTTTGACCGCTCGCAATTCTGTGAACGGGCGAGTTTTTTGGTAAGGGTAGGCGCAGGCGCGCCGCCAACGGTTGATAATGGGACATCGCCCGCACCGTCCGCAGAACAATATCGGCGGGTGTCTAACGAGGGGGTCCCTTTGGATATCATCGAGCTTCTAAAATCTGCCTTCATGGGCCTGGTCGAGGGCATCACCGAATGGCTGCCCGTTTCGTCGACCGGTCACATGATCTTGGTGGACGAGTTCGTCAAGATGAACGTGAGCGAGACGTTCTGGAATATGTTCCTGGTCGTGATCCAGCTCGGCGCCATTCTGGCCGTCTGTGTGCTGTTCTTCCATGAGCTCAATCCGTTCTCGCCCAGCAAGGGCAAGGAGGGCCGTCGCGACACCTGGGTGCTGTGGGGCAAGATTGTGCTCGGCTGCATTCCTGCGGCGGCGATCGGTCTGCCGCTCAACGACTGGATGGAGGAGCATTTCTACAATGCTCCCGTCGTGGCGCTGGCGCTCATTGTGTACGGCGTGTTGTTTATCGTGATCGAGAACTGGCGCGCGAGCAAGCGCGAGGAAATGGCCGTTGCCGGTTCGTTTGGTTCGCGTGCTGTGGTGTCGGGTGGACGTCCCGCCGGTGCGCACTTTGCGGCGCCCGCGGCAGACGTTGCCGAGGACGAGGGCGATGACGAGAATCTGGACTTTGGCTCCATCGCCACGCTCGAGGACCTGAGCTGGAAGACTGCGCTGGGTATCGGCTGCTTCCAGGTGCTTTCGCTGGTGCCTGGTACGTCTCGCTCCGGTTCTACCATCATCGGCGGCCTGCTTTTGGGCTGCACGCGTTCGGTGGCGTCCAAGTTTACGTTCTTCCTGGCCATCCCTGTCATGTTTGGCGCGAGTGCGCTCAAGCTCGTCAAGTATTTCATCAAGGGCGGTACGTTCGGTGCCAACGAGGTCGCCATCCTGGGCGTGGGCTGCGTTGTGGCCTTTGTGGTTTCGCTTATCGCCATTAAGTGGCTCATGGGCTTCGTCCGCCGTCACGACTTCAAGTGCTTCGGCGTCTACCGCATCATTCTGGGCATCGTGGTGCTCGCATACTTCTTCGTCTTGGAGCCGATGCTCGGCCTCTAACTTAGTCGACGCTGCGCGGCGGTCAGGGCGACAACTTGTCATTCAAAGGGGGTGGCATGACCAAAAGGTCTATGCCGCCCCCTTTTCATGCCAATTTGTTCGCCCTGACCGCCGCTCGCTGCTGCTATGACATCGGTGGTTTCGTGATTGTCAATAGATTGGTGCAAAGTAACCTGACCTCATTGCGCCAAATCCGCTGGGGCGGGCCCGATGGTGGCGGACGGAGTCGTGGTGTGATTTGCGTCGGTGTCCGCGCGGCTCGGTATACTGGTACGGCTCAAACTATGGCGCTGCCCGCAGGCGCGCCGTCCGTCAGATGAGGAGTCGCCCATGACCCAGCCCTTGCCCTGGGAAAAGAACGCCGCGGTACCCGTGCCGCCCGCGCCGGAGCCCGTGCCGCTTGATGCGTACACTGCCCCTGCCGCGCCGGAACCCGAGCTCGTTCCGCTCGACATCTACGACGCTCCTGCCCCGGCGCCCAAGCCCGCCAAGCCGCTCGTCGACATCGACAGCCTCAATCCCGCCCAGCGCGAGGCGGTCCTGACCACCGAGGGTCCGCTGCTGGTTCTTGCCGGTGCCGGCTCGGGCAAGACCCGCGTTCTGACCTTCCGCATCGCGCACATGCTGGGTGACCTGGGCGTTAAGCCCTGGCAGGTCCTGGCCATCACGTTTACTAACAAGGCCGCGGCCGAGATGCGCGAGCGTCTGGCGGCGCTCATCCCCAACGGCACCCGCGGCATGTGGGTATGCACCTTCCACGCCATGTGCGTGCGCATGCTGCGCGAGGACGCCGACCTGCTGGGCTACACCGGCCAGTTCACCATCTACGATGACGACGATTCCAAGCGCATGGTGCGCGACATTATGCAGGCGCTCGGCATTGAGCAAAAGCAGTTCCCCATCAACATGATCCGCAGCAAGATCAGCTCGGCCAAAAACGCCATGATCGGGCCCGAGGACATGCTTAAATCCGCCGACAGCCCCAACGACAAAAAGGCCGCGCAGGTCTATATGGAGCTGGAGCGCCGCCTGCGCGCTGCCAACGCCATGGACTTCGACGACCTACTCGTGCGCACGCTCGAGCTACTGCGCACCCGCCCCGAGGTGCTCGACAAGTATCAGGAGCGCTTCCGCTACATTAGCGTCGACGAGTATCAGGACACCAACCACGTCCAGTACGAGATCGCCAACCTGCTGGCCGCCAAGTACCAAAACCTCATGGTCGTGGGTGACGACGACCAGTCCATTTACAGCTGGCGCGGCGCCGATATCACCAACATCCTGGACTTCGAGAAGGACTTTAAAAACTGCAAGACCGTCAAGTTGGAGCAGAACTACCGCTCCACGGGTCACATCCTGAGCGCCGCCAACGCCGTGGTGCGCCACAACTCGCAGCGCAAGGACAAGCGCCTGTTCACGGCAGAGGGCGACGGCGAGAAGATCCAGGCCTTCCAGGCGAGCGATGAGCGCGATGAGGGCCGCTGGATTGCCGGCGAGATCGAAAAGCTGCACTCCAAGGGCACAAGCTACGACGACATCGCCGTGTTCTACCGCACCAACGCCCAGTCGCGTATTCTCGAAGATATGTTCCTGCGCGCGGGCGTACCCTACAAGATCGTGGGCGGCACGCGATTCTTCGACCGCGCCGAGATCCGCGACGTCATGGCCTACCTCAAGATGATTGTGAACCCGGCAGATGAGATGAGCGTCAAGCGTGTCATCAATACGCCGCGACGCGGTATCGGCTCCACCTCGATCCAAAAGATTGAGCAGCTGGCGCGCGATAACCGCTGCTCGTTCTTCCAGGCCTGCGAGATCGCGACGGCCGAGACGGGCATGTTTAGCGCCAAGGTGCGTAACGGCCTGTCGAGTTTTGTGGCGCTGGTGCGCGAGGGCCGTCGCATGGACGGCGAGCTCAAGGACGTCGTCGAGATGATTGTCGACAAAACGGGCCTGCTGCAGGCGTTCCGCGCCGAGGGCACCATGGAGTCTGAGAGCCGCGCCGAGAACATCCAGGAATTCTTGGGCGTTGCAGCCGAATTTGAGGAGACGCACGAGGATATCGAGGGTACGCTCGAGAGCTTGGAAGAGCTGCGTGCGGCTGGCGTTGCCGATGTGCCCGCTGGCGCTGAGCCCGAGCCCGTCGTGGTGAGCGCGCCCGCACCGGAGCCAGGACCGTCTGCGCCTGCGTCTTCGTTTGAGGCATTGGTCGGCGCCCGTGACGCCGCTGGCTCCAATCCGCTCGACAGTCTGGTGGCTCCGGCGCTCTCTCCGCAGGATGCTCTGGCTGCCGCCATCGCGGGCAATGCCTATGCCGCGCCGACGGAGCTGCCCGCGGGTGCCGTGCATGCCGACGAGATTGAGCGCACCTATGGCCCGCTTACCTGCAAGGCGCTGCCCGCCCTCATGGAGTGGCTGGCCCTGCGTTCCGACCTGGATTCTCTTGCCGGCGAGACGCATGCCATTACCATGATGACTATCCACTCCGCCAAGGGCCTGGAGTTCCCTGCGGTCTTCGTTGCCGGCATGGAGGAGGGCATCTTCCCGCACGTGCACGACTTTGGCGGCAGCGACGATCCGGGCAAGCTCGAGGAAGAGCGTCGCTTGGCATACGTCGCCATCACGCGCGCCCGCAAGCGTCTGTTCCTAACATATGCGGCGACGCGCCGTACCTACGGCTCGACCTCGGCTAACCCGCGTTCGCGCTTCCTTAACGAGATTCCGTTTGAGGATATCGAGTTTAGCGGTATTGGCTCTGCCGGCTTTGAGGGCACGGGCTGGGAGAAGCGCGGCGACCGTCACGGTACCTTTGGCTCGGGCATGGGCTCGGACATGTATGGTGGCAAGGTGTTTGGCTCGCGCACGCGCTCGACCGGCGGTTCCGGCTCGCGCGGCGGTTCGAGCTTCGACGACTTCTTTGGCGGCAGCAGCTACGGAACTGAGCGCCATCGCGGCGTTTCGCCCGATGCCGGCCGCGTCGCCTCGACCTTTGGCTCGGGGGCGCCGCGCGCCAAAAAGCCGTCGTCCAAGGTGTCACCGACGGTGGAGCGCAAGGTCGACCGCGCGAGCGCATCGCAGGACTTTGCGGCGGGCGACACCGTGAGCCACAAGACCTTTGGCACGGGCACCGTGATCTCGGTCGTCGGAGACATGATCGAGGTCCAATTCGAGAAGACCGGCCAGACCAAAAAGCTCATGAAGGGCTTCGCGCCGATTGTCAAGCTGAATGCCTAACTGCGAGGTTGACCGGGCGCGCCGGGGGCTTTGGTCGCCTGCTCGGACAGTCCTGCTCGCACGGAGAGCACATTAAGTGCTCTCCGGCTCGTGCGGAACTCGCGATCGACCAAAGCCCCCGCCGCGCCCTCTTTCTTGTGGCGTTACGGCTTGCAGCTCGCGAACATTGCTCTGCTCGTTCGCTTTGTGATCTGGAAAACCGGGTGGGCAGATAGATAAATAAATAGATATGAGTAGGGGCTCTCCCGTTGAAGAACGGGGGAGCCCCTTGTTGCGTTTTGGGTTGTTGTTGTGACCTACAGGTGGCTGATGATCAGTTCCATCTTGCCTTCGAGGTTAATGGAGCTGACGGTGGACGGAGCCAGCAGGTGGCTGCCTTTGTGGACGGGGTCGCCGCAGACGGTGCCTTCGCCGTCGATGATCGACAGGCACATGAAGGGCCAGCGCTGCTCCAGGGTCTTGCTGCCGTCGACGCGCACGCGGTCGACGGTGTAGCAGGGGTTGGACTCGAGCTCGGTCACGCCGTCGACCTCGGGCGCGGTCACGGTGCCGTCGGTCGGCGCCTGCGCGTTAAAGTTGATGCAGTCCAGGCTCTGCTCAAT
The DNA here is from genome assembly GCA_905216145.1 of uncultured bacterium. Classification (GTDB taxonomy): domain Bacteria; phylum Actinomycetota; class Coriobacteriia; order Coriobacteriales; family Coriobacteriaceae; genus Collinsella. The sequence continues at coordinate 127,995 of CAJMST010000005.1, read as the reverse complement.
GTGCAGTGGGCGCAGCTTGCCGTCGGTGCCGGGACGGTCGTAGTCGTACAGGCGATACGTCACGTCGCTCGACTGCTGCGTCTCCAGAATCAGCGTGCCGGTCTTGATGGCGTGAACGGTGCCGGAGTCGATTTGGAAAAAGTCGCCCTTGTGGATCGGCAGCACGTTGAGCATGTCGTCCCAGCGACCCTCTTCGATCATCTGCGCGGCCTCGGCACGGTCATGTGCGCGCTGGCCGACGATGATCGTGGCGCCGGGCTCGCAATCCAGCACGTACCAGCACTCGGTCTTGCCCAGGCTACCGTTCTCATGCTCGGCGGCGTACTCGTCGTTGGGGTGGATCTGGATCGACAGGTCGTCCTTGGCGTCCAGAATCTTAATGAGCAGCGGGAACTCCTTGCCCTCGCAGTTGCCAAAGAGCTCGCGATGCTCGGCCCACAGCCACGACAGCGTGTGGCCGGCGTACGGACCCTCGGCAATCTGGCAATCGCCGTTGGGGTGCGCCGAGATGGCCCAGCACTCACCGATGGGACCCTCGGGAATGTCATAGCCAAAGACGGTCTCCAGCTGGCGGCCGCCCCAAATCTTCTCGTGGAAGATCGGCGTGAGTTTAATCAAATCGGACATGTGCATACCCCCATCAGGTTGTGCAGGCACCTCGCGAAAAACGGCTCAAAGCGAGCGCCTGCCGGATTACAAACTTAAGCCAACGTTACGTTGTGCAGCTCAAAGCGGTCGCCCACGTTGCGCGAAATCGAGTACTCAAACGCGGCGCCGCTGTCCAAAAAGCCAATCTGGTTGAGCTCGAGCAGGGGAGAGCCGGGCTTGGTGTTCAGGCGCTTGGCCTCTTCCTCGGTTGCCGCCACGGCACGAATGGTGCGGTGGAAGCTCGAGATCTTAAGCCCGCATTGCTCGCGGATATAGCTGTAGACCGACGCGTACAGGTCCTTTTTCTTCAGGCCCGGGATCAGCTCGAGCGGCATATAGGTGTACTCGATAACGATGGGCAGGCCATCGACCTCGCGTACGCGCACGATGTGATAGGCAAAGTCGTCTTCGGCCATTCCCAGCTGGGAGGCAACCTCTGCCGGCGGATTGACGATCGAGAAATCGTAGACCACCGAGGCAACCTTCTCACCGCGATGCTCGTACGAAAAGCCTTGGGCGCGGTCGTTCTTGCCCTGGAAAAACGCTTTGCCGGGAAGCCCAGCCGTGTCCTTGACGTAGGTGCCCGATCCGCGACGGCTCGTGACCAAGCCTTCCTCGGTAATTTGCTCAATTGCTCGTTTGACGGTGATCTTGGAAACGCCATACAGCTCGCAGAACTCAACGACAGTGGGTAGCTTGTCGCCGGGCTTAAGGGCGCCATCCTCGATACTGCGACGAATATCCGCAGCTATTGACTCATATTTGGGAATCATGGAACCCCCTTTCTAACATGAATGCCTGTAAAAGAAAGTATACCTACTATAAAAGCATCTATATGGCTTTAATCAAAGAAGTTCGAGAAAGAAAAACAAAAAAGACGCTTTACATAAAAAATTAGAGCGCTATAGTTATAGATAACAAGCGAGATGCATGAGCATCGCCTGTACCGCTTGGAGACGGATTTGTTTTGGTGGGTCGGATATCCGGATAACCGGTGCGCGCCCGCGCCGGATTACCCGCCAAAGCAAACCCGCCTCCAATCGGAGGCTCAAAGACACGAAAGCGAGGACTTCGATGGCACAGTATCAGCTGCCCAGCGACTTTTTCTTTGGCGCGGCCATGTCCGGTCCGCAGACCGAGGGCCAGTGGAACCAGGGCGGCAAGCTCGAGAACCTGTGGGACACCTGGTCCATGCAGGATCTGGGCTCGTTCTATAACCGCGTGGGTTCCTATGCCGGTAACGACTTTATGGCCAAGTACAAGGACGACCTTCGCATCATGAAGGACCTGGGCCTGGATACCTATCGCACCTCCATCCAGTGGAGCCGCCTGCTCGATGCCGACGGCAACCTCAACGAGGAGGGTGCTGCGTGGTACCACGAGCTGTTCCGCGCTTCCCGCGAGGCAGGCCTGGAGCCGTTCGTCAACCTTTACCACTTCGATATGCCCACCTATCTCTTTGACCGTGGCGGTTGGGAGAGCCGCGAGGTCGTCGAGGCCTACGCGCATTACGCCGACGTCGCCTTCCGCGAGTTCGGTCAAGAGATCAAGTACTGGTTTACCTTTAACGAGCCCATCGTCGAGCCCGAGCAGCGCTACCAGGAGGGCGTGTGGTTCCCGCAGCTCCACGACTTCAACCGTGCTCGCACCGTGCAGTACCACATTTCGCTGGCGCACGCGCTGGCTGTTGCCAACTATCGCAAGGCCTATGACAAGGGCGCCGTTCGCGCCGATGCCAAGATCGGCATGATCAACTGCTTCACCCCGGTCTACACCAAGGAGAACCCCAGCGAGGCAGACCTCGAGGCCGTGCGTATGACCAGCGGCATCAACAATCGCTGGTGGCTCGACCTTATCACCAAGGGCGAGCTTCCCGCCGACGTGCTCGACAGCCTGGCCGAGGGCGGCGTCAAGCTTCCGTTCCGCGCCGGTGACCAGGAGATCCTCAAGCAGGGCGTCGTTGACTGGCTTGGCTGCAACTACTACCATCCCACGCGCGTCCAGGCGCCGGCGAGCAAGATCGACCAGTACGGTCTGCCGCACTTTGCCGACGAGTACGTGTGGCCCGATGCCGTCATGAACAAGAGCCGCGGCTGGGAGATTTACCCGAAGGGCCTCTACGACTTTGGCATGGACTGCGCCAAGAACTATCCCGATCTTGAGTGGTTCGTCTCCGAGAACGGCATCGGCATCATGGACGAGTACAAGAATCGTGACGCCGAGGGAACCATTCAGGACGACTATCGCGTCGACTTTGTGCGCCAGCACCTTGAGTGGGTCGCCAAGGCCATTGACGAAGGGGCCAAGTGCCGCGGCTACCACTACTGGGCCGTCATTGACAACTGGTCCTGGGCAAATGCCTTCAAGAACCGTTATGGCTTTGTCGAGGTCGACCTCATGGACGGCTATCAGCGCCGTCTTAAGAAATCGGCAGCTTGGCTCAAGCAGGTCGCCACGACCCACGTGGTGGATTAGCGATCGGGCGCTCAGCCCCAAAACGGGCGCTCAGCCCCTGCGCAAACGCGCAATAACATTGGCACATCTGGTGGCAGAGGGCGACAGACCACCGTGCGCATAGGAAAAGGCCGGATTTGAAAGTTAGGAGCAATCATGGCCAGTGACAACGGAAAGAGCTTCCTCGACAAATTTGCCGAGGTCTCTGCGAAGGTGGGAAACCAGGTTCATCTGCGTTCCCTGCGCGATGCCTTCGCGACCATCACGCCGCTCTATATCCTTGCGGGTATCGCGGTTCTTATCAACAACGTCGTGTTCCCTCTGTTCCCGCTCGATGCGGCGGGCCTCGCCAACCTCCAGACCTGGGGCTCGGCAATCACCCTGGGCACCCTTAACGTGTCCGCCATTATCCTGGCCGGTCTGATTGGCTACAGCCTCGCCAAGAACGAGCGTTTCGATAACCCGCTTGCCTGCGTGGTTGTCGCTATCTCTGCCTTCGTCATCATGATGCCGCAGCAGATCACCGCCACCCTTGCCGCCACGAGCCCGCTTCTCACCGACAAGATCACCTCCGCCGAGGTCACCGGTGCCCTTTCGACCGCCAACACCGGTACCAACGGCCTGTTCTCGGCCATCATCATCGCCCTGCTCTCCACGACGCTCTTCATCAAGATCTCGGGCGTCGAGAAGCTCAAGGTCAAGCTGGGCGAGGGCGTACCTCCTGCGGTCTCCAACTCCTTCAACGTCATGATCCCAATGCTGCTCAACCTCTCGATCTTCGCTATCGCCTCGGCCCTGCTCGCCGTCTGCGCCGGCACCGACCTGTGCACCATCATCTCCACCTGCATCTCCAACCCGCTCAAGAGCATCATGAACGCCGGTCCGTGGGCTGTCATCCTCATCTACACCCTCGCCAACCTGCTGTTCTGCGTTGGTATTCACCAGTCCACCATCTCGGGCGCTACCGTCGAGCCGATCCTGACCATGCTCATCGTCGACAACATGGCTACCTTTGCCGCCGGCGGTACCATCCAGCCCGATCACTACATGAACATGCAGATCGTCAACAGCTTCGCCCTCATCGGCGGCTCGGGCTGCACCCTCATGCTGCTGCTCGACACCTTCCTGTTCTCCAAGAACAAGGCCTCCAAGACCGTTGCCAAGATGGCCATTCTGCCTGGCCTGTTCAACATCAACGAGCCGGTCATCTACGGTTACCCCATCGTGTACAACCTGCCGCTCATGATTCCGTTCGTGCTTCTTCCCGACCTGTTCATCGGTGTCACCTATGGCCTGACCTGCGCTGGCATCATCAGCCCCTGCATCGCTCAGGTGCCTTGGACCATGCCGCCCGTCATCAACGCCCTGCTTGCTACGGGCTTTGACTGGCGCGCCGGCGTGTGGCAGGCTCTGGAGCTGGTCATCGGCATGGCTGTCTACCTGCCCTTTATGAGGATCTCCGAGAAGGCCATCGCCAAGCAGGAGGCCCTCGCCGAGCAGAACGCCTAGCGTTTGTCCATTCCACCCTTGCGGGTACCGATGCTTGGTACCGGTACCCGTATCTCCTTTTTTGCCTAAACGTGCAAAACAGGGGAAAGATAACCACAAGGATTTATCCAGTTTGTCGTCTGCGCGCCGCGCAGTTATAAGGAGGAAACCATGAAGAAGATCATGCTTTGCTGCAATGCCGGCATGTCCACGAGTCTGCTGGTCCAGAAGATGCAGTCCGAGGTCGCGAGCCGTGGTCTGGACATCGAGGTCGAAGCCCGTCCTATGAATGAGGCCCACGATCACCTGGACGAGTGCGACATCCTGCTGCTCGGCCCGCAGATCGGCTACACCAAGGGCGACTTTGAGAAGGAGGCCGCCGGCCGTTTCCCGGTCGAGGTCATCAACATGGTCGACTATGGCCGCATGAACGCCGCCGGCATCATCGACCACTGCGTCAGCGTGATGGGCTAGGTGCAGCGCATGGAGGATATGAACGAACTGCAGATGACCTGCTTCGAGATCATCAGCTACGTCGGTACCGCCAAGAGCATGTACATCAACGCCGTGCAGAAGGCCAAGGAGGGCGATTTCGACGCCGCCGAGGAGCTCATTAAGCAGGGCGACGAGGCCTATAACGGCGGCCACGATGTTCACATGGGACTTCTTAAGAAGGAGGCCAATGGCGAGCGCAACGGCGAGGCCCCGCTGATTCTGCTGCACGCCGAGGACCAGATGGCCGGCACCGAGACCATGCGCGTCATGGCCACGGAGCTCATTGAGGTCCACAAACAGCTACAGGCACTCAAGGCCTAGCTGGCGTTTTCGCCGCGACGGATCGTGCGGTTCGCATACAATCCAGTCCCTTTTGCAGGCGCCGGGAGTCTCCCTCTCCCGGCGCTTTTTGTTTGGCGAGTTGCTGAGCGTCATTGCTCGTTGAGCGGGCGGACGTTTCCCCAGATAAAACCTGCCAAAACAAACCTGTCCCTTTTTGGTAGGTTTTTGCCTTGGGAGCGGTACCATACAGGCAATGTTTAAACGAGAAAGGTGGGCTCCCATGGAACCTAAGCAGTACTACATCGGCATTGACGTCGGCGGCACTTCGGTCAAGGAGGGCCTGTTCGACGAAGACGGTAACCTGCTTGCCAAGGCCAGCGTGCCCACGCCTCCCATCGTTGACGCTGCGGGCTTTGCCGCGGTGACCGAGGCTATCGACCAGGTGGTCGCCAAGGCCCAGGTTCCGCGTGCCTTTGTGGCGGGCATTGGCCTGGCCGTTCCGTGCCCCATCCCGGCATCGGGCGATGCCAAGGTCAAGGCCAACATTGCCATTAACCTGCCCGAGCTCAAGATCGCCATCCAGGAGCACTGCCCCGACGCGGTCGTTAAGTACGAGAACGACGCCAACGCCGCTGCTATGGGCGAGGCCTGGCTCGGCTCTGCCAAGGGCGTACAGAACGTGGTGATGGTCACCATTGGTACCGGCGTGGGCGGCGGCGTTATCGTTAACGGCGACGTGGTATCGGGCGTTGTGGGCGCCGGCGGCGAGATTGGCCACATGTGCCTGAACCCGGCTGAGGAGCGCACCTGCGGCTGCGGCGGCCATGGCCATCTGGAGCAGTATTCCAGCGCCACCGGCGTGGTGAGCAACTACCTTGCCGAGTGCGAGAAGGCGGGCGTCGAGCCCATCGAGCTGACCGGCCCCTCCGATTCCAAGGACGTGTTCCAGGCCTGCCGCGAGGGCGACAAGCTCGCGCTGGCCGCGGCCGATACCATGGCCGACTATCTCGGCCGTGCACTGGCGCTTATTGCCAACGTGGTTGATCCCGAGATGTTCCTCATCGGCGGCGGCGCCTCCGCCTCGGCCGATGTCTACCTCGATAAGGTTCGCGAGCACTTTAAGCAGTACGCGCTTTCCGCCTCGCGCGAGACACCCATTAAGGTCGCTTCGCTCGGAAACGACGCCGGCATCATCGGTGCCGCCTACGTAGCCCTGCGCGCCGCCGGTAAATAGCTGGTGCAAGGGGGACAGGTTACTTTGCACCAACATGGTGCAAAAGGGACAGCCTTGGCCCCCGTGCCTGCGCCCCAAAATATACCGTGGCCCTTCCGTCTGCGAAGGCTCGGCATCGGCGTGCTACCATAGCTACGTCCAAGTACACATATCAAGTGGAGGATATCCATGGCAAACGTTCTTGTCTTTGGTCACCAGAACCCCGATAACGACGCCATCATGAGCGCCGTCGTCCTGTCCCAGCTGCTCAACCAGGTTGAGTATGCCGGCAACACCTACGAGGCCTGCGCCCTTGGTCAGCTTCCGGCCGAGTCCGCCAAGCTGCTCGCCGACGCCGGCATCGCCGAGCCCCGCGTGATCGAGTCCGTCGAGGCCGGTCAGCTCGTCGTCCTCACCGACCACAACGAGTCTGCCCAGTCTGTCGCCGGCCTTAAGGACGCCACGGTCTTTGGCGTTGTCGATCATCACCGCATCGGCGACTTTGAGACCGCCGGCCCGCTGCACTACATCTGCCTGCCCTGGGGCTCCAGCTGCACCATCGTCACCAAGCTCGCCGGCGTGCTCGGCGTTGAGCTTTCCGACGTCCAGGCCAAGCTGCTGCTCTCGGCCATGATGACCGACACGCTCATGCTCAAGAGCCCCACCACCACCGATGTCGACCGCGCCGTCGCCGCCAAGCTCGGCGAGCAGGTGGGCGTCGACCCGGTCAAGTTTGGCATGGAGGTCTTCCTTACCCGTCCGTCCGGCTCCTTCACCGCAGCCGAGATGGTCGGCAACGACATCAAGATGTTCGAGCCCGCCGGCAAGAAGCTGCTCATCGGCCAGTACGAGACTGTCGACAAGACCCGCGCACTCGGCATGATCGACGAGATTCGCGAGGCCATGCGCGCCTACGCCGCCGAGAAGGGTGCCGACGGCATCGTCCTGTGCATCACTGACATCATGGAGGAGGGCTCGCAGGTCCTGCTCGAGGGCGAGACCGAGGCCGCTCAGAAGGGCCTGGGCATTGCCGACGAGCACGACGGCGTCTGGATGCCGGGCGTCCTCTCCCGTAAGAAGCAGGTCGCTGCCCCCATCATGGCCGCCTGCTAGGTTTAGTTGACCAAACGCCACGACCGGACCGCGGACGCCCCGCGCTCCGGTCGTTTTTTGTGCACGGCGCCGCGTCGTCTCTTGGACAGGTATGCCCGTGCCGTTGAACAAATAATGTTCAACCTGTGGTTCCGCTTTTCGGCCACGCCTGCGTGCTTGTCGTGCAGGGTAGGCTAGATGCAAGCGTAATACGTTAGAGCGCGGCGCCGCCACTTGGGCGGGCCGTGCTTTTTTAAGACGGGAGCTTTCCCGTGAAAGGAGCCGCCCATGGCAGCAACTGAGCAGCTGTTCAACGTTCGTGAGCGCAAGCGCTTTGAACGTCACGACATTTGGGAACGCATCGCCGAGAACGGCACGATTTCCGCCGCCGTCATGGTCTTCGCCGCCATCGCCGCCGTCATTTGCGCCAATACCGATGCCTACGAGGCCATCCATCACTTTTTGGAGACCCCGCTGTATGTGGGTCTGGGCAACCTTACGGCCGGTCTTACCGTTGAGCTTTTCGTCAACGACTTCCTCATGGCGATTTTCTTTTTGTTGGTGGGCATTGAGCTTAAGTACGAGATGACGGTCGGCGAGCTCAAGAATCCGCGTCAGGCCATGCTTCCCATGCTGGCGGCCGTGGGCGGCGTCGTCGTTCCCGCCTGCATCTATCTGATCTTTAACCATGCCGGCGCGCACAACGGCTGGGCCATTCCCATGGCAACCGATATTGCCTTTGCGCTGGGCGTGCTGTCGCTTTTGGGTAATCGCGTGCCCAACGGCGTGCGCGTGTTCTTCTCGACGCTCGCCATCGCCGACGACCTCATCTCTATCGCCGCCATCGCCATCTTCTACGGTCAGAGCCCCAATCCGTTTTGGTTGGGCGCCGCCGCGCTTGTGACCTGTGCGCTCGTGTGGCTCAACAAGACTCAGCATTACCGCCTTGCCCCGTATACGTTGCTAGGCCTGCTGCTGTGGTTCTGCATGTTTAAGAGCGGCGTGCACGCCACGCTCGCCGGCGTCATCCTGGCCTTCACCATCCCGGCCAAGTGCGGCGTTAAGCTCGATAGCCTTACCGACTGGCTGGGCGAGTGCCTGCCCCTGCTCGACGATCGCTACGACGACGAGACGCACATTCTGGGCCAGCACGACTTTACCGTCTCGACTACCAAGGTCGAGCGCGTCATGCACCGCGTGACCCCGCCGCTCATGCGCATGGAGCGCCTGATCTCCACGCCGGTCAACTTTGTGATCCTGCCCATCTTTGCGTTTGTCAACGCGCAGGTTCGCCTGGTGGGCGTGGATATGGGCACGCTGCTGACCGACCCGGTGACGCTCGGCGTGTACTTTGGCATGCTGCTGGGCAAGCCCATCGGTATCTTTGGCATGACGTTTGCCCTGGTTAAGCTCAAGATGTCCGAGCTGCCGAAAAACGTTAACTGGCACATGATCGCCGGCGTGGGCATTCTGGGTGGCATCGGCTTTACCATGTCGATCCTCATTAGCGGCCTCGCCTTCCCGACGGCCCAGTTTGAGGTTCTGGCCGCCAAGGCCGCTATTCTCGCCGGCTCTGTCACCGCGGCCGTACTTGGCATGATCTACATGAGTGTGATCTGCAAACACCCCGCGCCCAAGGACGAGTAAGAGCGCGAAAACCGGCTCCAGAACCGATTCGGGCGCGTTCAAAATGCGGATTCGGGCGGTGCTTGCCGCCTGCCAGACACCCCCGTGGTCAAAAAACGCCGTTTGTGAGTACTGTCACAAACGGCGTTTCATTTTAGGTGTGGAAAATAATGAACACAATCATGCTATCTGTATGTTAACGAGTAATCGCTTGACTCCAATTTGGCGATAGCTACTACTCGGAAAGAAAATCCAGGCGAAAAAACGCCGATTTGGGGGCTTAATCGCTGCTACTAAAAAGGTAACAGTACTCATATTTGCCCTTTTTTGGCCACAAGCCCTAAAACAAGCCTCGCCAGGGTCGGGAAACGGGCCAAATCGTCGGCCTCGAGGCTCATTCCACGGTGCCGTAGATGGCGCCCCAGCCGTGGGCGGCCAAGGCGGAGTTGAGCTGGTCGCAAAGTGACTGGCGGTCGTAATAGCCGGGCGGCAAAAGGTTCACGATTTCCATGAGATCGGGTGCCAGGTCCAAGATTTCGGCCTGTACGATCAGATCCAGGCGGTCGATGGCGTGACGGTCGTAAAATAGTCCGTCGACCAGGCGCTGCAGGTCACCGAATTCCTCGGCCTGGAACGATCCGTACTCCATAGTGCCTCCTTGGGCGCTTCACGCCGGCATGCGCGGCGATTCGTAATTCATTGCGATGGACTTAATCTATCACGGCTTCATAACGTTGCGACGGTGGCGGTCTATACTTAGAAGAATTGCAACGTACCGCTTCGTGAAAGGTCGCACCCATGCAGACGATCTACCAGAAGATGGAAACCACCGAACTCGATGCCGCCATAGAGGCGCTCAAAGCCGAGGTCGCCGAGGTCAAGGCCAAGGGCCTGGCGCTCGACATGGCCCGCGGCAAGCCGTCGCCCTCCCAGGTGGACATCTCGCGCCCCATGCTCGATATCCTCAACGCCGACGCCGATCTGCACGACGGCAACGTCGACTGTTCCAACTACGGCTGCTTTGAGGGCATTCCCTCGGCACGCAAGCTAGCGGGGGAGTTCCTGGGTTGCCCCGCCGAGCAGACGCTCGTGCTGGGCTCGTCGAGCTTGCTGATCGAGCACGATATCGCCGGTATGTTCTGGCGTTGCGGCTCGTGTGGTAGCGACCCTTGGGAGGCTTACGAGGCAGCGCACGACGGCAAGAAGGTCAAGTTCCTGTGCCCGGTTCCCGGCTACGATCGCCACTTTGGCATTACCGCCGACTTGGGCATCGAGAACGTTCCCGTCGCGATGACCGACAACGGCCCCGACATGGACGAGATCGAGCGCCTCGTTGCCGCCGACGACTCCATCAAGGGCATCTGGTGCGTGCCCAAGTATTCCAACCCCACGGGTATCACCTTTAGCGAGGACACCGTGCGTCGCCTGGTCGAGATGCCCACGGCCGCGCCCGATTTCCGCATCTTCTGGGACAACGCCTACTGCGTGCACGACCTGTACGACGAGACCGACAAGCTTGCCAACATCTTCGATCTTGCCCGCGCGGCGGGCACCGAGGACCGCGTGGTGGCATTCGCCTCGACGTCCAAGATCACCTTCCCGGGTGCCGGTATCGGCTTTATCGGTGCGAGCCCCGCGGTTATCGCGGAGTTCTCCAAGCGCCTGAAGGCCGGCCTCATCAGCGCCGATAAGCTCAACCAGCTGCGCCACGTGCGTTTCCTTCCCACCATCGAGGCGGTCAAGGAGCACATGAAAAAGCATGCCGAGTTCTTGCGCCCGCGCTTTGAGGCCGTTGAGCGCAAGCTCACCGAGGGCCTGGGCGATACGGGCTGTGCCACCTGGACGCACCCCCGCGGCGGCTACTTTGTAAGCTTCGATGGTCCCGAGGGCTCGGCTCAAAAGGTCGCCGCGCTTTGCGCAGACCTGGGCGTCAAGCTCACGCCGGCCGGTGCCACCTGGCCCTATGGCAAGGATCCGCGCGACACCAACATCCGCATCGCGCCGAGCTATCCCACGGTCGAGGACTTGGAGGCCGCGCTCGATGTGCTGGTGCTGGCCGTTAAGCTTGTCGCTGCCGAGCTTGCGCGTGCCGAACGCGCCTAACGCGCGGCTTCCCGTACTATCTGCACTTTCGATACACAAAGGAGCGTATACATGGATTTGGGTATTTCCACCAACCCCACGCCGGAGCTCTACACCATCAAGGTGGCCGGCGAAATCGATATCTCTAATGCCGACAGTCTGCGTAACGCCATCGACTTGGCGCTCGAGCAGCCCACCGAGGCCGTTGAGCTCGATTTTGCCCAGGTGAGCTACATCGATTCGACGGGCATTGGCGTGCTTGTGGGCGCCGCGCACCACGCGGTCGACCACGGCAAGCGCTTTAGCTGCACCAATGTGCAGCCCCCGGTGATGCGCGTGGTCCAGCTGTTGGGTGTCGATCAGGAGATTTCGATCACCGCTGCATAATCTTTGCCCCCAAAAGGGCGTGCCGTTTGGCATATGTTTGTGATGCGCTCGGACGTTTTGGCGTCCGGGCGCTATACTTGACCGAATGAATAGACGAGTTCCGGCCGAATGGCGCGGTGCGGGCTCGACTCACATCGAGCCTTGGAGGTATGTGTGTTTGGTATTGGAGAGGGTGAGCTCGCGATCATCGTGGTCTTCGGCTTTTTGCTGTTTGGCCCGGATAAGCTCCCGCAGATGGGCCGCACGATCGGCCGTGCCATCCGTCAGTTCCGCGAGACGCAGGAAAAGATGACGGCCGTTGTTCAGTCCGAGATTATCGATCCGGTGAGTGAGGCCGCTTCGGCTCCGGTCAAGCCCAAGAAGGTTGCTGCGACCGACGACGATTCCGATGCGGACGAGGATGCCGCCGAGACGGCAGCGCCCGCCAAGAAGGAGACCTTTGCCGAGCGTCGCGCCCGTCTTGCTGCCGAGAAGGCCGCGAGCGAGGCTGCCGCCGAGGGCGAGGGTGCTGCTGAGGAGTCCAAGGCCGAGGGTGCCGAGCCTGCCGCTGCCGCCGAGCCTGTCGTCGAGCCCGAGCCTGCTGCAGAGCCGGAGCCCGAGCCCGAGCCGGCAGAGCCCACGACGGCTGACCTCTACGCCCGTCGTCCCCGCAAGCGCAAGGCCGTCGTCGACCAGCTCGCTCGCGAGCTCGAGGCCGAGGACGACGCCGCTGCCGCCGATGCCCCGAAGGGAGGCGATGAGTAATGCCTATCGGACCTGCGCGCATGCCGCTCTTCGATCACTTGGGAGAGCTCCGTCGCCGCCTGACTATCGTGGTCGTGTCGGTGTTTGCCGCCGCCATCGTGCTGTATTTCGCCACGCCCGTGGTGCTCGACATCTTGGAAGACCCTATCCGCTCCTTTGTGCCGGACGGTAAGTTCTACATCACTACCACGCTCGGCGGCTTTGGCTTGCGCTTCTCGCTGGCCATCAAGATGGCCGTGGTCATGTGCACGCCCATGATCATCTGGCAGATTCTGGCATTTTTCCTGCCGGCACTGCGTCCCAACGAGCGCAAATGGGTCGTGCCCACGGTGCTCGCCTCGACGGTGCTGTTCTTCCTGGGCGCTATCTTCTGCTACTTCATCATCATCCCGGCGGGCTTTGAGTGGCTTATCGGTGAGACCTCGGCCGTCGCCACGGCGCTGCCCGACCTGGAGAACTACGTCAACATGGAGCTGCTCTTTATGATCGGCTTTGGTGTGGCGTTTGAGCTGCCGCTCATCATCTTCTACCTGTCCGTCTTCCATATTGTGTCCTATGCGGCCTTCCGCAGTGCCTGGCGTTACGTATACGTTGGCCTGCTTGCGGGCTCGGCTGTGATTACGCCCGACGGCTCGCCCGTTACGCTGGGCCTCATGTATGGCGCCCTGCTCTCGCTCTACGAGATTTCGCTCGCCATCGCTCGCGTGGTCATTACCGCGCGCGAGGGTAAGGAGGGCTTGTTTGTGAGCCGTCTGGACCTGTTTTCGGACGACGAAGAGGATAGCGAGGAGTAAATCGGTATGCACGAGGTTGGCATTGTCAACGGCATACTCGATACAGTGATTCGTGCGGCGCGTGGGGCGGGGGCCTCGCGCGCCGTTTTGGTAACGCTGCGTATCGGGGATATGACCGAGGTCGTGCGCGAGGCGCTTGACTTTGCGTGGGAGACGTTTCGCGACGAGGACCCGCTCACGCGAGGCTGCGAGCTTGCCGTGGAGGAGGTCCATCCACAAAGCGAGTGTCTGGACTGCGGCGAGGTTTTCGACCACGATCGTTTCCACTGTCGCTGTCCCCAGTGTGGTGGTGCCAACGTGCGCCTACTGCACGGCCGCGAGCTCGATATCGCGAGCATCGAAATCGAAACCCCCGACGATTAGCCCGCTAGCCATCTAGTGATGGGGTATAAAGGGGCCAAAGTAAGGAGCGCTAAGTATGGCCGAGAAAACGATTGATATCGCATCGCCGATTCTGTCGCGCAACGAGCGCCTGGCAGATCAGCTGCGTCAGCGATTTAATGAGACAAACACCTATGTGATCAATGTGCTGTCGAGCCCCGGTTCGGGCAAGACCACCACGATCCTGGGCACCAACGAGCGCCTGCGCGACAAGGCCGGCTTGCGCTGCGCCGTCATCGAGGGCGATATTGCCTCGGATGTCGACGCCATCACCATGAAGGAAGCCGGCATGCCCGCCATCCAGATCAACACGGGCGGTCTGTGTCACCTCGAGGGTAACATGATCATGGAGGCCGTTGACGCGTTTGACCAGGCGGTGGGTCTTCAAAACATCGACGTCATCTTTATCGAAAACGTGGGCAACTTGGTCTGCCCGGTCGACTTTGACCTGGGCGAGAACCTGTCCATCATGATTCTCTCGGTGCCCGAGGGCGACGACAAGCCCATCAAGTACCCGGGCATCTTCCAACACGCCGGCGCGCAGCTGCTCAACAAGGTCGACGTGGCCCCGGCTTTCGATTTTGACATGGATAGGTATACTAAGACACTCGATGACCTCAATCCGCAGGCGCCGCGGTTTGCCGTGAGCGCGCGCAAGGGCGAGGGCATGGATGCCTGGTGCGATTGGCTCATCGGGCAGATCGAGCAAACAAGGGCGTAAATCGGCCGCCATACGGGCGGGCGTAGCCGCAGAGACACGAGATAGGAGCCTCTTTTGAAGCTCATCATCGCCGAGAAAAACGACGCCGCGCGTCAGATCGCCGAGCGTCTGTCCACGGGTAAACCCAAAAAGGATAAGGTGTACAATACCGCCATCTACCGTTTTGAGTGGAAGGGCGAGGAGTGCGTGACCATCGGTCTTGCCGGTCACATCCTTGCGCCCGATTTTTGCGACAGCGTGCTGTTCGATAAAAAGCTGGGTTGGTATTCGGTGACCGAAGACGGCGAGATGCTGCCGGCCGATATGCCCGATGGCCTGGCCCGCCCGCCGTACGACACCAAGCGCAAGCCGTTCCTTGCCGATGGTATCTCCATCAAGGGCTGGAAGCTCGAGAGCCTGCCCTACCTCACCTGGGCGCCCGTCATTAAGTTGCCGGCCGAGAAAGAACTCATTCGTTCGCTCAAGAACCTGGCTAAGAAGTCCGACAGTGTCATCATCGCCACGGACTTCGATCGCGAGGGCGAGCTGATCGGCTCGGACGCTCTCAACAAGGTACGCGAGGTTGCGCCGGACTTGCCGGTCGCCCGCGCCCAGTACTCTTCGTTTACCAAGGCCGAGATCACGCAGGCCTTCGATAACCTCGTCTCGCTCGACCAGAACTTGGCCGATGCCGGCGAGAGCCGTCAGCACATCGACCTCATTTGGGGTGCGGTGCTCACGCGCTACCTGACGCTCGCCAAGTTTGGCGGCTTTGGCAACGTGCGTTCCGCCGGCCGCGTGCAGACGCCGACGCTTGCCCTAGTGGTCGAGCGCGAGCGCGAGCGCATGGCGTTTGTGCCTGAGGACTATTGGCAGATTCGCGGCATGGGTGCCGCTCGGGGTGCTGCCGAGGACGACCGCTTTAAGATCGCGCACAAGACGGCGCGTTTTACCGACAAAGATGCTGCCGAGACGGCGTACGGCCACGTTGACGGCGCTACGACGGCAACCGTCGCCGCGGTGACCAAGCGCTCCCGCAAGCAGCAGCCGCCCACGCCGTTTGCGACGACCTCGCTGCAGGCCGCCGCCGCGGCCGAGGGCATCTCGCCTGCGCGTACCATGCGCATCGCCGAGTCCCTCTACATGGCGGGCCTCATCAGCTACCCGCGTGTCGACAACACCGTGTATCCTGCGACGCTCGATTTGGGCGCTGTGGTGAGTGACCTTGCAAAGATCAACCCGGCGCTGGCGCCCGTGTGCAAAAAGGTGCTCGCCGGCCCCATGAAGCCCACGCGCGGCAAAGTCGAGACCACCGACCACCCGCCTATCTACCCCACGGGCGAGGGCGATCCGTCCACGCTCGACGGCGGCCAGCGCAAGCTCTATGACCTCATCGCTCGCCGCTTTCTGGCGACGCTTATGGGTCCTGCGACCATTGAGAACACCAAGCTCGAGCTCGACGTCAATGGCGAGCCGTTCGTGGCTTCGGGCGACGTGCTCGTGACCCCGGGTTTCCGCGAGGCATACCCGTATGGACTCAAACGCGACGAGCAGATGCCGCCGCTTGAGCAGGGCGATACGGTCGACGTGTTCGACATTAAGCTCGAGGCCAAGCAGACCGAGCCGCCCGCGCGCTACAGCCAGGGCAAGCTCGTGCAGGAGATGGAAAAGCGCGGTTTGGGCACCAAGTCCACGCGCGCGAGCATCATCGAGCGCCTGTATGCCGTGCGCTATCTCAAAAATGATCCCGTTGAGCCGAGCCAGCTGGGCATCGCCATCATCGACGCGCTGACGCAATTTGCCCCGCGCATCACGAGCCCCGATATGACCAGCGAGCTTGATGGCGATATGACCCGCGTCGAGCGCGGCGAGGATACCGAAGAGCATGTCGTGACGCACTCGCGCGCGCTGCTGGCCGGCGTGCTCGACGAGCTGCTCAAGCACACGCAGGAGCTGGGCGACGCCATCAGCGACGCCGTCACGGCCGATGCGCGCGTGGGCGCCTGCCCCAAGTGCGGCAAGGACTTGGTTATGAAGACGAGCGCCAAGACCCGTGGCAGCTTCATTGGCTGCATGGGCTGGCCCGACTGCGATGTGACCTATCCGGTGCCGAGCGGCGTCAAGGTGAGTCCGCTCGAGGGCGAGGCCGCCGTGTGCCCCGAGTGCGGCGCGCCGCGCATTAAGTGCCAGCCGTTCCGCCAGAAGGCCTTCGAGATTTGCGTGAACCCGACGTGCCCCACCAACTACGAGCCCGACCTTAAGGTGGGCGAGTGCAAGGTGTGCGCCGAGGCCGGACGCCATGGCGACCTGATCGCACACAAGAGTGAGAAGAGCGGCAAGCGCTTTATCCGCTGCACCAACTACGATGACTGCGGTGTGAGCTATCCTCTTCCGGCGCGCGGTAAGCTCGAGGCGACGGGTGAGACCTGCCCCGAGTGCGGCGCCCCCATCGTGGTGGTCAACACGGCGCGCGGCCCGTGGCGCATCTGCGTGAACATGGACTGCCCGACCAAGGAGAAGAAGCCCGTCCGCGGCCGTAAGACCACGACTAAGGCGAGCACGGTGAAGAAGACGACGGCGGCCAAGAAGACGACGGCTAAGAAAGCCACTGCCGCCAAGAAGGCGACCGCGAAGAAGTCGACTGCCAAGAAAGCAGCCGCCGACAAGTAACGGCGTAGTCGGAACATTGACTAAAACAAAAACGAGCGAGGACCCCGCGATCCTCGCTCGTTTTTTAGACCGGCAGAGCGCTAGTTCACTTCGACGGGTTTGGCGCCGGGATAGCGCTCCTCAAAGTCTAGGCGGTACTTATTGTCATTGGTGCCCGCCACGTTGTCGCGCGACAGCGGCGCCACGATCTCATTCTTGTGGTCCGCAGGCTTGGCGTATTTCAGGCTGATCTCCCAGGCATCACAGATTGCGTCAATGCGGTGATCCAGGTCGTCGTACAGGGCGATGATGTCCTTCCAGGAGCTGTAGTTCTTGGAGCTCGTCGGGACGTCTAGGTCCTCGACGATGTCGTAATACTGCTCGATGGTGTTCTCCGTGCGCTCGGCGACGTCGGCGAGATTTTGACGGGTGGTTCGATCCTCTTCCAGATAGCTGCCGTTGAAGTTCTGCGCGCAGCCACGGACGTAGTTGTCGAGGTCTTCGAGCAAGTCGTAGTATTCGCTCAGTCGGCGGTAGAGGTTCTGCTCGGAGAGTGTTGTTTCGCCGCCATCCTCGTCGTCATCGTCATCATCGTCGTACAGGCTGTTGGGATCGCCGAGAGGCTTTAGGTCATCGTCGTCGACGTCATGGTGCAGCTTAGCTACCTCGGCAGTCGTCTGCGTGGCGGCGTTGTCGAAAGGCTTGATCACAAAGAAAACGACCAGGGCGATGATGATCGCCACCAGCACAACGATAACGGCGATAAGCGGCCCGGTGCCGCTCTTTTTGGGAGCGGGGGTCTGTGGCGAAGCGGGCGCGTATGCGGGAGCCGGCTGCTGTTGGGGCGAGCCGCTCGCGACGGGTATGCGCTGCGTGGTCTCGACGGTCGCGGGGCCTGCGGCGGGGTCGGGG
This sequence comes from uncultured bacterium, assembly GCA_905216145.1. GTDB lineage: Bacteria > Actinomycetota > Coriobacteriia > Coriobacteriales > Coriobacteriaceae > Collinsella. Next base: position 110,048 of record CAJMST010000005.1, on the reverse strand, counting down.
CGATAGGCGAGGGGGTCGTCCGCCTTGGCTTGCGGCGTATCGAGGGAACCGGTCTGCTCAAAAGCGGGCTGGCTATCGCTCGCGGTTGTTTGCTCAACGGGTGCACCGCACGAGGTGCAGAACTTGGCATCATCTGCAAGAAGCTTGCCGCACGAGGCGCAATACCGAGACATTGCCACTCCTTTCGCCACATTTCAATGCAATACGACGATTATACCCAGCGTCCAAAATTCCCCATCATAAGTTGCGGTGAAATAGGGACTGTTTGGCGGTCTCAGAGCTTCAATCAGTCCCTATTTCACCGCAACTTTGGAAAGGCACCTTTAGCCATTGGGGACGCACCGAGCACTGGGGTATCATGGCTTGGTTGCTATAAATCGCATTTACGCGCCTTGTAGGAAGGGACTGCGCCCATGGCTTTTGAGCCCGCTCAACATAGCTTTATCACGCTCGAGGGCGTCGATGGCGCCGGCAAGTCCACGCAGGCGCGCCTGCTTGCCCGCGCGCTCGAACTCGCTGGCTACCAGGTTGTGAGCCTGCGCGAGCCGGGCGGTACCGCCATCAGCGAAAAGATCCGTGCTCTGCTGCTCGACCCCGCCAACACGGCGATGGGCGACACCTGCGAGTTGTTGCTCTACGAGGCGGCGCGCGCTCAGTTGGTGCACGAGGTCATCGTGCCCGCCCTTGCTGTCGGTAAGGTGGTCCTGTGCGATCGCTTCTACGATTCCACGACCTGCTACCAGGCGTTTGCCGATGGCCTCGATCGCCAGATGGTGCGCGACGCCAACAACCTGGCCGTCGCGGGTACGCACCCGGCGCTCACGCTCGTCTATCACATCACGCCCGAGCAGGCGGCGCTGCGCATGGCAGCCCGTGGCGCGGCAGATCGCATGGAGGCTAAGGGCATGGCCTTCCAAGAGCGTGTCTACCAGGGATTTTGCGCCATCGCCGCCGAGGAACCAAACCGCGTAAAGCTCATCGACGCGACCGCGTCCATCGAGGACGTCTTCGCGCGGACGGTCGAGCAGGTTCGCGTCTACGGCCTCGACATTTCCCAGGACGCCGTCACCGCCGCGCTTGCCCAGGAGGCCGAGTAACATGGCCCCCGCTCAGACAAGCCTGCTGGCCAAGCTTGACACCCAAGAGCGCGTGCGCGACTTTTTGACCAATGCCGTCGCCAGCGGTCGCGCATCGCACGCCTACCTGTTTTTGGGCGCGCCCGGCGCGGGCAAGCTCGACGCCGCGTGGGCGCTCGCCCAAGCCTTCCTGTGCGAGCAGGATGGCTGCGGCTCATGCGACAGTTGTGTGCGCGTTGCCCGCCATACGCACCCCGACGTGCACTATTACACGCCCGAGAGCGCCACGGGCTACCTCATTGCCCAGACCCGCGAGCTGCTCGACGACGTGCCGCTGGCGCCCATCCGCGCCAAGGCCAAGGTCTACATCATCGACCGTGCCGAGCAGCTGCGCGCCAACACCGCCAACGCGCTGCTCAAGACACTCGAGGAGCCGCCCGAGGGCGTTATGTTTATCTTGCTGGGCACCTCGGCAGACGTGATGCTGTCCACCATCGTGAGCCGCTGCCAGTGCGTGCCGTTTCGGCTGGTATCGCCCGCCGTCGCCGCGCAGGCCGTGAGTCGCGCCACCGGTCAGGACCCCGCGCGTTGCCACATGGCCGTCGCAGTAGCGGGAAGCCCCACGCGTGGCATCGAGTTCCTCAAGAGCGCCGAGCGCCAGGACGCCCGCCGTCAGATGGTTCGCGCCATCGATTCGCTCATCGCCGCCGACGAGGCCGACGTGCTCAGCCGCGCCAAGTCGCTTATTGTCGCCGTTAAGGCACCGCTCGCCGAGGTCAAGTCCACACAGGAAAAGGTGCTCGAGCAAAACGCCGACTACCTGTCGCGTGGAGCATTGAAGCAGCTTGAGGACCGCAACAAGCGCGAACTCAACGCGCGCGAGCGTTCGGGTATCATGGAAGCGCTGGCGAGCGCACGGACGCTCATGCGCGACGTGCTGCTGACGCTTCAGGATGAGGCGGCAGACGTTGTGAACGAGGACGTGCGCGACACGATCGGGCGGCTTGCCGCCGCGACGAATGTTGCGGGTGCCACACGGGCGCTCGAGGCAGTCGCGACCGCCGAGCGCAACATCGCCAGAAACGTTACTCCCCAGCTGGCCATCGAGGTCATGCTGTTCGATATCAGGAAGGCACTGAAATGCCGTTAGTCGTACCCGTTAAGTTTACCTACGCCTCGCGCGACCTGTGGTTCGATCCGCAGGATCTGGATATCCTCGAGGCCGATTATGCCATTTGCTCCACCGAGCGCGGAACCGAGATCGGCCTGGTCACGGCCGATCCCTTCGAGGTGCCGCAAGACGAGATCGGTCAGCCGCTCAAGCCCGTGCTGCGCGTGGCGAGCGACATCGACCTGCAGCTTGCCGACGACCTGGCCATCCAAGGCGACGAGGCGATGGTCGACTTTCGCCGCCTGGTCAAGGAGCTCGACCTCGAGATGAAGCCGGTCGGCGTCGAGTACCTGTTTGGCGGCGAGAAGGCCGTGTTCTACTTTGCGGCCGAGGAGCGCGTCGATTTTCGCCAGCTCGTCAAGGACCTGTCCTCGACGCTGCACATTCGCGTCGACATGCGCCAGATCGGCGTGCGCGACGAGACCCGCCTGGTGGGTGGCTATGCCCAGTGCGGACAGGAGCTCTGCTGCACGCGCTTTGGCGGACAGTTTGAACCCGTCTCGATTCGCATGGCAAAAGAGCAAGACCTGCCGCTCAATTCCTCCAAGATCAGCGGCGTGTGCGGTCGTCTGATGTGCTGCCTGCGCTACGAGTTCGAGGCCTACAAGGACTTTAAGAGCCGTGCGCCCAAAAAGAAGACGCTCATCGATACGCCGCTCGGCAAGGCGCGTATTCAGGAATATGACACGCCGCGTGAGCAGCTGGTGCTGCGCCTAGAGAACGGCAAGGTCTTTAAGGTCAACCTGGCCGATATGACGTGCTCGGAGGGCTGCAAGAAGAAGGCCGCCGAACAGGGCTGCAACTGCCGCCCCGACTGCGTGACGCGCGACGTGCTCGAGCGCATTGAGTCGCCCGAGATGCGTCTGGCGCTCATGGAGCTCGATCGCGAAAACGGCGTCGATGTGGGCGATGGCCTGTCGAGTGCCGACCGTCTGGCCGGCACGTCGATGCCCAAGCGCCGTCGTCGCGATGCTGAATCCGATGCTCGCGCCGGTCAGGGTCAGGGCGAGGGCCGTGGCCGCGGAAAGGGCCGCGGTAAGGCCGAGACACCCGAGGCCGAGGGGGCGGCCGATGGCCGTCGCCGTCGCAAGCGCGCGGGCTCGGGCGATGCTACCGAGGTTGCAGCCGCGGGCAAGAACGCCTCTCGCGAGCGCGAGGTTCAGCAGCCCCAGCAGCAGAATCGCGGCGGCGGCATGAACCCCACACGTCGCCGCCGCCGTCATCTGTCGAGCGAGGAGCGCGAGGACGCCTTCCGCGCCGCAGCTGCTCGCGAGGCCGGTGCCGCTTCCAAGGGCGCCTCGGCCTCCGATGCGCCTGTCGACAAGGGCGGCAAGTCACGTGGCGAGGAGGAGCGCGCGCCGCGTCCGCGCCGTCGCCATTCCTCGGGCGCGCAGCAGAAGCCCTCAGTGCCCTCCGTGGCCGATCAGGTCTCGGATGGCGAGGTCAAGGTCACGCGCCGTCGTCCCGGAGATGGCGGGGGAGCGGCTGCCAAGGCTTCGCATGGCGTCGCTCGTGACGAGCGCGAGCCGCGCGGTGGCGAGGGCTCGGCCGACCAGGGTCAAAAGCGCCGTCGCCGTCGCCGTTCCCGCAAGCCGCGCCAGGATGGTGGCGAGGGCTCGACCCCGTCTTCGTCCGCACCACAACCGCCTGCCGGCGAATAACGCCCGCGAGCGGATTTAGCCCGCCTTGCCCCGAGCGCATCGGGGTATCATAGCGCCAAATCAACAACCCTCCCTGCGACCGAACGTAGGGAGGGTTGTGTCTTGAAGAGCCATCTGAACATATTGAGCCGTCTGCAGAGTGTCGGTGCCCTACCGTTTGCGGACGAATTGCTACCGTTTGCCGAGCGCGCGACGTACGAGGCGCTCGAGGCATTGTCGCCAACACGATGTGCCGGCTGCGAGCGCGCCGGTACGCTTATTTGCCAAGACTGCCTGGCTGCGCTCACGCTCATCGACCCACGTCATAGCTGCACCCGATGCGGCGCCCCGTTTGGGGATTTGCTGTGCACTGAGTGTTCGGTCGAGAGCACGTCCTCGGCAATGGCGGAGGCGCTCGATCGCTGCCTGGCGTGCGCCGTCTATGCGCATCCGCTGCCGCGCATCATTAAAGCGTACAAGGATGCGGGCGAGCGACGTCTGGCTCCGTATCTGGCGGAGCTGCTCTACGACACCGCCCTGCATGCCCAGGTCGTAGCGCCCGATCGCTACGGAGGTGTGCTGTCCGGTGCGGATGCGGTGGTGTTTGTGCCTGCGACGGCGGCAGCGTTTCGGCGGCGTGGTTTTGATCATATGGAGGCCATTGCGCGCCCATTTTGCGAGCTGTCGGGTGTTCCCCTGCTCGATGCTCTCGTCAAGTACGGGCATGGCGACCAGCGAGAACTCGGTCGTGAGGAGCGCCGCGAGCGCGCCCAAGGCATGTACGAGACGGTCGAGGACGTGCGGGGCCGCCGCCTGCTGCTTATCGATGACGTCATTACCACAGGCGCGACGATGGCGGCGGCTTCGGCAGAACTCAAGCGCGCCGGTGCCGCGGCTGTCGATGGCCTTGCTATCGCACGCGTTTGGTAGGGGTGGTTCATGTGGCGGTAAAAATCAACCAGCGCGTCGAGCCGACGAAAGAACAGCTCGCGGCTTCCGTGATCCTGACGGGCGCCTCGGCGTTGCGCATGATGCGCGCCGAGCGCCGGCAGATGGGCTACATCAGCTGGAAAGACCTCGATCCCGAGGAGGAGCGCCGCGTGCTGTGTACGTCATCGCCTTCGGCCGGGGATATCTACCTTTCAGATTTGGTGCGAATTGGAGCCGCGAGTGGCGAGGTGCAAGAAGACTTGTGCCTGCTGGTGGGGACTGCGGCGCAGCGCCGCCGCATACCTGGCGTGAGTTGGTCCGTCTGTTCCGCGGGGTTGCCGGCCGGATCGATTCTGGAAGTGGAGCCGGGGGTATACAGCTTGTCTCCCAAGGCCCTTTGCGCTGCCGTTGCACGCGAAGTCGGTTGCATCCAGGCATTTGCCCTGGCCCAGGAGCTGTGCTCCAAGATTTCACTGAGCGATCGCGGTAAGTTTCTGCCTCCCTACAGCTCGCCTGTTGTGAACAAACTTGCAAAGGACAAGGACCAACCGCCAGATGTGGGCTACTTTGAGGTCGAGCCGGTGCTGACGCCCGATCGTCTGGCAGATTATCTCGCGGTATGCAAGGGGACCGCGGCCAAACAGCTGCAGCGTCTGTGTCCCTATCTTTCGGAAAACCTGCGCTCACCCATGGAGTGCATCATGCTCGCCCTGTTTTCGCTTCCGTTTTCCTATGGCGGGTTTGCCTGCGGACCTTTTAAGACCGACTACAAGATCGAGTTCGATGACCGTGCGCAGGCAATCTCGGGGATGCCGCATGCAGTTTGCGATGCGTATCAGGAAGCAGCCCGGTTTGACCTGGAATACAACGGTGAGCTGGGCCATTCCTCTCGGAGGGGACGTATCCATGATGAAAAGCGCAACACGGGCTTGATTACTATGGGAATCGAGGTCGCGACGGTCAACAACGAAATGCTCTGTGACATGGAAGCGATGGAAGCGCTCGCATGGCGCATGCACCAGCGTATGCGAAAGCGGTACCGGAATCGTGTCGATGCCCGCAGGAAGAAGCAAGAGGCGTTGCTTAACACGCTGCGGGCGTGTTTTGGGCTTAAGCCGGTCTAATTCGCGTCGAAAATAGAGGGTTAATCATATGCCCTGGACAAAATATGGCAAATATGAGTACTGTCACTAAATCAGTAACAGCAAAATCAAGGAATTTAGAACTCGGAGGCGGCGTAAAGTGAGAAGATAATAAACAAATGTAGAATAACTAAGCATCAGGTTGGCGACACTGAGCGCAAAATCTGTCCGAGAGGCCAAAATTGCCTGTTACTAAATTGGTGGCAGTACTCATATTTGCCATATTTTGACCGGGGCACCCTAAGAAGGGCGCCCCGGAGCTCCCCGTAGGGGAGCTCCGGGCTTCATAGGGGCATGAATAGCCCACTCCGACCTGCAAAATCTGTGCGCGCGATGCGAATGACGCCCTTAACCTTAAACTTCAGCTTGAACTTAGCTATAATGCGCTACGTTCCTACCAGGCTGTGGTTGCGGACGGACGAAATGCCCGTCCTAGTCCAAGACAGACGCGGTCAAAGGGATCCACGTAAGCGACCGCGTGCGCGCGGCGCGATCATGGCGCGTCCTAGATGTAAGCCGCACCGTCCGTTCTACTTTCTTTGGGGCAATACCGCCTCGCGGGCGAGCGGGTCAGTCGTGAAGGTGGCTGCGGCCTCCCGAGCAAACACCCCGGTGCGCAAGTGTGGGGTCAAATACCAGGTCAGCTGGTGGGAACAACCTGATATTCCGCGCAACGCACGGATTGTATACGACACAGAAGGCAGGGTAGTGGACATGGTGAGGGGCAGCTTGATGCACGCGGCTCGGTTAGGTGCTGGGACCGCAGCGGTCATTGCCGTTTTGGGCCTGAGCGGATGCGCGTTCAACCCTCTGTCTACGTTCACGACTCCCACGATCGACCAGATCGAGTACGAGACGGTCACGCCGGCGGTGTCGGACGATGCCCTGGTCACTCCCGGAACCCTGACGGTTGCCCTCGATACTTCCGATGCGCCGCAGGCCATGCAGGGCGCCGACGGCGAGCTCACGGGATATGCGGTCGACGCCGCCCGCGCCCTCGCAAGCCGCATGGGCCTTAAGGTCGCCTTTGTCGATGCGTCCTCGGCAGGTTCCGCGCTCGGCGACAAAAAGGCTGATATCTTTATCGGCGAGATCAACTCCACAGACGGGGACGTTAGCTCGCTCGGCACCTGCCTGTACGATGCCGCTTCTGTGTTTGGTAAAACCAGCGATGGTGGGTCGCTAAGCGTTTCCACCGATACCCTTAACACGTCTACCCTGGGTGTCCAGATGTCCTCGGCCTCGCAGGAGGCGCTTGCCAAGCAGAGCATTACCGCCAACCAAAAGACCTACTCCAACATCAACGAGTGCTTTGAGGCGCTCGAGTCCGGCGAGGTCGACTATGTGATCTGCGACTCCACGGCCGGCGGCTACCTTGCACGCCTGATGAGCGAGGTCTCCTATGTCGGTGCGCTCGAGGCACCCTCGACGCTTGGTGTTGCGGGCCTCTCGTCCAATGACGAGCTGTGCCGTGCCGTGAGCGATGCCCTCGACGGTATTACGGCCGACGGCACGCTCGAGGCGGTCCACTCTGTCTGGTATGGCACGATGCCCTACGACCTCACCACTAAGACGGTTTCGGGCGCTAACGTGCAGCCGGGCGACTCTGAGTCCAGTGAGACCACGTCCTCCGGCAGCGAGTCTTCCGATTCCAACAATGAGACCGCATCCTCCGAGGACAAATCGTCAAGCCAGGAAGGCACCATCACCGACGACGACATTAACAAACTCAATAGCTAGTTATTGCTAGGGGTGGTGTCTCCTATACGTTGGAAAGGACACCTCTTCACGGTTTCAACACGCACTGCCGGGCTTCTCCAATAGGGGAGCCTGGCTTTTTCATCCAAATAAAACTAGCAGGTCAAAGCCAATTTTCGGGACCAAATACAAAGCCGCCGACGCCCTCCTATAGCGCACTTTGCCGTGGAAAAGTACGAGACTTCGGTATGCGGTATCAAGCAATCGTTATTCGGGTCTTTAGGAATCCGCGTGATTAAATGCACGGCAATGGGTACATAGCCAGTACAGTAAGTCCCCGAGGCAGATTGGAGCCACGTATGGATATCAAGGTTTCTGGACGCAAGACGACGGTAACCGATGCTCTGCGTGCGCATGTGGATGAGAAGATCGGCGAGGCGCTCAAGGTTTTCGATATCGAGCCCATGACGGTCGACGTTGTACTTCGCTATGAGAAGAACCCCTCGAATCCCAACCCGGCAATCGTCGAGGTCACGGTTCGCGCTCGCGGTTCGGTGATTCGCGTTGCCGAGCACGGTGCAGATATGTACGCCGCCATCGACCTCTCCGCCGATAAGGTCACCCGCCAGCTGCGCAAGTTCAAGACCAAGGTCGTGGACAACCGCCAGGGCGGTGCCAGCGCGGCGGATGTCGCACCGGTCGAGCGCGTCGAGGATCTGGCCGACCTGCTGCTGCCCGAGGAGGAGGACGACCTGCTCGTCCGCGAGAAGGTCATCGATGTCACCCCGATGACTGAGGAGCAGGCGCTGGTGCAGACCGATCTGCTCGGCCACGACTTCTACGTGTTCGAGAACGCGACGACTGGCCTCATCAATGTGGTGTATCACCGTAAGAATGGTGGATATGGCATCATCAAGCCCCGCATCGAAACACTTGACGAGTAAAATACGTTAACTTGCATGAGTTAACGGTTGGCGGCCATCCCATGCGGGTGGCCGCCTTTTTACGTAAGGAGTCGCTTTGATGGACAAGGCCGCATCCGCCGGTCATTCGGACCGTTGCCGCATCGTCGTCGATACCTGCTGCGACTTTAGCCCCGAGGTCGCCGCGAACCTCGATGTCGATATCCTGGGTTTCCCCTTCATTATCGATGGCGAGGAGCGCACGGATGACATCTGGTCGAGCATCACACCCAAGGAGTTCTACGACCGCATGCGCGCCGGTGCCCGCGTGTCCACCTCGGCCGTGTCGCTCGGTCGCTATATCGAGTTCTTTACCGAGTGCGCCAAAGAGGGCACGCCCACGGTCTACCTGTGCTTTACCTCGGCGCTGTCGTCGAGCTACAACTCCGCGTGCCAGGCGGCAGATGCCGTGCGCGCCGAGTATCCCGATTTTGAGTTGTACGTGGTCGACAACGCTCTGCCCTGTGCGACCGGCGAGCTCTTGGCGCTCGAGGCCGTCCGTCAACGCTCGGCGGGACTCACCGCCAAACAGCTGGTCGACTGGGCAAACGAGGCCAAGACCTATGTCCACGGCTACTTTACGCTCGAGAGCTTTGACGCGCTGGCTGCCGGCGGCCGCATTCCGCCTGCGGCGGCACAGCTCACGGCAAAGCTCGACGTCAAGCCCGAGCTCTCTTACGACCTTGCCGGCTCGCTGTCGCTGATCGGCGTCAACCGCGGCCGCAAGAAGGCGCTCAAGTCCATCCTCAAGTCGTTCCGCGAGAACTATGTGCCCGATCGCACCATGCCCATCGCCATCATGACGGCCGATGCCGAGAAGGATGGTGACTGGCTCGAGGCTGCCGTTCGCAAGGAGGAAGGTTGCGCCGACGTCACGATTATCCGTAGTTCCGTCGGTCCTACCATTGGCTCGCACGTGGGGCCCGGCATGGTGGCGCTTGCGTTTTGGGGCAAGAACCGCGCCGAGAAAGCCTCGCTTTCCGACCGCATCGCACGCCGTGTGCGCGGCCAGTAGGCAAGCGCTGCGTCCGTAATCGCCCTCGACTCACAGCCCAAGCGCTGGCACCGAGTATTCAACCTGGTAATAACACCCAACCCAAAAGGAAAGGTTTCATGGCAAACAAGCTCTCCGTCGCATTTATCGGCACCGGAATTATGGGTGCCCCCATCGCCGGTCACATCCTGGATGCCGGCTATCCCGTCACGGTCAACAACCGCACCAAGTCCAAGGCTGCCGCGCTTATCGAGCGCGGTGCCGTTTGGGCCGATACGCCGGCAGATGCCGCGGCGAACGCCGATGTCGTCTTTACCATGGTGGGTTATCCCTCCGAGGTCGAGGAGCTCTACCTGGCGGGCGACGGTCTGCTCGCGTGCACTAAGCCCGGCGCGGTCCTGATCGACCTCACCACGAGCTCGCCCGAGCTGGCGCGTGACATTGCCGAGGCCGCCCAGGTTTCTGGTCGTATGGCATTTGACTGCCCCGTCACCGGTGGCGAGTCGGGCGCTATCGCCGGTACGCTCACGGCTATCGTAGGCGCTACCGAGAACGACATCGCGCCGGTCCGCGATATCCTTTCCACCTTTGCGGCAACCATCTGCTGCTTCGACGGCGCCGGCAAGGGCCAGGCTGCCAAGCTCGCCAACCAGGTGTCGCTGGGCGCCTGTATGGTCGGCATGGCCGATGCGCTGGCGTTTGCCGAGCTGAGCGGCCTCGATCTGGAGAAGACCCGTCAGATGATCCTGGGTGGCACCGGTAAGTCCGGCGCCATGGAGAGCCTGGCGCCCAAGGCGCTCGACGGCGACTACAGGCCCGGCTTTATGGTTGAGCACTTCATTAAGGACCTGCGCCTGGCGCTCGCTTACGCCGACGATCGCGAGCTCGCGCTGCCCGGTGCCGACGTGGCCTTTACGCTCTACGACATGCTCGACGCCATCGGTGGTGCCAAGCTGGGCACCCAGGCCATCACGGTCCTCTACAAGGAGGAGGCCGACGCCATCGCTGCCGGTCTGGACTGGTCGCAGTATCGCCCCGAGGAGCACGGTGCCCACGAGGACGGCTGCGGTTGCGGCGAGCATGGTGACGACCACGAGTGCGGTTGCGGCCACCACCATGGCGAGGACCACGAGTGCTGCGGCGGCCACGGCCATGATGACGGCCACGAGTGCTGCTGCGGCCACCATCACGAGGAGTAGCGCCCATGAGCTGGACGTTCGTGGTGCTCGCGCTGGTGCTCTTTCTCTTTGCGATCTACATCGGCTTTTTGTGCGGCCAGTGGGCGTGCGAAAAGCGCGTCATCACCAAGCGCGACTACTGGATCGCCAACTTTGCGGGAGCGGCGGCAGTCGTCCTGCTGACCTGGGTGTTTTCGCTGTTCCCGCTGGTGCAGTTTGCGCCGATCGGCTGGCTCGGCGGCTTTATCGCCGGCCTTAAGATGAGCTTTGGCGAGTCCGTGGGTCCGTGGCGCAAGCACGACGAGGTCTTTAACGTCAACAAGGCTCACCGCGCCGCCGCCGACGCGGGCGATGCCGAGGAGCGTCGCCGCGCACGCCGCAATGGCGCGGCCGACCGACAGCTCATCTCGGTCACCGATGACAGCAAGGGTGCTGGCAAGCACGTTAAGAAATAGTAAGAAGAGGTAACTATGGCAGAAAACAAGGAAGAACAGCTCACCGACGAGGAGCTGGCACAGCTTCAGCTGGCAGAGGAGAACGAGAACGCCGTCGACCGCCTGGTCAAGGAGCTCGGCTGCCCCACGCGCCGCATCCGCCAGTTTGCCGCCCGCGTGCTGCATCTGCTGGCCGAGCGAGACCCGCAGCGCGTCGTGCCCTGCGTGCCCGCGCTGATCGAGGCACTCGATCGCCCCGAGGCTCAGACCCGCTGGGAGGCCCTCGATGCCCTGGCGGCGCTCGCCACCACCTGCCCCGAGCAGCTGGGCGATGCCTTTGAGGGTGCCGAGACCGCGCTGTTCGACGAGATTTCCTCCACGCTGCGCTATGCCGCCTTCCGCCTGCTGTGCGTGTGGGGCGCCACGAGCGTCGAGCGTTCGCGCGAGGCTTGGCCAATTCTGGACGAGGCCATCCAGTGCTACCACGGCGACCTCGAGTATCGCGACATGCTCGGTTGCCTGTACGAGTTTAGCCAGGGCGAGATCGACGCCGAGGTCGCCGAGAAGCTCGCGCTGCGCCTTAAGTTCGATGCCGAGAACGGCAAGGGCAGCTATCTCAAAGCCCGTTCGAGTGAGATTTGCGAAATGCTTGTTAAACGTTTTGGCCTGGATCTCTCCAAAAAGAAGAAGCGTGCTAGCGTTAAAAAATCTGAGGCCGCCGAAGACGAGGAGTAACAGATTATGGCGCACGATGTAGTCCTGATTCCCGGTGACGGTATCGGTCCCGAGATTACGCAGGCCATGCGCCGCGTGGTCGAGGCCACCGGTGTCCAGATCAACTGGAACGTCCAGGAGGCCGGTGCCGGCGTCATGGACGAGTTTGGCACGCCGCTGCCCCAACACGTACTCGATGCGGTCGCCGAGACCAAGGTTGCCATCAAGGGCCCCATCACCACGCCGGTCGGCACGGGCTTCCGCAGCGTCAACGTTGCCCTACGAAAGCACTTCGACCTGTACGCCTGCGTGCGCCCCTGCCTGTCGCAGCCGGGCGACGGCTCGCGCTTCCGCGATGTCGACCTGGTAATCGTGCGCGAGAACACCGAGGATCTCTACGCCGGTATCGAGTTCGATGAGGGCGCTACCGAGGTCGAGGAGCTCTCGCAGCTTGTCGAGCGTTCGGGTCAAAAGACCTTCGCTGCCGATTCCGCGATCTCGATCAAGCCGATCTCTATCGTCAAGAGCCGCCGCATTGTGGAGTATGCCTTTGAGTATGCCCGCCGCTACGGCCGCAAAAAGGTGACGGCCGTGCACAAGGCCAACATCATGAAGGCGACCGACGGCCTGTTCCTGCGCGTGGCGCGCGAGGTGGCCTCCAACTATCCCGATATCGAGTTCAACGACAAGATCGTCGACGCCACCTGCATGGGTCTGGTCCAAAACCCCAACGACTTCGATGTCCTGGTGCTGCCCAACCTGTACGGCGATATCGTCAGCGACCTGTGTGCTGGCCTGGTGGGTGGCTTGGGCATGGCCCCGGGTTCCAACATCGGTGCCGACTGCGCCATCTTTGAGGCAACGCACGGCTCCGCGCCCGATATCGCGGGCCAGGATATCGCCAACCCCACGGCCGAGATCCTGTCTGCGGCTATGATGCTCGATCATCTGGGCGAGAATGATGCGGCCAATCGTATCCGCGCCGCCGTGTCTGCCACGCTCGACGAGGGTAAGCAAGTTACCGGCGACGTACGTCGTGCCCAGACCGGTTCTGTCGAGGGCGCGGTGGGTACGCAGACCTTTGCCGATGCCGTTATCGCACACCTGGCCTAAGACATGCAGTCTGCAAACGCCTAAATAGTACTTAAGTGTTTGCGTATAACCTAAGAATCAATACGCCCGGCGCTCTGTCGGGCGTATTCTATTGAGGACTATGTTTCCTAACAAGGAGTAACTGATATGGGTCTGATTCAAAAGAAGGACGAGAAGGACGAGATCGACGGCATCCAGATCATCGAGCGCGGCGAAGGCCCCGACGGTGACGAGGACGAGAAGATCGACTTGGTCGCCGGTACGTCTGCCGAGCACATTGCTGCCGGTACGACGGCCGAGGAGGAGGACGCCCGCCTGGAGGCTCAGATTGCCGCGGACGCCGCCGACGAGAACCTCATGCCCCAGGAGCAGGACGAGGACGACGACTCCGACGTGGACGACCACGCTTGCAAGCACAAGAAGACGATGATTGCCGCCTTTGTGGTCGCCGTCGTGATTGCTGCCGTGGTCGGCTTCTTTATTGGCAACGGTGGTTTTGGCGGCAAGGGTGTCGGCTCGTCGACCCTGACCGAGGATCAGCTCGATTCGACCGTGGCGAGCTACAGCTACAACGGCAAGAAGAGCGACATCACCGCGCGTGAGGCCATCGAGAGCCAGTACAGCCTTGACACCGTCAAGGACGACGACGGCAACTACACCGCTCCGTCTGCCGACGTTATCCTGTCCTACGTGCGCAACCAGATTCTGCTGGACGCTGCCGAGGACGAGGGCATCACCGTCTCTTCCAAGGAAATGAAGCAGTACGCCGAGGATTCCATCGGCACCTCCGACTACAAGACCATGGCCACGCAGTATGGCGTGTCCAAGGATCAGGCCAAGCAGATCGTCCGCCAGTCAGCGACGCTGCAGAAGCTCTACAAGAAGAAGGTGGGCGATAGCTCCGCAAGCATGCCGACCGCCCCGACCGAGCCTGCTGACGGCAACGAGGAGACCGCGAGCAAGGACTACGCCGACTACATCATCAACCTTGCCGGCGATGAGTGGGATAGCTCAAAGGGCACCTGGAAGGACGCCGACAGCACCTATGCCAAGGCCTTTGCCGATGATGCCTTTACGACCGATAGCGCCACCTACAAGCAGGCCATGACTGCCTACTACACTGCTTATCAGCAGTATTCCTCGCAGGCTTCGAGCGCCAGCTCCAAGTGGACCGAGTATGCTAACGGCCTCTACGCCAAGGCCAACATCAGCATCTACGGCCTGTTTGCGTAAAGAGTCGCACGGCTCATCGAGCATCTAGCTGATAGAAAACAAATTGCCCGCCAGTACGGAAGTCGTTCTGGCGGGCAATTTGCGTTGAGGGCGTGATTGGCGGCTTAATTATGGCTATTCATCTTTAAGTCCAAATAGGCTATCGGCTTCATCGTCGGATATATATTCCAGTACATCGCCTGGTTGGCAGTCGAGTGCCCGGCATATCGCATCAAGAGTTGAAAAACGTATGGCAGAAACCTTGCCTGTCTTAATGCGTGACATATTGACCTGGGAGATGCCCACGCGTTCCGCAAGCTCTTTGGATGAGATCTTGCGTTCGGCGAGCATGCGGTCAAGCCGCAGAATAATCATGGATTCCCCCTAGAGCAACTCGTCATCTTGTTTTTGCAGGATATACCCGTAGCGGAAGATGCTGGCAATCAGGCAAATAATCAGGCCTGCAAAGAGCATGGAGGGCTCGAATAACTGGCCGGCGAACGCATCCGTAAAGCTGCCGCCAAATCCTGAGAGTATCATTCCCGTGATTACGGCACCAAGAAGCCTCACGGCAGCGCCGCCGATAAGGAATAAATGTCCTACTCGACGAAGTGTGTGGTTGCATTCAAGGTCAAAGGGCCTACCTTCCTTCTCAATGTTGAAGAAAAGCCTGCGCACGCTTAGCGCGATGGTGAGCGCGAGGCATGTCATCAAGAGACTCCCTATGGCAGTGTGACCATCGTGTGCGACGAGCATAAGTGGGGCCTGTGCATTAGTACCGACGATAGCGAGGCACGGTCCTTCGCCGGCTTGAAGTTCTACGGATTGGAGACACGACCCTTGGGAGAGGCCAGGCAATATGAGTAGAAGGTCAATCGCAATGACTGCGAGGAGTCCCAGAGCGAGCGCGGTGGTGATGCAGATCGTGGCCCATTTGCAGATGCGAGCGAGCTTCCTCAGTTTGGCTATCGTCTGTTCGCGGCTGATGGTTTCATTCGATATAGATGCGTTTCGATGGGCCATAACCCCTCCAATCGGCGATTCGGATGATACTTGTATCATATCAGAATTAACGATAAACGATAAATAATTACGGATACTGAGTAAGTAATGATTGAAAACGATTAGCGTGAGCTATTAGCCCATTTTGGGTGCCGGAGTTGGCGTTCGGGGGATGAGGACAAATGCCAAAACTTCCCGTGATCGCGCAAGCGCTCCATCGGGTTCCCCTAATTCATCAGGGAAAACAACTGCAAACGATTGCAAGTAACCGGTGAACGGTCGAAAACTACCGTTCACCGATAATCTCAAAACTGGTTCTAACTGGTATTAAGTCAAAAAGACCAATTCACATATCTTCACAATGACCTGCAATTTTTCTTTACGCTATTTTTAGCCGCCCTGCGTTGTATTGACACGAAAAGAGTTCCGATTTTTTGCCAAAGCGTTTCGAAACGGTTTCAAAACCGCAGGTAGAAGTATTAACGACCGGTAAACGGTCGATTTATCACCGTGAGCGGTGCAAAAACGTTTTACCGTATGAATCAACGAAAGCGACCTCTTCTGTGGTGATATAGTGGCAACAACACGTCACGTGGTTACTACCAGTTGAGAAACCACTGGTCTTTAAAGAACGCTTTCCAAGAAGCTTTAAGGGCGATTGCCCGCTGGCTTCCGAAAATCATCGGACTCAGATCGTACACACCTTCGGAAGGGAAATTTGAATGGTTGGCTTTATTCTTACCGGTCATGGACAGTTCGCACCCGGCCTTGCAAGCGCTATCGCTATGGTTGCCGGCGACCAGCCCGCTTTTACCGTCGTTCCTTTCGAGGGCGACCAGGCTGCTTCCTACGGTGAGGATCTCCGCGCCGCTATTACCGCCATGCGCGAGGAGTGCGATGGCGTGCTCGTCTTTACCGACCTGCTCGGCGGCACCCCGTTCAACCAGTCGATGATGATTGCCCAGGATGTCGACAACGTCGAGGTTCTGACTGGCACCAACCTTCCCATGGTTATTGAGCTTCTGTTCCTCCGCGGCAATGCCACGCTCGCCGAGCTTGGTGAGCAGGCAGTGACCGTTGGCCAGACGGGCATTACCGCCCAGACGGTCGCTTCTGTTGCTGGAGCCGAGGAAGAGGATGTCTTCGGCGACGAGGATGGCATCTAATGGCCGATTTCGGAGCCAGCGTCTTGAGCTCCTCGGTCGCTCTTTTGGGCCTGCTTGTCATCATGGGCTTGATTTACACCATCTGGTCGCAAATCAACATGAAGAAGAAGCAGAAGTACTTCAAGGAGCTGCACACCGAGCTCAAGCCGGGTCAGGAGGTTCTTTTCGCCGGCGGTATCTACGGAACCGTCAAGGGCATCGAAGGCGAAAAGGTCCAGATCAAAGTCCGATCCGGTGCCGTCGTAGATGTTTCGCGTTACGCGATTCAGGAGATCAAGTAACTGTCGTCAGCAAATAACGAAAGGAAGCTGATCAACATGGCAGAACCCAACATTCTTCTTACCCGCATCGATAACCGACTGGTCCATGGTCAGGTCGCTACCCAGTGGAACTCCACCCTGGGTTCCAACCTCATCCTCGTCGCCAACGACGACGTGTCGACCAACACCATGCGCCAGAACCTCATGAAGATGGCCGCTCCCACCGGCGTCGCTACGCGTTTCTTCTCCCTGCAGAAGACCATCGACGTCATCGGCAAGGCGAGCCCGCGCCAGAAGATCTTCATCGTGGCCGAAACACCGGAAGACGTGCTTACGCTCGTCAAGGGCGGTGTGCCTATAAAGAAGGTAAACATCGGCAACATGCACATGTCGGAAGGAAAGCGCCAAGTCGCCACCTCCGTC
Organism: uncultured bacterium; assembly: GCA_905216145.1. Taxonomy (GTDB): domain Bacteria; phylum Actinomycetota; class Coriobacteriia; order Coriobacteriales; family Coriobacteriaceae; genus Collinsella. Next base: position 92,954 of record CAJMST010000005.1, on the reverse strand, counting down.
GCAGTTAACGACGAGGATGTCGCTGCGTTTAAAGAGCTGCAGGAATTGGGGGTGGAGTTGGAGATCAGGCGCGTTCCGAGCACGCCTGTTGAGGACACGAGCAAGCTCTTCTCGTAATCCTCGTGATCCACGTTGTCGGGAGTGAAACCCTGACATTCTGTACGTGAAATCCAAAGTGCGTACATACATTTTGAAAGGAGGAGCAAGATGGAATACACGATCTTCCAGGTCGCTCTGGTCTTCATCGTCACGTTCGTCGCGGCAATCGACCAGTTTAACTTCCTCGAGTCTCTCTATCAGCCCATCGTCACCGGCGCCGTCATCGGTCTTATCCTTGGCGACCTCAACACCGGTCTTCTCGTGGGTGGTACTTATCAGCTCATGACGATCGGCAACATGCCGATCGGAGGTGCTCAGCCGCCTAACGCTGTTATCGGCGGCATCATGGCAGCCATTCTCGCTATTGCTACGGGCCTCGAGCCCAACGCGGCAGTCGGCCTTGCCATTCCGTTCGCTCTGCTTGGTCAGCTCGGCGTTACCCTGGTCTTCACGCTTATGTCGCCGCTCATGTCCTCCGCGGACAACATGGCTCACAACGCTGACACCAAGGGTATCGAGCGTCTGAACTACTTCGCCATGGCTCTGCTCGGCCTGATCTTCGCTGTCGTCGTCACCCTGTTCTTCATCGCTGGCGCTACCATCGGTCAGACCATCGCTTCCGCCATCCCGACCTGGCTGCAGACCGGTCTCTCCGCTGCTGGCGGCATGATGCGCTTCGTCGGCTTCGCCGTCCTGCTCAAGGTAATGATGAACCGCGATATGTGGGGCTTCTTCCTCATGGGCTTTGGCCTCGCGCTCATCACCGTTGCCAACGATTCGCTGGCAACCCCTGCTCTGCTCATCCTCGCTCTCATCGGCTTCGGCATCGCTTTCTGGGACTTCCAGCAGCAGACCGAGCTGAAGGGTGCAGCTGTTTCTGACGGAGGTGACTTCGAAGATGGCATCTAATGAGTATGTGATCCCGGAGCACTACGAGGATCTCACTCCTGCTCCGCAGCTCGACCAGAAGACCCTCAACAAGATGGCTTGGCGCTCCTGCTTCCTGCAGGCCTCGTTCAACTACGAGCGTATGCAGGCCGCTGGCTGGCTCTACTCCATCATCCCCGGTCTGGAGAAGATCCACACCAACAAGAACGACCTCGCGGCTTCCATGAGCCACAACCTGGAGTTCTTCAACACCCACCCGTTCCTCGTCACCTTTGTTATGGGCATCGTGCTTTCGCTCGAGCAGAACAAGGTTGACATCCCCACGATCCGCGCCGTCCGCGTCGCCGCAATGGGCCCGCTCGGTGGTATCGGTGACGCCCTGTTCTGGCTGACGCTCGTGCCTATCACGGCCGGCATCACCTCCAACATGGCCATCAACGGCAACGCCGCTGCACCGATCATCTTCCTGGTGATCTTCAACGTCGTCCAGTTCGCTCTGCGCTTCTGGCTCATGAACTGGTCCTACAAGCTTGGCACCAGCGCTATTGACGCTCTGACTGCCAACATGCAGGCCTTCACGCGTGCCGCTTCCATCATGGGCGTCTTCGTCGTCGGTTGCCTGGTCGTCACCATGGGTGGCACCCAGATCAACCTCCAGATCCCCAACGGCACCACCCGTGGCCTCTCCGCTACTACCGTGATCGTCTCCGAGAAGGAGGCCGAGAACTTCACCGGTATGGAGGGCATCGATACCGAGACCGCTGAGGCCGGTACCATCGCCATGACCGATGAGGACGGCAACGCCCTCACCGCCTCCGATGCCGACGGCAACGCTGTCGAGTGCGGCGTCACCGATCTGGGCAACGGCATGGAGTCCGTTACCTACGGCACCGTTACCGAGGATCCGGTCAACTTCTCTGTTGCCGACACCCTCAACACCATCGTCCCGAAGCTCGTCCCGCTTATGCTTACGCTGCTGCTTTACTACATGTTCGCTAAGCACAGCTGGACCCCGACCAAGGGCATTCTGCTGCTCTTCGTCCTCGGCATCCTGGGCGCTGGCCCGCTTGGTCTCTGGCCGAGCATCTGGTAAGGCTCTAGCTTGAGGGGTGTGTCCCTACGCGGCTCACACCCCGACCCCTTAAGCCATGTGTATGTTAAAAGCCGCGTGCTCGAAAGGGCGCGCGGCTTTTGTTTTCTTAATGATTCGGGTGTGGCAGACAGATAATGCATAACACCCTAGGTAGTTAGCCGAATTCGAGCAAAAGGGAGGATAGGATGGCGATCGGAGCGCGTAAGCAACCGCTGTACGATCAGCTGGTCGATATTCTGACCGAAAAGATCGACCATGAATATCGCGCCGGTGACATGATTCCTTCCGAGCGCGAACTTTCGGAGCGCTATGGTCTCTCGCGCACTACGGTACGCCTGGCTCTGCAGGAACTGGAGCGTTTAGGACTGGTGGTTCGGCAGCACGGTCGCGGTACCTTTGTGACCGACCGTTCGGCAAAGGCAACCAATCTTATGCAGTCCTACAGCTTTACCGAGCAGATGCGCGCGATGGGTCGCGACCCCGAGACCACGATTCTCGATTTTTGCGAGATGGAGGCCGATAAGAATCTGGCTGAGCATATGGGATTGCGTATCGGTGATCGCATTTTTAAGCTCAAGCGTCTTCGTTCTGCCGACAACATGCCCATGATGGTCGAACGCAGCTATCTACCGGTTCGTCAATTTCTATCCCTAAAGCGACCACTGCTGGAGCGTAAGCCGCTTTACGATGTGATTGAGCAGGACTTTCAGCAAAAGATACGCGTGGCCGAGGAGGAGTTCTATGCGAGCATAGCCCGTCCCACCGACGCCCACCTTTTGGGAATTGTCGAGGGCTCGCCTGTGCTCGATTTGGTCAGGACTACGTATAACGAGTCAAACGAGGTTGTGGAGTATACACTCTCGGTTGCTCGTGCCGATCAGTTTAAATACAAGGTTTACCACCAGCGTAGCGACTAGTGTTCGCATCGTATCCATATGATGATTCTTTGCATTTAACTGGTTACTACCAGATAACCAACTGAAGTGTATAATTGCACGTCAGAGGATTACTTCTAGAGAGAGGTATTAGAAATGTTCGAGAAGAGTGTCGAGGAGCTCACCGAGCTCGGCGCCCAGATCACCACGGCCGAGATTGCTCAGCAGCCCGAGCTTTGGCGTGATACGCTCAACATCTATCGCGAGAACAAGGAGGCCATCGAGGCCTTCCTGGCCGAGGCTCGCGCTATGGGCGAGGGTCGTCTGTCCGTTGTCTTCACCGGTGCCGGTACGTCCGACTACGTTGGCGATACCTGTGCCCCGTACCTGCGTCACGCTGGCAACACTGATCTCTACGACTTTAAGCCCATCGCCACGACCGACATCGTGAGCGCCCCGCGTGACTTCCTGCGCGCCGAGGATCCCACGCTCGTGGTTTCCTTTGCCCGCTCTGGCAACAGCCCCGAGAGCCTTGCCGCCGTTGCCGTTGCCAAGGAGCTCGTCCACAACGTCAAGTTCCTCAACATCACCTGCGCTCCCGAGGGCAAGCTCGCCGTCGAGTCTGCCGATGATCCCAATGCGCTGACGCTGCTCATTCCGCGCGCCAACGACAAGGGCTTCGCCATGACCGGTTCTTATTCCTGCATGACCCTGCTCTCCACCCTTATTTTCGACACTGCCTCTGACGAGCAGAAGGCCGAGTGGGTCGAGACGATTGCCAAGATGGGCGAGGAGGTTATCGCTCGCGAGTCCGAGGTCGCCGATTACCTCGCTGGCGACTTCAACCGCGTGACCTACCTGGGCTCCGGCTCCTTTGGCGGCCTTGCTCAGGAGAGCCAGCTTAAGATTCTCGAGCTTGCTCACGGCCTGGTTGCCACTTCTTACGACACTTCCATGGGCTATCGTCACGGACCCAAGTCCTTCGTCGACGATAAGACGCTCGTCTTTGTGTTCGTCAACAACGACGCCTACACCCGTCAGTACGACATCGACATCCTCAACGAGATCGGTGGCGACAAGATCGCTCAGCACACCGTTGCCGTTCAGCAGGAAGGCGCTACCGTCTACGAGGGCGAGTCCTTCACCTTTAAGGGCTACGAGGCACTTCCCGAGGGCTACCTTGCTCTGCCGTTCGTGATGTTTGCCCAGGCCATCAGCCTGCTCAACTCCGTGCGCGTGGGCAACACGCCCGATACGCCGAGCCCCACCGGCACGGTCAACCGCGTGGTTAAGGGCGTGACGATTCACCCCTTCACCGCTTAATCGCGTCCCCCTGTAAGGGCGCCCGTCCGCTCATAACGGCGGGCGGGCGCTTTTTGTTTTACGTGAGCTGGGTATAAGCATCACCACAGTCAACTGCTTTAGAAGCAAGGAGTGCATATGAGCACGTACGCAATTAAGGCTGACAAGTTCTTCTTGCCGGCAGGCCCGCAACTGGGCGGCTATCTTATGGTCGAGGATGGCGTCTTTGGCGCCTGGCAGGCCGACGAGCCCTCTTGCGAGATTAAGGACTACACGGGATCGTGGATCGCACCGGGTATGGTCGATACTCACATCCATGGCTTCTATAACCACTCGACTACCGATAACGATCCCGAGGGCATTGATATCAGCTCGACCGAGCTCGCCCGTCGCGGTACCACCAGCTGGCTACCCACGACGTTCACCGATGGCGTCGAGCAGATCAAGGACGCCTGCGCCGCCATCGCCCAGGCGGACGAGGGCCGTGGCCCCGACTTCTGCGGTGCTCGCATTCAGGGCATCTACCTGGAGGGCCCCTTCTTTACCATGAAGCACGTGGGCGCGCAGAACCCCGCTTATCTTATCGATCCCTCCGAGGAGGTCTTCGATCAGTGGCAGGAGGCTGCGGGTGGTCGCATCGTTAAGAGCGCCATGGCGGCCGAGCGCGACGGTGCCGCTGCTTATGCGGCTGCTCTGAACGCCAAGGGTGTGGTGACCAGCATCGGTCACTCCGACGCCACCTACGATGAGTGCATCGCCGCCATCAACGCCGGTGCCAGCTGCTTTACGCATACCTATAACGGCCAGCGCGGGCTGCATCACCGTGAGCCCGGTGTCGTGGGTGCTGCCATGTCCACGCCCGAGACCTACGCCGAGATCATCTGTGACGGCAAGCACGTAAACCCTGCCGCCATCAAGGCGCTGCTGCAGGCAAAGGGCTGGCAGCATACGGTGCTCATCACCGACTGCCTAGGTTGCGGCGGCATGCCCGAGGGCAGCTACACCAGTGGTGGCATGGACGTCATCATGAAGGACAACCTGTGCTGGCTCGCTGACGGCAAGAGCATTGCCGGCTCGGTGCTCACGCTTGCCCAGGGCGTCAAGAACATCGTCGACTGGGGCATCGCCAGCGCCGATATCGCCATTCGCATGGCAACCGAGGTGCCGGCACGCTCCGCGCACATCGAGGATAAGTGCGGCAGCATCATGCCGGGTCGCGACGCCGACTTTGTCGTGTTCGACCATGAGCTCACCCTCGTCGAGACGTATGTTGGCGGCCAGAGCGTCGGCAACGCCTTTACCGAGTAACGATAGAAAAAGACGGCGGGCCCGAATCTGCTCGGACCCGCCGTATGGGTTAAACGCTCAAAAGCACCTTCACAGTTACAGCTTGTTAGCGATCTTCTTTGCCGTGCGCTTGACGCCGGCCACCAGGCCTCCTGCAGGATGTTCCTTTTCGTAGGCTAGACGCTTCTCACGCTTGGCGTACTCTTCGACGATGATGTCGCCATACTCGTCTTCGATCTTGTCGAAGAAGTCGACGGCGCCCTTAATTTCCTCAGCGGTCGGGTGTCCCTTTTGGACACCACCGGCGAGCTTGAACGGCCCCCACGTATCAAAGCCGGGGCAGCCGTAGACACCCATAAAGATGGCCTGCCTCATGCGGCAGATGCCATCGATATCCTTGCCGTACCACTTGTTTTTGCCACCGTAGGTCATAAGGCCAAACACCTTGTCCTGCGGCTGCAGCACGTTCGTGAGCACGCGTGCCATGTCCTTGTCGATCTCGGAGTAATAAATGCCCGTGGCGACGCCGATCAGATGGTATTCGTGCAGGTCGGGGTACTCGTTTTTACCGAGCGCCTTGACGTCGAGGGTATCGATCTCGGGGTGTGCCTCGACGATGGCGTCCACGAGCTTTTTGGTATTGCCGTGATGGCGCGAGGCGTAGAGGATGATGGTTCGCATAAGAAGGCCTTTCAGCTGTAATTGCATCAATGTCTGTATGGTACCCCGTTGCATGGCTGGGATACCGGACGTATCGATGAACGTGCGGGTTTGTCCTTTGGTCAGGGCCGAGACGGGTTCTTGCGAGCAAAAAAAGCAGTTGTTCGAAAGGATGGGCAATGGAATACGCTCTCTCCAACGATTCGATTTCTATTAAGGTGTCCACGGCTGGTGGTTCGTTTACCTCGATTGAGGCCGGAGGTCGCGAGTATCTGTGGCAGGGCGATCCCGCCGTGTGGTCCGGCCAGGCGCCGATTTGCTTCCCGATTTGTGGAGGCTTGCGTGACAACAGCGCCATGACGTTTGCCGGGCATCATGTAAAGCTCGCTCGCCACGGGTTTGCGCGCAAGCAGGAGTGGAAGCTGCTGAGCCAAGGCGAGAACGAGCTGGCGATGTGCCTGGCTTCGGAGGATAACGCGGCGCTGCTGAGCGATTATCCCTACCCGTTTAAGCTTGTCGCTCGTTATGCGCTCGAGGATACCGCCGTGCGCGTCTCCTATGAGGTGACCAACGAGGGAACCGAGGACATGCCGTTCTTTATCGGCGGTCATCCCGGCTTTAGGTGTCCGCTCGATGAGGGCGAGGCCTATACGGACTACGAGCTGCGCTTTGAGAAAGACGAGGCTGCGGAGCTCTGCACCGCCGTGCCCTCGACTGGCTTGATTGACGTGGCAAACCGCTCCAAGAACCCCATGGTGGGAAAGACGCTGCCCCTATCGCACGAGCTCTTCGATTTCGCGGAGACCATCTTTGACGTGCTCGAGAGCCGCCAGGTCACGCTTTCCAAAAAGGGCGAGGACAAGGGCGTCCGCCTGAGCTTTGAGGGCTTCCCATATCTCATTGTGTGGAGCAAGCCCGAGGGCGATTTTGTGGCGGTTGAGCCTTGGGGCGGCCTCTCGACCTGCTCCGATGAGGACGACGTGCTTGAGCATAAGCGCGGCTGCCTTGTCGCCAAGCCCAAGGAGACCGTCGTTCGCTCGTTCACGATTGAGATTCTGTAATTCCGTTTTGTCGACTCGTATCGCGAGGCACAAGGAGCCTGCGAGATAAGGAGCTAAAAATGATCCTCACCGTTACGATGAACCCGTCTGTCGATACGCGCTATCAGCTCGATGAGCTCGTTATCGACGACGTCAACCGTGTGACGCCCGAAAAGACCGCCGGCGGCAAGGGCCTCAACGTGGCCCGTGTGCTGGGTCAGCTGGGTGACGACGTTGTGGCAACCGGTCTGCTCGGCGGTCACATGGGCGCCTACATGGCTGAGCTCATGGACGCCAACGGCATTAACAACGACTTTGTGCCCATCAAGGGCGAGACCCGCATTTGCCTCAACATCCTCCACGCCGGCAACCAGACCGAGCTGCTCGAGAGCGGCCCGACAATTGCCCCCGAGGAGCTCGATGCCTTTACTGCCAAGTTTACCGAGCTTGCAGGCAAGGCCGACGTCGTCACCATTTCGGGTTCGCTGCCCCGCGGTGTCGAGGCAGACTACTATGCCAAGATTACGGGCATTGCCGAGAACGCCGGCGCCAAGGTGTTGCTCGATACCTCGGGTGCTTCGCTCGGGGCCGCCCTTAAGTCCGAAATTAAGCCCGAGCTGGTCAAGCCTAACCTGACCGAGATCAACGGCCTTCTGGGCACGAGCTTTACCACCGACGATGTGGACGAGCTCCGCGCCGCGCTCGCCTCTGACGCCCGCTTCTCCGATATCCCCTGGGTCGTCGTGTCCATGGGCGCCGCCGGTTCCGTGGGCTTCCATAACGGCCGTGCGTTCCGTGCCAAGACCCCCGATATCCCCGCCGTCAACGCTACGGGCTCTGGCGATTCGACCATTGCCGGCTTCGCACATGCGATTGCTGCCGGCGCCGACGATGAGACGGTGCTGCGTACCGCCAACACCTGCGGCAAGCTCAACGCCATGGATCCCATGACCGGCCATCTGGTCATGGATCGTTGGGACGAGGTCTACAACGGCGTTGTCGTGACCGAGCTGTAGGAGCTTGGGTTGCGGCCCCGGCATCGCTTGCTAGCTCATGTCGACGATAAGTGCAGTAGCATTATGCCGGGGCGCGACGCCGGCTTTGTCGTGTTCAGTCCCGACCTTACCCTGGTCGAGACGTGTGTGGGCGGCAACAGCGTCGGCAATGCGTTTGCCGAGTAGCCGCCAAGGAAACGATCCGAGAGGGGATTTAGATGATTTACGGTGCATTGGGCGATATCGAGGAATACCGCGGAATGCTCAAGGGCCTCGACGTGCTGATCGACTGGCTCGAGGAGAACGACCCGGCGCAGCTCGAGGTCGGCAGCCATCCGATTCTGGGTGACAAGGTCTTTGCGAACGTCATGGCTCCCACGACGCGTCCCGAGGCCGAGGCTCACTATGAGACGCATCAGCGCTATCACGACTTGCAGATCGACGTCGAGGGTCGTGAGGCCTTTAAGGTTGCCACGGGCAGCCTGACGCTGGTCCAGGAGTTTGACGAGAAGGACGACTACGATCTGGTCGATTCCGACGCTTCGATTGCCGGCGATCTTGCTGACGATAAGTTTGCTCTGTTCGTTGCCGGCGAGCCTCACATGCCCACGCTCGAGTTCCCGGGCGATGGCGCGCAGCCGGTCAAGAAGATCTGCTTTAAGCTGCTTGCAGACGCTTACTGGGAGGAGTAGCGCGCTGCTCGTGAGCTAGCGTGATTCCCCTTGGGGAGCGCGTTTAAGCCCCGCTAATCGCGGTTCCTTTGGGGATTGCGGCTAGCGGGGCTTGTTGTTGAGTAGGGGAGTTATAGGCGGCGTTGTGCTTGGATTGGCGGATGTTCGCCAGAAATCGGCAACAAAAAAGCCGCCCGAAGGCGGCTATCTTGTGCAATGGAGCCAGCGACCGGGCTCGAACCGGTGACCCCCGCTTTACGAGAGCGGTGCTCTACCAACTGAGCTACGCTGGCGGCCATGTGGTGACGCAACTGAGGCGTCAACGGCTGTCTATGATACGGGACATCGCACATCCGCGCAAGTGTTCTGACGGCTTTTCTCACTTTAAATGCACTAATATTGGAGACGTGATGTCTTGCTCTTATGGGTCTCAAACAGAATGGGGCAGCCATGGCTCAACCCAAGATTCTTCTCACACGCATCGACGACCGGTTTATTTGCGGGCAAGACATTGAGCTGTGGAACGAGGCGACTGGTTCCAACCTTGTCCTAATCGTCAACGATGAGATCGCGGCGGATTCGCGCCAATGGGCACCCATGAGGGTGGCGGCGCCAGAAGGCGTTTGGACACGGTTTTTCTCGGTGCAAAGGACCATCGATATCATTCATACCGCAACGCCGCGTCAATGGATTCTGGTCATGGTGGCCTCACCCGCAGATGCGCTCGCGCTGGTTAAGGGTGGTGTGCCAATAACCAAGATCAGCATTGGCCATATGCAGACAGGGGAGGGCAAACGCTCTGCAACGCCTGCCGTTGCCGTAGACGATATGGACATCGCCGCCTTCAAAGAGCTGCAAGAACTCGGCATAGAGCTAGAAATCCGCTATCTCCCCAGTTCCGCCCCCGATCCCATCGACAATCTGTTCAACTGATCCCTTGGGGACGGAGGAAAACGGATCATTTTGCCCTTGCGAGGGACGCGCGCGATGCCGCCTGTCAAAAACTATGCCCATTTACTACGTTTGATCGGTTATCGCCGAGCATGTCGAATTTGAGAAAAACAAAACCGCAGGTAGACGGCTCGCGCATTTAACAAAAACCGGTGCATGGTCGAGCATCCCGGGCTAAACGTAGTAAATGGGCATAGTTTTGATATGTCACTCATACAGTCACAGCGAAAAAGAGCCCAAAAGATGAAAAACGCCCGTCGGCGGTGTGCCGGCGGGCGTTGCTGTGCGATATGTCGCGTTGTGGGCCTAGTGCCTCATAAAGTGGTATTCGATCACATTGCTGTAGGGATGACCGGGGCCCACGATGCCCTGGGGGAACAGCGCATGGTGCGGCGTGTCAGGATACATTTCGGCCTCGAGGGCAAAGCCGGCGCCCCAACCGTAGTTGGCATCGTCTTTGGCGTGTTCGTCGCCCAGCCAGTTGCCGGTGTAGAGCTGCACGCCCGGGGCAGTGGTGTAATAGTCCAGCTCACGGCCGGTCCACATCTCCTCGACGTGCATCGCGCGGCGCAGATTACGGCCGTACTGATAGCCATCGATGCACAGGCAGTGGTCGTAGCCACGGGCCTGCTTAATCTGCGGGTCGTCGGCTTCCATGCCGGGCGCGACGGGGCGCAGCTCACGGAAGTCAAACGGCGTGCCCTCGACCGGAGCGATCTCTCCGGTGGGGATATTCTGCTCGTTGATGGGCAGGTAGTGGGCAGCGTTAGCAACAAAGAAGTGCTCACAGTCCATGCCGGCGTTGTGACCGGCAAGGTTAAAGTACGTGTGGTTGGTCATGGACACGTACGTGGCGCGGTCGCTCTCACAGCCATATTCGATACGGAAGCAGCCGGTGCGCGTCACGGTAAACACGGCCGTAAAGGTGCGGTTGCCGGGAAGGCCCAGCTCACCGTCCTCAAGCGAGGTGGTCATGCGCACGGCATTGTGGACCTCGTCGAGCTCAACGTCCCATACGCGCTTGTGCAGACCATGCTCAAGATCGCTGTGCAGGTTGTTGGTGCCCTCGTTGGCGGGCATATGCCAGTCCGTGCCGGCGATGGTGATCGTGGCACCTGCAGTGCGGTTGGCCACAGGTCCGATGGTCGCGCCAAAGCAGGCGGGGTTGTCAAAGTAATCCTCGAGCTTATCGAAGCCCAGCACCACATCGCGCGCGTTGCCGGGGATGTCGGGCACGTCGATGCCCAACACGGTGGCGCCATAGTCCATAATGCGAACGCAGATCTCGGGCCCGTTGAGGGTGTAACAATGAACGGGGGTACCGCACGGCGCGGTGCCGAAAAGCTCGGAAGTGATCATTTGGTTCCTAACATCGAGGTATTTCGGACAAACTGTAGCGCGAACAGGCGAGATTATCACTACACCCCACTAAAGCAGGGGGTATTTTTCTCAAAAAAGTGATGATTGGAGCTGTGCGGGCGTTCATTTCTGACGCGCGCGAGTCTGATACAATTTGTTCGTTATTGTTTGAATTGACGTGAGCGTGGAACAGCGAGGCCTCATCGTGATTAAAGCGGAGCGACAGGATAAGGTTCGGCAGCTGCTCGAGGAACAGGGAACGGTCTCGGTCAAGGAGATTTCGGATGCGTTAGGTGTCTCGGATATGACGATCCGCCGTGACCTTGAGGAGCTTGCGAGCCTGGGCGAGATCGAGCGCGTGCACGGCGGAGCCCGCAGTGCGCAGGGCCGTCCACACGCTATGCTGCGCCATGAGTATTCGCACAGCGAAAAGCGCACGAAGCATGCCGAGGAAAAGTTGCAGATTGCGCGCCGTTCTGTGGAGCTTATCGAGGAAGGCTCGACCATCTTTTTGGGCACGGGCACCACGGTTGAGCAGATGGCCTCGATGCTGCCGGCGTTTCGCCTGCGCATTGTGACCAATTCGCTTTCGGTGTTTAACCTGCTCGAGGCGCGCGAAGACTGCGACCTGTGCCTGGTGGGCGGCATGTACCGTCGCCGCACCGCCGCTTTTGTGGGACCAACGGCCGAGGATACCCTGCGTGCGCTGGGCATCGACGCGGCGTTTATCGGTGCCAACGGCATTCTGGACGGCGACGTGTCTACATCCAATATGGAAGAGGGCCGCATCCAGCAGCTCGCCTTTAGCAAGGCCGACTCGCGCTATCTGATCGCCGACTCCAGCAAGATCGGCAAGCGCGACTTCTACACCTTCTGCCGCCTGGACAATTTGGACGCCGTGGTGTGCGAGCCGGGCATCGCCGCCGAGGATCGTGCCGCCATCGAGGAACACACGCAGGTTATTTGCTAGTTATCGCTACGGGATTGCCAACGGGTGATGCGGGAGGACTTTTACCTCCTGTCATTGTGGAAACCAGCGCGTCAGCGCTACGCGATATGACGCGCAAATAAGGACTCCACTATCAAATCGTCTCAACCTGTAACAGGTAGGGGTGAAACCACCAACCAGATGTTACAGATTGAGACAATTCGGCGGGGCCTACCTTGTTTGTCTCGATCTGTAACGGTTAGGACTTAAAAACTCGGCTACGTGTTACAGATCGAGACAAAAGAAAAAGAACATTAGGACTTGAAAATAAAGTTTTGATAAGGGATTCGCCCAGTTAAGACGGTGCGGCAGACAATTGAGATTAGTTTGCCTCCGGAGTCGTAAGCATAATGAGTCAGTTCGATGACCGGAAGTTTTGCAACACCATAATTACTGGCTTCGGAATCGCTAAGCTGACGTGCTCTATAGCTTTCCCTAACAGATTGGATAGACTTGGACAAGTCGTCCATGATTCTGCTAAATGCCTGAAAATCTAACTGGTTATTCGGAACGCGCGACTTTGAAATGAAGAACGTATCAGCGCCTATGAAGCTGCCTTCAAGTTCGTAGGTCAATTCAAGACGCTGAATTTTGTCGCGACTTTGACATCCAAATTGTTGGAGCATCATTACGGAAATTGGACGACCTGATGTGAGGCCGCCGAAATGTTTGGTAATGGCATCTGGATCAACGCCATCGCAATGGCTTGCAAAGTCAAAGTCTAAAAGTGAATTGAGCTCGCTAACGCGTTTCGGTGCAACAAACGACCCCTTACCTTGGATTCGATAGATACTTCCACGACGCTCCAGCTCACTCATGGCAAGTCGGACGGTTGTTCTGCTTACGGCGTATTCGTCGCAGAGTTCCATTTCTGTTGGAAGTTTATCGTCTGCTTGATATTCATCGACGATCTGCTTGAGCAGCGCGTCGGTGAGCTGTAAATAGAGTGGCCGTTTTTCGTGTGTATCGAGCATTAGAGCCTCAGTTTGCATGTTGGTTATACCTGATGGTTGCCTCAGTCGGGATGTAACGTGGGCAAGGTAACCTTAACGTATCACAGAGCGGCTCAGCATGACGATCTGATGCCTGTATCCACGAAGGGCTTGTCCGAGCGTGAAGATATTCTGGGGCAGGCAAATACCGTTCATGGAGTCCCCGATATGTTGGAGGTCAGCGCCGGCTGCTTTTGCTGCAAGGCCTATTTTCTTAATGGTCTCGCTGTCGCAGGAGTCTTGACTCGTCCCGTTCGCCGCCATGACGAGAACCTTCTCTTCAATTGACTTGCCTACGTTGTGGGATCGTACAAAGTCTACGATGGCGCGCAGGTCTGCTTCTTGGAAGCAAGGGACGGTGTAGGGGGCTGGCACGAGAAGGATATCGACGCCGAGGTCAACAAACTTGCGCGCAATTTCGAGCGTCATGACAGGTTCCGCAACGCCCGCTCCATGCATTTTTCCGGCTATGACCAGGCCATTGAAATGCTCTTTGGAGAGTTTAATCGAATGGGCGATTGCATCGTTGGAGACGCCGGTTCCAGGGTTGCCCGTCAGGCAGATAAAATCAAATCCGAGTTCGTTAGCCTTTTCTAAGGTCTTGGGAGAGACGCGACGACCCATGGGGATTTCCGTTCGGGATTCAGACATCTCTGCCTCGTTATCAACTGGCTCCAGATTGACGCCAATGGGCCTTCCGCATGCTCGCTTCACCCAAGTGACCGGGTTTTCATTGAGATCATCTGGAATACCGGCAATAACTGGATCGAACACATCGAGCGCGTTAAACAGAAGCAGGTCGGCACCTGCGGCACGTTCGATTTCTGCATTAGTAACGCCGCCGAGAAATTGGGAAGAGGGTACGTTTTCTGCCATGATGGTACGTCCCTCGGAAGCCAGAATTGCCTGTTTTAGATCCATGGGTGACGTGGCGGCAAAATCGGATGCGGACATGTTCAGTAATCGTTTGGGCATTGTTACTTCCTTTGACTAGAACGACAGGCTTGTGACATTGTCTCTAATATTGTTACAACAATATATTCAATATGTTATATCCAATCGGTGAACGGTTGCAAACTTATTGTACTGCTCGGAAAAAATAGCCTTTAGCTGGGAAAACCTTATATTAATCAACTACCGTTCACCGAATAAGTATTTGAATTCTTGACATATCGACAAAGCGGAAAAAGAATTGGTTATGACAAATCGCGCAAATGATATTACATTTCGCACAAGAACATATTCACTTACATAAGTGGATACAAACGGGGACGACGACGGTTGAGTCCGGATAAATCGTTGCGTGCCCGGGAATCATGAAAGGATGTGTTATGGACGCTATCGTCAAATTCCTTGAAAAACACCAGCCCCTCTTCGACAAAATCTCGAGGAACATTTATCTGGTGGCGATTAAGGATGGCTTTCTCTCGAATATGCCAATTGTGCTGTTCTCGAGCCTGCTCCTTCTTCTTTCGACGCTCCCTGCCTATGTAGGCATCACGCTTCCGTCTGAGGTACTGGATTTCTTCAATAAAATCTATGCATATACCATGGGACTTCTTGGCATTATGGTGGCCGGCACCACGGCGAGCTCACTTGCCATGTCGATGAACCGTCGCATGCCTTCGGGTAAATCTCTCAACCCCACCTCGTGCATGGTTTGTGCCATGTGCGGCATGCTCTTGCTATCGGTGACGAACGATGTTGTCTCGATTGGCGGAGCAGATACATCTGTTTTTGAAACCGGCTATATGGGAACCAAGGGTTTTCTCGCTGCGTTCGTAGCCGCATTCTTGACCGTTAATATCTATAAGGTGTGCATTAGCCATAATGTGACGATCAAGCTTCCCAAAGAGGTCCCTGGCTCTATTGCGCAGAGTTTTCGCGATATCTTTGCATTTGGGTTTTCGATCCTTGCGTGCGCTTTTATCGATCTTGCGAGCCGCAAGCTGCTTGCTGTGCCGTTCGCCAATTTGGTATCCGCTCTCATCTCGCCGCTGTTCTCCGCGGTCGACACCTATCCTGGCATGGCGCTTATCGAAGGCGCGGTCGCGCTTTTCCAATTTATGGGTATCCACGGTGCTTCGGTTGTCATGAGTCCGATCAATGCTGCGCTCTACGGCAATACCGTTACCAATCTTGAGGTTTTCCAAGCAGGTGGACACCCGTCAATTGCTCTCACGCAGGACTTTACAAGCTTCATCGGCGGTCTGGGCGGTTCTGGCTGCACGTTCATCGTTCCTATTATCCTGATCATGTTTATGCGCTCCAAGCAGCTTAAAGCCATGGGCAAGGCATCGATTATCCCGGTGATTTTTGGAGTTAACGAGCCCGTTATCTTCGGTATGCCGATTGTTCTCAATCCCTATATGTTCGTGCCCTTCCTAGTGGCTCCTATGGTCAACGCCATTATCGGTAAATTTTTCATTGACGTCATTGGAATGAACGCCCCCATGTATACCATGCCGTGGGCGCTTCCCGGCCCAATTGGTGCGTTCCTCACCACGGGTCTCGATCTGCGTTCTCTCGTATTGATGGCAGTGCTGTTGGTCGTTGACTTTGTGATTTACTATCCGTTCTGCAAGGCGTATGACCATCAGCTTTGTTTGGAAGAGTCTGCAAAGGAGACTGCAGGAAACTCGGATGCAGATGCTATTGCCGCACAGGAAAATGTCGCAAAAGCTCTCGAGGCGGTAAAGGACAAGGCGGAGCAGATCCGCGTGCTTGTGCTTTGCCAGGGTGCCGGCACTTCGACTCTCTTGGCAAATGCTCTTCGCGAAGGTGCCGCTGCTAAGGGTATCGATCTGGTTTCTCAGTCCGGTGCGTACGGAAGCCACTATGAGACGATGGATCAGTACAACGTGATTGTTCTGGCGCCCCAGGCACGCATGTACTATGACGCTATGAAGGCTGATACCGATCGCCTTGGAATTAAACTGCTCACCACAAGGGGCAAGGAGTATATCGACCTTACCAACGATCCCGAAGGTGCAATTGACTGGATCGTTCAGGAGCTGGCCAAATAGTTGATGCACTCCGTCGTTGATTCGTCTATGTATAGTACGGCCCCGCAGCTTATTGAGCTGCGGGGCCGTATTTCGTTGAGTATCCAATTGAGACAATGAGCGCAACCGTCGTGAGATCGCATTTGCGCTCTCCGAGTCACCGACAAGCTACCTTCCATCCATGTGACCAATTCGCTTTCGGTCTATAACCTGCTTGAGGCGCGCGAAGACTGCGACCTGTGCCTCGTGGGCGGCATGTACCGTCGCCGCACCGCCGCCTTTGTGGGACCAACGGCCGAGGATGCCCTGCGTGCGCTGGGCATCGACGCGGCGTTTATCGGCGCCAACGGCATCTTGGACAGCGACGTGTCCACGTCCAACATGGAAGAGGGCCGCATCCAGCAGCTTGCCTTTAGCAAGGCCGACTCGCGCTATCTGATCGCCGACTCCAGCAAGATCGGCAGGCGATACTTCTGCCCCCCCCTGCCGGCGCGGGGATTATCGCTTCACAATGACGCGCAAATAATTTTGGGCAACAAGGATGAGGCTATTCTGGGATATGACTAGACTCCGTATTTCGTCTTTATGTCCCTTGAGAATGAATCGTAGTCTTCATAGAGCCCCTCTCTGCTTTCATCCTCGGCGTGGCTTACACGTTCAAGGAGCTTATCCTTTGGAGCCTCTTTTGTTATTGCGGCCTCGCTATCGGGTATTGTGGATTGCAAGAATAGTTCTAGAGCATGGACGTCTTTGAGTATGTAGCCCGTCGAACGACCCGCCCCTGTTTTTTCGATTGCGCTGCAACTAACAAGCTGACTGAGGGTTCGTTTAACGGTAACCTCGCTGATATCGGGGCAGTTGGATCGGATGTCTGATTTCTTAATGACGCCGGGTCTCTGTTGAAATAGAACGGCGATGCGCGCTTGCTTCGACATGGGACGAGTGCTTGATTCAATTAAGGTACGCTGTTCGAGCTGTCGGTAGGCGGCCAGGGTTGTTCCGAGCATGAAACGGATAAAGGGTGCTTCGGTGTTTTGATTTTCATTCCATCCAGTGGAGCTTGCAGCGAGGGCGTTGTAGTAAAGCGCTTTGTTCTCTTCAATAAGTCGTTCGATGCTGATGTAACGCGCAACGTCGTATCCAGTCTTTTCGAGCAGCAGCGTTGTAAGGAGCCGGCTCATCCTGCCATTGCCATCGTTGAAGGGATGAATACTGACAAAATCGAAGATAAAGCGGAGCGATATAAGGAGGGGATCGCAAACTTGGCGAGATAAAGCATCGTTGAGGGACTGGCAGGCTTCTTTAATAAGTCCCGGGGTTGCTAGAGCTGAAGGGGGCCTAAAGCGCACAAATCGATTACCTTGATCGTCAATGGAGACGATTTCGTTATCGCTATCCTTCCAATGGCCTCCATACGAGATTGCCGTGTGCGCCATGAGGTCACGATGCAACTGCAGAATGACCGATGGCGTTACGGGAATGGAATCGTGTTGCTCGTGAATAAGCGACAGCACATCTCGGTATCCAGCGATTTCTTCCTCTGCGCGGGAGCTTGGCTTGGCGGAATACGCCATGATTGCTTTGAGTCTTTTTTGGGTGGTAACAATTCCTTCAAGTCCGTTGGAGGATTGGGTGCTTTGGATCTTAGCTTCCTCCATAAGGGACGATAGGAGTTCGGGTTTGACTTGACTCAGAACAAGCTGTCGGCCTTTATGCTCGCGTATCGAGAGGAGGAGGTTGGTGATTGGAGTTGCTTCGAGTTCCGCTGGGACTGTGGCGTAATCGAACTGGCGCATGTGGCTCCTTTCGGTATCACGAACATACTTTCGATATCATAATACCATTAAATGATACCGAAAGTATGTTCGTGATACCGAAAACTAGAAACCATGCTTCATAACTGCTTGGAAAGTTTGGATTTGACTATCTTATTGTCTTGATCTGTAACAGGTAGACGGTCGAAAGTGGGCTACGTGTTACAGATTTAGACATTTCTGCTCGGGCGTTCTGTTTGTCTCGATCCGTAACAGCTGGGGCCGAAAATCAATGCTAGATGTTACAGATCGAGACAAAAGTGTGGTGCGGCTCGGTTAAAAACAAAAAAGGCCGCATGCGATCCCGTGGAGGGACTCACATGCGGCCGACAGGGGGTACGCGGCTTGAATTAGGCCATGAGCAGGCCGGTCTCCGCGACGTTCTTGTACCAGTACGCGCTCGCCTTGGGATAGCGCTTCTGGGTCTCGAAGTCGATGTAGAACAGGCCGTAGCGCTTGTTATAGCCGTTGGTCCAGGAGAACTGGTCCTGCAGCGACCACACAAAGTAGCCATCGACGTTTACACCGCCGTCGATTGCCTTGAGGATCCATGCGAGATGCTGACGCATGTAGTCGATACGAGGGGCGTCGTCGATAAAGCCGTCCTCGAAGTCGTCCTTATAGCCCATGCCGTTCTCGGTGATGTAGATCTTCTTGTAGTTGGGGTAATCGTTCTTAATGCGGAGCAACAGGTCGTACAGGCCCTCGGGATAGATGATCCAGTCCCAATCGGTCGTGGGAACGCCTTCGCGCACGCATGCCTCGCCCACGCCCTTGAGGAACCAGCGCGAGGAGCCCTTGTCGCCGGTGCCATTGTGGTTGATGTCGTTTTCGCCCTCGGCGGCACGCAGAAACTGGCACTTGTAGGTGTTGACGCCCAGGCAATCGTTGTAGGGGAGCGCGGCGGTCAACGCGGCGATGTCCTCGTCGCGAACGTCGAGCTCGCCGCCGGCGATATGGGCCAGCTTGGTCGCAGCCTCCATGGTGTCGGCTGCATAGTGGCCGCGGAAGGTGGCGTCGAGTACCCAGCGGTTGTTGATGACGTCGGCCATGCGGGCGGCCTCGCAGTCGGCGGCGTTGTTGGGGTCGAGGGGATACTTGGGCTCCAGGTTCTGGACAATGCCGATCTCGCCCTCAAAGTCGCCCTCATGGAAGGCGACGACAGCCTTGGCGTGGGCCACCATCATGTTGTGCATGAGCTGGAAGGCCTTGTCCAGGCGATACTTCTCGCCGTGCGGCCAGTTGCCGACGATAAAGCTGCCCTCGGCGGTCGCGGGAATCTCGTTAAAGGTAAACCAGTGCTTGACCTCGGTGAACTCGGCAAAGCAGAACTTGGCGTACTCGACAAAGGCGTCGATCGTCGTGCGCGTCAGGAAGCCCTCGCCACTGTCCTGGTAGAAGGCCTCGGGAGTGTCAAAGTGATCGAGCGTGACATAGGGGATAACGCCGGCTTTGTTGCAGGTGGCAAAGAGCTCGTGATAGAAGGCAACGCCCTCGGGGTTAATCTCACCAGTGCCGTTGGGGAAGATGCGGCTCCAAGCGATGGAGACGCGGATGCCGTTGATGCCGAAGCGCTGGCACAGGTCGATATCGACCGGATACTTGTTGTAGAAATCGCTTGCGGGGTCGGGGGAGAAGCGACCCTGAGCAGCCAGGAAATCGTCCCAGGGCACTTTGCCCTTGCCGTGCGTGCGGGTCTCGCCCTCAACCTGGTAAGCGGCGGTGGCGCCGCCAAACACAAAGCCGTCGGGGAACTTCATGGGATTGGTCATGAGTCATCCTTTCTGTGGGATACGAATAGGGAGAGGTGCCCGAACTGGGGATTCGGGCACCAACAGAGGGAGGTAACTAGTCGAGGTTCTCGCGGAGCCACTTGATGGCGCCAGCGGGGTCACGGGTAAGGTCGATATATTCCTTACCGCGCGGGGCGAGCAGCTTAATGCCCAGACGATCGGTGTCGGCCTTCATGTCGTTGTAGTAGCTACGGACCTGCGGGGCAAGCACGATAACGTCGTACTGATCCATGATGGCAGTGTGCTGACCATAGGCGCCTGCGGAGGAAGCAATATTCTCTCCGGTCTGTGCGGCACCTTCCTTGATGGCGTTGGCAAGCATGGCAGAGGTGCCGGCGCCGGCGCACAGGACGAGGACCTTCAGGCCGTCGACATCCTTCTTAGCGGATGCGTCGGCGGCGGGCTCGGGCTGATCGGCGACAGGCTCGCTGTCGACGGCAGCGGCGGTCGGCTCGACGGAAGCGGTAGTCTGCTCGGCAGCGGGCGCAGAGGCGTTGGCGGCGATGGCAGCAGCACCATCGGACTCGAGACCCAGCTCGGCGGCGCGCTCGGCCTCCTGATCGCAGAGCAGCTTATCGTATGCCTTCAAGAACGGCAGGTAGATGATGGCGTCCAGCAAGATGATGATCGCGACAAATACCAAGGCGATAAGCTGGAAGTTCGTGGTGATGAAAATGCCGATGGGGGCGGGGGTGGCCCAAGGCACCACGAAGGAGAAGCCGTTCATGCCCACGTTATCGATAAAGAACTTGGCAACACTTACGTTGACGCAGCCGGCGGCAACAAAGGGGACGAGCATGTAGGGGTTAAGGATCATCGGCGCACCAAAGAGCAGCGGTTCGTTGACGGCGAAGGCAACAGGAACAATCGAGGCCTTACCGACGGCTTTGAGCTGCTTGGACTTCATAAAGAGAATCAGCAGAAGCGGCACGATGAACGTGGCGCCGGTGCCGCCGAACTCACCCACGAGCGACATGTTAAAGGTGAGGGAGTGGGCGGGGTGGCCGCCTGCCAGCAGAACCTGCAGGTTCTCGGCCTGGTTGGCAAGACGGATGGGGTCGATGCCCGGCTGGACAATCGAGGGGCCGTGGACGCCGATAAACCAGAAGAACGCGGTAGCCGCCTGGATAAGGATAAGGCCAGGATAGGTTTCTGCAGCAGTGAAGAGCGGGGAGAGCAGTTTGATAAGCAGCTCGGAGAACGGAACGCCCATGAGGTTGCGCACGACGACATCGATGATGCCGCAGATAATGACGGCGCCGCCAAAGGGGATGATGTCGCGGAAGTTCTGAGCGATGGCGCCCGGGACCTCTTTGGGCAGCTTAATGGTCAGATCGCGCGAGACGCAGAATTTGTAGACCCACACGGTAATGAACGCGGCGATATAGGCCGAGAACAGACCGCGCGTGCCCATGCTGGTGCAATCGAAGACCGAAAGTTCGGAGCCGTTGAACTTGGTGGTGAACTGCGTGACTGCGAGCAGCAGCATGCTGCACTGGGCGGCCACCATGGTGGAACCGTCGTTGAGCACTTTGCCGGCGGGCATACGACGGTTCATGGATGCCGTGAAGTTCTTGGCAGTGGTGCCGGCAACCATGATGCCCATGACGCCCATGGTGAAGTTGTAGAGCTTGTTGCACCAGTCGATGAGCGGCTGGGGCAGTGTGATGCCGACTACGCCGGGAAGGGTGGCAATGAGCAGAAAGATCGAAGAGGTGAGGACAATGGGCATGCACCCAAGGAATCCGTCCTTGATGGCCTGGAGGTAGATGTTCCTCGAGATCTTCTCAAAGAACGGTTGATGCTTTTCGAGCATCTTTACGATGGCGTCCATAGAGCTCCTTTGCTGCTTGATGCGCGATGCATGTGGATGGAACTGGTCGTCGATGGATGGTCAGGACTGCCCGGAAACCTTCCTGTTTAAGGAAGGCATTGCGACATGACAACGTTGTCATTTCGTTAATGACAACGTAAGACATTTTTGGAAGAGCAACAAGGATTTAGGGGTGAGTGGTCGATATTGTCCGGTAAACGGTTGATTTATCAGTCAGGCAGGTAGTGTATGCTAGAACGCAAAAAGCAAGCGATGCAAAACCGACTGGAGAAGCAGTGGCAACGATGGACAAGAAAAACGTCTCGATGAACGATGTGGCGATTGCCGCGGGTGTTTCTCTCAAGACGGTTTCGCGTGTGATCAACGAGCCCGATAGCGTGCGAGAGTCGACACGCGATAAGGTTCATTCGGCCATGGAGGCGCTTGGATTCCGCACCAACTTTGCCGCACGCTCGCTCAAGTTGGGACGCTACGGGTGCATTGGCGTGGTGCTGTTTCACTTGTCAGGCGGTGCCGTGGACATGATTGACGGTATCGCCGATGCTGCCGAGGAGCGAGGCTTTGCGCTTACGATGATCAAGAAACGGGCAGGGGAGAAGATGACCCTTGCCGAAGCGGCGCGTAGGATGTCGCAGCTGCCTGTTGATGGCATGATCTTCAACCTGCGCCAGATGGTCGATGACTTTGATACCTTTGAGGCGCCGAAAGACCTCAAGACGGTGATTATCACGCCGATGGAGCATCCTACCTGCTCCACCGTCAGTGACGACCAAGAGGGCGGCGCGCATATGGCGTGCGAGTACTTTTTGGACCACGGTCACAAGAACGTGTACTTCGTCTCTGGTAAGAAAGAGTCACTGTCGAGCCAGTGCCGTATGAAAGGTTGGCGTGCGGCGCTCGAGACGCGTGGCATTGAGCCGCCCGAGCCTCTGCAAGGCGATTGGAATGCGGATAGCGGCTATGCCGCGGGCCTTGTGCTTGCCGATAAACCCGCTTGCACGGCGGTCCTCGCTGCTAACGACTGCATGGCAAACGGCGTGATGATGGCTCTACGTGACAGGGGGCTCAGTGTGCCCGATGATGTGTCCGTGATTGGCTTTGATGACGAGCTTTACAAGACGATACCCAATTCGATTCTGACGTCGGTAAAGTTTCGCCATCGTGAGCTGGGCGTCCGTGCGCTTAATGAGGTCGTCGCAGGTCTGGAAGCCCCGAGCTCCAGAAGCCGTACGCTCGTCTCGGGCGTGTTGGTCGAGCGCTCCAGTGTGAAGGATCTGCGGGCATAGACGTGCTCGGCTCGTTCATCTCGATCTGTAACAGCTGGGACCCAAAAACTCGACCAGGTGTTACAGATTGAGATTTTGTCTACCCAGTCATCATCTTTGTCTTGATCTGTAACAGTTAGACGGCCAAAAGCGAGTTAGATGTTACAGATCGAGACAAACGAACGCGGCCCAGCCCGCCCAAAAACAAAAACGGCGGATACGACCAAGGATGCTGAAGCATCCACCGGGAAGGTCGTATCCGCCACACGGAAAGAGGTGCATGGACGCTGTGCCCATGCGATCGGGAATGGTAAGGTGCGCGGCAGCGTGATGGTCACGGCGGCCGATGGCGTTAACTAGTCCAGACGACGGGTCTGCGCCACGTGCTTATACCAGTAGGCGCTTGCCTTGGGCGTGCGCTTCTGGGTCTCAAAGTCAACGTAGAAGAAGCCATAGCGCTTGTTGTAGCCATTAGTCCAGGAGAACTGATCCTGCAGGCTCCACAGGAAGTAGCCGCCCACGTTGACGCCCACTTCCATGGCCTTGAGCAGCCAGCGCAGGTGCTGCTCGATGTAGTCGATGCGCGGCTGGTCGTCCACAAAGCCGTCTTTGTAGGGGTCCTTGTAGCCCATGCCGTTCTCGGTAATGAAGATCTGCTTGTAGTTGGGGTAGCGCTGCTTAATGTAGACGAGCAGATCGAACAGACCCTCGGGATAGATGATCCAGTCCCAGTCGGTGGTGGGGATGCCAGGCTTGTTCACGTGCTCGCCAATGCCCTTAACGCGCCAGCGGCCGGTGCCCTTCTCGCCCGTACCGTTGTGGTGCAGGTCGTTCTCGCCATCGTAAGCCTTCAAAAAACGGCACTGGTAGTTGTTAACGCCCAGGTAGTCGTTGTAGAGCGCGGCCTCGCGCATGATCTCGAGGTCCTCGTCTAGGATCTCGATGGTGCCACCCGAGACGGCAGCCAGGCGGTTGGCGCACTCGAGGGTGTCGGGCGCGTAGTCGCCGCGGAAGGTGGCGTCGAGCAAGAACTGGTTTTGCAGCACGTGCTCGTTGTTGGCGGCCTTGATGTCGGCGGGGTCGTTCTCGTTGAGCGGATACTTGAACTCCAACGACTGAATGACGCCGATTTTGCCCTTAAAACCGCCGTTATGGAAGGCTAGTACTGCCCTGGCGTGGGCGAGCATCATGTTGTGCTCGCACTGGAAGGCCTCGGCCAGATGCGCCTTGACGCCACCGGGGAAGGTGCCCTCGATGTAGGTGTTGGAGGCGTCGGCCCAAATCTCGTTAAAGGTGAACCAGTAGGTCACCTGGTCGGCGTACTCCTTAAAGCAGAAGGTGGCAAAGTCCACAAAGGCGTCGATTGTCTCGCGGTTGAGGAAGTCGCCCTTCTCAAAGAGGGGAAGCGGCGTATCGAAGTGATGCAGCGTGACAAACGGCTCAACATGGTGCTTGTGGCATTCGGCGAAAAGGTCGTGATAGAACTGGACGCCCTCGGGGTTAATCTCACCGGTGCCGTTGGGGAAGATGCGGCTCCAGGCAATGGAGAGACGGATGCCGTTGATACCGAACTCCTCGCACAGTTCCAGGTCGACGGGGTACTGGTTGTAGAAGTCCGAAGCGGGATCGGGGGAGAAGCGCCCCTGGGCCTCCAGGAAGTCGTCCCAGGCGACTTTGCCCTTACCGTGAGTGCGGGTCTCGCCCTCTACCTGGTAGGCAGCAGTGGCGCCGCCAAAGACAAAGTCCTCGGGAAACTGCGCGGGTGGGTTGGTGACGCTAGTAGGATTAACGGACATGATGATCCAATCGTCTAATTCGAAGGGCCAGCCGGCTGCTGATGGTCGGCTGGCCCTGAGCGTTACTTACTTCGAGAGTTGCTCGGAGACGAAGGCGAGAGACTTATCGCCGTTCTGGGAGAGCTCGATGTACTGCTTGCCACGGCAGGCGACGCACTTGTTGCCCACGCGCTCGCAGTCCTTTTGCAGGTCGGCCAGGTAGCTGGCGGCCTGCGGGGCCAGGACGACCAGGTCAAAGTCGGGGAGCATGTCGACATGGTTGCCATAGGCCTCGGCAGCGGTTTCAAGATCGATGCCGCGCTCCTTGGCAGCCTTGGCCAGTGCGTTGGCGAGCAGGCCCGAGGTTCCGCCGCCCTGGCAGAGCACGAGTACGCGCTTGCCGTTGAGGTCGCTGGCGGCTGTAGCTTCTGTGGTGGCAGCGGCGGGGGCGTCGGACTTCACGGCCTCGGCAGCAGCGCCGGCGGCAACGCTCTTGGCGTCGGCCTTGCCCTGGAAGGCATCGTTGAGCTTGGCGGCCTTCTCGGCGTTCTTGGCGGCGAGCTCCTCCTGGGAGATCTCGGCCTCCTCGGCGCACTTCTGGGCGTCATAGGCACGGAAGAACGGATAGTACAGGACAAAGTCGACGACCAGGATAAGGGCGAGCATCACAAAGGCGAGCGGCTGGAAGCCCAGGCCCATGATGGTACCGATGGGGCCGGGGACGGTCCAAGGCAGGGTGTACATAAAGCCGTTCATGCCCAAGAAGTCGATAAAGACCTTGAGAATCCAGATGTTGGCGATCGGGGCAAAGACAAACGGGACAAAGAAGACGGGGTTGAGCACGATAGGCGCGGCGAACAGCAGCGGCTCGTTGACGGCAAAGCACACGGGAACGATGGCGGCCTTACCGACGGCGCGCATCTCCTGGGACTTGGCCAAGAAGCAGAACATAAAGACCAGGACGAGCGTGGCGCCGGTGCCGCCCATGCAGACGACGAAGTACTGGGCGCCCTGCGTCAGGACGGCGGAGGCGTGCTCGCCGGCCTGGAATGCAGCCAGGTTGTCGGTCATGTTGGCAACGAGGGCGGCGGCGATGGCGGGCTCAACGATCGAGGGGCCGTGGACGCCGACGAACCAGAAGAGGCTCATGGCTCCGTAGATCACAGCGAGGCCGATGTAGCCGTCGGCAGCGGTGAACAGGGGCTGGAACACCTGGATGACGCCCTGGGCAAAGCAGAAGCCAAAAGCAGCGCGGAAGACGATGTCAAAGACCCAAAAGACGGTGATGCAGACGGAGAAGGGGATGATGTCCTTAAAGGTCTGCGAGATGTTGGGCGGAACCTGCTCGGGCATCTTGACGGTGATGTTGCGCTTAATGAAGAACTTGTAGATGATGCCGGTCACAAACGCAGCGATGAAGGCGGTCAGCAGGCCCTTGGAACCAAGGTAAGTGGTGTTGAAGCCGCTGGCAGCGTCCGTGGCGATCGTGTCGCTCGAAAGGAGCAAGAAGCCGATGATGGCCGCGCACATGCACGAGATGAAGTTGATCTGGTTGTTCTTGGGCAGGTCGCGGTTCTGCGCGTCGGCGAAGTGCTTGGCCGTGGTGGCGGCGCAGGCGATGGCCAGGATGCCCATGGAGTAGTTGTAACACTTCCACAGGGCGTTGTTGATGTCATCAGGCCAGTAGAAACCCCAGATGTTGGGGACCGAGGCTACCAGGCAGAAGATGGACGAGAAGATGATGATGGGGATGACGGAGATAAAGCCGTCGCGGATCGCCTTGAGGTACTTGTTGCGGGCGATCGCGTTGAAAAAGGGCTGGCCTTTTTCGATGGTGGCGATGAGTTGCTCCATGCAATGCTCCTAAGAGTCGGTGGGTTAGCAACGATGGTAGCTTTTGGCGTTCGGTTGCCAAAATGTTGACGTTGCCATTTTGCGACACAAAAAAAGACACGAACCGGTGGTTCCTGTGCCTGCGAACCGTCGATTCCTTATGCGTAAACGTTTGAGCCGCCCGGTGGCTCTGTGTTTGCACAATGGCAACGTTAACATTTGGGCGCCAAAAGCCGTTTGGGGAAGCAAAAATGTCGGTGAACGGTAGGTTTTGGGTGGTGAGCGTATGGTGGGGGAGGCGTTGGATATACTTGAAGGCGTTAAAAATGACTGCGTAGGGTGCCACCAATGGCATCGTCGACATAGAAAGATCGACCTATGGCCGCTGTTAAAAAATCGGTTTCCGTTAAGGATGTGGCGCGTCTCGCGGGCGTCTCGGAGCAGACAGTCTCGCGTACGGTGCACGATTCGCCCAGCGTGCGCCCCGAGACCAAGGAGCGCGTGCGTGCCGCCATGCGCGAGCTGGGGTATCGCCCCAATTTTGCCGGTCGATCGCTGCGCCGCGGCAAGTTTAAGACCGTCGGCGTCGCCATGTTCAACATTACCGGCACCGGCAATCTCGACCGTATGGAGGGCTTTGCCGCCGCCGCCGACAAACACGGCTATGCCATCACCCTCACGAAAGTAGATGGACACCCCTATACCCTCGAGAGCGCATCGTCGCGTATGAGCGCACTGCCGGTGGACGGTATGGTTGTGATCATGAACCGCATGCCGGCGGACTTTGGCACCTTTGAGCCGCTGCCCGGTATGCAGACGGTGCTCGTTACCATGCTGGAGCACCCGCTGTGCTCGACGGTCGATAACGACCAGTTCGATTGCTCGCGCCAGGTGGTCGAGTACTTGCTGGAGCAGGGGCACAAGACCGTGCACTTTATCTCGTGTCCCGAGCGCTCGCTTTCGGGCATGCGGCGCGAGGAGGGCTGGCGTGAGACATTGCGTGCGCATGGTATTGAGCCGCCGCGACTCGTCCGTGGCGATTGGACGGCACAGAGCGGATATGCCGCCGGCCAGGTGCTTGCGGATGATCCGACCTGCACGGCCATTTATGCCTCCAACGATGCCATGGCCTACGGCTGCATTCGCGGACTCGAGTCGCGCGGAAAGCGCGTGCCCGAGGACGTGAGTGTGGTGGGTGTTGATGACAGCCTGGGCGATATCGTGCCCGACCGTCGCCTGACTACGGTGCGTTTTGATAACAAGCGCGTTGGCATGTGGGCGGTCGATAAGATTGCCGGCGCCGAGGGCGTCGCACCTAGCGTGGAGCACATGCTGATCCCCGGCGTGCTCATCGAGGGCGATACGGTACGCGGTCTGCGCTAAGGTGCGGACCTGTTTGGGTCGAGCTTCTTTGTGTTTGATATTGTTCGAAATGGTTTAAAAACCGTTCACGGGTGAAAATCGACCGTTCATAGCCTGATATTGCGTTTTGGATTGTTCTTTTTTGTTTGAATGTTAATGTTTCTGACATACACAACGCAGCGCGTATGCCCGGACGCGATGCTCTCCATTGGTTCATGTGTGAAAGGAACGCAATATGGCAACCAAAGAAGAAATCTCGATGGTTGGATTCGAGATCGTCGCATACGCGGGTGACGCCCAGACCGACCTGCTCGCTGCACTCGATGCCGCCCGCGAGGGTGACTTTGAGAAGGCCGAGCAGCTGCACAAGGATGCCAGCGACGCGCTCATCGGCGCTCACGACACGCAGACCAAGCTGCTTTCGCAGGAGGCCGGCGGCGGCGAGATGGAGATGACCTTCATCATGGCCCACGCTCAGGACACCCTGATGACCACCATGATTCTGGAGAAGCAGACCCGCTTTACCATCGATGCCTACAAGCGCATCGCCGAGCTCGAGGCCAAGCTCGCCTAACGAGCCCTCACAACTTCGTCCCCTTCCAAAAGCTCTGCCGCTATCCGCAGCAGGGCTTTTTCTGTTCTCCTCCAAGTTGCGGTGAAATAGGGACTGAATAGGGGCCGGCGGGCGCAAAACAATCCCTATTCCACCGCAACTCATCCCGTGATAGTCATTGGGGACAGTCTTGGTGCGCTCCGTTGGTCCTCCCGTTCGATTTTTGCTCGGTGGGTATACTTCCTTTCGCATTAAGCCCCGGACTGAGGAGGTATCCAAATGCCGGATAACGGGTCAATACAAAAAAGAGACGCGCACGAGATGGCTCATGGGCGTCCTGTCCAGATAACCGAGCACACGACGGTAACCGAGCTGCAGCCCAGCCTGTCCGATGTCGTGTGCGCAAACAAAAAGCTGCAGATTGGCCTTATCGTTGCGCTCGTGGTACTGGCGCTGCTGTCGGGCTTTGTAGCTCGTCCGCATTTCGCCGATACCAAAACTTGGGACTCTACCATCGAGGTCATCGATCAAAAGAAAGGTAACGTATTGGCGCTCACAACCTCGTGCGTGGCGCTGTCTGCGGGCATTACCGCGCTGCCTGGTGATACGGGAACGCCGGTCGCCGAGCAGCTCGCACAGCTTTCAGGCAACCTTGGTATCGTGCTTGCCGTGCTATACCTAGAGAAATATCTGCTGACTATTTTGTGGTCGGTTGGCTTGGGCATCTTAATCCCGTTTGCGTTGGTGCTCTTTGCGGTGTCGCTCGGCGTTCACGGGCGCTGGAGTACGAGCGCCGTCCTGCGCCGTGTGGCGACACGCGTGCTGGTGGTTGCCGTGATCGGCATGGCGCTCGTACCCGCGAGCGTATGGGTGTCGCAGAAGGTCGATGAAACGTATCGCGTAAGTATTGAGCAAGCTGAGCAAAAGGCTGCGGACGCAGCCGACACCACGGACAAGTCAGCCGAGACCAGCTCAAAATCGAACAAGAAAAAATCCGAGGCCACGGAGTCCAAAAACGTGCTCGAGCAGTTGACCGATGGGGCATCGAGCCTTGTTACGTCGGTAACCAGTGGTGCCAAGCAGATGACCGACGAGATCGTGCAGCAGGTGACCGACCTCATCGAAGGCGTCATCGTGATGATCGTGACCTCGTGTGTGATTCCTCTACTGGTGCTCGCGGCGTTCCTATGGCTAGGACACGTGCTGCTGGGGATCGATATCTCCGGTCCCGCGAACTATCTGACGGGTCGTTTCTTGAGCGGTCCGTCCAAACATGCCAAGAAGAGCGGGCAGTCTGAGTAGGCGGCAAAGCGATCTTTGGAAGATCAACCGTGAGAAGGGCGGTCGAGACACGTTCTCGGCCGCCCTTTTGTTTGTTGAACACATGGTCGCTACGTCCGCGCCCGGTCCAAACGGTCAGCAATCATCTGTGAACGGTATTTGTTCAAAAAAGAACAAAGATAAACAAATAGTTGTTGCAGTTACTGTTCGAATGTGTTCAAATAAACATGAACAGTGAAGAACCGCACATTCAGATGCCCGGACCTGAATGCGATTCAACACTTCCAAACAGAAACTACGCACCTGCGTATCTCTCAAGGAGGATGTCATGAGGGTTGTAATCGCTTCCGATGCCGACGGTATGTCGATGAAGGAGTCCATCAAGGAGATGCTCATCGCCGACGGTCACGAGGTCGTCGACTATTCCGAGACCCCTGCCGCGGACTTTGTCGATTCCGCGACCGCCGTTGCCAAGGACCTGCTGGAGCACAAGGATTCCCAGGGCTTCGCATTCGATAAGTACGGCGTCGGCTCCTATATGGCCGCCGTCAAGATCAAGGGCATGGTCGTCGCCAACATTTCCGACGAGCGTTCCGCTTACATGACCCGCGAGCACAACGGCTCGCGCATGGTCACCATGGGCCCGGGCGTTGTGGGCACCGAGGTCGCTAAGAAGATCGCCCGTGAGTTCCTGCGTGCCCAGTACGCCGGCGGCCGTCACCAGATCCGTGTCGACATGCTCAACAAGATGGCCTAACGAGAGCCACCGAGAACTCGAACTTCTACCTCAACTTGTGAATTCAGACGAAAGGACGTTCTGATGAAGAAGACCATCGCAATCGGTTGCGACCATATCGTTACGGACGAGAAGATCTATCTGGCCGACCGCCTGGAGCAGGCTGGCTACAAGGTGCTCGACTGCGGCACCTACAGCCACACCCGTACGCACTATCCCATCTACGGCAAGGCCGTGGGCGAGGCTGTTGCCAGCGGCAAGGCCGACTTTGGCGTGGCCCTGTGCGGCACCGGCATCGGCATCACCAACGCCGTCAACAAGGTTCCCGGCGCCCGTTGCGCCCTGGTCCGCGACATGACCTCTGCCCTGTATGCCCGTCGCGAGCTCAACGCCAACATCGTGGGCTTTGGCGGCAAGATCACCGGCGAGTTCCTGATGGCCGATATCATGCTTGCCTTCCTGGAGGAGCCCTACGAGAAGACCCCCGAGCACGATGCCCTGATCGCCAAGATCGATGCCTGCAATAAGGCCGACGCCGAGGCTCAGGCTGACCCGCACTTTTTTGACGAGTTCCTCGAGAAGTGGGACCGCGGCGAATACCATGATTAGCGGGTATCCGGCGTAATTAACTAGTCCGTTGACGGCTCGCGTTTCTGTGATGGGGCGCGGGCCGGTTTTCTAAACAGGGGTTCAACATGATTCTGACCGTTACCATGAACCCGTCGATTGATACGCGCTATCAGCTCGACAAGCTGATCATCGACGATGTTAACCGTGTGACGCCCGAAAAGACCGCTGGCGGCAAGGGCCTCAACGTGAGCCGTGTGCTGCTGCAGTTGGGCGACGATGTGCTCGCGACCGGTCTGCTCGGCGGCCACATGGGTGCCTATATGGCCGAGCTTATGGATGCCGACGGCGTCAAGAACGACTTTGTGCCCATCGCCGGTGAGACGCGCATTTGCCTGAATATTCTGCACGAGGGTAATCAGACTGAGCTGCTGGAGAGCGGCCCGCAGATCGCCCCGGCTGAGCTCGAGGCCTTTACTGCCAAGTTCGCCGAGCTTGCAGCGAAGGCGGACGTTGTGACGCTTTCGGGCTCATTGCCGCGTGGCGTCGATGCCGGCTACTATGCCGGGCTCGTCAAGATCGCCGAGGAGGCGGGCGCCAAGGTGCTGCTCGACACCTCGGGTGCATCGCTGGAGGCCGCGCTGGAGTCCGACGCTAAGCCCGAGCTCGTAAAGCCCAACCTGACCGAGATTAACGGCCTGCTGGGTACGTCCTTTACGACCGATGATGTCGATGCCCTGCGCGAGGCGCTTGCCGCCGATGACCGCTTTGCCGGTATTCCCTGGGTTGTCGTTTCGATGGGCGCTGCCGGTTCGGTGGGCTTCCATGAGGGCCGCGCGTTCCGCGCCAAGACGCCTGCGATTGCGGCTGTGAACGCGACGGGTTCCGGTGACTCGACCATCGCCGGCTTTGCACATGCCATTGCCGCCGGCGCCGACGACGTCACGGTGCTCAAGACCGCCAATACCTGCGGCAAGCTCAACGCCATGGATCCCAAGACCGGCCACCTGGTCATGGACCGCTGGGACGAGATCTTCAACAACGTTGAAGTAACGGAGCTGTAGAGTTACGGCGTTGAGTTACGGCGTTTTACCAAACGCCGTAACCTGCCGACGCTGCGCGGGCCGCATTTGGACAATCTGACGTTCAACTTCAAGGGCGCGACCAGAAGGTCAGCGCCCTTTCGTTTCACGTCACCTTGTCTCAAATGCGGCCCGCTCGCTGCCGTTGCCAAAACATCGGCGTCGCCTTGCTTCGGGAATGCGGCAGATAGAGACGTTCCTTTTTTGCCGGCAGTTTGGGACACTCCTTACGGGGCACCCCCTCCACAGCGCCTATGCCAGCTTGTCGATTTGCCCAATCTCCCAGAGCGGAATATTGACGAGCGTGCCTTCGTCTCTATATGCCGCTAACGATGTTCTCACGCAGCGCTCGAGCTTGAACTTCTCGCAGGCAATCCTCAGGCTCTTTGCTTTGAGATTCTCTGCCGCCTTGACCTCGAGCGGAAGCACGGTCCCCGCATGGTCGACGGCAAAGTCAGTCTCTGCATTGCCGGAGGAGGATGACCAATACGCGGGGGTATTGCCTTGGAGCAAAAGCTCCTGTGCGACGTATTGCTCGGTCAGCGAGCCTTTGAACTCCGTAAAAACAGCGGGCCCGTTCAGAACAATGGCTGGCGTGAGGCCGGAGAGTGCTCCGAGGATGCCGGTGTCGATGCAGAACAGCTTGAAGCCCGAGAGGTCCTCGTAGCTTGTGAGCGGTGCTCTTAGGGCGGAAACACGTGGTACCTTATGAACGATTCCATAGTCCATGAGCCACTGGAGGCTTTCCTCAAAATCGCGTGCGCGCGCCCCGGGACGAAGCGCGCCGTAGACGAACTTCTTGTTTTCCTTTGCGAGCTGGCCGGGAAGGGATTTCCAAACCAGCCTCATGCGCTCGACGATGCGGGCTGGCGCATGCTTGCCAAAATCGGATTCATAAGCTTCGATGATTTGCTGCTGAAGCCTGCGGGCCTCGATGAAATCGTGGGAGGCGGCAAAAGCGGAGACAACTTCTGGCATGCCACCGACAACGAGGTATTCCTTGAGCAGGCGCTCGAGCTTTTCGGAAACGTTTGCCAGCAGGTCCATGTCTGCGGCAAGGATGGCATCTGCGAGTGGATCGCCATCGACGGCACGAACGAACTCAACAAACCCCATGGGGCGCATGGTGAGCTGGTCGATCTTGCCGACGGGGAACGACTCGTTTTCGCGTCGGAGCGCGAGCCCCATATAGGAGCCGGCTGCCATGATATGGTATTCCGGCGCCAGCTCGTTGAAGTATTTGAGCGAGGTGATGCCACGCGGTGCCTCTTGGATTTCGTCGAAGATGATGAGCGTGTCTGTCGGCGTTATGGTCTGGCCGCGCAGGAGCTCTATCTGGGAGATGATGCGTTTGGGGTCAAGGCTTCCGTCGAACAGCGAACGTGCGCCCGGTTCGAGCATAAAGTCAAAACGGATGACGTTTTGATACTGCTGGCCTGCGAATTCGTTGAGAAGCCAGGTTTTTCCCGTCTGGCGGGCCCCCTTAAGCAGGAGGGGCTTGCGGTTTGACCTAGATTTCCAAGCGATGAGTTCGTCCATTAGCTGTCGCTGCATACTGCCCCCTAACGATCATGGTTAGTATAAGACCGTCTTGGTCTTTCCATCGAAAAATGTGGGAGTAAACCACGTTTTTCCATCGAATAATGTGGGAGGTAACCACGTTTTTCCATCGAATAATGTGGGGTTTAGGTCGGCACCTGGGGCGCTCCTTCTCTGCCGGCAGTTTGGAACACTCCTTGTTTTGGTGCAAATTAGCTACCCTTGCATCAGAAAACGGCGCCCGCCGGCGATGTTGCCGGCGGGCGCCGTTGTCGTGTAGGCGCTATTTGTTAAGTGCGTGCGTTCGAGCTCGCGTGCTACAGCGAGTCGATGAAGCGCTGTTGGGCGGCGCGGCCGGCCTCGTCCCATTTAAAGACGCCGGCGTTGTCGAGCACGTGGCCAAACACCACGCCGACCTCCTCGTGCAGGATGTCGATGGCGTTATCGGCCGTAAGCTCATTGGCACGACGGGTGTAGACGTCCAGGGCCCACGCGGTGTGGCTGCGGCAAAGGTCGTCGCCCTCGAGTGCGGCGGCAAGATCGTAGCTTGCGTCAGCCTTGGCTGCCAGCAGGTGCTCGCGAACGGCACCAAGCTCGGGAACCAAACGCGGCGGTAAAATGGCCAGGCCCATGACCTCGATCAGGCCGATGTTTTCCTTTTTAATATGGTGATACTCGGCATGCGGGTGGAAAACGCCCAGCGGATGCTCGTCGGTCGTGATGTTGCAGCGAAGCGCCAGGTAGGCCTCGTAGATCTCGCCGCCAGCATTGCCGCGCGAGTCCACGCGGCGGATGACGGGCGTCACGGTGTTGTGCGCTACGCCGTCGGTCGTGTGTGCGATGACACCCACGGACTCGTCGGTCCACTCGCGCCAGGCGAGGATAATCTTCTCGGCGGCATCGAGCAGCTGAGCACGGTCGTGCGAGCGCAGGCGCAGCACCGAGAGCGGCCACTGCAGCACGGTGCCGGTGACCTGGTCAAATTCGGGCACGCTAAACTGCGAAACCTCGGTCGCGTGCATCATCGGGAACTCGTGCGCGCCGCCCTGGAAGTGGTCGTGCGACAGGATCGAGCCGCCCACGATGGGCAGGTCGGCGTTGGAACCGATAAAGTAGTGCGGGAACAGGTCCACAAAGTCGAGCAGACAGGTCAGGCCCTTGCGATCGACGTGCATCGGACGATGCTCGGAGCTCATGGCAATGCAATGCTCGTTAAAGTACGCGTACGGGCTGTACTGGAAGCCCCAACGCTCGCCGTCAAGCTGGATCGGGATAACGCGCAGGTTCTGGCGAGCGGGGTGAGCACCGCCGTCGGCTGCAGCGGAACGTCCGGGGTAGCCCTCGTTTTCGATGCAGAGCTGGCAGGCAGGATACTTCTCGCCCGTGTTCTTGGCGGCACCGGCCGCGGCAATGTCGCGCGGATCCTTTTCGGGCTTTGACAGGTTGATGGTGATCTCCAGGTCGCCCCAGTTGGTGGGGGTGCTCCATTTGATATTGCGCGCGATGGCGGCACGACGCACGTAGCCGGCGTCGCAGCACAGACCGTAGAACCAGTCGGTCGCGGCGCGGGGCTCGTTGACGCCCATGCGGCCGTTGAACTCTTCGTTTACAACCGAAGGCCTCGGCATGAGCGCACCCATGATGCGCATAGCAATGCGATCGCGGCCCGATGCCGTGTCCTCGGCGGCGCCGTTGGCAACGGCAGCCTCGGAAAGCGCGGCAAGCGTGCCCTCCAGGTCAAAGTCGGGGAGCGTATCGGGGTGCAAAAGTGAGAGTTTCTCAACCTGGAGCGCCCAGGCCATGTCAAGCGCTGGGCCCGTAGCACCGATGCACTCGAGAATGGTGTTGTAGGCCCAGATGCGGTCATCCTGTCCGACCATCGATCGGTGGATGGCATATTCGATGAGGCCCTGCGCAGCCTCGCGCACGTCGGTCATTACAGCCATGCCGCATAAGCCCCCTTGTCAGAAATTGCGTAGTGGCGGGCAGAACCTTCGCCCAGCCAGCTGTTCATCTTGGTAATAAAGGTGTCGACCAGATCGAGCGGCACAAAGGCCTGGATGGTGCCGCCAAAGCCGCCGCCGTGGATGCGGACGGCGCCGCGGCCGTCGAGTACATGCTCGGCCAGTGCCAGGGCATACATCGAGGGCTGTTCGGAGCCCAGCTTGGCAACGACGTTTTGCAGGTACATGGCAGAGCTGGCGCCCGACTTGCGCGTCAGGACCAGGAACTGATCGATATCGCCGGCGTTCAGGGCCGCCCAGCGCTTGTCGACCAGGCCGTTCTCGTACCAGTAGTGAACGGCGCGCAGACAAGCGCGGTCGCCCAGTTTGGCGCGCAGCTCGGGGAGCTTGGCGTCAAAGTCGGCCACGTCGACCTCGCACAGGCGTGTCTTGCCAAACTCGGCGGCGACGTCCTGCATCTCGCGCGGAACGGCGGCATAGTCGTCGGTGGCGGCCACGTGGTCGGCACCGACCTTAACGAGCACGAGCGCATAGCCGTGATCCTCAAAGCTGAGCTCGAGCTTCTGGGTTTTAGGCTGAGCCTGGTCCTCAAAGTCCATGTAGGCAAGGCCGCCCAGGCACACAGCGGCCTGGTCCATCAGACCGCAGGGCTTGCCGTAATAGTTGTTCTCGGTGCGCTGGCTCATCTGCGCGAGCGCGACGGGCTCAATGGCGGGCGCGCCCCAGAGCGTCTCCATGGCGCGGCCGTATGCGGCCTCGACGGCAGCGGAGCTGGAAAGGCCGCCGCCCGAGGGGACGGAGCAGGTGAAAGCAAAATCGAAGCCGTGAGGCTCAACGCCAAGGGCTGCAATCTCGTGGGCCATACCGCGCACGAGGCTTGCGGACGTGCCCTTCTCGGACTCCTGCACGTCTAGCGTGCCGAGCGCGATTTCAAACGTGGGATAGCCCTCGTCGGCTACGCGAACCTTGTTGGAATCGGTTGCCACGGCGATGCCGTCGACAGCGACATCGAGCGAGCCGGCGATAACGTGGCCACCCTCGTGGTCGGTGTGGTTGCCACTGATCTCGGAACGGCCGGGCGCGTGCACATAGAGCACCTGGCGGTCGCCGATGGGGCCAAACTCCTCCTCGAACAGCTTGGTGAGCGTGGCGAATGTCTTTTCGTCGGGGGTGGTCATGGGGGTCCTTTCCTTGGCGCGCCCGGGTGGGTTTTGCGTCGTTATGAGTACGTTAACAACTTGTAGCGGCATGAACCAAGTGTTCACGATACCGCACGTTACGGGCTATGTTAACGTACTCATAACACATCGCTTGCCACTTTTTGAGAATCTGGTAATCGGTAGAAATACAGCCGTGAACGGTACTGCCGTATGGACTTATAAAGCAGAAGAGATGCAGATAGAAAAAGTAGAGTACGTTAACATGCGTCCGACGATAGCGGACCTCGGCGCGGGGCGTGTTTCTGCCCGGGCCGACATTCACGCTATTCAGATCTCGCAAGGGTGAAGGTGATCCTGTGGCAAGGCGCCCGTCCAACGATACAGGTACGCGTCCGATCTCCATGGCTGACGTCGCCCGCGCTGCTGGCGTTTCGCAGCAGACGGTTTCGCGCGTCGCCAACGGCTTGCCCAACGTTAACGAGCAGACGCGCCAGCGCGTGCAGGCTGCTATGCAAGAACTCGGCTTTCGTCCGAGTTATGCCGGTCGCTCGCTGCGCGACGGCCGTTACCATTCGGTCGGCCTGTGCGTCAACGATGTCACCAAGTTTGGCAACCTCTCAATGATTGACGGCATCGCCAGCGCTGCTCGCGAGCATAATTGCGCCATCACGCTGGTCGAGATGTCCAAGACCGAGGAATTCTCGCTTGCCGAGGCCACACGTCGTATGGCCGCGCTGCCCGTGGACGGTATCATCATCGGCATGAGCCGCATGGCGCCCGATTTTGAGACGTTTGATCCACTGCCGGGCATTGGCACGGTCATCGTTACCATGTACGCGCACCCGCGCGTGACCACGGTCGACTCCGACCATTACGGCTGCTCGCTCTTGCTCATGGATCACCTGTTTAAGCTGGGGCACGGGCAGATTCGCTATATTGGCGGCCCGTCGTTCTCGGTCGACGAGCAATTTCGCCGTGCTGGCTGGCAGGATGCGCTCGAGCGTAAGCACATTCAGCCGCAGGCGCCGCTCGAGGGCGACTGGTCTGCCAACAGCGGTTACGAGGCCGGCAGATATCTGGCCGAGCACGACCGCACCATGACGGCGATTTACGCGGCAAACGACCAGATGGCAAATGGCGCGATTGCCGCGCTGCGCGATAGCGGTCTGCGCGTGCCCGAGGACGTGAGCGTGGTGGGTGTCGACGATTCGCTCGATGATTTTGTCGCGCATAACGAGCTTACGACCGTTCGATTCGACTTGCATCAACGTGGGCGCGAGGTGTTTGAGCATGCGGTTCCCGAGGCGGGTACGGCGGGCAAAACCGTTGCCATTCGTATTCCCGGCCAGCTCATTATTCGACATAGCACGGCGATGCCACGCTCATAGTTTGCGCAGGTAAACGGCGATTTATCGTATTTCAATAACAATCGGTAAGGATGCCGGCAGATAACAGTTGGAATGCTGCCGAGTGCTATGATAGACGAGTTATTTTGTCTATCTAGGAGGCTTTGCCTGATGGAGATCACCAAGGATATCCGCTACATTGGCGTCGACGATCACGACATTGACCTGTTCGAGGGCCAGTACGATGTGTCTGAGAACGGTATGGCATACAACAGCTACGTTATCTTGGGCGAGAAGATCGCTGTTGCCGATTCGGTCGACGGTGGTTTTGTTAACGAGTGGCTTGGCAACCTCGAGGCCGCGCTCGATGGACGTACGCCCGACTACCTGGTTATCCATCACATGGAGCCCGATCACTCTGCTGGCATCGCCGCCTTTATGGAGCGCTACCCCCAGGCACAGATTGTAGCCAGCATGGGCGCCTTCCGCATGATGGTCAATTACTTTGGCACCGATTACCCCGAGCGCAAGATGGTCGTCAAAGAGGGCGACGTGCTCGATCTGGGCGGCCACAGCCTAACCTTTATCGGCGCTCCCAACGTGCACTGGCCCGAGGTGCTCTTCTCCTATGATGCCACCGACAAGGTCCTCTTTAGTGCCGACGGCTTTGGCAAGTTCGGCGCCAACGACATCGAGGATCCGGAAGGGTGGGCCTGCGAGGCTCGCCGCTATTACTTTGGCATCGTGGGCAAGTTCGGTAAGTTCGTGCAGGCCGTGCTCAAGAAGGCTGCCAATCTGGACATCAAGATCATCTGCCCGCTTCATGGTCCTGTGCTCACCGAGAACCTGGGTTACTACCTCGATACGTATAACACCTGGTCGAGCTATCAGCCCGAGGACGAGGGCATCACGATTGCCTACGCGAGCGTGTACGGCAATCTGAAAGCTGCCGCCGAGGAGCTCGCCGCCGCGCTCGAGGCTCGCGGCCAGAAGGTTTCCACCTTCGATCTGACTCGTGACGATATGGCCGAGGCCGTTGAGGATGCGTTCCGCTACGACCGTCTGGTGCTCGCCTCCGTTACCTATCAGGGCGAGATCTTCCCGTGCATGAGCACCTTTATCCACACGCTCGCCGAGCATGCCTATCAGAACCGTACCGTGGCACTTGTCGAGGCTGGCTCCTGGGCGCCCGCTGCTGCCAAGGTTATGACCAAGGAGCTCGAGGGTATGAAGGATATCACCCTGGCGCAGAACAAGGTGACCGTCCTGGGTTCGCTCAACGACGCCTCGCGCGCTCAGATCGAGGTTCTCGCCGACGAGCTGTCCAAGTAGCGACACATTCACTTCTGATGCTCAACCACCACAAAGGAGACCTTTGTGGTGGTTTTTGTTTAAGCGCCGGCGATGACGAGGGCTGGGCGTGAGCTGTCAGTGGCCTCGGCGATCGAGGTGGCGACGGCATGATCGGGGTCGCGGTCCATCACGATGGTGTTGACATCGGTCAGTTCGGCAAAGCGGTACATGCCTCGTCCGTTAACCTTGCTGTTGTCCATGAGGGCGACGCTTTGACGGGCGGCGGAGATCATGGCTGTTTTGGTCTCGGCCATCTGCGGAAAGTCGGTCGTAAAGCCACAGCCGGGAACAAAAGCGCCGGGGCACATGACGGCAAGGTCGGCGTGGACCGTTTGAAGCGCCTGCATAGTGAGCGGTCCGTACAGATAACGATGGCCTTTGCGCAGCGCCCCGCCCAGCATGACGACATCGACCGAGGGCATGCTCTCGTCGATATAATCGGCAATGGTAATGTCTGCTGTGATGACGGTGATACCGTCGCGTTGATCGAGGAGCCGGACAAACTCGAGCGCCGTGGTGCCCGAGTCGACGAGCAGGGTGTCACCGTTGCCGACGAGTTCAATGGCGCTTTGTGCGATGGCCTGCTTGGCGGCGACATTGACGTTGATGCGGCGATCCTGGGTGGATACGGTCAGCCGCTTCTGGAGCGACACAGCGCCACCATGCGTGCGGCGCAGCTTGCCGGACTCGGCGAGGGCGTCCAAGTCGGCGCGGGCGGTGACGGAGGACACACCAAAGGTCTGGGCGATTTCTGCTACCTGCACCGAGGCATTATGCTCGAGCATCTCCATGATGGCGGCACGACGCTCATCGGCGAAAGCTCGGGTTGTTGCATGGGCCATAGTTGCTCCATCATCGTCTGAAATTTGCAGGAATTGTGTTGAGTCTATTTTCGTTCATTTTCTTTTTGAGTAAGAAAACGCCTTTCGATTACTTATCTTTTCTATAAAAGAAAGACGCTGAACGCACAAAATTCAATATCGAACATGTCCACTCGGCTCAAATTCCTTCCGTTTGCTTTTCAAAAATGACTGTATTGACCTGCATGGGCTCAATATCTCGCACGTGCAAAGCTGCTGAATTTCATACAATGAGCGCAGCAAAACGCAAGGTAAAACGCCTTGTGAACAACTACGCCCGATGTCCAGATGCGGGCGAGGGAGAGGAGCAAACGCTCATGGCACTTGTTACCACCGAAAAGATGCTCAAGGACGCTCAGGCCGGCCACTACGCTGTTGGCGCGTTCAACGTCGAGAACCTCGAGTTTGTTATGGCCGTTCTGGCCGCTGCCGAGGAGACCAAGTCCCCCGTCATCATGCAGACCACCCCGGGCACCATCAAGACCGCTGGTCTGGACTACTTCTACGGCATGGTCAAGGCTGCCGCCGAGCGCGCTTCCGTGCCCGTCGCTCTGCACCTCGATCACGGCGATGGCTATGACCGCTGCATGCAGGCTTTCCGCACGGGCTACACCTCTGTCATGATCGACGGTTCGCACGAGTCCTTCGAGGACAACATCGCCCTGACCAAGTCCGTTGCCGACGCTGGCCGCGCCATGGGCGTGCCCGTCGAGGCCGAGCTCGGTAAGGTTGGCGGCAAGGAGGACGACGGTCCCGCGGTTGAGGGCGAGAGCCCCTACACCGATCCTGCCGAGGCCAAGGAGTTCGTCGAGCGTACCGGCTGCACCTCCCTCGCAATTGGCGTTGGCACCAGCCACGGTGTGTACACGAGCGATCCGCACATCGAGCAGTCCGTGGTCAAGGCCATTCGCGACGCCGTCGACGTGCCGCTGGTTCTGCACGGCACCTCCGGTGTGCCCGATGAGCAGGTTGCCGAGGCTGTGAAGAACGGCATCTGCAAGGTTAACTACGCCACCGAGCTGCGTCAGGCCTACACCAAGGGCTTCATGGCCTACATGGCCGAGAACCCTGCTTGCTTCGATCCCAAGAAGCCGGCCAAGGAGGGCATGCGTGAGATCACCGAGCTGGTTAAGATTCGCATGACCAACCTCAACTCTGTGGGCAAAGCAGAGTAACAGCAAGGGTACTCTGATCCCACCGGACGGTTTGGGCGGGTCCCGTACTTAGTTTCCAAAACGTCCTCGCGCATGAAGGCCCCCGTTGTCTTGCTTCTTCGAAGCGTTGACAACGGGGGCCTTCGCGCTGCGGAATGATTTTGGAAACTAAGTACGGGACCCGCCCAAACCGTCCTGCTCAATCGCCCTTGTGGCGTTAGTGTCGGAAAAATAAGACGTTGCTTTTTGCCCCCTGCGGAAAGATTGGGGAACTAAGCCCTCGTCCCTCCCGGGTTGACCTACTCGAGATCGTCGCCCTTGTGGCGTTGGGGCTGAAAGGGTGGGGCGCGGGGGGTTACTTGGTTGTTAGGGTTAGCAGGTCGTTGGGGGTTTTGAGGTTGTAGGTGGCGTTTGGGATGTCTTGGTGTGATCCCCATGCCGCTCTGGCAAAACTGACTCCTGCCGAAGTTGCGCATTGTTCGTCGTAGACGGTGTCGCCAACGTAGACGACGTTGCCAGGATTCGCGCCCGTACGCCGGAGATATTCGAGCATGGGAGCGGGTGCGGGTTTATGTTCGGTTGTGTCTTCGACAAGGATGATGTGCTCAAAATACTTATCGAAGCCAAGGGGTGCAATTTCTTCTGCGTATTCGTCGCGCGCGCGTGAGGAGACGATGCCAAGTTTGCAGCCGTTGTCGGAGAGTGTTGCGATAACTTCGTGCAAGCCGGGAAACACGCTGATGGTGCTTTTAAAGCTGGCGGCAACTTGGCACCAGCGATCCAGCGTTGCCTGTGAGTAGATTCCAAGTTTCTCAAGGGCGTTCTTGCCGGGTATGCCGAGGGCAAAATCAAGCTCGTGTCGGGGGAGCGTTTTGCCGGTTTCTTCTTGGATAATCTGGCCAAGCGATGACAGCACGCTTTCTTCTGTATCTGCCAATGTCCCATCAACGTCAAACACGATATAGTCAAAGTACTTCATATAGTAGCTCCTATCCGTTGTTTGCCTGCAAGTTTGATGCAGTGACAGAAGAAGGGCTAGCGGGATTTCTGCCTGGTACTATCGAGATTCTGACTCGCTGCTCGATAGCTCGAAGGAGTGCATCCCATTTGTTCTTTAAATACCTGGCCAAGATGGCTTGCTGTCGCAAAGCCGCATTGGCGCGCGACTGTCTGGACCGTTCGCGTGGTGTGTGCCAAAAGTTCGCAAGCACGGTTTACGCGGTATGCGCGCAGATATGTCGCCGGGGTCGTTCCTGCGCAAGTTTCGATAATGCGGTAACACTCTCTTTCGCTTACGCCGGCTGCAGATGCCATCTGGGGCACATCTATAGCGGCTGCATAGTTTGCACGGATATAGTCCAGGATTGCCTTGAACTGTACGTCGCGGTTGGTCATCCAAGAGGCGTTGTCGGAGGAAAAGAGCGGTTCAGCCTTGGCGTAAATCTGAATCCAGAGCTCTGACAAGCTATTCCGAAGCGCCATCTCGTTCTGCGGCCGTTGAAGGTCGTGGTTAAAGGAACTCTTTAGCAAATCGATAAAGGGCATATCGTCGGAGTTGGTGGGCGACCATTTGAGCACATCGACGCCTCGACATTGCAGCAAAGGATTGATATAGCGCTTTTGAAGGCGTCCCGCGGGATCGCCGAGCATCGACGGCTGAAAGATATGCAACATTTGAATGGCTGGTGCCGAATTGGGTGATTGCAGCGTGCTGTGCAAAACGCCGCCGTTGATAAAGCCGGCGGACCCTTCCTCAAAGCGTACGTGCTCATGAGCCGCGCGCGTTCGATAGTCAATCGCTCCCTGCTCCATGTAGAAAAGCTCAACTTCGGAATGCCAGTGCCAGGGGACGGAATTGCCCGGATAGCGAGCGAATTCTGCGCGTTCGGCAATATAGGGCCAGTCTTCGGCGGTCTCGGGAAACGCTTCCTCGCGTCCTCCGCGGTGCAATTCTATGTGATCCATGTTTCGCATGGCATCAGTATAAAGCGCGATGGACTTAGATTGCTCTTGCCTGTTCGGGGAACGCCTTGTCTAGAGATGCTTGGAGCTTTTCGAACGA
Organism: uncultured bacterium; assembly: GCA_905216145.1. Taxonomy (GTDB): domain Bacteria; phylum Actinomycetota; class Coriobacteriia; order Coriobacteriales; family Coriobacteriaceae; genus Collinsella. Next base: position 49,416 of record CAJMST010000005.1, on the reverse strand, counting down.
TGCTCGCAAGTTGTGGCTCTGGTTTGTTGAGCGTTTGGCTTTTGTGGCGGGGGAGTCGAGGAGGCCGTTTCTCTGTGTCGGGGGGAAGGAGAAAAGGTTCGCATGTTTTAGGGATGGCTGCTGTGCTGCGTCATTGGAAGAATGCATGCTTATGCGGCCTCCTCGATGTCCACCAAAAGGTTGCGCACAGGGTGTGCTGCTAGGTCCCGTGCGTTGGCAGTATTATGCCGCGGACGTCGCAAAGAAGCGCTAAAGAAAGGCTTAACCTGGTTTGACGTTACGATGAAACCGCAGGTCAAAGCTATCGAGTAACACTCTTGAAAGGTTTGGGGCTTAAGGGCTTTCTAAGGTTTGTGGCGTGGATGTGGCGTGGACGTGCGGAGCGTGTGAATGCTCGCTCCTAGCGCTTCGGCTCTGCGGCGCGCACCTGCTCGATGACCTTTTCCATAGTGGCGTCGATGCGGTCCTTTTTGAGTTCGCATTCCCAGATGGTTATGGGCGTCCAGCCCATTTCGGTGAGTGCTGCCACGGCAGCTCGGTCGCGCTCGACGTTGCGACGGAACTTTGCCTCCCAAAACTCAACGTTGCGCTTGGGCTGGCTTGGATTGCATTTGGGACAACGGTGCCAAAAGCAGCCGTTGACAAAGATGGCGATCTTGCGGCCGGGGAAGGCTATGTCGGGCTTGCCGGGTACCTTCCATTCCAAACGATAGCCCGTAAGGCCCGCGGCCCGTAGGCGCTGACGTACGAGCAGCTCGGGCTTGGTGTTGGCGCGCTTGTTTCCCTTCATGGACTTTTTGATGGCGGCGCGACGGCGGACCAGTTCGCGCTCGTCAGCGGAGAGGTCCGAGGTATCGATGCCGTCGAGCAGACCGGGCTTGGGACGCTTCTTGCTGCGGCGCTTAGGTGCGCGCTTGGGTTTGGTGGCGGGCTCGTCGGTCGCGATGGCCTCGGCGTCGTTGGCAGTGCCGTTGGTCTCAAGCCGATCTTCCTTCAAGTCAATCAGAGCGTCGATAAGCCCCTTGTCGGCAGGCATCCACTCAACGGTGGCAAGTGAGGTGCGTGGAATCCAGCGGATATCGAGCTGACGGTCATGCTTCTGGGGTTTGCCAGACTCTTTAGCCAGCGAGCAGTAGTAGCACTCCATGGAGAGATGAAAATCTGGGTAGTCGTACTCAACGGTATAGAAATCGCGCAGGTTGGTGACTTTTACCTGCAGCTCTTCCATAAGTTCGCGGCGCACGGCGTCTTCGGGTGTCTCGCCGCGCATGAGTTTGCCGCCGGGAAACTCCCAAAGTCCCTGCATGTCGCCATAGCCGCGCTGTACGGCCAGTAGCTCGTCGGATCCTTCCTTGCGAATGATCCCAGCGGCAACATGAACAGTCTTCAACAGGAGTCCTCTCTCAACATCAACACGTGACAGGCTAACTACCCGCACCTTACACAACGGTAAGGCAAGCGTAAGCCATATCGATGGTAGCCGACTCGGCTTCTTGCGACTATAGATGCCGTAGACTAATCGCAAGAAAGGACTCGGTATGCAAACCACGCACATGGCGACCCCGGTACTGGAGGTCGCGCATCTCGAAAAGGTATATGGAGCGCTGGGCAACGTGACCCGTGCGCTCAACGACGTCAGCTTTACCGTCAACCGCGGTGAATTCGTTGGCATCATGGGCGCTTCGGGCTCGGGCAAGTCGACGTTGCTCAACTGCGTGTCGACCATCGATAGCGCCACGAGCGGCACCATCCGCATCAACGGCCAGGACGTAACGCGCATGAAGCAGGCCAAGCTTTCGCAGTTCCGCCGCGAGGAGCTCGGCTTTATCTTCCAGGACTCCAACCTGCTCGATACGCTCACGGCACGCGAGAACATCGCCCTGCCGCTCACCATCGCCCGCACAAACTCGGCAGAGATCTCGACCCGCGTGCAGGATGTGGCAGCGCGCCTGTCTATCAGTCAGGTGCTCGACAAGTATCCCTACCAGATGTCCGGCGGTCAGCAGCAGCGCGTTGCCGCGGCTCGCGCGCTCGTCACCGACCCCACCATGATCATGGCCGACGAGCCCACCGGCGCCCTCGATTCCAAGAGCGCTCGCCTGCTGCTCGAGAGCCTGGAGGCCCTCAACCGTCGCCTGTGTGCCACCGTGCTCATGGTCACGCACGACAGCTTTGCCGCCAGCTACACGAGCCGCGTGCTGTTTATCCGCGACGGCAAGATCTTCACCGAGCTGCGCCGCGGCGACACCGACCGTCGCGAGTTCTTCGACCGCATTATGGAGGTCGTTGCCATGATGGGCGGTGAGGGCTCCGATGCTCTGTAAACTCGCTTGGGGCAACGTCCGCCGCGCCGGCCGCGACTACCTCGTTTACCTTTTGACGCTCACCCTGGGCGTCACGGTCTTCTATGCTTTTAACACCATCTCGGTGCAGGTCGACATCGCCGGAATCGATGAAGAGGGCTTGGCGCAGGTTATGGGCAGCATGCTCGGCGACCTGACGTACTTTTTGGCCGGTGTCATGGCCTTTTTGATGGTGTATGCCAATAACTTCATCATGAAACGCCGCAAGAAGGAGTTTGGCCTGTACCAGGTGCTCGGCATGGGGCGCGGGCGCGTCGCCACGATCATGGCGCTCGAGACGGTGATAGTGTCGGTCGTGGCCTTTGTCGCCGGCATTGTGCTAGGTGTGGGACTCTCCCAGCTCATGACGTTCTTTACGGCCTCGCTCTTTAAGACACAGATCGCCAATTTCCACTTCTTTTTCTCGGTGCATGCGTTCAACCTGACCCTTGCCTGCATGCTCGTGATGTTTGTGCTCACGCTACTGCTGAACCTTCGCGCCGTGCGTCGTACCAAACTCATCGAGCTTATGGGTGCCGAGCGTCGCAACGAGAGCATCAAGACACGCAACCCCTGGATCGCGATTGCCATCTTTGCCGCGGGCGTGGTGCTTGTGGGCTTGGCCTATTACCGTCTGCTACGTGATGGGTTCCCGCTAACCGCGACGGACAGCAAGTTGCAAGAGGCCATGAACCAGTTTGGTATTACGACCGCTATGGTTACAGTTGGCACCTTTGCCCTGTTCTGGGGACTCTCGGGCATGCTCATCAAGCTGCTGCAGAGCCTGCGCGGCGTGTATTGGCGCGGCCTCAACATGTTTACCGTGCGCCAGCTTGCGGCCAAGGTCAACACGGTGTGCTTTTCGATGGGCGTCATCGCGATGCTCCTGTTTTTGGCCATCACCTCGGTGACGTGCGGTATGTCGATTGCCAACGTGATGAACGAGAATCTGGAGCGCTATACGCCGGCCGATATGTCGCAGACGTATATCTATTACACGCCCGAAACGCTCGACTACTACAAGGAGTATGTCAATCCGTCTGAGGCCGATCGCATGGTGCTGGCCGATGCAACGGTCGATTTGTACGCTGCATGGCATGGCGAGCGCAAGCCGGCGGACAACAACGACGAGACCGGCAAGAAGGTCAATATCGCCGATGTTGCCGGTGAGCATGTGCAGATCGATTCGTATCTGAGTTACCCGCTTGGCGGCTCGAATCCTTCGGTGTCTGCGGGTGAGATGTGCAAGACCATGGGCGAAAAGCTCCCCAAGGCGCTCGGGGGTAGCAATGCCGATACGATGGGTCTGTTTGTGACGCCGGCGAGCCAGTACAACAAACTGCGCCAGATGATGGGCGAGGAGCCGGTGAGCATTGGCCGCGACCAGTACCTGCTTACGTGTGATATGGGCGGTGAGCTGGGCGACCTGTACACCAAGTACATGGCCGGCGGCCATACCCTCACCTTGGGCGGGCATGAGCTCAAGCCCGCAACCGATAAGTCGGACAAGGACACGGCGGCCATCGCCAACTCGGCGATGGGCAGTAATCCGGGTACCGTCGTCGTTGCCGACGAGCTGTTGTCCCAACTTAATCTGCAGCCGTATTCCAGTAGCCTGCTCGTTAATTACAAACAGGGGATGGATACGACCGAGGCAGACGAGAGCATTAAATACACTTTGCTCGACAATCTGCTCGTTGACGGCAAGGAGCCAGGGTCATGGGGAATCTTCATCACACGCTCCGAGATGTACACGCAAGCAGCGCAAATGAACGGCATGATTAGCTATCTGGCCATCTACATTGGCTTTGTACTGGTCGTTGCGTGCGCGGCGATACTGTCGATCCAGCAGCTCTCCAATGTGGCCGACGGCAGCCGCAGCTATCGTGTGCTGGCGCAGATTGGCTGCGATGACCGCCAGATCCGTCATTCGGTGATGGCGCAGCAGGCGGTGTTCTTCCTGTTCCCGCTGGCAGTGGGCCTGGCGCACTCCTTTGTGGCACTTAAGGTGATTATCGAGCTGGTGAGTACGTTTGGCGACATGAGCATCGGCGGCACGGTGGGTCTCACCTGCGCGATCTTCCTGGCAGCCTACGGCGGCTACTTCCTGGTGACGTACCTCATGAGTGCCGGCATGGTACAAGCTGCCATCGCCACCCGCTACAGCGAGTAACAAGCGGGCAAAATCGTCGCAAAATCAGGGGCGTATGACCGCCGCGAAGGGACCAGGGGCCCTTTCGCGGCGGTATTTTGCCTATCTGGTGCGTCTCGGATGCAAGTGAGTAGACTTTTTTGAACTTGCCGAGCACATCACGACAAATGATCGATAAAACCGCAGGTCAGGGCTGTGGTGTTTTAGGGCGTGCTTGGCCTCCTGCAAAAAGCCTACTCACTTAGTTTTTCTGCTAGAAGACCGCCACTAGGGAAAACAGCTCTCTCGCGGCGGTTGGCGTTTGCCCAGATAAAACCTACCAAAATAAACCTGTCCCTTTTTGGCAGGTTAGCGCTTCCAGAAGTGGAGGATCAACGTGGTGCGGTTTTGCTGCTCGGTTTTGACCAGGATATTGTGGATGTGGGTCTTGACGGTGCCCACGGCAAGGAATAGCTCGTCAGCGATCTCTTGGTTCGACTTGCCTAGCACAACCAGGCGCATGACCTCGGCCTCGCGATTGGAGAGCTTGTAGGCGTTGCGATAGAAGGGCATCTGCTCTTCGATGTGTCGATCAAGATCACTGACGTTCTTTTCCTCGGGCGCCTCTTGCATGCGGATCGAAAGCACGTGATAGGCGTAGATGATCAGCAGGATGGCAAAGTAGCACGCAAAGACGTTCTCGCTAAAGTTGCGCTCGGACAGGTATAGCTGCAGCCAAGAGGGCGCCAAGCTTATGGGGACCACAAGGATGTTGTAGAAGTCCTCGGCAACGATGCATGCGACCAGAATGGCGCCGATAATCAAGTGCTTGCGCTGCTTGTTGACACGTGCCTTCAGCTCAACCTTCGTACTCTTGCGAGCCGTCCAAAAGATATACAGTCCCACAAAGACAAGGAACACCTGACGCATCGTGTAGTAGAGCCATTGATGCATGGGGCCGTAGGGGACAGCGATGATAATCAGCAGCTCACTCAGCAGGAACGTTGCGATGGGGATAACAAACAGCTTCTTAGAGTGCTTGTCGAGCAAGTCCATGGCAATCAGCCAAATAAAAGCCTGCGAAGCGGTCGCCACAAGGGTCCGCAATACAGGCATGGTAATAGAGTAATAGTCGCTAGCAGGAAAACTTTGGTTTTGCAGCGTGTATTCAAAAAAGAAAATCTCGGTCATCTCGATGGCATAGCAAATAAAAACGCCACTGCCATAGATAAAGAAACGTCGACGAGACGAGGCATAGGTGGCAAGCGAAAGCACTGCCGTCACAATACAGATAACGAGTATTGCTAGGGTATAGAAGAACATGAGCGTGTTCATCTGTCACCGTCCCGTCTCATTTGATCTCTGGTGTGGCCCGCTATATCCCTCGGGTATACATGCTCCAGCCGGTCGTTTCACCGCGGATTAGGCGCCGAGCTATAGGATAGCCATATACCGTTCGCGGTTCTAGATGGCAAACCCCCTGTAAGGCCGTGACCTGCTGGTTTATATTGGATTAGACGGGGTGTAACTCCGTGAACGGTCTTTAATCTCGAATAAACTAGGCAATAGTTGCACATGGATGAATGATGGTCTTGTCAACACGAGGCGTGATGTACGAGCGCCTCATAGTAATAGTCGGCAAGACCGGCGGAAAGGAAATCGACATGGCACTGCCTAAGGATTTCATCGACACCAACGACTTCACCAAAGAGCAGATCCTGGCTATCGAGGATCTTGGCCTGGCAATGAAGAAGGCCATCAAGGTTGACGGTTATTATCCGCACCTGCTCCGTAACAAGAGCCTTGGTATGATCTTCCAGCAGGTTTCCACCCGCACCCGTCTTTCCTTCGAGACCGCTATGACCGACCTCGGCGGCCACGCTCAGTTCTATGGCCCTGGCACCATCCAACTCGGTGGCCACGAGTCCCTGGGCGACACCGCTCGCGTCATGGGTTCGCTGCTCGACATCATGATGGCTCGCGTTGACCGTCACAAGGACGTCGTCGGCCTTGCCGAGGGCTCCGCTGTGCCCGTCATCAACGGCATGTCCGAGTTCAACCATCCCACGCAGGAGATGGGCGACCTCATGACCATGCTCGAGAACCTCCCCGAGGGCAAGAAGATCGAGGACTGCACCCTGGCCTTCATCGGCGACGCCACCCAGGTCTGCGTCTCCCTCATGTTCATCGCCTCCAAGGTCGGCATGAAGTTTGTCCAGTTTGGACCTAAGGGCCACCAGGTCCCCGACGGCGGCCTGCACGTTGGCACCGTTGAGGAGCGCGCCGAGTTCGGCAAGCAGATGATGGCCATCGCCGAGGAGAACTGCAAGGTCTCCGGCGGCTCCATCGTCATCTCCGACGACATCGAGTGCATCAAGGGTGCCGACTTCATCTACACCGACGTGTGGTATGGCCTGTACGACGAGGAGGTCTCGGGCGAGAACTACATGGACGTGTTCTATCCCAAGTATCAGGTCACCATGGACATGATGAACTTCGCCGGTGCAGACTCCAAGTTCATGCACTGCCTGCCGGCCACCCGCGGCGAGGAGGTCGTCGACGAGGTCATGGACGACCCCGAGCGCTCCCTGTGCTGGGTCGAGGCCGAGAACCGCAAGCACTCCATCCGCGCTCTTCTTGCCGCTCTGGGCAAGCGCACCCCGCTCAACGATGAGGGTGTCGAGTACTCCGCTAAGGCCGAGCTCCACGCCGCTCTCGAGGCTCTCGAGCAGCTCTAAGCCTCAGGGCTTTTAAAAGCACGTTTGCGGGCGGCGGATGCTCGTCTCCTGTCGCCCGCTCACCGAGGCCCAAGCGATTGCCTTAGTGCCTTGGGCCTCGAATCTGTCCAAGACTGAGCAAAGGAGCTCATCATGAGCGACGGAAAGAAAAAGCTTTCCTTCTTGACGGTCATTTCGACCATCATCTGCGTCGTCTTCGTTTGCGAGGCCGCCGCTCCTGCTGCTGCCATTGGCAACCAGCAGTTCTTCTGGTGGATCTTCCTGATCCTGACCTTCCTACTCCCGTATGGCATGGTTGTCGCCGAGCTCGGTACCACCTATGACGGCGAGGGCGGCATTTACGACTGGGTACGCGATGGCCTAGGCGACAAGTGGGGCGCCCGCATTTCATACTACTACTGGGTTAACTACCCGCTGTGGATTGCCTCGCTGGCCACCATGTTCCCCGACATTTTGGGCATGGTCTTTGGCGTCGAGTTCAATCTGATCGCCAAGATGGGTATCGATCTTGCCTTTGTGTGGATCGTCTACCTCATGGGCCGCTCCAAGGCGGCTGACTCCGAGTGGGTCCTCAACGGTGGCGCCATCATCAAGGTCGCCGTTGCCGTTATCGTCGGCGCTCTGGGCATTTGGTACGCCATGGAGAACGGTTTTGCGAACGATATGTCCGCTACCACCTTCCTGCCCGAGCTCACCAACACCAACGCTCTCGGCTACCTGTCGATCATCATCTTTAACTTCATGGGCTTCGAGGTCATCTGCACCATGACCGACGACATGGCCGATCCCGCTCGCGATATCCCCAAGGCAATCATCGTCGGCGGCCTGTCCATCGCTGTGATCTACCTGTTTGCTGGCTTTGGCATCGGCGCCGCTGTGCCGGCCGATGCCATCGACCCCGACTACGGCATGATCTTTGCCGTCCAGACCATGGTGGGCGACTCCATGATCTTCAAGGTCATCTGCATCGCCTTCCTGATCACCCTGTTCGCCAACATGGCTGCTTGGTCCTTCGGCGTTAACTCCGTTGCTCGCTACGCTGCCGAGCACGGCAACATGCCCAAGGTCTTTGCTTCGATGATCTCCAAGGACGACATGCCCAACGGCGCCAACCTGGTCAACGCTATCGTCGCCTCCCTGGTGCTGTGCCTGCAGCTGGTTCCCATCGACGCCATCTCCAACGGTGTTTTCTGGATGCTCTTCGGCACCTCCGTCGTCTTCCTGCTGCTCACCTACATCCCGATGTTCCCGGCGTTCCTCAACCTTCGTAAGAACGACCCGAACCGTAAGCGCATCTTCACGTTCCCGTTTAAGGGCGCCATGATGAAGGTCATGCTGGCCATTCCCTGCATCGAGCTGATCCTGTCCATCGTTGCGACGCTGATCCCGTTCTCCGTCGATGAAATTGGTGACAAGCTCCCGATGATCGTTATCTTCATCGTGCTTTTGCTCATCGGCGAGGTCGTCCGCGTCATCAGCGCTAAGGGTCGCGAGACCGAGTATACGGGTCTCAGCCCCGAGCTGGCTGCTCAGCGTCTCGCTGAGGAAGCCGAAGAGGACTAGAGCACCTGGATTCGGGGCTCCAACCCTCCTCGCGTACCAAAGTACGCTTCGTCGGGCTTGTCGCTCCCGACTCCGGGCACTCTAGCCTCTTCGGAGGCTTGCCCAAGCGACAGGTTTGCCAACCACTCCCTGGGGTGGGTGTGAGCGATAGCTCCGGTAACCACCGCCTGCCCCAATTTACCTTATCGTATCCTTCGTGCGTTTGTCTCCGCGCACTTGGCTACGTCGTCGCTCGCCGGTGCGACTCCGTGAAAACCGGTACTGGGCGCCCCGACCTTTGCCGGGGAACGGGCGCCCACCATCTCTTGGTTTTAGGCTGCGGGTAACCCGCCCGCGGCAAGCGATCGTTCGATTTGGAGGAAATCTTATGCGTACGATCACCGAGTCCGAGTCCACCCCCAAGGCCGACGGCTTCTTTATGCCCGCTGAGTTCGCCCCGCAGGATCGTGTGTGGATGGGCTGGCCCCACCGCACCGACACCTGGGCCCACGGTGCCAAGCCGGCTCAGAAGCAGTATGCCGCCATCGCTCGCGCCATCGCTGAGTTCACCCCGGTCACCATGTGCGCCAACCAGGCCGACTACGCCAACTGCAAGGCCGTCTTCGAGGACGACGAGAACGTTACCGTCATCGAGATGACCACCGACGACGCCTGGTTCCGCGACACCGCCGCCACCTACGTCATCAACGGCAAGGGCGAGAAGCGCGCCAACCACTGGCACTTCAACGCCTACGGCGGCCTCGTCGACGGCCTCTACTTCCCGTGGGATAAGGACGAGCAGATCGCCCTTAAGATGGCTGAGCTCTCCGGCTGCCGTCGCTATCGTCCCGATGACATGATCCTCGAGGGCGGCTCCATCACCGTCGACGGCGAGGGCACCGTGGTCGTGACCGACCAGTGCCTGCTTTCCCCGGGCCGCACCTGCTCTGCGGTTCTGGAGGAGGAAGAGGATCCCGAGTCCATCTGGCCCAAGTTCCACAAGAAGTTTGAGCCCTGGAGCGAGGAACTTCGCGCCTATATGGACGAGCATCTCAAGGATTACCTGGGTGTCGAGAAGGTCATTTGGGTCAAGGAGGGCATCGACCCCGAGGAGACCAACGGCCACATCGACGACGTCGCCACGTTCATCGCCCCGGGCGTTATGGCCTGCATCTGGACCGACGATCCCGAGTACCCGTTCTACGAGCAGTGCCACGCTGCCTACGAGACCCTCTCCAACGCCGTTGACGCCAAGGGCCGCAAGATGAAGGTCTACAAGCTCTGCATGCCCGTGAACCCGCTGTTCATGGACCAGGCTTCTTGCGATACCATCGACGCCGACGAGAACGCCGAGCCGCGCGTTGCCGACGAGCCGCTGATCGCTTCCTACATGAACTACCTGGTCACTAACCACGGCGTTATCGTCCCGCAGTACGGCGACGAGAACGACCAGCTGGCCGTTGACACGCTCCAGAAGATCTATGACGAGGTCTGGGGCGAGGGCGTCTACAAGTGCGTCGGCGTTCAGTCCGAGCAGGTCGTCTTCGGCGGCGGCAATATCCACTGCATTACCCAGCAGGAGCCGTCCGCTTAATCGTCTGACTTTCCGAGGCACCCCATCTCGCCGCTCAAACCGTCGCTCGCGTACCAAAGTACGCTTCGCTCCTCTTTCGCGGCGACCTGGGGCACCTCGAAACCCAGCCGATCAATCGGACCGGATCTGGGTTTTCTCTTTGAGCAGATTTGCTTTTCTCTCTCTTTGTCTGCTGCGTTGGTTTTTGGGTTATCTGGCGCAGCGGCGCGGAACGGGCGCTTCGTAGCCTCCACTTCGGAGTGCCCTTTTCTTTGATTGAATACGCGTCTGACCTGGGATTTTTTGCGGGTTAGGCCAATTGTTCGCTTGATTATTCCAGGTCAGACGCGTCTTCAATTGCCGAAAGTTTCCGGTCGTGAGCACGGCCGTTTTGATCGGAGTATCTATGTACCAGCGCATCGTTATCTACACGCGCCTGTTCCGCGAGCGTTGGTCTAACAATTGCATCCTGTCCTCTCTTAGGGATGGCACCTGTACCGGTGACGCGGCCTGCAACCCTACCTTGGGCTGCGCCTTCGGTACAGATGCCATCCTTTTTGCTGCAGGGGGAGTGCGCCATGGCAGGTAAAAAGTTCTCCCTGATCGAGGTCATCCTCTCGGTCATCTGCGTCGTTTTTACCATTGAGGCAGCAGCTCCGGCATCTGCCATGGGCAACGTGCAGTTCTTCTGGTGGATCTTCCTTATCATTACGTTTTTGCTGCCCTACGGTCTGGTGGTGGCGGAGCTGGGCACGGCGTTCGATTCCGAGGGCGGCCTGTACGATTGGGTTCGCCTGGGTCTGGGCGATCGCTGGGGCGCACGCTGCTCCTGGTGCTACTGGGTTAACTTTCCCCTGTGGGTGGCAAGCATCGCCTGCATGTTCCCCAGTGTCATCAATGCGGTATGGGGCGTTGAGTTTTCGCTCGGGGTTCGAATTGCCATCGAGCTTGCCTTTGTGTGGAGCGTCACGGTTATGGCGATGCAGCCGGTGGCCGAGGCCGATTGGGTTATGGACGGCGGTGCCATCATCAAAGTGCTCATTACCGCCGTGGTGGGTATCGTTGGCATCTGGTTTGCCTACAATAACGGCTTTGCCAACGATATGTCGCTTAAGACCTTCATTCCAGACCTGGGCGACACCAATTCGTTGACGTATCTATCGATCATCCTATTCAACTTTATGGGCTTCGAAGTGGTCGCGACCTTTGCCAGTACGATGAAAAACCCGTCGCGTGATATCCCCAAGGCGGTTATCGCCGGTGGCGTTGCCATTGCGGCAATCTACATTATCTGCGGCATCGGCATTGGAGCCGCGGTTCCCGCCGAGCAACTTTCGCTCGATTCGGGCATTGTGGACGCGGTCGCCGCCATGGTGGGACGCAGCCACTCACTGACCATGATCGTGGGCATGGCCTTTCTGGTGACGCTCTTTGCCAACATGATCTGTTGGAGCTTTGGCGTCAACAACGTAGCGAGCTATGCCGCACGTCATGGCAACATGCCGCGTCCCTTTGCGTTGGTGTCCAAGAAGACTGGCATGCCCAACGGCTCGGCACTTATCAACGGCTGTTTTGCCAGCCTGGTGCTACTGCTCCAGATTCCGCTGGGTGAGGGCTCCGACGTCTTTTGGGTCTTCTTCTCGATGAACGTTGTCTTTTTGCTCATGAGTTATATCCCCATGTTCCCGGCGTTTTGGCGTCTGCGTAAGTACGACGGCCGGCCGCGTGTGTTCCGCGCTCCTTTTGAGGGTAAAGTGCTCGCCGTGGCGCTTGCGGTGCCGGCGATCGAGCTCGCGCTTTCGATTGTGGCGACGGTAGTGCCACTCAACAGTTCGTCGGCCGAGATGGCCAAGCTGCCCATTCTGGTGGGCGTGGTGATCGGCGTGCTGTTGGGCGAGGTGTCGCGTCTCGTGTCGCGTCGCGGCCGCAGCATCGACAACCCCGGTGTTGGTGCAAGGGGGACAGGTTACTTTGCATCAAAAGAGTAGTGCCGCGAGTTGCGCGGCGCTTGGTGCATCTTGGATTACTGCTTGTGGTGTTCGGAATCGGAAGCGAGCTTGGGCGCAAAGTAGGGGACATGGCCCAGGTAAGGGCGACTGTCCGGGCGAGCCTGGGCGGCGCAGGGAATATCGTCGTAGGTTAAGGAGTCCCTCAGGTGGGTGATGGCCCTGGCAGCGGGTGCAACAAGCATCTCGAGTGGTGCGATCGGCGCCACGGCATCTCCTTTCCTGCATGCGGCTCGTGTTTTGGCGCGAATGTGTACGCCGCAAGTCTAGCATCCCGCCAAGGAGAGCTTCAAACCACCACAAAGGGGACCGTCCCAGTTGTGGTGGCGTTTGCCCAGATAAAACCTGCAAAAAACTTCTCCCTAGGGGATGGCGTTGCTTGAGAATCTGGGTTGTTAAATGGCATTCCAGAACTTGGCCACTTGTAGATTGTGGAAAACTCTACTTTCAGATTATGGAGTGTGCTGCTTTGGTCGTCGGGGGACGTACCTCATGAGCACCGGCATGGTGCGAGCCGCCATCGCCACTCGCTACAGCGAGTAGCAAGCGGGCAAAGCAGTCGCAAAACCAGCGCGAATAGCCGCCGCGAAGGGAGCCGGATCCCATTCGCGGCGTTTTTTTGCCTATCTGGTGCGTCTCAGATACAAGTGAGTAGACTTTTTTGGATTTGCCGAGCACATCGTGACAAATGCCCAGCAAAACTGCAGGTCAGGGCGGTGGCGATTTGGGATGTGCTCGGCCTCCCGCAAAAAGTCTACTCACTTGGTTTTTTCTGCTAGATGACCGCCACGAGGAAAAGCAGCTCCCCCGCGGCGGTCGACGTTTGCCCAGATAAAACTCGGCTCTTCGCCACTTAATGTGGTTGGATTCCAGATAGATTCCCAGATGACACTGGGGATCTCGGTTAAAGTTTTTTTCGCCAAAAAACCGCCGAGAGAAAGCCCCCCGGACTAGTCGTTGGGAACGTTCTTAAACGACTAGTCATTCAAGAACGTTCCCAACGACTAATTCGGCATGAAAAGAGGACGACATAGACCTTTTGGTCATGCCGTCCTCTTTGAATCACGAGTTGTTCGCTCTCGTGCCCGCGTAACTAAATACGCTCTGCAATCTCGTGGATGAGGTAGTTGGTCTTTTCCCAGCCCAGGCATGGGTCGGTGATGGACTTGCCAAAGACGCCGCCATCGACTGCCTGGTTACCGTCCTCCAGGTAGGACTCGATCATAAAGCCCTTGACCAGCTTGGAGATGGACTCGTTGCGGCGACAGCTGTCGAGCACCTCCTTGCAAATGCGGTACTGCTCAAGCGGTCGCTTGCCCGAGTTGTCGTGGTTGCAGTCGATGACCGCCGCCGGGTTGGCGTAGCCGGCGTGCTCGGTGTAGCGCTCGGCCAGGCGCTCCAGGTGCTCGTAGTGGTAATTGGGGTAGGTGCGGCCGTCGAGGCCAATGTAGCCGCGCATGACGGCGTGCGCGAGCGGGTTGCCGTCGCACTCAACCTCCCAGTTGCGGAAGATAAAGCTCTGGTGTGCCTGGGCGGCATAGATGGAGTTGAGCATAACGGTGGTGGAACCGGCGGTGGGGTTCTTCATACCCACGGGCACCGAAATGCCACTCGACACCAGTCGATGCTCCTGGTTCTCGACCGAGCGCGCACCCACGGCGACATAGCTCAGCAGGTCGACGAGGTACTGGTAGTTGGAGGGATAGAGCATCTCGTCGGCGGTGAAGAAACCCGTCTCCTCAATCACGCGCAAGTGCATGTGGCGGATGGCCTTGACGCCCTCGAGCAGGTCGTCCGGCGCCTCGGGGTCGGGGTTGTGCAGCAGACCCTTGTAGCCGGTGCCCTTGGTGCGGGGCTTGTTGGTGTAGACGCGCGGGATGATAACGAGCTTGTCTTTGACTTCCTCGGCGACCTTGGCCAGGCGGTTCATGTACTCGAGTACCGAGTCCTCGCGATCGGCAGAGCACGGGCCGATAATGAGTACCTTGCGTGCATCCTCGCCGGTAAAGATCTTGGCGACCTCGGCGTCAAACTCCTGCTTTTTGGCGGTGAGCTCGGCCGAAAGCGGCATTTCCTCGCGGATCTCCATGGGGATCGGCAGCCTGCGTTTGAATTCCATGGCCATAGGGGCCTCCTCATCTATAGAAAGCTATTGAGCGCATTGTCGAGTGTTCGGCATTATCCGCTGTCGCACGCTAAAGTGCAAGCGAAACCCGCCAAAAAGGGACAGGTTTATTTTGGCAGGTTTTATCTGGGAAAATGTCGGCACTCGCCGGAAGGGGGGGGTCGGCGTACGGCACGCTGGAGCAAGTTGGGTCTTCTGCGGCATACCCCGTGGGCAAAAAATGGTAAATATGAGTACTGTTGCTGGCGTAGTCTCATATCGAGCTTACAAGATAATAGGCACAACAGCAAATATGTTCATTAACGTTGGCACACAGAAGCATACTAACGGGCGTTTTGATTAATTTGAAGGCGTATAGAAGCCGCAAAGAGGTCATTTGAGGCGGTTTTGGCTGCTACTAAAAATGTAACAGTACTCATATTTGACCTTTTTTGGCCACAGGGTCCGGAAGGGGCTGTCAATCGGGCCCCAAGAGAGCTAACTCGAGTGCCGTGGACGAAAAAACGGGGGCGCAGGTTGTCCTGCGCCCCCGTTCTCAGGCGTTATTCGTTCCCTGCGGCAAAATTTACGCCGCCTCGTCGAACTGCGAGTTGTACAGGTCGGCGTAGAAGCCGCCCTGGGCGAGCAACTCGTCATGCGTGCCCTTCTCGACGATGTCGCCGTCGCGAATCACCAGGATCACGTCGGCGTTGCGGATCGTCGACAGGCGGTGCGCGATGACAAAGCTGGTGCGGCCCTGCATCAGCGCATCCATGGCGCGCTGAATAAGCTCCTCGGTACGGGTGTCGACGTTGGAAGTCGCCTCGTCCAAAATCAGCGCCGGACGGTCGGCCAGAATGGCGCGGGCGATGGTCACGAGCTGGCGCTGACCCTGCGAGAGGTTGGTACCCTCCTCGTTGATCATAAAATCGTAGCCGCCGGCGAGCGTATGGATAAAGTGGTCGCAACGCGCGGCACGCGCAGCGGCCTCGACCTCGGCATCGCTCGCATCGGGACGTCCATAGCGGATGTTCTCGCGGATCGTGCCGTTGAACAGCCAGGTATCCTGCAGCACCATGGCAAACTCGCCGCGAAGCGCCGCGCGATCCCAGTCGCGTACGTCGATGCCCTCGACGCGCAGTGAGCCGCCGTCCACGTCGTAGAAACGCTGTAGCAGCTTGATGAGCGTGGTCTTGCCGGCGCCGGTGGGGCCGACGATGGCTACGGTCTGGCCGGGCTGCGCCTCGCAGCTAAAGTCGTGGATGATGGTCTTGTCGGGCGTGTAGCCAAACTTGACATGGTCAAACTCCACGTGGCCGGGGCGCTTCTCGGGAATCTGCGCGTCGGCCTTCTGCTCCTCCTCGGGCGCGGCCAGGAACTCAAACACGCGCTCGGTGGCGGCGGCCATCGACTGCATCGTGTTGCTCACGTTGCCCAGCTGCTGCACGGGTTGCGTAAAGTTGCGAACGTACTGGATAAAGCTCTGGATGTCGCCGGGCGTGGCATTGCCGGTCAGCGCGAGCTGTGCGCCCACCACGACAACGCCCACGTAGCCCATGTTGCCCACCAAGCTCATAAGCGGCATCATCAGGCCCGACAGGAACTGCGAGCGCCAGCCACTAATAAAGAGGCGGTCGTTTTGACGGTCGAACTCCTCGATCGAAGCCTCGGCGCGGTCGAACACCTGAATGACGTTCTGGCCGGCAAAGTCCTCCTCGATAATGCCGTTGACGGCGCCCAGAACCTGCTGTTGCTCGCGGAAGTACGGCTGCGAGAAGTGAATCATTACGGTCAAGATAATCGCGGCGGCCGGCAGCGTG
The DNA here is from genome assembly GCA_905216145.1 of uncultured bacterium. Taxonomy (GTDB): domain Bacteria; phylum Actinomycetota; class Coriobacteriia; order Coriobacteriales; family Coriobacteriaceae; genus Collinsella. The sequence goes on along the minus strand of CAJMST010000005.1, from coordinate 33,160 downwards.
AGCACGGTGACGCCGGTAAGCGGCAGGCTGATCGAAAGCATCATGACGAGCACGCCGATAATCTGCGTCACCGACGTGATGAGCTGCGTCACGCTCTGGTTGAGCGACTGACCCAGCGTATCGACGTCGTTGGTGATGCGGCTGAGCACGTCTCCCTTGCTGTGGCCGTTGAAGTAACTCATCGGCACGACGGCAATCTTGGCGGCGATTTCCTTGCGCATGCGGTAGCAGATCTTTTGCGTGACGCCGGTCATGAGCCAGCCCTGGACCAGGCTGCAGACAGAGCTCGCCAGATACAGGCAGAGCAAAAAGCCGAGCGTCTTGGCGATCCAGTCAAAGTCAACGTCGCCGGTGCCGTTGACCTTGGCGACCAGGCCTTCGAACAGCTTGGTCGTAACCTGGCCGAGCACCTTGGGTCCCACAATGTTAAAGATGACCGAGCACACGGCAAAGGCGACGGCGGCAAACACGGCAATCTTGTGCTGGCCGATATAGCCGAGCAGCTGCCTCATGGTGCCCTTAAAGTCCTTGGCCTTTTCGCCGCGACGCATGCCGCCCATGCGGCCCATGGGACCGCGCTGGCGGGTGGGCTTGGGAATCTGAGTCTTGGTCTCGTCTGCCATTAGCGCTCGCCTCCTTCCATGACGGCTGCAATTTCTTCTTGGGTAAGCCCCAGCTCCTCGGCGGAAAGCTGCGACTGTGCGATCTCCAGGTACGCCGGGCAGCTGCGCAGCAGCTCCTCGTGCGTGCCGGTGCCCACTACGTGGCCGTCGTCGAGCACGATGATCTGGTCGGCGTGCATGATGGTCGCGATGCGCTGGGCCACGACCACGAGCGCGGCGTCGGTGACGTTTTTGGCCAGCTCTTCGCGCAGGCGCGCGTCGGTCTTGTAGTCGAGGGCGCTAAACGAATCATCGAACACCACGACCTCGGGCTTTTTGGCCAACGCGCGGGCGATGGCCAGACGCTGGCGCTGACCGCCCGAAACATTGGAGCCGCCCTGGCTAATGGGGGAGTCGTACCCGTCCTCGCGCTCGGCGATAAAGTCCTCCGCCTGGGCGACGCGTGCTGCCTGGCGCATATCCTCGTCACTCACCATGTCGCCGGCAAACTTGAGGTTGCTCTCGACGGTACCCGAGAACAGGCGACCCTGCTGCGGAATATAACCGATGCGGCGGCGCAGCTCGGAGAGAGTCATGTCACGCACGTCGACGCCGTCAAGCGAAATGCTGCCGCCTGTGACGTCGTACAGGCGCGGGATGAGCTGCACAAGCGTGGACTTGCCCGAGCCCGTGGAGCCAATAATGCCGAGCATCTGGCCGGCGTGCGTGGTGAAGTTTACGCCGCTAATGACGTCGGCGCGGGCATCGGGATACTGGAAGCTCACGTCGCGGAAGGTGAGCTCGCCGCGCGGCGCGCTGGCAGCAGGCAGTTTGGGCGAGGCAGGGTCGTTGATGCTCGTAGGGCAGGTGATGACCTCTTCCACGCGCTCGGCTGCGACCTCGGCGCGGGGCAGGATGACCGAAACCATGGTGAGGATCATAAACGCCATGACGATCTGCATGGTGTAGGAGATGAACGCCATCATGTTGCCGACCTGCATCACGCCGTCGGACACGCCCTGCGCGCCAAACCAGACGATAAGCACGGTGATGCAGTTCATGACGAGCATCATGAGTGGCATCATAAAACTCATAGCGCGGTTGGTGTAGAGCTGTGTGGTCATCAGGTCGAGCGAAGCCTTGTCAAAGCGCTCGAGCTCATGTTCCTCGCGGTTGAACGAGCGGATGGGCATAAGGCCGTCGAGCAGCTCACGGGCGGTAAGGTTCACGCGGTCAACAAAGCTTTGCATCTTTTTGAACTTGGGCATGGTGAGGCCCATGAGCACGCCGACGACGGCCGAGACCGCGATGATGGCAACGGCGATGGTCCACTCTAGGCCGGTATGGTTGGCCAGGACGCGCATGACGGCGACGATGCCCATGACGGGGGCCATCAGACACATGCGGATAAACAGGGTTGCGGCCATCTGGATCTGCTGAATGTCGTTGGTGCAGCGGGTGATGAGCGAGGCCTGGCTAAACTTGCCCACCTCGGCCGGCGAGAAGTGCATAACCTTGTTGAAGGTCTCGCGGCGCAGGTCGCGGGCGATGGAGCAGGCGGTGCGCGAAGCCACGGCACCGGTCAGGATGGTGGCGACGAGCGAGATCAGGCACAGACCAAACATCGTGGTCGCCATGCGGCCCAGGTAGGCGTTCTGCACGTCGGCGGGGTCGATGCCCTGCGCCTTGTACTCGTCTTGCACATAGCTCACGGCGCGTTGGGTCACGATGGAACCCGACATGGAGCCCATTTTGTCCGCCATATCGTTGGCGCCCTCCACGAGCTTGCTCTGGTCGATCAGACCGCCTTCAACGCCTAGACGCAGGCTCTTCATGGTAATCTTGCCGCCGTCGGCGTCAATCTGCTTTTGCATGTTCTGTGCCGCTGCGGCTTTTTGCTGCATATCGGCGAGCTGCTCGGGCGTCATTGCGGCCATCTGCTCCGGGGTGGGCATGGCCTGGGCAGCGTTGTTGTCTTTCTCGCTGGACGAGCCCATCATGTCACCCATGGAGTCGGCGTCAATGCCCTGGTTGAACGAAAGGACGACAGTCTCGGGCAGGCTCATGATGTCGGCAATCTTGCCGCCGTCGGCGCGCTCTTCCTCGGTGCCCTTGTACGTTCGAATGCCGTTATTGTCCGCCTTGCTAAACACGGCCTCCACAGCCTTGGCGTCCTTGGTGCTCATAAAGAGTTCGAGGTCGTCGAGCGATTCGGCACGGATGGTGTCGGGCACGGGCGACGCGATGCCGCCTTGCTGCACACCCACGTCGACGATGTCGCTCATATAGGTAGGCAGCGCCAGATCGGCGTTGCAGCTGATTACGATAAGTACGATAGCTGCGAACAGTGCTAGGATATGTTTTTTAAAGAGCTTGAGAATCCTCACTCGGCATCTCTCCTTTCTTGATTGCGGTCGATAATTTCGTTGGCACGTCTAAGAAGGCGCACCATCTCTTGGGTATCTGTTTCGCCGAGCTGCTCGAGGAAAGCCGCGGTGCGGTCCTCGAATTCCCGACGTTTGATTTCGATGACCTGGAATCCTTTGTCGGTCACCGTGACGTGTACGCGACGACGGTCGGTCTTTGAGTGCTCGCGCTCGACCCAGCCCTTGGCCTCGAGGGCGCGCAGGATATTGGCGATGCGGGCGCTCGAGACCCAGGCACGATCGGCGAGTTCGCTCGGCGTGAGCGAGCCGCCGGCGCGCATGAGGGCGCGCATGACGGCCATCTCGCCGCCGAGGGCTTTGTCCGCAAAGCGCGAAATGCGCTGATGCATGCTGCCGAACTCGGTAAGGAGCTGACGCCCAAGCTCACGGAAATCGGTTTCTTCCACCGAAAACCCCTAACACTAGAAACTATTTTCGGTGAAAGATGATACCCCTGCACGCGCGCCCTATACGGTAGATTTTGGGACATGCCTAGAAAACTACCTTTAGGCGACCTCCGTACACCGTCGGTGCCAGTAAAGTTTGGGGCAGATCGTTAGGCATGTCCTAAAGCCTACTCAGAGGCACTTTACCCTGCTAAAGCTGGCATAACAGCTAGAGTGAACGTCGTACAAAGGCAAGGAAAAATACCAAACAAATCGGTGAACGGTAGTTGTTCGCGCTCGCATTTCCTGCGGATTTGTTAAAAACGCCCTAATGGTATAAAAAAAGAAACATATAACAGCCCTGATGAAGGGGGTAGCTATGTTATCCTTCTCAAACGGGTGAAATCTTGGGTTTTGGGTTGCAGTTCCAAGGTGGACAAACGTTTTTCCCTGTACCAACGTGTGGTGAAGAACGGAAGAAGCCGGTAGTGCAAGCCGATAATTCAAGAATTCAATAAGCAGCGGTGTGAGAGAGCGCCGCATTACACGTAACTAGGAGCGTGGTTACACAATGCAGGAGGCATGGGAAGGCTTCAAGGAAGGCATCTGGACGGGAGAGGTTGACGTCCGAGACTTCATCCAGAAGAACTACACCCCCTACGAGGGCGACGAGTCGTTCCTCGCCGGCCCGACCGAGCGTACCAAGGAGCTGTGGGGCGAGGTTCTCGACCTGCTGCTCAAGGAGCGCGAGCAGGGCGGCGTCCTCGATATGGACACCAAGACCGTCACGGGTATCGTGAGCCACCCCGCTGGCTACATCGATAACGCCCACCGCGAGAAGGAGACCATCGTCGGCCTCCAGACCGACAAGCCGCTCAAGCGCGCGCTGCACGTCAACGGCGGTATCCGCATCGCTTGCCAGGCTGCCAGCCAGCACGGCTATAAGGTCGACGAGAACGTTGTCGAGCGCTACACCTTCGAGCGCAAGACCCACAACGCCGGCGTCTTCGATGTCTACACCCCCGAGATGCGTGCTTGCCGCTCGGCTCACATCATCACCGGTCTGCCCGATGGCTATGGCCGCGGCCGCATCATCGGCGACTACCGTCGTGTTGCCCTGTACGGCGTCGACTACCTGATCAAGGACAAGGAGGCCCAGAAGGCTTCCACCCCGACGGTCATGACCGCCGACAACATCCGCGATCGCGAGGAGCTGCAGGAGCAGATCCGCGCCCTCGGTGAGCTCAAGATGATGGCCGAGACCTATGGTTTCGACATTTCCAACCCTGCTACCAACACGCAGGAGGCCATCCAGTGGATGTACTTCGCCTACCTCGCTGCCGTCAAGGAGCAGAACGGCGCCGCTATGTCCATCGGCCGTACCTCTACGTTCATCGACATCTACGCTGAGCGCGACCTTGCCAACGGTACCTTCACCGAGGAGCAGATCCAGGAGTTCGTGGATCACTTCATCATGAAGCTCCGCATGGTCAAGTTTGCCCGTACCCCCGAGTACCAGGCCCTGTTTACCGGCGATCCGCAGTGGGTCACCGAGTCCATCGGCGGCATGGGTGTTGACGGCCGTACGCTCGTTACCAAGATGAGCTACCGCTACCTGCACACGCTCGAGAACATGGGCACCAGCCCCGAGCCCAACATGACCGTTCTGTGGTCGACCCGTCTGCCCGAGAACTTCAAGAAGTTCTGCGCCAAGACTTCTGTCGCCAGCTCCTCGATCCAGTACGAGAACGACGACCTCATGCGCGTTTACCATGGCGACGACTACGGCATCGCCTGCTGCGTGTCCTCCATGCGCATCGGCAAGGAGATGCAGTTCTTCGGCGCCCGCGCCAACCTGGCCAAGTGCCTGCTCTACGCGCTCAACGGCGGTGTTGACGAGGTCTCCAAGAAGCAGGTCGGCCCCAAGTATCGCGCCGTCGAGGGCGATACGCTCGATTACGACGACGTTGTGGCCAAGTACAACGACATGATGAAGTGGCTCGCTGGCGTGTACGTCAACTCGCTGAACATCATTCACTACATGCACGACAAGTACTGCTACGAGCGCATCCAGATGGCTCTGCACGACAAGCACGTGCACCGCTGGTTCGCTACGGGCATCGCTGGCCTTTCCGTCGTGGCTGACTCCCTGTCCGCCATCAAGTACGCCAAGGTCCACCCCGTCCGTGATGAGAACGGCATCATCGTCGACTTCGAGACCGAGGGCGAGTTCCCCAAGTACGGTAACGACGACGACCGCGTCGACCAGATCGCTCACGACGTTGTGCACCAGTTCATGGAGTACATCCGCATGAACGACACCTACCGCAACTCCGTGCCCACGACCTCGGTTCTGACCATTACCTCCAACGTCGTGTACGGTAAGAAGACCGGTTCCACGCCCGACGGCCGCAAGGCTGGCCAGCCGTTCGCCCCGGGTGCTAACCCCATGCACAAGCGCGATAGCCACGGCGCCATCGCTTCGCTGTCTTCGGTTTCCAAGCTCCCGTTCCGCGATGCTCAGGACGGCATCTCCAACACCTTCTCCATCATCCCGAGTGCGCTCGGCAAGGAGGACCAGGTGTTCTTTGGCGATATCGACCTTGATCAGCTGGGCGAGTAACTATTGTTAGTGCTATACTAACAATAACGATTACTGATTAGCGCGCCGGTTTCGGCCGGCGCCTATTAATCGAAGGAGACACATTATGAAGGTTTCTGAAGTTTCCGAGACCCAGGCCGATAACCTGGTCCACATGCTCGACGCTTACGCCGAGAAGGGTGGCCACCACCTGAACATCAACGTCTTCAACCGTGAGACGCTGCTCGACGCTCAGGCTCACCCCGAGAAGTACCCGCAGCTGACCATCCGCGTTTCCGGCTATGCCGTGAACTTCCACACGCTCACCAAGGAGCAGCAGGACGAGGTCATTTCGCGTACCTTCCACGACAAGTTCTAAAGGGACTTAACTCCCGCAGGATCGCCGGGGCTGTTTGGGCTATCTCCCAAAACGTCCTCGGACATGTCGGAAGCCCCCGCTGCGCGCTACGCGCGGCGGGGGCTTCCTCCGTCCTGCGGAATGTTTTGGGAGGTAACCCAAACAGCCCCGGCTGGGTCCTGTGCAGTCACCCTTTAGGGGGAACTCTCCTAATTATTTGGATGAGTCGTTTACTTACTTGTACTGTTGCCGTCATCCCGCTGTTGTTGGGGTATGCTTTGTTCGTATGTAAACGTATGACATGTTGATGGGGGAGGGTGCTATGGCTCGCGAGAGTGCTCGTTCTAAGGATACGGCTAAGCCTGGCATCAAGGAAGTTGCGGCGGTGGCGGGGGTTTCGCCTACTACGGTATCTCGTGTGCTTAATAATCGTGGCTATATTAGCCAAGAGACCCGCGATAAGGTCCATGCCGCGATGAAGCGCATCAACTATACGCCCAACGATATCGCCCGTGCCATGCTCAACGGTCGCCTGAATCTTATCGGTATGATCGTCCCCTATGTCAGCAGTCCGTTTCATGCCCAAGTGGTTCAAGTCATTGAGCATACCCTGGCCGAAAACGGTTTTAAGATACTGCTGTGCAATAGCGCCAATCGACCCGAGCTTGAGCGCTCTTATATCGACATGCTTCGACGCAATATGGTTGATGGCGTCATCGTCAACTCGCTTAATATCGGTGCCGAGGCGTATGCCGAGATGGGCTTGAGCCTGGTTGGCATCGACTGCGATCTTGGCGAGGGCTCTGTCCAGATTGCAAGTGACAGCTATGGCATCGGCGAGCTCGCCACGCGCCGTCTGATTGATGACGGCTGCAGGCATATCCTGTGCCTGCGCAGCAATAGCCGCATGCGCATGCCTGCCAATAAGCGTACCGATGCCTACCTCGATGTTGTTGAGCAGGCCGGTTTGTCCGCGCTTGTCCGTGAGGTTGAGTTCGTTAAGCCCGACGACGAAAAGGGCGCGGTCGTTGCGAAGATCCTCGATGAGAACCCCGATATTGACGGCATCTTTGCGGGAGACGATACGATGGCGGCCATCTGTCTCAACGTGATGAAGCAGCGCGGCTTGAGCGCTCCAGACGATATTAAGGTCGTGGGCGCGGATGGTGCCCGCCGAACTATGACGTTTATGCCTGACTTAACAACCGTACGTCAAGATATCGATCGCATCGGAGAGCTCGCGGCGCAATCCATCATCGCTCTTATTAACGGCGATAATCCCGAATCGAATATCAAGCTCCCCGTTGAACTCATTGAGGGCAAAACCGCGTAGTTCATCCCGTGTCAAAAGAATTCCTCAAACGCCTCTGATGACCGTTCACCGGTATATGTCAACCGTTTGCCGACGACTGGAACTGCGAAAAGACGTATTGGTGTGAAAACGTTTGACATATGAAAACGATTGACATATCTTGCCATTGTACCGAGTTAGTATGTCGTGGAAAGGAAGTCTCGGATGCACAAGGTGTATTACCAGCCTGAGGGAATTTGGGTAGGCGACATCATGCCGTACGGCGAGGACGGCACGTTCTATCTCTATCATCAGCGTGACACGCGTAACCCCGAACCTTTCGGAGAGCCGTTTGGCTGGGCACTCGCTACGACCAAGGATTTCGTCAACTACAAGGACTTTGGCGAGAGCCTTGAGCGTGGCGGCGACGAGGAAGTCGACCAGTACATTTATGCCGGCACGGTGTTTAAGGTGGGCGACAAGTACCATGCGCTCTACACTGGTTGCAATCGCGATAAGGTCCGCGCACGTTTGATGAAGCAGGTTCTTCTTCACGCAACGAGCGACGACGCCGTCAAGTGGGAGAAGAACATCGCCGAGACGCTGCTTCCGCCCCAGGAGGGTTACGATGACCGCAACTGGCGCGATCCCTTTGTGCTTTGGGATGAGGAGAACGAGGAGTATATGCTCATCCTCGGCACGCGTGTGGGCGAGGACAAGCGTCTGATGACCGGCCGCCTGGTCAAGTTCACCTCCAAGGATCTGACCAACTGGGAGTTCCAGGGCGACTGGTGGAACCCGGGCCTGTACACCATGTTTGAGATGCCTGATCTCTTTAAGATGGGCGACTGGTGGTACCTCGTCTTTTCCGAGTACAGCGACGGCAACAAGACCCGTTACCGCATGTCCAAGTCCATCAACGGTCCTTGGATTACCCCCGCTGACGACTCCTTCGACGGCCGCGCGTACTACGCCGCTCGCACCGCATTCGATGGCGAGCGTCGCGTTCTCTTTGGTTGGGTTCCTACGCGTGACGAGGGCGGCGACCCCAGCTCTTACCTATGGGGTGGCACCTTTATGCCCCTCGAGATCGTTCAGCGTGCCGACGGAACGCTCGGCACCAAGCTCCCCGACAGCATGCTTGGCGCCTTTGGCGAGGGCAAGGCTGTCGAGACCTTTGAGCTTTCCTGCGAGTCGGGCAAGGTCGAGCAGGTGCTCGCCGCGGATGCCGGCTCCACCTACTTGCTCGATGCCGACATTGAGCTCGGCGGTAACGCTGCCGGCTTCTCGGTCAAGTTCGCCGAGGACGCCGAGACTGGTCTTGCCTATGAGTTCCGCGCCAACCTGCGCGAGGGCAAGCTCGAGTTCACGCCGGCTCCCCAGTACCCGTGGTTCCAGGTCAACAACATGGGCCTCGAGCGTCCGTTGTTCTTTAAGGGCGAGGGCACTCACCATGTGCGTCTGGTCGTCGACGACGACATCGCGACCATCTTTGTCGATGATGTTGCGCTCAACGCTCGCTTCTGCAACAAGCAGGGCCAAGGTGTGGCGCTTACCGTCACCGACGGTGCGCTCAAGTGCGCAAACGCAACGATTGCGTCTCTGTAGCGGCAACGAACCGTTTTATGATTTAGAAAAGGAATGGAGAGGAACATGGACTACAAGGCAGTGTCCCAGCAAGTCGTCGACAACGTCGGCGGACTGGAGAACATCGAGGGCGCCACGCATTGCGTGACCCGTCTGCGTCTGGTGCTCAAGGATACGAGCAAATACAACAAGGCCGAGCTCGAGAACATCGATGGCGTCAAGGGCGTGCTGTACAACAGCGGCCAGCTCATGATCATCTTCGGTACCGGTACCGTCAACAAGGTTTACGATGAGTTTATGGCTCTGACGGGCGTTAAGGAGATCAGCGCTTCCGAGGTCAAGGGCGCCGAGGCGGACAAGAAGGGCAAGTTCTTCTCGGTCCTCAAGGTATTCTCGGACATCTTTATCCCCATCATTCCCGCCTTCGTCGGCGCTGCAATCATCATCGGCCTTAAGTCGCTGATCGTTGCCAACGGCCTCTTCGGCATGGAGGGCAGCCTCGCCGATCACAGCGAGTTCCTCAAGAACCTCGCAAGCTTCTTTGCCATTATCGCCACCACCTTTGACTACCTGCCTGTCCTGGTTATGTATAGCGCGGTCAAGCGTTTTGGCGGTAACCCGATTCTGGGTATCCTCGTCGGTATCGTCATGGTTCACCCGAACCTTATGAACCGCAACGCGTTCGTTATGGATCCGTCGGGTGCTGATTATTGGAACTTCGGCCCGCTCTCTATCCCCATGGTTGCTTTCCAGGGCGGCGTGTTCCCCGCAATCCTGACCGCCTGGTTTATGGCTAAGGTCGAAAAGATTGCCCAGAAGCTCATTCCCGAGGTCGTCTCGTTCGTCTTTGTCCCGACTGTTACCCTGATTCTTGCCAACGTTGCCCTGTTCACCGTGTTCGGCCCGGTCGGCAATCTGATTGGTGACGTGCTCGCCGGCGTGATCGATGTCCTGTACAACAGGATGGGCGTCTTTGGCGCCTTCGTGTTCGCCGCGTTCCTGCAGCCGCTCGTTGTTACCGGTACGCACCAGTTCATCCAGGGTATCGAGGCCAACCTCGTCGCTTCGACTGGCTTCAACTACATCCAGGCCATCTGGTCCGTCTCCATCATCGCCCAGGGTGGCGGCGCCATCGGCATGTACCTCATCCACAAGAAGCACTCCAAGGAGCGCAACATCTGCATGTCCTCCTTCATCCCCACGCTGGTTGGCATCTCCGAGCCCGCTATCTTTGCTGCAAACATGCGCTATTCGATCATTCCGTTCATCTGCGCATGCATCGGTGCAGGCTGCGGCGGTGCCTTCGTCAAGCTCTTTGAGGTGCGCGCTATCGGTCAGGGTCTGACCGGCGTGCTTGGCCTGCTCATCGTCACGCCCGAGACCCTCGTGTGGTATGTGGCTGGCAATCTCATCGCCTTTATCGTGCCGATCGTCTTGATCTTTGCCTACAACAAGGCAAAGGGCGTGCCGACCACCGATGAAGAGGGCGCTGGCGCTGGCTTCGACGTTAGCTTCTAGTTGAGCCGTTCAGTGTAATCTGAGGATAAGTCCATTTGAGGAAGGGCGTTCGACTCGTGTGAGTCGAGCGTCCTTCCCCATAGATGAGAAAGTCAACGGCGATGTTAAATCAAAAAAACAAGGTGACACGCGCGGACTATGAGCAGTGGCGTGCCGGACAGGATGAGACGGCGGCTCGCATCGCGTCCGACCCCGATAGGCTTCTGTTCCATGTGGAGCCTGAGCTTGGCTGGCTCAACGACCCCAACGGTTTGGTTCAGATTGGTGATACGTATCACATCTATCATCAATACGATCCTTTCGATGCTGCGCATGGCGGTCCAGTGCTTTGGAACCATCTGACGACAAAGGATTTTGTGACGTACGAGAATCACGGCCCCGTGCTGTTCCCCGATTCCGATTTGGATTCGAGCGGAGCGTATTCTGGTTCTGCCTTTGTACGTGATGGCAAGATTCACTACTTCTATACCGGCAACGTCAAGCATTTTGACCGCGATGATTACGACTACGTGTTGACGGGCCGTGAGCAAAACCAGATTCATATGGTTGCCGAGAATCCCGACGAATTGGGCGAGAAGCGCATGGCTGTTGGACCAGTCGATTACCCCGACGATATCGGTACGCACGTGCGCGACCCCAAGATCCTTGAGCACGATGGTATCTACTACATGGTTCTGGGCGCTCGTACGAAAGACGACCGCGGCTGCGTGCTTGTCTATACTTCGCGTGATTTAGGGGTCTGGAGCTATGCGACGCGCATTGAGCTGGACGAGAACTTTGGCTTTATGTGGGAGTGCCCCGATCTGTTTGAGCTCGATGGCGAGCTTATTCTCGTTTGCTGTCCGCAGGGTGTGCCTGCCGATGGTTGGCGTTACCGCAATCCGCATCAGTGCGTGTGGTTCCCTATCGAGGCCGATTGGGAGGCGCCGAGCTTTAAAATCGTCAGGCAGGGCATGCCCCCGATGGTCGATGCCGGTTTTGATTTCTATGCTCCGCAGTCCTTTGAGGATGCTGCAGGCCGGCGTTTGATGATCGGATGGTCGGGTTGCCCCGACGCGACAGCAGAAAACCCGACGGTGGCGCGCGGGTGGCAGTGCGCGTTGACGGTGCCGCGAGAGCTGAGCATGCGCGATGGTAAGCTCTGCCAGCAGCCGGCGCACGAGATTGAGAGGATGCGCGGCGGCTGCGTTCGTGCTGTAGGCGAAGAGACCGTCGAGGAGCCGGGACGCCTGTTTGATGTCGTGGTTTCCTGTGAGGGAGCCAAGATGATCGAGCTCGAGATTCGCAAGGGTGTCTTTGTGCGTTATGCGGAGGGGATGCTTACCCTCGATATGGGTAATGAAGGCTATGGGCGAGACCGGAGGTCGATTGAGCTCAGCGAGCTTCGCGACCTGCGCGTGCTTTCGGACACTACGATGGTCGAGATTTTTGCCAACGGCGGCGAGGCAGCACTTACGAGCCGTACCTATTCGCCGGCGGTTTCGGCGATGGGGTTGCATGCCGAGGGTGCGGCGTCGATGGATTTCTACCGCCTCGCGCATTAACCGTGCGTGGAGCACGATTGGACTTGCCGAGCGGAATGTGTCGCAGTTGCCGCAGCGAACTACCGTTTATCGCGTATAGCTACCGTTTGCGGGATAAGTAACACTCATTTATAAACCGTGTAAAATTTCAGGTAAGCACGGAGTTTTCCAGGGAGACGCTGTCCTTTGTTGTGTGCAAGGGGCGGCGTCTCTTTGGCGCTCTGCCGCCGTTGTGCAACAGTGCGGCGGCGCGTGCCGTGTATTGAAAAGCCAATGTCGAGATGGGTCGTGATAATAATGGGCAAGTACGTAATCGTGGTTGAGTCTGGTTCGGATGTGACGCCGGAGCTCTGCGAGCGCTACGGCATCGTGCGCGTGCCCATGCATGTCACGATTGGTGACGAGACCGTCGAGGACGGCTCCATCGATCCACTCGAGATTTACTCGCGCTGCAACGAGTTTGGCGTAATGCCCAAGACCAGCGGCTGCGCGCCTGCAGATTTTGCGCACGTATATGACCGTATCCATGCCGAGCAGCCCGATGCGACCATTCTGCATCTTGCGTACTCCGAAGTCACGACTTGCTCGCATCAGTCCTCCAAGATTGCGGCTAAGGGCCGCGACTACGTATTCTCCATGGATACGCGTTTTGTCTCGGTGGGCCAGTCGCTCGTTGCCGTCGAGACCGCCAAATACATCGAGGCTCACCCCGATGCCACCGTCGACGAAATTTTCGCCTTCACCAATTCGGTGATGGACCGTGTGCTGCTGGGCTTTGTTCCTACCGACCTAGCCTTCCTTAAGGCGGGAGGTCGTCTGTCCAACGTGGCATTCCTTGGCGCCCACCTGCTCAAGATTAAGCCCTGCATTGAGGTGACGGGCGGTAAGTTTGTGGCGACCAAGAAGTTCCGCGGCTCTATGCTCAAGTGCGCCCGTGCCTTTATTGACCACATGGTTGCTAAGGGCGAGATTGACTACTCGCACATTGGCCTGGCGTATTCGGTAGGCCTTTCCCAGGAGCTGCGCGACGACATGGAAGTCTATGCGCACGACCTGGGCTTTAAAGACGTTACCTGGACTCAGGTCGGCGGTGTCATCTCGAGCCATTGCGGCCCGACCGCCTTCGGTGTGGTGCTCACGCTTAAGGCGTAAAGCCTGGCGTCTATCGATTTCTATTGCCTCGGCGGCGGGCGGGTTGCGATAACCTTCCCGCCGCTCTTGCGTAGGGCCAAATAGGACAGCCCAATTGACCGCTAAACCGTTTCGCCATCATGCGTATGGGCTAGAATGATTCTGGCATTTATGTAGCTAAAACCAATGAGAGGCAAGGTAGCGGGAATGGCTGAGATGACGCTCGAGGGTGTGGACGCTCATCCCGAGGACTCTGCGTTTGCCCTGGGCCGCGTACATTCGATCGAAACGATGGGTACTGTCGACGGACCTGGCATCCGCTTTGTGGTGTTTGTTCAGGGCTGTCCTATGCGCTGTGCGTATTGCCACAACCCCGATACCTGGTCGGTTAACGGCGGCACCATGGTGACCGTCGAGCACCTGATGGACGAGTTCCAGAGCAACCATGAGTTTTACCGCAGCGGTGGTATTACGGTGTCCGGCGGCGAGCCGCTCCTGCAGCCCGCGTTTTTAGCTGACCTGTTCCGCGCCATGCACAATAACCCCGATGGTCGCGTGCATACCTGCTTGGATAGCTGCGGCTATGCGTTCGATCCCGCGCATCCCGAGAAGTTCGATGCCGTACTCAACGAGACCGATATGGTGCTGCTCGACATTAAACACGCCGATCCCGTCGAGCATAAAAAGCTGACCGGTTGCGATCCCGCACGCATCCTGGCGTTTGGTGACGAGCTCGCGCGTCGCAAGATTAAGGTCGTTATCCGCCACGTGGTGGTGCCGGGTATCACCGATACGGTGGAGGAGTGCGAGGCGCTCGGTCGCTTGATTGCCCCGTGGCATAACGTGGTCGGCCTGGAGATGCTGCCGTATCACACGATGGGCGTCGTCAAGTATGAGCAGCTGGGGATTCCCTATAAGCTCGAGGGCGTTCCCCAGATGGATACCGCGCGCATGCCCGAGCTACGCAACGCCGTCATGATGGGCATGAAAAAGCGCCGCGCGGAACTCAAAAACGCTATCGGCTAGCGAGCCATTTTCGCTCCCCAAGGGCACTCATTGGGGACAGACTTAAATGAGTACCCCTGGGCACCAAGTTGATTGCCAAAGAGCCCCGTCAAGTTGCGGCGGAATAGTTTTTGTTTTTCGGCTTATGCCGCCCAAATAGGAACTATTCCACCGCAACTGCGTTTTGGGCGGAGATGCGCAACAGAATCGTGCCATATGGATAAATACGCTTGTGGTTTCTTTAAAGACACCTTAAACGCCGCTGAATATCTTTGGAAAGAAATGCCTGCTCGGTATTATGCTGCTCGTATATGAACGGTAGCAGTCAGGAGACCACGTGCGAAACAACGCATCGCGGGACGAGTATGTGCCGCAGCATGGCAGCAGATATGGGACGAAGGGCACGCCTTCGCGTGGCCTCGCTGACGCTCGCATCCGCGTGACGAAGATTGCCGCCATTGGGATGCTAACGTTGGCGGTTATTATCCTCGGAATTACCGCCAAAACCTACGCGTCGGAACGAATGACACACTCAGATGCGTCAACGGTACAGACGCAAAACAAAAAGGTCTCTGAATCTAAAGCCACCGCAAGTCAAACCCTGTCGACAGCGAGTCTCAAGACGAGGCTTTCGAAGGCGGACTTTAACGATATTCCCTCAGGCGATACCGTGCAGACCTTCTCACTGGTTGATGACCAGATCCCCGCCCTGGAGGATGAGAGCCTCGTCGTGCTCCAAGATGCCCTGAGTCAGGCGCAGAAGCTGGGGGATGTGGGCGTAGTGTTCTACGACCTATCGAGCGGCAAGGGCGTGACGTATAACGCGGACGCCGAAGTGTACGGTGCGAGCAGCTATAAGGCGCTCTATGTGCTCTACGTCTGCGAATCTCTGGTCGAGACGGGCCAGGTCTCACTCGATGATTCCCTTGGCACCTATGGCGGCTACAACATGGGCTGGCAGACGGTGCGCGACCTGATCGAGGCCGCGGTCGTTAATTCGGACAACGATTCGTTTATCGCGTTGCGTGCGGCGTTTGACCGTGTCGGTTACGAGGATTGGATTGTCAGTCTTGGCATCGATTACGATACCGCACTCGATCCAATGAGTGATTTTCCCACCTATTGCCCGCGCACCTCGGCCAAGTTGTGGCGCGAGATGAGCGAGTATTTGAGCCGTGATACCGAGACGTCGCAATGGCTATCGGGCCTTCTGACCTCTACGACCCGATCGTTTATTCGCGATGGCATTGCGGACGACCAAGCCTTGGTGCGCAACAAGGCAGGCTGGATAAGCGAGGATGGTTGCTATTCGACATGCGATGCGGGCCTCATCGATGTCGATGGCGACACCTACATTATGAGCATCATGACATCGATGCCGTGGAGCGATCGCTCGAGCGAGGTTACGGCTGCGATTGCAAAGGCTCTGTTTGATACGCGAGCTGTGCTGGCCTAGCGTGTTCGTTTGACGAGGTCAAACAAAATGCTGGTACCATACCGTGGTTGAGAATTTCGTATAGGTTTGGGGAATGGCATGGCTACCATCGCGATTATCGGTGCACTCGAAAAAGAGATCATGCAGATTAAGGAAGAGCTGAGCGACGTTTGCGAGGCACAGGAGGCAGGCTTGACCGTTGTGAGCGGTGAGTTCGACGGCCTGACGCTTGTCGCCACAACGGCGGGCATGGGCACGGTGAACGCCGCTGCTGCGACGCAGCACCTCATTAGCAAGTATGCTCCACAGGCAGTTGTGCTTTCGGGTATCGCAGGTGGCCTGAATCCCAAGCTCCATATTGACGATATCGTCATTGGCAAGTGCCTGCGCTATCTGGATACCGATACCGCGCTTATCGCCGAGTCTGCACCGGGGCTCGAGGAGTTTGGCTCGACGTCTGCGCTGGTCGATATCGCTGCCGATGTACTTGCTGAGCATGGGTTTGTTGATGCTTCGACAAATGCGGCCGCCTCGAACGAGGGCGCAAAGCAGTTCCTGGTCGGCACGATTGCCACGGGCAACCGTTTTGTGACGGGCGCCGCCATGCGCAACGACGCTATCGAGGCGACGCACGCCGATTGTGTCGGCATGGAGGGCGCGGCGATTGCCCATGTCGCAACTAAAAATGGTGTCGATTGCCTGGTGTTGCGCGCTATCAGCGATAATTGTGATGAGGCGTACGATGCGATTTGCGACCGCGAGTTCGACCTGTTCGAGTATGCTCGCACCGCGAGTGGCATTACGCTCGATATCGTTCGCCGTATCGCTGCTATCTATTAGCGCGCTCTTTTGTAAGAACCTACGACCAAGGAGTGTCCATGGCCGATTCCATTAACTACCAGCTTGCCAAGTTCGTTGCCAGCTATGGCAAGGTTTCGCAGATTCCCGAGTCCACCTGCCCCGAGGTGAGCTTCGTCGGCCGCTCCAACGTGGGCAAGTCGTCGATCATGAACAAGCTTTTTGGCCGCAAGAACCTCGTCAAGGTCTCGAGCACACCGGGCAAGACGAGCAACATCAACTTCTTTGAGGCTGACGACGTGCACTTCGTCGACCTGCCGGGTTATGGTTTCGCCCGTCGTTCCAAGGCCGAGCGTGACCGCTGGGCAGAACTTATCGGCGACTTCTTCGACTCGGAGCGCAGCTTTAACCTGGTCGTGTCGCTGGTGGATATTCGTCACGACCCCAGCAAGCTCGATCATGACATGATCGACTACCTGCAGGGCAACGAGTTCAACTTTATCGTTTGCCTCACCAAAGCCGACAAGCTCAGCCGCACCCAGCAGGCCCGCCAGGCAGCAGCTATCAAAAAGCAGCTCAACGTCCCGGCCGAGAACGTAATCATCACAAGCTCCCAGACCGGCACCGGCATCGACGAGCTCAAGCGCCGCATTGCCGAGGCTTGCCTCTAATAAGGGCTCTTGGCAGGCAATAGTTTGCATCTATCTATATCACCCCAGTGATAGTTATTGCTACACTATCACTGGGGTGATATTTTTGTTTGGAGGTCGATATGGAGCTTTGGCACGGGTCGGAGGCTGTTGTCGAGCATCCGTCGTTGGATAAATGCAGACAATTCAATGACTATGGGTGTGGGTTTTATTGCACGCCACATGAGGAAATGGCAATGGAGTGGGCATGTCGGACCGAGTCCGATGGTATCGCGAATCGATATGAGCTCGATATGGATGGTCTCGCGGTCTTGGATTTGGAGTCCGGGGAGTTTTCAATTCTCAATTGGCTCGCGATTTTGGCTAACAATAGGGAGTTCAATGTTTCGACACCGCTGGCGCGCGAAGGACTTCGTTATCTGCTGGATAACTGCCTGATTGATATTTCTCCCTATGACGTTATTCGAGGCTATCGTGCAGACGATTCCTATTTCTCGTTTGCAAGACAGTTTGTCAACGGCATGATCTCGCTCAGGCAATTGCAGCGCATTATGTTTTTGGGGGATTTGGGCATTCAATATGCGCTTATGAGTGAGTGTGCGTTCTCGGCGATTAGGTTCCGCGATTGGAAGCAGGCTTCGGGGCCTGAGTATTATCCCAAGCGTTTTGAGCGAGAGCAGAATGCTCGACGCAAATACTTGGATACGGTCAATGGGTTCGATTCCGAAGGTATCGACATTAGGGATTTAATGACAGGGAGGGTTGATTTAGATGATCCAAGAGTTAACGGATTGTGGGCCGAGTAGGACATACCCCGTCTACTATCTCGAGGATGCAATGAGCAACCTCGGCGACTGTTTTGACTATGCCGTAAACGACTATGGAGCGGAAGGGTCCGAGGTCGCTGAACTCTTTTGCCTGAGCGGCGTAGCCCGCGAGTTTGAACGCGGCAACGCATGGGTAGTGTCGGGAAAATCGGGCGTTGAGCTGTTCGCGCTCATTGCCGAAAGGTCCGGCTATCAATCAAGGCCGATGCCAAATCGAACCTACCGATTCGAAAAGACACCGGAATATTGGACAGGCTGGATATTGGCATACCTTCAGTGGCGCCTAGGAGAGTCTTTCGAAGATTTGCTGCATGTCGTTCCATTTGATGTGCTACGCAGTCTGTACTACCCCTGGCACGAAGCCTCGGAGGAACGTGTGGCTCGCCTCGTCTGCGATATGGCGAAGAAAGCGTCCAGGCAAACAAAACTTGCGTTAGCAAGAAAGAAGCTTAAGAAAACCCAACAAGACTTAGCATACGAATCGGGTGTGTCACTCCGCTCAATTCAAATGTACGAGCAGCGCCAGAGAAACATCAATGAAGCTTCGGTAACAAGCGTAAGAGCCATAGCAAAAGCCCTCCACTGCAACATCGAAGACCTCCTAGAGCCAGTCTTCGAATACAAAGAAACCAGCGCCGCCTAAAGGGGATTCTGGCCACTGATTGCTCAACTTGTGGTTCACCAAGGGCAATTTGAGCAGCGAAGCCGGCTGTCTCGTTGGAGCGTGCAGGCCTTGTTGATATTTAAATCCGCTTTCATATTGAAATGCCCCGCCAAGCTAAAGTGCTCGGCGGGGCAATTTTCGATTGACGATGCTGCCAGGGGTTGAGTTTTAATATATCGCGAGTAAGAGGCGTCTGAATTTAGTAATCAAAGAAAATTATTCAATTCGAGCGCTTAGCCAGTACTCTCCATTCGAAGCTACGATTGCATACGTAATTCCATTTTTGACAGTTGGCGTATCTACGCAGGCAGCACCAACTTCCTTGGCGTCTGAAAACGAAAGTGTTGGATCGATTGCTTGTATAGTTGCCAATGCTGTCGCCGCGGCATAGTCGGAGTTTTCGAAGTACATGACTATGTTTTTGAAGCAGTTTTCGGATCCAAGATAGCTGAGTAGCACCGGGTTACTCGAGTCCGAAAAGAAGCCTCCAATACCGGCAATCTTTGAACCGTTTTTGATCTGAAGTTCGAGTCCCATGCCGCTATCGTCTAGTTCGTAATCCGCATTCATGCTGCTGCAATTGGGGATATCGGAGAATTCCTCGTTAAGTCGATCAATAAAGCCTTTTGGGGAAATTGAAAACTTTCCGTCGCCAAGAAAAGATGTGATTTCCTTCTCGTTGCGGGTGTCAACGACCTCTCCGCATTTTTCGCATTCTCGTATTTCCTTTGAGGTGGCGTCCACGTAGTCAACTTCGGTAGTCCACGAGCCCGGTTGATGCCCAAGGGGTTCCCCCTCGGTTTTACCGCAGCGTTGACAGGTCTTCGGAACCGTGCACGTTGCTTCTTCCCATTCGTGTCCAAGCGGTTCCCCCTCGGTTTTGCCGCAACTTTTACATGTGCGAGGGCTTGTACAGGTTGCATTGGCCCATAGCTTGTGAGTGCAAAACAACTGAGGAAACATCATGGGCAAACAGAAAATGACAATAACTAACGCAGCGGCCGCAGTGGCTGCCCGTTTTTTACCGCCGAATTTTTGAATAACGCGAGTTAGAAGTGAGGCGCTTTCATCTTTTTTACATGCGGTGCCATCTTCATTTGATGGCTGTTCTTCTGGGAGGGGGGTGTTGTCAGCGCCCTCAGAAAACTGGCTCTCTTCGATATCCGGCATCCGCTCGTCAGACTCGCCGGGCCCCTTCATCTTGTCACTCATATTTATCAAGGTTCCTTTCCCGTACTTAAGTGTGTTATGCGAACAGCTACGGCAGGTGAAATGGCCGGTGACATAAATATATCCCAGTTTGGGATATATCAAAATGGAATATAGCGTAAGCGGCATGAACGTTGATGCTAACAGGACATGCGGAAAATGCCTTTCCCAGATTCGTCGGGAGCAAGGTATCACTCAGGTTGAACTCGCAAAGAAACTGGGGGTACCTCAGTCGTTCATCTCAAAGGTCGAGACCGGGGAACGCAGCCTTAGGGTTTATGAGCAGTTTGTCTATGCGGATGCACTCGGAATTACTGTTGAGATGCTAGTACGTAAACTTGGGGCTGTTTTGAGTAGCGAAGATAATTAGATGACGCCACGCATCGATCATCAATTAGAAATTAAAACAGAGCTATAGGGCGAATGAGATGCTGGGAAGTGCGCCTTTATCAAATAGAAGCCAAAAAATCAGCCCGGCGACTTTCCAGAGCGTAGGTCCCTGTGGCCGCCGCCAGTGAAGTTAACGTAGGGGAGGCCAGGGGCTTTGCCCCCAAATCTTTCCGCAGGACGGCAGGACCCCCGCCGCACGAAGTGCGCAGCGGGGGTCCTGCCATGTCCGAGGACGATTTGGGGGCAAAGCCCCTGGCCTCCCCGGCGAGTATACGGGACGGCGACTACAGGTATTCGATCTGGGCGCCTTCCGTGTCGCACGTCAGAATGTGCGTGTCACACTTGGGGAACTGTTCACGCAGTTTGACCTGCAGGAACTTTGCCACGATGGTGTCGTCAGTCACGGCCATGAGGGTCGAGCCCGAACCACTGATCCAGATGGTCTTTGCGCCTCCGTTAAGGCAGGTGTCGCGCACGGCGTTGTAGTCGGGGATGAGGCGGCGGCGATAGGGCTCCTGGATGCGGTCGTCGTTGGCGGCGGCAATCAGGTCAAGGTCACCAGTCTCCAGGCCGCGCGTCATGCCGGCGATGCGGCCCATTTGCCATACGGCGGTGGAGAGTGGAATCTCCTGCGGCACAACCTTGCGCGCCTCGCTGGTATGCACCTCATAGGGCGGGATCACGGTAATAAAACGCAGGCGATCGCTCACCTCGTAGCGCAGGCACTGGGGGAGCGAATCGGTCGGCGTAAAGGAGCAGACGGCGCCGCCCAGGATGGCGGGGGCGACGTTATCGGGATGGCCCTCGACCTCGGTGGCGATGCGGACGAGTTCGGCGCGGTCGACGGTGTGGCCTGTCAGCGCGGCGGCAGCCATGATGCCGGCGACGACGCAGGTGGAGCTGGAACCCAGGCCGCGGGCGACGGGCACGTCGGTCTGAATGTCGATAGCAACGGGAAAAGCCGGCTCGCCCCAGGCGGCCAGAGCATCGACAAAGCTCACATAGACCAGGTTATTCTCGTTTTGGAACTCCTCGGGGCAGCCCGTGATGGTGAGCTTGTCGGCGCGCTCGAAGGTGAAGTGCGAGTAGAGGCTGACGGCCATGCCGAGGGTGTCGTAGCCGATGCCTAGGTTGGCGCTGGTTGCTGGGACGGTGATTTTGATCATGTGGGTCCTCCTGGGCGGGTCTGGCCGTTTAGTTCGCTGCTCGGGCAGTCCTGGCTCGCTCGGAAAGCACATTAAGTGCTTTCCGGCTCGTGCGGAACTCGCGACGAACTAAACGGCCAGACCCGCTCGCATGCTCGTCATCATCCCGAAAGCTAAATAAAAAGAAGGTGCGCCGGCTTTCGCCGGCGCTTAATGAGGGATCTAGTTGGTGCTCATTCGTTTTGCTGCAGACTCGACGTAGCTTGCCATCTCATCGACGTCGCAGACGTCTTCGAAGCGGACGGGCTTGGACTCGAGCTCGGCGAGCTGGGTCGGGGCGACCGTGTTGGTGGCCTGCTCGAGTACACGCATAGCCTCAAAATCATCCTCGGGTACGTCGAGGCCCAGGGCGTCGCAGCAGGCGCGCGGGAACTTGTAGGGGCTGGCGGTCGAAAGCAGCACGCGAGCCTTGGCACCCTCGGCGGGAGCGACCTGCTCAAAGACGTGATAGCCGCAAGCGGTGTGCGGGTCGATTACGTAGCCGTTCGCATCCCAGCAGCTCTTGATGGCAGTGCGGGCCTCATCCTCGCTGGCCCAACCGCAGCCAAACACGCTCTGGATCTTGGCCAGCAACTCGGCAGGTACCTCGTAGCGACCCGTCTGTGCCAGCTGCTCCATAAGGCCGGCAACGAGCTCGCAGTCGCCGTCGGACAGGAAGTAGAGCATGCGCTCCAGGTTGGAGCTGATAAGGATGTCCATCGACGGCGAGATGGTTGTGAAGAACGGGCGGTTACGGTCGTAAACGCCGGTGGTCAGGAAGTCGGCAAGCACGTTGTTCTTGTCGCTCGCCACGACGAGCTTGGCGACGGGCAGACCCATGCGCTTGGCATAGTAGCCGGCCAGGATATCGCCAAAGTTGCCGGTCGGTACGCAGAACTCCACGGCGTCGCCGGCCTCGATGGCGCCGGCGCGCAACAGCTGCGCATAGGCGGCAAAGTAGTAGACGACCTGCGGTACCAGACGGCCGACATTGATGGAGTTGGCGCTCGAAAGCACCGTGCCGGCGGCCTCAAGACGCTCGGCAAGCTCCTTATCGGCAAAGATGCGCTTGACGGCGCTCTGGGCGTCGTCAAAGTTGCCGCGGATGCCGCAGACGGCGACGTTGTCGCCCTCCTGCGTGGACATCTGCAGATTCTGCACGCGGCTGACTTTGCCCTCGGGATAAAAAACGGTGATGCCCGTGCCCGGCGCGTCGGCAAAACCGGCGAGCGCGGCCTTGCCCGTGTCGCCCGACGTGGCGGTGACGATCATGATGCGCTCGGCGCCGCCGTCCTTGGCGGAAGTGCGGGCCATCAGACGGGGGAGCATCTGCAGGGCGACGTCCTTGAAGGCGCTCGTGGGGCCGCCAAAGAGCTCCATCACATAGGTCTGAGGGGCATCAGCGCCCGGCGCAGCGTCGAGTTTGACGAGCGGCGTAACCTCTTCACTCGCAAACGTGCCGCGGTATGCCTCGTCGACACACGCCGAAATTTCTTCGGCCGTGTAATCATTCAGTAACATTCCCAACACATCTTGAGCGATTTCAAAGTACGATTTATCTGCAAGCGAGCTGATATCGACCTGCTGGGTGCCGAGCTCGTCCGAGACAAACAAACCCCCGTCGGGAGCGATGCCGGTGCGGATTGCCACCTTACTTGAGCACGATAAAGTGCGTCCTCGTGTACTATGATAAGTTCCCATATAACACTGCTCCTCGGATGCCTTGGTCCCAATCGGTGAAACCATGGTATCAGAGCGCGCAAAACAGGTTTGCAGAGGCTTTTAGAAAGGTAACCTCAAGCCCATGATTAAGATTGCCAAGTTTGGCGGCTCGTCGGTCGCCGACGCCGAACACTTCAAGAAGATTAAGGCCATCGTCGATGCCGACCCTGCCCGCCGTTTTGTGGTGGTTTCTGCCTGCGGCCGCCGCTTTAAGGGCGACACCAAGGTGACCGACCTGCTCTACCTGGTTAACGCGCACGTTAAGTATCACGTTTCGTGCGAGGAACTGCTCGAGGACATTGGCCAGCGCTATTTTGATATCGCTGACGAGCTGGAGCTCACCTATCCCATCCGCGAGGAGTTTGCGGCCTTTGCCGAGCGCGCCCGCTCGGGCGGCTACTCTACCGAGGAGCTCGTGAGCCGTGGCGAGTACTTCACCGCTCGCCTGATGGCCGAGTACCTGGGCCTGCCGTTCCTGGACGCCGCGACGGTTGTGGCGTTCCATCACGACGGTACGCTCAGCATGAACCGCACTTCCGAGCTGGTGCAGGAGTACGGTCAGCAGGGCGGCTTTGTTATGCCTGGCTTCTACGGCGCGACGCGTGAGGGCCAGATCAAGCTGCTCGACCGTGGCGGCGGCGATATTTCCGGCTCTATCCTGGCCAAGTGCCTGGGCGCCGACCTGTACGAGAACTGGACCGACGTCTCGGGCTTCTATTCTGCCGATCCGCGTATTGTTCCCGAGGCTCAGCCCATTGCGCGCGTTACCTACGAGGAGCTGCGCGAGCTTTCGTACATGGGTGCGAGCGTCCTGCACGAGGAGGCCGTGTTCCCTGTGCGTGAGGCGGGTATTCCGCTGGTCATCAAGAACACCAATGCGCCGCAGGACCCCGGCACCATCATTAGCGAGACGGCTGATGAGGGCGAGGCGGAGCCCATCATTACCGGCGTGACCGGCAAGCGCGGCTTTGTCGCCATCAACGTTGCCCGCGACCGCACCAAGCCTCGTGTCGGCTTTATGCGCCGCGCACTTTCGGTCTTCGAGCGCTATGACGTTTCCGTCGAGCACATGCCCACCGGTGTCGATCGCTTTGGCGCCGTGGTGCAGGAGCAGGATGTGCACGACTCGCTGTACTCGCTCGTGGGCGACATCCAGCAGGAGGTCGAGCCGCTCGAGATCGAGGTTGTCGAGGGCTTGGCGCTCATCGCGACCGTTGGCCGCAACCTGCGCGGTCGTGCCGGCATCTCTGGCCACCTGTTTGGCATGCTTGGCCAGGCGGGCGTGAGCGTGCGTATGATTTCACAGAGCTGTGACGAGATCAACATCATTATCGGTGTCGAGGAGAAGGACTTCGACCTGGCGATTCGGACCATTTACCGTGCCTTCTCCGATGAGAACGGCATTGTGAAGGTCTCCGACCTGGAGGCTTCCGCGCCGGTCGATCCCGCTCTGGCTGCGCTCCACAAGTAGCTGCTATCTCGCTAGATTTTTGAGTCATGTCTCAAAATCTACGGCGGGGCGTTTCGTTTCGGTTTCGTTTCGACGGGGCGGGTTTCGTGCCCGCCCCGTTCTTGTATACACTGACAACAATAATTGGCCTGCTCGGCGTGCGGGCAAAAGCCACAACCTTTAAAGGGGGAAGCATGAAACAGTACACGGTTGCTATTTTGGGCGCGACGGGAGCCGTGGGCACCCAGATGCTCGAGTGCCTCAACGAGCAGAAGTTTCCGGTCGGTAAGCTCAAGCTGCTGGCGAGCGCGCGCTCTGCGGGCAAGACCGTTGAGTTCCGCGGCGAGCAGATCGTGATCGAAGAGGCTTGCCCCGAGGCCTTTGAGGGCTGCGACATCGTACTCGGCGCTGCCGGCGACGATATCGCCAAGGAGCTGCTGCCCGAGGCCGTCAAGCGCGGCGCCGTCGTGGTCGACAACAGCCATGCTTTCCGTATGGATCCCGAGGTGCCGCTGGTCGTGCCCGAGATCAATGCCGACGATATCAAGTGGCATCACGGCCTTATCGCCAACCCCAACTGCGCGACCATCATCGGCCTGGTTCCCACGTGGCCGCTGCATCAGCTCGCCGGTGTGAAGCGCATGATCGTCTCGACGTATCAGGCGGCTTCGGGTGCCGGCGCTCCCGGTATGGCCGAGCTCGAGGCTCAGCTGGCCGCCCTGGGCCGCGGCGAGGAGATTCCCGAGCCGCGCGCGTTTGCCGCCCGGCTGGCGAGCAACCTGATTCCGCAGATCGGCGGCGTCAAGGAGGAAGGCTTTACCTCCGAGGAGATGAAGCTGCAGAACGAGGGCCGTAAGATCATGCACCTGTCCGAGTTGCGCGTGAACTGCACCTGCGTGCGCGTGCCCGTGCTGCGTTCGCACTCCGAGAGCATTACGCTCGAGTTTGAGCGCGATATTACGGTCGAGGAGGCTCGTGCTGCGCTGGCTGCCGCTCCCGGCGTCAAGCTGGTTGACGATATGGCTGCCGAGGATGCACACGACCGTTTCCCCATGCCGATGGATACGTCCGACCAGGACCTGATTTGGGTCGGCCGCGTGCGTCGCGACATCTCGAACCCCGAGGCCGCGCGCGGTATCACCTTCTGGTGCTGCGGCGACCAAATCCGTAAGGGCGCGGCAACCAACGCCGTCCAGATCGCCAAGCTGCTCTGCGAGTAGCGGTGGACCTGTCCGGCGGGGGCCGGGCTTAGTTTTCAGAACGTCCTCGACCATGTGTGGCGCCTTGTCCTGCTCCTTCGGAGCCGCGGACAAGGCGCCACACTGGTCTGCGGAGTGTTCTGAAAACTAAGCCCGGCCCCCGCCTGTGGTGACGCTGCTGCGAGCGGTCTGCGATGGGGCCATTGTTGGTTGGGGCCGCTGGGCTGATGTGGGGGGCACGTGGCTGTTGCGGGCCCTGGTTCCGGCGGCGGCCTCGGCGCTTCGCGCCTGCCGCCTTGGGGGACTGTGGGGCGCGGCCGGCAGCGGCGGCGCGTTGCGCCTGCTGCCTGCGGGGACTTTGGGGTGGGGCCGAATCGAAGGTGAATGGTTTTCCGAGAAGTGAACGACCTATTTTGGACCCTTGAAGCATCGGCATATTTTGGCCGCCATTTCCTGCGGTTTTATCGCATGAATCCTGCTGTTTTGCAGTCAAAAAATGCGGATGCTTCGGGGCCCTAGTTTTACTCGTTCACTTCTCGGAAAACCATTCACCTTCGTTTTTGCCGGACATCGTTTTGGGCGTTGTGACTCGGTATCGGCCGATATTGAGAGGAAAAACTCCCTCCCTTGGACAATCGAGCCCGCCCAGACGTATCTGCGGGGGTTGTCTGCACAATTCGCGGTATTATGGTGCGGAGTTTTGAAAGGAGCCGCTGGTGGTCACGACGACGTTTGCTTCGCCTTTGGGCGAAATCTTGCTTGCCGCTGATGGCCGCGGTTTGACGGGGCTTTGGTTTGAGGGTCAGGAGCACTTTGGCTCTACGCTGCTCAAAGAGGATGCGGAGTATGTCGTAGGTGCCGATGCGGTTTCTGGTACCGGTGGGATGTCTTCGGTGAGTCCGGCAAATGGCGCGGCATCTTCGGTGCTTGAGCGTTCTTGGGCTTGGCTGAATGCTTATTTTGCGGGGCAGGAGCCTCGGTTTACGCCGCCGTTGCATATGATTGGCACGGCGTTTCAGCGTGAGGTTTGGTTTGAGCTGCTTTCTATCCCGCGTGGCGAGGTCGCTACGTATGGTGAGATCGCCCAGCGTGTTGCGGCTCGACATCGTGTACCGGGAAACGAAGCACCTGTTGTGTCTCCCCGTGCCGTGGGGGCCGCGGTCGCGCGGAATCCCATTTCGATCATTGTGCCGTGCCATCGCGTGGTTGCCGCCGACGGCTCGCTTAACGGATATGCCGGCGGGCTTGATCGCAAGGAGTGGCTGCTTCGGCTTGAGGGCGCGTACGAGGAATAGCGCCAGGGCACTTTACATAGCCAAGACGCCGTGAAAGAACGGGATGCGCTTTCCGAATGGCATTCCAAGCGGAAACCGTGTCCCGGAATACAGCCTCAGAGTGGGACGCCGTTTCCGGTTGAGGCCACCTGCTTGGACATCCATCTACGCCCGCTTCTGCAGGGCATAGATCGACTTATCCATGTTGAACAGGTAAGCCGCGACGCAGACGATGAAGAACGCCGGCAGATTACTGAAACCGAAGACTTCGCAGCCAATCAGGATGGGTGCGAGCAGCGTATTGGTGGCGCTGCCAAAGACGGCGGCGTATCCCAGCGCGGCGCAAAGCGCGATGGACATGCCGAGTTGAGCCTCGTTATGGCGACATCTGGGTAACAGAAAGGCCCGCGTTCCTCAGGGGCAAGATAGGCAATTCTGCTTCTGAGGTAGATCTCAATTCTGCCGACCGCATCAAACATTAACTGCCGGAGGGCTCGGTCAAATTCATACGTGTAGATGATGGTTTCGAATGCTGTGCCTTCGCGAAAGATGGTAATCCCGGACTTGCATTTGGTTTTGTAGGGAAACCAGTAGGCCGACAGTCTGTAGTGGTCGACTTCGACCAAAGCTCGCTCGAGTTCGCTTTGATCAGAACACTTAAGACCCTTGTTTTCTGTCAATAGTGCTATTTGTTCGTTGATGGATATCCGCGACTTCTGGTATTTCATTTAAGCCTCTTGATAGAAAAAGAGCTGGAGTTGCGCATCGTTGAGAGGCTTTCCAGCTTTAGCAAAACAAACTTATAAGATGCGACGGGCCGCGTCAAGATAATTACCGGACGGCCTGGGAGGCGGCTGGCTGGCTTAAAACCTAGCGCGTGAAATGACGCTTCACGCTATTCAGCGCGCTTGATAGGATGACGAACCACAGTCTTAAGTTTCTCCGGCGCACATTTGCGTGGATCGGAGAGATAGATTTCGTGATGGAAACGGGTGTCTGAGAAGTCGGGGACATAGCCCTGCTCGGTTGCGTATTCATGCATGGCGCCTACGGTCGCCGGTTCGTTGTCGTAGGGCCCGGTGTGCATGCATTGAACGCAGAGACCCTCGTCAACTTTAAGCAGCTCGACGGCAGAAAAGTCCAGTTTCTTTTTGGTCGTGGCTTCCGCGACTGCCCAGTCAAAGTCATCTCGGGTGACGAAATCGGGCAGGCGAATGCACGAGATAAAGTTGAAATCGTCCTTGCGTACATAATCGATGTCGTCGCTCGGGGAGTCTTGCCACCAGAAACCCTCGAGCGGCGGTACCACAAAGTCGAAATAGCCCTCGATACTCCTTGAGCCTTTCTTCGACATCTTGACGGTATAGGCGATGCCGTAAAGCAGCGGCAGGGCGTTTTGATACTCGCCACCTTCGGTATTTGGGTCGCCCTTTCCGCGAACGGCAACGTAGCTCATAGGCGGGGCAGTTACGATACTCGGCTTGCTTGCAGGTTTGTAGAGCTCCTTGCATACCTTCTTAAAGTCGAACGCCATGTTGGCCGCCTTTCTGCGTATTGGCCTGCTTGGATAACGGAATCATATCATAGAAACGAACAGCTGTTCGAATGATTTTGCTGACAGATAGAGATGCGTGCGTTGTGTTTGGCGGTCGGCCTGACCCCGTCGATGATTTCTCTGCCTTCCGGCGCTTGCCTGCGCTCCCCGTTTCCCCATATAAAACCTGCCAAAATGAACCTGTCCCTTTTTGGTCGGCGTGAAATGGGTAATACTAAAGAGTTATCCGACCAGATGGGAACCGATCGATGGCTTATATCGAATTCAAAGACGTCATCAAAGCATACGGCGAGGGCGATGCCCGCATTCATGCACTCGACGGCGCGAGCTTTACCGTTGAGCGTGGCGAGCTCGCCATTATCCTGGGCGCCTCGGGTGCCGGCAAGACCACGGCGCTCAACATCCTGGGCGGCATGGATACGGTAACCTCCGGCACCGTGACGGTGGACGGGCGCGACGTGAGCGCTGCCAACGAGGCACAGCTCGTGGAATACCGCCGCGCCGACGTCGGCTTTGTTTTCCAGTTCTACAATCTGGTTCCCAACCTGACGGCGCTCGAAAACGTCGAGCTCGCGGCGCAAATCTGCCCCGATTCGCTCGATGCCGAACAGACGCTTCGCCAGGTTGGCCTGGGCGAACGCCTGGGCAACTTTCCGGCACAGCTTTCGGGCGGCGAGCAGCAGCGCGTGTCCATCGCCCGCGCACTGGCAAAGAACCCCAAGCTGCTCCTGTGCGACGAGCCCACGGGCGCGCTCGACTATAAAACCGGCAAGCAGATCTTGCAGCTGCTGCAGGATACCTGCCGCAAGCAGGGCATTACGGTCATTATCATCACGCACAACTCCGCGCTCGCGCCCATGGCCGATCGCCTGATCCGCTTTAAGAGTGGTCGCGTGGAGAGCGAGACGGTCCAGCAAAATCCCGTGCCTATCGAGACGATCGAGTGGTAGCGCCCATGGACCAGGACCGCCAAAACAGCCAACGCCGCGACGCGCGGAACATGGAGCACGAGCAGGATTTTACGACCTATCGCACCGCCCAAAGTTCAAACGATATGGTGCCGACGGTTTTTCGCCGCGGCATCCACCGCACAATCCGCGGCAGTCTTAAGCGCTTCTTATCTATCGTGGTCATCACCGCGCTTGGCGTGAGCGTGATGTGCGGCCTTAAGGCGGGCTGCGAGGATTTGCGCGATTCGGTCGACGCTTATTTTGACCAGCAGAATGTCTATGACATTAACGTGCAGTCGACCTATGGCCTTACGCGCGACGATCTTGCGGCTATCCAAGAGGTCGACGGCGTCGAGACGGCCGAGGGTATCTACACCGAGACCGCCTACACCGCCGTGGGCACAACGCGCGAGCGCGTGGTCGTGCAGAGTCTTTCCAAGGAGAATATCGATCAACCGGTGCTGGTGAGCGGCGATTTGCCCGAGAGCGCCGGTGAGGTCGCGGTGACTTCGAAGTTCCTTAAGGCTTCGGGCAAAAAGCTCGGCGATACGGTGAGTTTTGCCGCCAATGACGCGAGCTCGTCGAACCAAAGTGCCAAGGACCAGTTTGCCGCGGGCGATTACACCATTACGGCCGAGGTCCTCGATCCCACCGACGTGAGCTCCGACTCGACAGTCAACGCCTTTCGCGCTGCTTCGGCTGCGGACTATAAGTTCTATGTGAACGAGGACGCCGCGACATCTTCTTCCTACTCCTCGGTCCACGTGATCGTCGAGGGAGCCAAGAGCCTCAACTCCTATTCGGATGCCTACACGACAAAGATCAACGAGGTCAAGGGCAATATCGAGAAGATCCGCAGGGAGCGTGAGAAGGCACGTGCTCAGGAGCTGACGGTTGACACGCCGGCAAGCTTGGATGCGGCCGAGCGCCAGGCCGCCATGCTCTTTGGGATCGAGCAGGATAACATCAACCGCATGACAGAGGGCAGCGACGAACGTGCACAGGCGCAAGCTGACCTGGACCAGCGCCGCGCCGCCGCTGACCAGCATTTTGCCGATGCCCGCGCCGAGCTTTCCGATCTGGGCGAATGCACTTGGTACATCCAGGACCGCGGTAACATCGCAAGCTACTCGAGCGTCGAGAGCGATAGCTCGTCAATTGAGGCCATCGCCACGGTGTTCCCGTTTATCTTCTTTATCGTCGCCGTGCTCATCAGCCTCACTACCGCCACGCGTATGGTTGAGGAGGAGCGCACGCTCATCGGCCTGTATAAGGCGCTCGGTTATTCGCGCGGGCGCATCCTGTCCAAATACGTGGACTATGCGCTGTGGGCGTGTCTGATCGGCGGCGTGCTCGGCAACATCATCGGATTTGTGGGCCTGCCGCTGTTCCTGTTTACGGTGTTCGACGACATGTACTCACTGCCCCAGATGCTGCTTTCGTACGACATCGTGTCCTCAATCGTTTCTGTGGCGCTGTTTGCTGTGGGCGTGGTGGGCGCCACGATTATCGCCTGCCGCCACGAGATGGCCGAGACGCCGGCTTCGCTCATGCGCCCCAAGGCCCCGCGTGCCGGCTCGCGCATCTTGCTTGAGCGTATCGGCTTTATCTGGCACCGCATGGGCTTTTTGAACAAGGTGGCAGCGCGTAACCTGTTCCGCTACAAAAAGCGTGCCTTTATGACCATCTTCGGTATCGCCGGCTGCACGGCGCTCGTGATCTGCGGCATGGGCATCCGCGATACGTCGGTGGCGCTTTCGCCCAAACAGTACGGGCATATCACGCGCTACGACCTGCTGGCGGTCGCCAATCCCGACGATTTTTCGCAGACGTGCGCGGCATTGGATGAGCGCAGCGCGGCCAAGGATTCCGACGTGACCGTGACCTCGACCCTGCCGATTATGACCGACAACGTCACTTTTACGTTTGGCGGCAAGAGCGAGACCGTGCAGCTCATCGTGGTGCCCGATGACCGCACGAACGATCTGGACGACTACGTTCGCCTTGAGGATGAGTCCAAAGAGCCGCTGTCTTTGCGCGACGGAGATGTGTATCTGAGCAAGAGTTCACAGCTGGTACTGGGGATTCAGCCGAGCGATACAGCACACGTCCAGGATTCGTCGCTCAACGTCGCCAAGGTCAAGGTTAGCGACATCTCGCTCAACTATCTGGGCAACACGCTCTATATGACGCAGAGTACCTATGAGCGCGCGTTCGGTCGAAGCGCACGCCTCAACGGCGTCTTTGTGCTGCTTAAGGGCTCGTCGGCCGACCAGATTGCGTTTAGCAAGAATCTTAAGAGTGACGGTTGGCTCACCATTTCGAGCACGGCCGAACATTGGCAGAACTACGAGGCGAACTTTGCGATTATCAATTCCGTCGTGGTGCTCGTGACCTTTATGGCGGCGTGCCTATCGTTTGTGGTGGTGTTTACGCT
Source organism: uncultured bacterium (assembly GCA_905216145.1). Lineage (GTDB taxonomy): Bacteria > Actinomycetota > Coriobacteriia > Coriobacteriales > Coriobacteriaceae > Collinsella. The sequence goes on along the minus strand of CAJMST010000005.1, from coordinate 1,008 downwards.
GTCCAACACGAATATCTCCGAACGCGAGCGCGAGCTGGCGACCATTAAGGTGTTGGGCTTCCGTTGCGGCGAGGTGCACCATTACGTCAACAAGGAGACGTTGATCCTCACGGCGATCGGCGCTGCGCTGGGCGTGCCGCTGGGCGGTTTGCTGGCCGAGAGCTTTACCTACATTTTGCAGATGCCATCGCTATACTTTGACGTCGAAGTCGAGCCGCTGAGCTATGTGCTTGCCGTGGTGCTGTCCTTTGGCTTTACGTTTATCGTCAACCTCGCCACCAATCGCACCCTCAATAAGATCGACATGGTCGGTGCCCTCAAGAGCGCCGAGTAACCTGCCAAAAAGGGACGGGTTTATTTTGGCAGGTTTTATCTGGGCAAACGCCGGACAACCATTAGGTGGCCCGGCGTTTGGCCCGTTTTGCTGGGGATGTCTGTCGTTCAGTGCTCTTACTGGCCAATCCAGTGTTGCGCATAGCTCCTAATGTCCTCGGTAAAACCGTCAAGGTCGTCAAGGGTGATTACGCTGTCGATAAGCAAATTTGCTATCTCGTGGTGCATCGTGCTGCGGCGAATGTCGCTTGCAATTACGCCTGAGGACAGCTTGTCTCTATTGAGGCGTTCTTCTAGTGCCCAAAATCTACTGGATGCTTCGCTGTCGCCGTTCAGCATCTCAACGTACTGGCCGATGAGCTTTTCCATATAACATTCTTGCCATTGGGGAAGCATTTTCTTAAACAGCTTCCAGTCGCTTTCGGCTACGTTGCGCATATGTCCTCCGCTCGTCAAACGGGCTTTCCATTTGCCTTTCATTCTATTTGGTTTTCGCTCGCAGGCGTGGATGAGAGACTTTCTTTAGCCTTTGAGATTGGGCTTGAATGGGTCGTATGCCACAAAACGGGCCTATCTACTACGTTTAATTGGATACCCTCAACCATGCCGGGAAAACGAAAAATAAAACCGACGCTCCTATAAGTTGTCAAGAGGCAGTTTGCGGGAGCGTTCTCT
>CAJMST010000004.1 GCA_905216145.1 uncultured bacterium | reverse complement strand
TCTCGGAAGGCACGTGCAGACCTTTCGTCATGGCCTCCTACCTTTCTTTCGGGCCTTACTGGCCGAATGTATCAGCGCCCCTCCGTATGGGACGCTGCTTGCTGACAGCTCTAGTTATATCCAAAAACCACCTGCAATTCCACCTCGCCCCCGAACGGTCAACAAAGTGCGATGAACGGTATATCGCATATGATTCCCCCATAATGCACTTCAGCGTTCTAAAGTAGCTTTTCAAAGGTAAATGCTCTTTTTTCTTAAAAACCATTTGCGATTGCATCTCTAAACTTTTGATTCAGAATTGCATAGCTAAATCGGTTTTATGTATATAAATGACGCTAGTTTACGTTTCTGCCTGTATTCGATGATATTCAGCTATCTATCATTCTTATTCATACTTACGCACCAGTTGAGTGAGGATATAGACCGCTTGCAGACGAGCAGGGCGTCAGTCCTATGGCTTGTCCGCGTAAGAAGTAGGTAAAGATACCGTTCACGCGATACGTCCGTGCCAGCGGTCGACTAAATTGAGACAATAATGAATTAGAGTTAGGCTACCGTCCCCTGCGGGGACTGAACGGACAGATGCATATGCCGAGCAAAATCGAAAAGAAGCAAAAGGCCGCTAAGCTGCGCAAGCCGCCGCGCGACTTCTCGTACACGCAAAACCGAGAGCTTAGCTGGCTGCGCTTTGACAACCGCGTGCTTGACGAAGCCTTCGACGAAACCGTTCCGCTGTTCGAGCGTCTAAAGTTCGTGTCGATTTTCGAGTCCAACCTCGACGAGTTCCTTATGGTGCGCGTGGGCGGCCTGTCCGATCTGGCAGAGCTCAAAAAACAGCCTGTCGACAACAAGAGCAATATGACCGCCTCCGAACAGGTCGATGCTGTCATGGCAGAGCTGCCCGGGCTCCTTACCCGCTGGGAGTCCATCTTTAAGAGCATCGAGGGCAAGCTCGACACCCTGGGCGTTCACCGCGCCCGCATCGATTCGCTTACGCCCGAGGAGCGCACCTTTGTAACCCGCTACTTCCAGGCCTACGTGTCGCCGGTTATCTCACCGTTGGTCATTGACCCGCGCCACCCCTTCCCCAACCTGCGCAACGGCGCGCTCTATCTGGCTTGCGGCCTAGACGGCGTCACTGACGAGGAGAGCCTGCTGGGCCTTATCGAGATTCCCGCCTCGATGAACCGCGTGGTCGAGATCCCCTCGCCCACCGGCACCTACTCCTACATCTTGCTCGAGGACGTCATCCTCGCCTGTCTGGACAGCTGCTTTGGCTCCTATAAGCCGCTGGATCGCGCGCTGATCCGCGTCACTCGCAATGCCGATATCGACCCGGACGGCGAGGGCGTCGAGGAGGAAGAGGATTACCGCCAGCACATGAAGCGCATCCTCAAGAAGCGTCTGCGCCTGCAGCCGGTGGTGCTCGCCGTATCGGGCTCGCTCGAGAAGCCAACGCTCAAGACCATCCGCAAAGCGCTCGAGCTTTCTCGCCGTTCGGTCTTTACCTGCGATATCCCCCTTGATCTGGGCTACGTCTTTGGCATTGAGGGCAAGATTCCCGAGCACCTACGCAACGAGCTGCTCTTTACGCCGTTTAAGCCGCAGCCCAACCCCACCATCGACATGTCCCGTTCCATCCGCGAGCAGGTGCTGCAGCACGACAAGCTGCTCTTTTACCCTTACGAGGCCATGAACCCGTTCTTGGACCTGGTGCACGAAGCAGCCTACGACCCTGAGTGTATCTCGCTGCGCATCACGCTCTACCGCGTGGCCAAACAAAGCCGCCTGTGCGAGTCGCTCATCGATGCTGCCGAAAACGGCAAAGAGGTCACGGTACTCATGGAGCTCCGCGCCCGCTTTGACGAGCAAAACAACATCGAATGGGCCGAACGCCTGGAAGAGGCGGGCTGCACCGTCATCTACGGCTCCGAGGGCTTTAAATGCCACTCAAAGATCTGCCAGCTCACCTATCGCGAGGGCATGGCGCTCACCCGGCTCACGCTGTTGGGCACCGGCAACTTTAACGAGAAGACGGCCAAGCTCTACAGCGACTTTATGCTCATGACCGCCCATCCCGGTATCGGCGAGGACGCCAACCTGTTCTTCCGCAACCTGTCGCTGGGCAACCTGCGCGGCGACTACCGATTCCTGGGCGTGGCGCCCGTGGGCCTCAAGCCGCTCATCATGCGCGGTCTGGACCGCGAGATTCAACGCGCCCTTGTCGGCGAGCCCGCCCGCGTGTTCTTTAAGCTCAACTCGCTTACCGACCGCGAGGTCATCGACAAGATTGCCGAGGCATCGTGTGCCGGCGTGCGCGTGGACATGATCATCCGCGGCATCTCGTGCCTCAAGCCGGGTGTTCCGGGCAAGACCGAGAACGTGCACGTTCGCTCCATCGTCGGACGCTTTCTGGAGCATGCGCGCGTCTATGCCTTTGGCGTGGACTCGGACATGATCTACCTGAGCTCGGCAGACATGATGACGCGCAACACCGAACACCGCGTGGAGATCGCCTTCCCCGTGCTCGACCCCACCTGCCGTGCCCTGGTGCACGAGTACATGGGCATGCAGTTGCACGACAACGTGAAGGCACGCAGTCTGACGAGTGACGGCACCTGGGTTCCCGTGGAGCGTGCAGAGGGTGAGAAACCCTTCAACTCGCAGGAAGCCCTGCTGGAGCGTGCCTATCGCAACGCCGAGGCCGCCGCGCAGCAGCGTGCGCAGGAGAAGGAACGTGTGGCCGAGGAGGCCATTCAGGCCGAGGTTGAACACGGGGCAGCTGCCAAACCGGAAGCGGTTGCAGCTCCCCCGGTGAATGAGCCCGAGTCTGCCGCAGAGCCCGCCGTGGAGAAAGCGCCCGAGCCCGCTACCGCGACTCCGGAGCCCGCCGCCGAGGCAAAGCCCGCACCTGCACCTGAGCCGCAGGCGTCCACAACCGAGGTTCAGAAGGTCCAGGCGACCGTCATTGAGCCCGAGCCCGCACCTGCACCTCAGCCCAAGCCGCAGGTCACCAAACCCGCACCCGAAACGAGCGCCCGTCGCGATAAGCCCGCCGGCAAGACCAAGGCCATCGAGCGCCATCGCCCCGGTCGCGTGCGCATGGGACTGGGTCTGATCGGCCTAGGCCTTAAGACGCTCATTACCGGCAAGACAAAATAGACGTTTGTAGAAGCGCCCCGTATTTGAGGAATGCCCCAGATACGGGGCGCTTTCCCCTGCTACCATGGTTGCGGACAAAACCGCGAATGACAGGCAGGAATATGAAGCTCACCATAGAATCGATGACCTACGGCGCCGACGGTCTGGCACATGCCGACAACGGCAAGGCCGTCTTTGTGCAAGGCGCCGTGGCGGGCGACACCGTCGAAGCCGAGATCGTGCAGGACGGCAAGTCGTTTATGCGCGCCCGCACGACCGAGATTCTGGAGCCGAGCCCCGATCGCATTCAGCCTCCCTGCCCCTTCGTGGGCATCTGCGGCGGTTGTTCGTGGGGCAACCTCTCGCGCACCGCTCAGCTTGCCGCCAAAGAGCAAAACCTGCGCTCCACGCTCGAGCGCATTGGCAAGTTCACCCCCGACCAGGTCAACGAACTTGTCCAGCCTATCCGCCACACCAAGGACGACTGGGGCTACCGCAATAAGATTGAGCTGGAGCCCACCCTCGTTAACGGACGCGTGCGTCTTGGCATGCACGGCGTCGATCCCAGCAAGATCGTGACCGTCGATTCGTGCCCGCTGTTCGATAAGCGTTTTCCCAAGGCGCTCAAATCGGTCGTCGGCGCGCTCAACTATCTGAGCGGCAGCCACGACCTGGGTCTGGAGCGCGTTGGCATTCGCGCTTCGCGTCGCACCAAGGCACTCGAGGTCGCGCTTTGGACGTCCACAGGCTCCTTCCCGCGCACGCAGGTCTCGCGCGTGCTGGCAGACGCCGCACACCCCACGAGCGTGGTGCGCGTCATGAGCAAGGGCGAAAAGAAAGCCCGCCGTGTCTCCAAAGTCGAGATGCTCGCCGGCGAGGGCTCGTGGACCGAGAATATCGCCGAAGGCCAGATGCGCTTATCTGCCCCGTCGTTTTTCCAGGTCAACACCAAGGGCGCCGAGATTTTGATCGAGCTCGTCATGGACGCCCTCGACCCGCAGGAAGACGAGCTGGCCGTGGACCTGTACTGCGGCGCCGGCACCTTTACCCTGCCGCTCGCCCGCCGCTGCGACTTTGTTGCCGCCGTCGAGGCCTACGGTCCGGCCGTGCGCGACCTGCGCCGTAACCTCGAGATCAACAAACTCGACAACGTCGACGTCATCGGTGGCGATGCCGTGCGCGAGTTCCCCGACCAGGATGCCGACGTCTTGGTGGTCGACCCGCCGCGCGCAGGCCTCGCCCCCGAGGCGATCGACCTTATCGCCAGCACGAGTGCTCGCGATGTCGCCTACGTGAGCTGCGACCCGGCCACCCTGGCGCGCGATCTCAAACGCTTTGTCGAAGAAGGCACCTTCTCCCCCGTAAAGATCACGCCAGTCGACCTATTCCCGCAAACCTTCCACTGCGAGACCGTCGTCCACCTTAGGCGCAACTAGCCACTTAATCATTGCTCAGAAAAATCATTAGGAAATCGAGCGTGGCAAGCGGAGGTCTTCGGGGTATAAGACGGCTAATTGTATGCCGCCTATGAAAGGAACCCTCATGCCCAGCGTTGCCGTTCTCGCCGCCGATGGCTTTGAAACTATTGAATGCTTGACCATGGTCGATGTCATGCGTCGCGGCGGCGTGCGTGCCACGCTCGTCTCGATCATGCCCACGCGTGAGGTCGTAAGTTCGCTGCAGATCCCCGTGACCTGCGATGCGCTCTTTGATGAGATCAACTTTGACGAGTACGACTGCGTCGTGCTGCCCGGCGGCCTACCCGGTGCTACCAACCTGCGCGCCGATCAGCGCGTCTGCGACGTGGTCTGCGAGTTCGCCGCGACCAAGCACGTCGCCGCCATCTGCGCCGCCCCGTTTATCCTGGGCGAGCTCGACCTGCTCGAGGGGCGCCACGCCACGTGCTTCCCCGGCTTTGAGAAGAGCTTCCCCGAGGGCGCCTACACCGGCGATAAGGTCACGCACGACGGCAACATCATCACTGCCAGCGGCATGGCCCAATCCCTCCCCTTTGCGCTTGAGCTGCTGCGCACGCTCGCCGGCGACAAGGCTGTCGAGAAAGTCGCCGAGGGCATTCAGCTATGATTTTGGCTTCGCAATCACCGCGCCGCATCGAGTTGATGCGCGAGGCGGACTATGACATTCGCATCATTCCTGCCGATATCGACGAAACGCCGTTTGATGGCGAGGCCCCGCTTACGCTCGTTGAACGCTTAGCACGCGCAAAAGCCGCCGCCGTTGCCGCCAAGCATGCCGAGCCCAATGAGCTGACGGTCGCGGCCGACACCATCGTCACCTTTGACGGCAAGATTCTGGGCAAGCCGGCAACCGAGGACGAGGCGCGCACCATGCTCCGTGAGCTTTCGGGCCGCACGCACCAGGTCGCAACCGGCGTCTGCATCGTTAAGGCAGGCGATACGGCCGCCCCGCATGCCGCCGAAAGCCTGTCCTTTGTCGATGTGACCGACGTGACGTTCTACGAGCTCAGCGACGAGCAGATCGAGCACTACGTCGCCTCGGGTGAGCCCATGGACAAGGCCGGCGCCTACGGCATTCAGGGCACAGGCGGACGCATGCTCGTGCACGATATTTCGGGCGACTTCTATAACGTGGTGGGCCTACCCATCGCCCGCGTCGCGCGCGCGATTCAAAAACTCTCGTAATTGCATCTGGCGCTGGGTATTCCCCAGCGCCTACAATTTTGGCGTACCGTACGGATCCCGACCGGGCACAAGGCGCGGCGGAAAACCGATAGGAGTTAAACATGGATACACTGCTCGGGGCCATTGACGTCTGCGATGTCGATGGCTTTTGCTATGGCAACTATACGGACGAGGAGGCCGGCACCGGTTGCACCGTAATCGTGGCGCCCGAGGGCGCCACCGGCGGCGTTGACGTTCGCGGCGGTGCCCCGGCATCGCGCGAAACCGACCTGCTGCGACCCGAGAACACCGTCGACAAGGTCCACGCCGTCTGCCTTTCGGGTGGATCGGCCTTTGGCCTCGAGGCTGCAAGCGGCGTCGCTCGCGAGCTTGAGAGCCGCGGCATCGGCCTTCCCGTCGGCCCCACGCAGGTGCCTATCGTGTGCTCCAGCTGTATCTTCGATCTCGCCTTTGGTAACCCCACCGTTCGCCCCGATATTGAGGCCGGCATCGCCGCCGTGCGCGAAGCACTCGACAACACCCCCACCAAGCTCGAGCAGGGCAACGTAGGTGCCGGCACGGGCGCTACCGTGGGTAAGCTCATGGGCCCCGCTACCTGCATGAAGGCCGGCCTTGGCGCTGCCGCCGTGGCGCTCGGCCCCATCAAGGTGGGCGCCGTGGTCTCGGTCAACGCCTGCGGCAACGTTGTCGACCCCTTCACCGGCGAGTGGGTCGCCGGCATGCGCGCCGCAGCCGATAGCGACCAGATCGTCGACATGGAACTCGCAGCCTTTGCTGCCGCCGGATCCATGCAGATGCCGCTCGACCGCACCAACACCACCATCAGCTGCATCGTCACCAACGTGGAACTCACTAAGGCACAAGCAACCAAGGTCTCCCAGATGGCCGCAGACGCCTACGCACACGCCATCCGCCCCACACACACCACCAACGACGGCGACACCATCTACACCCTCGCCAGCGGCAAACTGGGCGCCCAGGCAAGCTCCGCCGTTCCCCTAGACCTGCTGGGCATGCTCGCAGTAAGGGCCCTGGAAACTGCCATCGTAAACGGAGCCAAAACCGCCAAAACCTCCCACGGCATCCCCGGCGCCGCGAAGTAAACTAGCTCGTCCGGTTGCCCGGTGGGGCTTGGTGATGTTTGCTGCTCTACAGTCCTGGCTCGCACGAAGAGCACATTAAGTGCTCTTCGGCTCGTGCGGAACTCGCGACAAACATAACCAAGCTCCACCGGGCAACCTACCAACCAGATTCTTTTCAGCCCAGGCCCCTGTGTACCGCGCGTCGAAGATCTTCAAATTCACCTATCTGACAATCGATTTATAGCAGAGGCCCCTTGGCCTTTAGTTTGATACAAGTTCCGCACGAGCCGGAAAGCACTTAATGTGCTTTCCGTGCGAGCAGGACTGTTCGCAGTATCAAACTAAAGGCCAAGGGGCCCAGTCAACCTATCAGCAGCGCTTACTCAGCAGCTAGTTGAATTTGAAGATCTTTGAGGCAAGACGGTATAGGCCGAGTGTGGTTTTGTCTCCGGCCCGTCCGCGCAGGTTGGTGAAGAACCCGACCACACCGTAGCGGGCACGACGGTACATGCGCTCGTCGTAGGCCTTCAAATCATTCCACAGCGTCTTTAGGCGCTCGTCGGCGCAATCTTCCTCGGAAAGCTTGGTGAGCACCGAGCAGATCGCCATCATCATGGTGAAATAGCCCATCATGTACGAACGCAGGCGCGACGACTCGACATCGCTGTACAGGTGGTACGACTCCATCATGATACGCGTAACACGGAACTGCTGGTCCAGACGCTTGACCATCGTGGCCTCGTTGACACTCTGGCCCTCGCGACCGATAAAGTAGCGATAGAGGTCGATGTCGGCGTAGTACATGGTCTTGCAACGCGGCAGCGGCACGTAGGCGTAGATGTTGTCCACATAGAACGTGTGCGGCGGCATGGGAAGGTTGGACTCGCGCAGCACATCCGTGCGATAGCACAGGCTGTGCATGAGTAGGTTCTGGTCCAGGCGGAAATGACCGATCTGATCCCAGGAAAAGATCTTTTTGCGCGGCAGGGCAAATTTGTAGCCAATAGCGGTATGCGTTCCCTCGTAAACCTTCTCGTACACGTAGTTCGAGATAAACAGGTCAACGCGCTGATCGCGCTCTTCAAAGCCACGCAGAATCGACAGCATAGTCGAAAGGGCAGCGCCGTCAAGCCAGTCGTCCGAATCAACAACCTTGTAGTAGGTGCCCTGCGCCTCGCGCAGACCCGAAAGGACGGCAATACCGTGACCGCCGTTCTCCTGGTGCACCGCGCGGATGATTCCAGGATAACGGGCCTCCCACTCGTCGGCCTTGGCGGCCGTCTCGTCCTTGGAGCCGTCGTCCACCACGATAATCTCGATATCGGTGGCGTAATTGCTCCCCTCCAAGATGGAGGTGATGCAATGGTCCATGTCCTTGGCGGCGTTATACGAGGGAATACCGAATGTTATGACTTTATGCATGGCAGGCGATAATCTCATCCGAAAGATCGAGGGCGGAATTGGTCACAGCGTCCATATCGTAGTAACGATACTCGGCCAGACGACCCACCGGGTGGAAGTTCGTCAGGTTCTGGACGCGCTCAAGATAGCGCTCATAGAGCTCACGGTTCTCGGGCTCAAGAATGGCGTAGTACGGCGTCTCGCCCGAGCCGGGCGTATAAGCCTTGGAGTACTCCTTCATGATGGTGGTCTTGCCGGGCAGGACCTGACCGGTCATGTTCTTGAACTCGGTGATACGCGTGTAGTCCTCGCTCGTGGTGTAGTTGACGGTGCCCACGGGCTGGAACTGGTCCATATCGAGCGTCTCGAACTTCATATCGAGTGTGCGGTACGGCAACGCACCCAAGTCGAGGTTGAACAGCTCATCGAGCGGACCGGTATAGACGATCTCGCCACCATAGACCTTGCCGTCGATCTTGACGGTAGTCTCGTCGATCTCGAAGAGGTCGCGGGCGTCCACGTCGCAGAACACATCAATCAGATCGTGGTCGAGCATGTGCTCGAACAGCGCGGTATAGCCGTCCTGCGGCATGCCCTGGAAGGGAGCCTGCGGGAAGTAGCGATCATCGTCGCCCACAAAGACGGGAACACGGCCGGTGATCGAAGGATCGATCTGGTCGGGCGTCTGGCCCCACTGCTTCATGGTGTAATGCAAAAAGACGTTCTCGTAGACGTAATCGGCGACCTCGGCAAGATCCGGGTCGTTCTTCTTGCGCAGCTCCATGATGGGCACCTTGACGTCCTTGCCAAAGGTCTCCACGAGCTTCTGATACAGCTCCTCGCCACGCTCATCGCCAAAGGCGAGCTTAAGGCTCGCATGGTTAAAAGGCACGGGCATAAGGGTGCCGTTGATATTGGCGAGCACCTTGTGCTGGTAGTCCGTCCACTTGGTAAAGCGCGACAGGAAATTGTGGACGCGCTCATTAAAGGTATGGTAGATGTGTGGACCATACTCGTGGACCAGGATCCCGGCCTCATCAGCGCAGTCGTAGGCGTTGCCCGCAATGTGGCTACGGCGCTCCAGAACGGCAACGCGATAGCCGATGGTCTCGGCGAGACGGCGGGCACAAACGGCACCGGCATATCCGGCACCGACGACAATCATGTCGTATGCGCCGGCGTTAAAGCCTTCAGGCAGGCCTGAGGTAATCTGCATCGATACTCCTTGTCAAAAGCCACGGGCTCGTTAGCTGGGCTTTTCTCGAACATTCTTCGAGACATATTTATCAGAGCGATTATAGCGCTAATGCGTCCTATAATGAGCTTGCCACACAAGGAAAGCTCAAGCACCGCGGCGTACATAATTGAAAGGTAAACCCGCTAGCAGCGGGTTTATTCGTGAGCAGCCGGGCGCCTGGAGCTTAGCGAAACGCTTGTAAGGAGTAACATGAGCGATTTCCTAAACCGTATGAAGTCTGCCGCCAAGGCCGACCTTAAGACGATCGTCCTGCCCGAGGGCGAGGATCCGCGCACCATCGTCGCGGCCACCAAGATCATCGAGGAGGGCCTGGCAAAGGTCGTCATCCTGGGTAACCCCGACGAGATCGACGTTCCCGGCGCTACCGTCATCGATCCGCGCAATGCCGAGAAGCACGAGGAGTACGCGCAGAAGTTTGCCGAGCTCCGCGCCAAGAAGGGCGTCACCATCGAGCAGGCTCGCGCCCAGGTGATGGATGCTACCTACTTTGGCACCATGATGGTCAAGATGGGCGATGCCGACGGCCTGGTCTCCGGCGCCTGCCACTCCACCGCCGACACTCTGCGCCCCGCGCTGCAGATCCTCAAGACCGCCCCGGGCACCAAGCTGGTGTCGGCCTTCTTCGTCATGTGCACCGACACCCCGCAGTTCGGCACCGACGGCACGCTGATCTTCGCCGACTGTGGCCTCAACATCAACCCGTCCTCCGATGAGCTCTCCGAGATCGCCATCGCCTCCGCTCACTCCTGGTCCACCTTCATGGGCAACGTTGAGCCGCACGTGGCCATGCTCTCCTACTCCACCATGGGCTCCGCCGGCGGCGAGGTCGCCAAGAAGGTCCAGGAGGCCGTGAAGTTCTGCAAGGAGAAGGCTCCCGAGCTCGCCATCGATGGCGACCTGCAGCTCGACGCCGCCATCGTCCCCACCGTCGCCCAGCTCAAGGCTCCCGGTTCCTCCGTTGCCGGTAAGGCCAACGTGCTCGTGTTCCCCGACCTCGAGGCCGGCAACATCGGCTACAAGCTGGTCCAGCGCTTCGCCGGTGCCGACGCTTACGGCCCCATCCTGCAGGGCATCGCCAAGCCGGTTAACGACCTTTCGCGCGGCTGCTCTGCCGACGACATCGTGGGTGTCGTGGCCATCACCGCCGTCCAGGCTCAGATGGCTGAGTAGCGGACGCACTCGCCCGAAGGCCGTACGGGCTAACCCCTGAAAACGTCCTCGACCAATGAAACGCCCCCGTTCTGCTCCTCCGGAGCTACGAACGGGGGCGTTTCTGGTCTGCGGAATGTTTTCAGGGGTTAGCCCGTACGGCCTTCTACCGCTACGTAGCAATCAGGGTATCTGGGGTGGACGGCGGCTTGGCTACGAGCTGGGGCTGAAGATCTGAATGATTGGGTGTCGTTGCTGAAAGTGCAGGCGTTGCTGGTGGCGATCACTTTGGGACTCGGATTTCCGCTTGCTAGCAAAAAGGGCCTCCGGAGCTGTTGCTCTGGAGGCCTTTCGTTTACTTGCAAACGGGTGCGTTAATTGTTCTTGGTCAGGCGTTCGACGTCGTGGGCGATCATATATTCCTCGTCGGTGGGGATGACCATGACCGTGACGGCGGAACCGGCGGCACTGATGACCTGCGGGCCGTTGCCCACAGCCTCGCGGTTCTTGTTGTTGTCGACGCGCACGCCCAGCCACTCAAAGCAGTCACAGAAGGCCTTGCGAATCGACCAGTCGTTCTCGCCGATGCCGGCGGTAAAGGTGATGGTATCCACGCCCGCCATGGAAGCGATCATGGAGCCGGCCTGCTGCATAGCCTTATAGGCGAACATATCGAAGGCGAGCAGGCAGCGCTCATCTCCCTCGGAGGCGCGCGTGCGAATGTCGCGGGCGTCGTTGGAGATACCCGAGATGGCGAGCAGACCAGACTGCTTGTTCATCATGTCGTCGACTTCCTGGTAGCTGTAACCGCCCTCGCGCTGCAGGTAGCATACGGTAGCCGGGTCAATGGAACCGCAGCGGGTGCCCATCATCAGACCGTCAAGCGGCGTGAGGCCCATCGTGGTGTCGCGGCACACGCCGTCCTCGATAGCAGCAAGCGAAGCACCATTACCCAAATGGCACGAAAGCAGACGGTGGCAGCGCGAACCCAGGATCTCCTTGGCCATCATCCACTCATAGCGGTGGCTCGTGCCGTGAGCGCCGTACTTGCGCACGTGGTACTTGTCGCACACGTCCTTGGGCAGCGCGTAGGTATAGGCAACCTCGGGCATGGTCATGTGGAACGAGGTGTCGAAGACCGCCACGTTGGGCAGCTCCGGATACTTCTCACGGCAATACTCAATCGCCGCGGCCTCGCCGTAGTTGTGCAGCGGAGCAAGCGGTGCCACCTCAAGAATCTTGGCCATAACCTCGTCGTCGACAACTGCGGAATCATCGAAGTGCCAGCCGCCCTGAACGATACGATGGCCAATGCCATCAATCGTAAAGTCGGTCTTCTCGAGCTCCTCGAGCACGCGAGCGATAGCAGAGCGATGATCGGGGAAAGGGGCCTCCTCGGTCTGCTTGGCGCCACCGTTCTCGGAGTGGCCAAAGATGCCCATGTCCGAACCGATACGTTCGCAGTTGCCCTTGGCGAAAACCTCTCGGGTATCGGTATCCAAAAGCTGATATTTAAGGCTTGAGCTGCCGGCGTTGACAACAAGTACGTTCATGAGACTCCTTTGCAGTGCAATACGGTCGACGCAGACCCCTTAAGGCGGCCGCATTTTAATAAGAAGTTATCACAACTTGATAAATAGCTATCAAGCATATCGCCCAACGAGCACAAAAGAGGGGCCGAACGGCGCTCGGTCGTCCAGCCCCTCCCCTCTTGCAATTACTTGCCGTTGACGATGCGCTCGACGTCGGAAGCGATCATGAACTCCTCGTCCGTGGGGATGACGAAGATCTTGACCTTGGAATCCTTGGCAGACAGGCACCAAGCGCCGTCACCACGCAGGGCGTTGCGGGCATGATCCATCTTGACGCCCATAAAGGCCAAGCGGTCGGCCACGCCGGCGCGGACGGCCGGAGCGTGCTCGCCGATGCCGGCAGTAAAGACCAGAGTGTCCATACCGCACATAGAAGTAGCCATCTCGGCAGCCTTGGCGGCAATCTTGTAGACAAACATGTCGAAGGCGAGCTGAGCATCGGGGTCACCAGCGGCGGCGAGCTCCTCGACGTTGCGGCAGTCGTTGGTCTTGCCGCCGGTCACAGCCAAAAGGCCGGACTTCTTGTTCATCATCTCGTCGACCTCGTCGAAGGTGTAGCCGCCCTCGCGCTGCAGGTAGCACACGGTAGCCGGGTCGATGGAGCCGCAACGGGTGCCCATCATGACACCGTCGAGCGGGGTGAGGCCCATGGTGGTGTCCATGCACTTGCCGTCCTCGATGGCACACAGGGAAGCGCCAGAACCGATGTGGCACACGACGACCTTGCGAGCCTCGCCGTTGGTCATCTCGGCAACCTTCTTGGAGATGTAACGGTAGCTGGTGCCGTGGGCGCCGTACTTACGAATGTGCAGCTTGTCGCAAACGTCCTTGGGCAGGGCGTAAGTCTTGGCGACCTCGGGCATGTTGAAGTGGAAAGCGGTGTCATAGACCGTGACGTTGGGCAGGTCGGGATACTGCTCCAGGCAGTACTCGATAACATTGGCCTCGGGGTTGTTGTGCAGCGGGGCGAGCGGAGCGACCTCGCGGATCTTGGCGAGAACGTCCTCGTCGACGAGGGAGGAGTCGCCAAAGTACCAGCCGCCCTGAACGATACGGTGGCCAATGCCCTCGATCTTGACGCCGTTGGCCTCGAGGTCCTTCAGGACGACCTCGATGGCGACCTTGTGGTCGGGGAACTCGATGTTCTCGGTCACCTTCTTGGAACCGTTGGCAGCGTGGGTGAAGGTACCGCCGGTAAAGCAGACGCGCTCGCAGGAGCCCTTTGCGGACACCTTGTGGGACTTGGTATCGATGACCTGATACTTAAGGGTCGAAGATCCTGCGTTGACGACCAGAACGTTCATGTGTCTCCCTACTAACAGGCGGTGTGGCGCCGCCAGGTTACATACGCTTAAATAATAAACCCAAACGCCCTCGCGCTCGGGTTTATTGCGTTGATATATAAGTTATCGCTGTCCAAATACTCACGGCCTTTGACTTGTAAGACGAAATAGCGCGGGGATATACACCAAGGAAGAAATCCCGAGTGCAACAAGCAATACGACTCGAATGCCTGCAACGCTACTCAACACAGCGTTGAGCAGATAGAAAAGAACGGCACCCACCGCCACCATCTGGCTTTGAACCGAAATCAGTGAACAACGCATCGAAGAATCGGCAGCATTTTGGAAAACTGAGTATTTGATTGGGGCAAACAACGAGTACGCAACCGTCTGCAGCACATAGAACACGGGCAGCAAATTAGCCGGAGTAAGGGGAATCAAAAACAAAGCTGTCAATACTAAGCGAATGATGCCGCAAATACGCGCAAAACGGCCCTTGTCGACACGAGTAATCGCACTGGGCACAATAAACCCTATGGAGGCCGAGGCAAGGAGCTGGACCGCAATGGTCACGCCCGAAGCGACGGCGTTCATTCCGCGGCCTGCAAGCAACAGTGAGAAAAAGTCTTCCAGGGCGACGAAGGCAAATGCCTGAGAACAGTCCATGATGAACGCTGACCGAAGAATGCCATTACCCGCAATAGCAGCACAGATCATCTTCGGGCTAATTCCATGCTCAGGTGTCACCGCGGTGCCCCCTCTTCTCACCTCAGGAATACAGACAACGACAACCAATGTCAGCACCATTGCGATGATATCGACCGAAAGCCCAATGAGATACGCGCCAGCGGACGAAATGAAACCGCCCACACAAGCGGAGAGGGCATAAGACGCATAGAAGACGAATCGCTCAACGATATTAAGTCTCACGAGTTGGTCCCGAGAGATGCTATCGATGTAAATCGCTTCGATGGATCCGCTCACACATGCAACGGCAAAACCCTTGAGAGCGAACGCACCGATTAAAAGCAGAGGAGATCGGACGAGAAGCAGGGCGGCGTAGTATCCAAGCATTCCCACGACGCCAACGAGACCGCTCGTCTTTCGTCCAAGCCTATCAGCAATATAGCCAGTGGGAACTTCAAGGATGAACTTGCTCACTTGATATGCAATCATCATGCTAGAAATCGCCACCATCGAGAATCCGACGAATTCAAGGTAAACCGTCAGAAAATACAAAATGGTGCTGAAGTTCGACAGAAAAACGAACGTCATATAAAGCAAAACCGTACGGTTTTTCATGCTCCGCCCTCCAAGAGTCAACAATCTGAATCGGAATCTTGGAAAAGCATGAGGGCAAAGCCGTCAGTCATGTGTTACAAGGCGTCAACATTCACTTGACGACACGAGGCCAAATGGCCTCACGAAGCAAGATGACGCAATAGGTGAAGAAATACCGTCTGGTGTCGATCGGTCCAGGCATTTTGTCGATAGCAAAAGTAGATGGGCAAGGCTACGTCATGCGAGCCTTCAATAGAGCACTCGCTCACTTCCAATCCATCTGAAGCGAGAGAAGAGCCAGAAAAACTCAATATCAATCCCCCGGCTTGAAGAAACTCAGCCTGCGCCCTGTTTCCGTATTCGACATCGCGAAAGCGGAAATTAACCAGCTGAGCTTCGGGGCATTGATTGATTGCATTGAGACAGGGCGACAAATTAATTGGAACAGCGAGCCTGCCGCCCAGCAGTTCACGAACGGTCATTGCACCCACAGATTGATGACCCGCTGGGCACGAAAGAACCTTGAGCTCCTTTTCGCCCAAGTATTTCGAAGAAAGGACACTGTCCCTTGGTTCCTCAAATGAGATGGCCGCATCCGAAATGCCAAGCACAAGTGATTCAAAACATGTAGCCGTTGGCTGATGCCACACATCAAGGTGAATCTGAGGGTGCGAACTTTCAAACGAGTCGTACCAATTTTCGGAAAAAAGGCGCCCCCGCCCATGAAGACAGGGGGCGTAAAGACGGAAATGGCCGTCGGGCGAAACGCCGCCGTTCCCCGATTGAGCGCACTTTTTGAGATCGTCGACTTGCGCCAGGATCACGCGTGCACGACACGCAAACTCTCGGCCCGCAGGAGACAAAATAGCCTCCCCCGCCGATCGGTCGAGCAAAACAATCTGATACTCAGATTCCAACTTTTTTATTGCCGACGAAACGGCCTGTGGGCTCACATGAACGGCTCGAGCCGCTTTGCGCACGCCGCCGTAGTTCGCTACCGCTTGAAGGTATTCGAGTTGAGAAAGCTGCATAGGTTACTCCAAAGGCAGCCAAGTCGACGGCCTACGCGTCCTCAGATGAGGTTCTCGCCCAGGTTCTTGCCGCCGAGGACGTGCATATGGAAGTGCATGACGGTCTGGCCGGCGTTGACGCCCTTGTTGGAGATGACGCGGAAACCGTCCGCCAAGCCCTTGGCCTTAGCGACCTCCTGGATGGCGTGAGCCATTGCACCCATGGTCTCGGCCGGCACGTTATCGGCGATATCGCTGTAGTGCTTCTTGGGGATCACGAGCGTATGAACCGGTGCCTGGGGATTGAGGTCATCGAACGCGATGACCTGGTCGTCCTCGTAGACAACAGTCGAGGGGATCTCGTGGTTGGCGATTTTACAGAAGATGCAATCACACATGGCTGGTTCCTTTCTAACGACAACGCAACAGAAGGTGGCGTTGTTCAGTGAAACACCAAGACAGTTTAGCCCACTTCAAAGATCCGAATTGAGCGAAATCCATTCCTCGGCAATCGCAATGGACAGAGGGCTTTATCCATCCATATGCTCGCGCCTATTTAAAGTGTTTGACCTCGGGAACGATCAACACCGGAAGGACGGATAGACCGTAAAGCAGAGCAATAAGCATCATTTGTTTGTCGTAATCTGAACCGGAAATAGCCGCAATCCCAATAGGAAGCATATAAGAGCCCAAAAGGCTAACTTCGGCCATAATGCCGCCAGCGCTGCCAGCATAACGAGTGCCGATTTCAACAAATGAAACTGGCAGAGCTTGAACAACTGGACCCATCATGCTCGTAACGATGCCGCACACTGCAAGCAATACCCCCATGGACTTCAAGCCCGAGGCAAACCACGCAACTGCAAATGAAATAGAGCCAAGAAGCCCGACAATCACAAGATACGGTCGCGCAAGGCGGCATTTACCGTAAAGCATCGGAGCAATCAAGCAGCCGATAATCCCAGCAGCGGTTGTCAGCGCCGCCATTTCGCCGGCCGTCGAAGCATCGGTGCCTCGCACAAGCTCAAGAGCCTGAGGTAGCACACCGGAAAAGGCGGTCGTGGCGGCAAGTGAGAAAGCGGCGCAAATCGCGCAAAGCCAAACGTTACGCGAACGAAAAGCAGTCAGAAGGGCTTGGTCGTGCTCAACGCCATCAGGAATAAGTGAGTCATGCTGTACGTTCTTACCAAATAAACCCCAGAAGATAGTCAGAACGACCAACAACGCTTCTGCAACTGTATAGCCCATTAGCACGGAAGACATAAACGCCGATGACGCTTGCGCCGCCGCAATGCCAAAGCAAGTCGCCGCATAGTAAATGCCCATCGCAACATCCGTCTTATCTGCAAACCAAAGTCCAAGCGTCTTTGCATTATTGGCAGTCAATGCCGCCATCCCCACGCCGATGCAAAACATCGAGACAAGTTGAGCAGGATAGTTCGATAGGGTGAAAATTCTGATAGCGCCGCCGACTAAAGAAACACAGAACCCGCCAAGTATCACTACTTTGGGCCCAAGCCTATCTCCAAGTGATCCGAACGGGAGACTAAAGAAAACCGCCGCAAGCATTGGCGCCAGAAAGAGAGATGAGAATCCGACAGGGTCGATATTCATCTGAGGCATGATGACCGTAGCATAGGCAGCGACCTGATACTGCATGAAGTTGCCCAAAAAACAGAGACCACACGTCAACAGCAATATTAACCAGCGGTAACCACTCGAAGCCCGCTTTTGCTCAACTTTGTGCGCAACTTCGCACGCTTCACCATCCATTGCACCAACCTCACATTAAAAATGGTCGCGACCCCCATATCAACTGGAGGTCGCGACCAGGCAAAACACCGATTAATTATAATTCAGAAGTCTCAGGCATCTCGGCTTTTGCCGCCGCACCAGTCTCGGGCAACATCGCAATAGGCAAAACGCTCGCAAGGAAAAGAATCGATTCGATCGTAAAGTTCAACGTCCAATTGTCACCAGAAATAGACGAAACAATAACGGGAACAAAATAGGAGCAGAGAAGGCCGACAGTACCGATTATTCCACCAGCGCTACCGGCATATTTCGCGCCAATCTCAGGAAGATCAGGAGTCATTGCCTGAATAATGGGGCCAGAAAGAGCGGTCATAAAACCATTGAGGACGAGAGCAACCCACATGACAGTGCCAAGCGGCAAAAACCAGTTTGCAACCATTACAACGGCGGCAATCACCGTGGTTACAATGAGAAACGGTTTATTCTTACCGAGCTTGAGGACGGCAGCCGGTCCCGCAAAACAAGCAAAGAAGCTACCAACTGTAATAATTGCTGCCATAGATCCAGCGGTGGCAGTATCAACGCCGCGAACGAGCTCAAGCGCAGACGGCAGAATTGCGCAATATGCCGTGGTTGAAGCGAGGGTAAGACCATAAGCCAAGGCAATGCACCAAACGCCGCGCGACTTAGCGGCAATCTTAATGTACTTCATAACCGGCTCGGGCTCGGGCATGGGCTCGCCCTCCGGGACGTTCCTCATAAAGAAGATCCACAGCGCAGCAGTTACAGCTTCGGCAATAGCAGCGACCAGATAAGACACGTCAAGCGTAGGAAAATAAGTGCTGAATGCCTGGGCTATCACGATGGACACACATGAAGCAGCATAGAAAACTCCCACGGCAAGGGAGGTCTGCTGTTTAAACCAGGAACCCAGCACCTTTGCCAGATTGGCATTGAGCGCCGCGATGCCAAAGCCGATCATAAACATCGAAACGATCTGCACGGTAAAGTCATTAATCATGAAATAACGCAGAAAGCCGCCTACAGCAGAAAGCACCATGCCAATTGACACGACAAGCTTAACGCCGTAGCGATCAGCAAGAGATCCTGCAGGAATCGACAAAAACACAGCGGTGAGCATCGGCATCAACATGAGATTGGTAAGCCCACCGGCATCGATGCCGAGAGTCGTCATCACGACGACACCCCATGCTGAAACCTGATATTGCATGAAGTTTGCCATGAAGCAAATGAGGCAAACTACGAATAAGATCATCCACCGATAACCCGATAGCTTTTCTTCTTGAGCCATTTCTTTCTCCTTACGCAGGGATAGTTCAAGCTGAATTCAATGGGGCTAATTAGCCCACTCCATTGCGGCTTCTTTCACTAATCGTTGAGTAGCACCTCGTACATAGGACGGAACACCGAATCTTCTTTGGCATGCAGCGAATGCACCGGCTTCCACTCGTTTTCGTCAATTACCATATGAATGTGGTTCTCAGCGGTATAGGGGTCCCATGGTGCCTTGCCCTCAACAAACGGTTTGCCCGTCTTCGCAAAGCTGAACCACGCATCGTTCATTTCATCCGCGAGATGCACTGGAGGATTGTCACCCGTAAACATCAGACCACTCGCGGTATCAAGATTCTTGAAAACGAACGGCACCTCGATTGCGTGGCAAGAACCCATTCCCTCGACACGAGATTTATAACGGAACAAATAGTTGTACACGGGCTTAAACGCCGACTGCTCTTCAGCCATAAGGTCGGTGCCGACAAAGAAACCGGTTGTGTTCATAAAATTGGTGTAATTCTCGGCAAAATCGCGCTCAGGCCATGCCTTTCGATATGCTTGCTCCCAGTAATCGATATCAATCTGATCATCAAAATGAATCGGGAATTGGCCGTGCCAGAATCCGGGAAGGTCATCGAAATAGAAATGGAAATAAGTAAACTCGTCCTCGGTACATCCAATCATGATATCGATATCCTTGGCTGCGCCCTCCGCCCAGGCCTTCATCGGCTTCTTGGGAAGAAAAGACCCGTCGCAAACCGGCGAGAAAATTAGCGACACTTCGTAGGTATGACGATCGCACCACACCTGCATGCCCTCAATGAGCTCGTCTGCCGACTTCGCTAAGAGCTCTTGGGCGGTTTTGCATCCCATGATTTCGGCGAACTCCCGAGCAAAGTACTCGCCGCGCTCGCGGGTCTTATAAAGCTGGATAGGGCCGGACTCCAAAATCGCACGTTGGAAATACTTATTTGCCTCTGGCAATATGGAAAGAAGAGCCTGGCTGGAAGAGCCTGCCGACTCACCGAAAAGCGTGACACAATTGGGGTCACCGCCGAAGGCCGAAATATTCTCATGCACCCACTCGAGCGCACGGATTTGATCAAGAATGGCAAGATAGCCGGCGTCTTTGTAGTCCTCTCCGCCCGGCAGGCAATCGAGCAGCAGCGACCCAAACAAGTTCAGACGGTAGTTAATCGAAACAATAACGACATCCTTCGCTGCCGCAAAATTGGAGCCGTTATATAGCGGGTCGGCAGATCCACCTGAGAAGTAGGCACCACCATGGATATATACCATGACAGGAAGGTTCTTGCGTGCGTGTCCCCTGACCCACACGTTAAGGCTCAGGCAATCCTCCCCTTGCTCATGAAGCGAAGCGAGTTCAACTTCATCGATAAATTGCCTGGCAGAATGCCCGAATTCCACGCATTCAATTTCCTCATCGGAATCATCAAGGCGCTCAGGGGCACGCCAACGAAGATCACCTACCGGCTGCTTTGCATAGGGAATGCCCAAAAAAGCTTCAACCCCGTTTTCGAGCGTCTTGCCCGAAACTACACCCGTCCTAGTCTTGACCTTCATTGCTTGTCCTTCCTCACAATTAAGATGCTAGATCGATATGATTTAAGCTAGCTGGCTTGAAACCATCTTAGAATTTGGAGAAAGTCAAAGGTCAACGACGTGTTTCGATGGAATACCAGCTGGATACCAAGCGCTTAAGACCGTTCACCTCGTCAAAACGACCGCTTGCCCGACAATGACGGAGTAACAAACATTAGAATAGCTCCAAGGTTTTGAGTGGCCCTAGGGCAGTCGGAAGGTGTGACATGGAACGCGAGTTTTCCCTTAATATCAAGCAGACGGCCGGCCTCTACGGCGTAAGCGCAGACACTCTTCGCTATTACGAGGCAATTGGTTTAGTTGCCCCAAAGCGCGGGGCGAATGCCTACCGTGAATACAGGAAGGACGATTTCGGCAGACTCAACATCATCATGTCAATGCTCAATATGAACTACACGCTTAGCGAAATCAGATCTTTCCTAGATAACCATTCACTCGAAACGAGCTTTGAACTGTTCAGCAACGAACTTGATAGCATCGACGCAGCCATAGCAAAACTATCGCAACGGCGCCGAAAGATCGAGCATTGCATGCAGAACATATCCATGTCGTTAAGAGCACGCGAGGAAAAACAGTCGAGGGTGGTTCATAAGGGACCCCGAGGATATGTCATCGTAAGCGAGGATGAGCTAAGCGGCGACATAATTCCCTACGCCACCATTAAGCGCATGAAAGAACTCGGGATGGAAATCGATTCGATACACACGGTTCCATGCTTCATCCTTGACCCATCGCGCAGAAGCGCCGACGGTTGCCTGGTAGCAGAGAAGACGCTGCTTTCACTCGAATCAATCGACGATAAAGGGTGCTAGATTTTCCCAGAAGGCGACTATCTTTGCAGGACAACCACCGGACCTGCAGAAATAACGCCGACAATATGGAGGGAAATGAATGAATTCATGGACCAGAATCATCTCATTGCCGCAGGGCCTCTTCTAGAATTCTGGTATGTAAGCGAATACATATCTGACAATCAAGATGAATATTTACACACGCTAGAAATAATGGTTGAACCCGGTGAAATCGACCAGCGATAGCGCCTCAACTCACCTAACACGCCAAAAGGCAAGCAACATTCACCTCCAATGGCCAAGCCACCAGGGTAGTCTTTTTGCGACGGGGCTTTTTTGACTACTTTTTCGCAAACGCAAGTGCTCGGCGAGGCAGCCGACAAGAGGTAGTCAAAAAAGCCCCGTCCCAAAAAGACTACCCCAAAGTGGACTGCGAGATGGTTAGAACGAGAGGTTGTCGTCGGTGTTGGCGGCTTCGCCGTCGGCGAGCACGTCGTTGCCGTCGACGTCCTTAAGAAGCACCGAGACCTTCTGCTCGGCATCGGACAGGCGGGCGCGCAGGCTCTTGAGGAGCTCGACGCCGCGGGTATAGCTCTCGAGCGACTCCTCGAGTTCCATATCGCCCGACTCCAAGCTGCGGATGATGAGCTCCAACTCCTGCGAAGCCTGCTTGTACGTAAGCTGCTCGACCGGGGTTTTCTCTGCCATATCTGTTTCCTTTCCTAAAGGTTTATCGCTATGAAACGCGGCCTACTCGACCGTATCGACCGTTGCCGTCACGTTGCCGTCTGCCATACGCACGCGGATGGCGTCACCGGGCTTAAAGGTCTTGGCGCTCGTGGCCACCCCATCATCGCTGTACGCGATGGAATAACCACGGGCAAGCACCTTGAGCGGCGACAGGGCATCTAGCGAGGCTGCCGCACGGCCCAGGTCGGACGCGGGCTTGTTGAGCATCGTGCGCCCCTGATGCTCCAGACGGGAACTCGCAAGCGCGAGCGCATGGCGCTTGCCATCGAGCCCCGAGGTGCTTGCAACCAGACGCTCGGGCAGGCGCTCAAAGTTGGAGCGGAATGTCCCGACCGAGCGTACTATGGCGCCCGACAGGCGATCGGCAGTCAGCGCAAGCTCCGATTCGCGACGCTCGACCATAAACGTTGGGTCGTTGAGGCACGGGCGGCACGCAGCCGCATCGAGCGCATCGCCCAAGCGGGCCGTATAGGTATCCCAGGCGCGGCGACCGCGCTGGTCGAGCATCTCCAGATCAACCTGATTCGACCCAATCATCGATGCCATCGCGGCACCCAGACGCTGATGGCGCGCCTCGAGCACATCGGCCAACTCCGTCATAGCCGGCGCCACCGATTCTGCCGCCGCCGTGGGCGTGGAGGCGCGGCGGTCGCTCACCATGTCGCAAATCGAGGTATCAGGCTCATGGCCAATGCCGGTCACCACGGGCACAGGACAAGCCGCCACCGCGCGAGCAAGCTCCTCGTCGTTAAAGGTCATGAGGTCCTCAAAGGAGCCGCCGCCGCGCACCAGCAAAATACAGTCGGGCGCCGGCGTGATGGCGGCGGCGCGGCGCAAGCCCTCAATGAGCTCAGCCGGCGCACCCTCACCTTGAACCTTGGCGCCCACGCAGACGAGCTCGACGAGCGGGTTGCGACGACGCAATGTGCGCTTGACGTCGTCGATTACGGCACCCGAAAGCGAGGTGACGACCGCCACGCGGGAGCAGAACACCGGAATACGGCGCTTGCGCGCTTCGTCCATCAGGCCCTCGCGACGCAGCTTTTCGGCCAGTTGCGCCACTTGTTGACGCAGCAGACCCTCCCCCGCCAGCGAGAATGAGCGAGCGACAAAGCTCATGCGGCCCGTGGCCTTATAAAGATTGAAGCTGCCCTTAAAGCTCACCTGCATGCCGTCGCGCAGATCGAACGTGCGCTTGAGATAGGCACCCTTCCAGATGATGCAGTCGACGGCCGCCGAGTCGTCCTTGATCTGAAAGTAGCAGTGGCCGCTTCGGGCATTGGGGCCACGGAAGCCCGTGACCTCGCCCAAAACGCTCAGCTGCGGAATGGCATCGAGCGCGCCGGCGGCGATCTCCACCGCCTGGCTCACGCTGAGTTCCTTACGCTCCTGCTCGTCCGAACCGTCGAACTCGGCGGAAACGGCATTGCCGGTCAGATTCCAGCCTGCCACGCAGCCTCCTTTCGTTATCGCGCACAAGGGCTCCGGCCCTGCGCAAATTCAAGTCCAACACATAGTACAGCGCCGCGGGGACACAAATCTCCGCGGCGCCTGTCAAGCCAATTTGTTATCGGTTGGAGTTTCTGTTGTAGCGAGCCATCAGGTAGAGCAGCTGAATGATCGAAGTGAGCGCTGCAGCAACATAGGTAAGCGCGGCTGCCGTCAGGACCTTCTTGGCACCATTGACCTGCTTGGAGCTCATGCCCGACTGCTCGATGTACGCCACGGCGCGGCGGCTGGCATCAATCTCGACCGGCAGCGTAACCAGTTGGAACAGCACGCTAAACGAGAAGAAGATCAGTGCGAGGGTCGTGAGTCCCGCGATGTTCATAAACAGGCCCAAGAGCAACACGATGGTCCAGGTGTTCTGGGTAAAGTTGACGACCGGCACGAGGGCGGTGCGAACCTTCATCATGGCGTAACCGCTTTGACGCTGGGCGGCATGGCCCGCCTCGTGGCAGGCGACGGCAACGCTTGCGACCGAACCGCCCGAACGGTTGGCATCCGAGAGATACAGGTTATTGTCCTGTGGGTTGTAATGGTCGGTGAGCTCGCCGGCGACACCCTTGATACCCACGGCGTTGCAGCCGTTGGCGTCGAGCATGCGGCGAGCGACCGTGGCGCCCGTGTCGCCGTCCGAGCGAACCTTGGACCAGGTTTTGTACGTCGAGTTGATATAGTTCTGTGCGGCAAGGCCAATCACCGTGCAGACAAGAACAACCAGCAGGTACAGCGGGTCGATGCCAAAGCCGTATCCATAGTAATAAGGCATGCGAATTCCTCCGAATCGAGTTACACGTTGGAGGCATTCTACCCACTCAAGCGGCTAGGCTTCCTTACAGCAATTCAATTTTGCCATCTTTGACCGTCAACCCCATGTTGCCCGAGAGCAGATCGTCCAGGCGCGAGCCCACAAGCTCAAAGCGCCAGCCTTCGCGCAAGGGGCTCTGCTCGGGATGCTCAATGTAGTCGGCCAGGTCATCGCGCGAGGCAATGACCGAGGTCGCCACTCCCGAGCGTTCGGCAACCAGGCGGATGAGCGCATACATCAGGTCCGTCACGCTCTCCAACTCCGGAGAGATCTGGCGATGCCCGCGCACCATGAGCGGCAGGCGATCGTGCGGGCAGCTTGCGCCGCGCTTGATGGCCATGAGCGCACCGTCCACGTCGCGCTCCCCCAACTGATCGGTACCGCGAATGCTGCGGAACTCCTCAACGCGCACGGGATTGCGTTTAACGAGCGCAAGCAGCGTGTCGTCGGACATGACCCATTTGCGCGGGATGTTGCGGCGCTCGGCGCGGTCCTCACGCCAGGCGGCGAGCTCGCGCGCGATACCCAGCTGGTGACGACTGCACGAGTTGATGCGTTTGACCTTGCGGAACGCCTCGTGGCGATCGGCGCGATAGTGCGACTCGTCAGCCAGCGGGCGCAGCTCGTCGAGCACCCAGTCCACGCGGCCCAGCTCGCGCAGGCGGCTCATCATCTCGGTATAGGCGACGATCAGATACTTGACGTCATCGATCGCGTACTCAATCTGCTTATCGGTCAGCGGGCGACGCGACCAGTCGGTCAGTGACTCGGTCTTGGGCAATGAGACGCCGCAAAACGTCTGCACGAGCGCGCCGTAGGAAATCTGCTGACGCTCGCCCAAAAAGGCGGCGGCCACCTGCGTGTCAAAAATCGGACGCGGCAGCACGCCTACGGTATGGAGCATGACCTCCATATCCTGCGAGCAGGCGTGGAAGACCTTGGTCACGCTCTCGTCGGCCATAAGCTCGGCCAGCGGCGATAGGTCGTCGATTACCAGGGGATCGACCGCTACACTCTCAGCAGGGGTGGCAATCTGAACCAAACACAGACGCGGATGGAACGTGCGCTCGCGCAAAAACTCGGTATCGACGGCAATCGCGTCGAACTCACGGGCGCGCTGGCAAAAGTCGAGTAGAGCCTGATGTGTGGAAATGTACATATCAACCCATCGAATAAGGTTAGGCCCGAAAAACACGGGTAGGATATCGGCATTGCCTTACAACTATACTCGGTTAGTCACAGAACGGGAACGTAAGTATGCGCTGCCTTATCATCCACAACCCGGCATCGGGCCCCAGCTCAGATGAAATCTACGCATTCACGCACGCCCTTGCACAGGGCGGCGACGAAGTCGTGATGCGCTTTATCGGCGATGGCATGGAGCCCGAGGACGCCGTGGCAGACGTTCGCGAGTTCGACCGCGTGGTCGTCTCGGGCGGCGACGGCACCGTCTCCAACGTGCTCGACCAGATGCGCGGCTGCGGCGTCCCCACGCTCGTTTTCCCCTCCGGCACGGCCTGCCTGTTCTTTAACAACATCGGCAATGCCCCCGAGGCAGCGGCGCTTGCCAAGGCATGTCGCGCCGGCCGCACGGTCAAAGTAGACATGGGCGAGCTCTTTTGGCTCGACGAGAACGGCAACGAAAAGCGCCATGGCTTTATCATCATCGCCGGTTCGGGCTTTGACGCCGAGATCATGATGAAGGCCGCCCCCACCAAAAACGACATCGGCGAGATCGCCTACTTCCTCTCCGCTCTCGCCACGCCCAACCCCACGGTGGCGCACTTTACCATTGAGCATGATGGCATTGTTGAGGAGCTCGACGGCATCTGCTGCATGGCGGGCAACACGTCTGTCATCCAAAACGACATCAACCTGTTCCCCAACTGCCGTATGAACGACGGCATGGTCGACATCGTCGTTATTGAGCCCGTGCGCACGGTGCAGTTGCTCCCCACGGTAATCACCGCCGCGCTCGACCCCGCCGGCAAGGTACTCGGCCGCCCGCAGTTTAAGATCATCCAGACCAAAGAAGCCAAGATTACCTGCACGCCATCGCTCGGCATGCAGTTTGATGGCGAGATCATCTCCAGCAACTCCGGCGTCTTTGGCGCCCGCGCGCTACCGCAATGCCTTGATATCATCGTCGACGAATTCTCGCCGCTCGGAAAATAGGAGGACCCCCGTGAACGACAACCCCATCCTTGGCTTTATCGTCATCGTTTTGGCCATGCTCGTCGGCTATGCCATTAACGTGATTCACCGTCGAAAGAAGTAGCCATTACTCTTAGACGGCCCGTGCAGCCCGGACCCCTCGCCGGCATGAAACCACATGCCGGCGAGGGGTCCGCTTTTTTCTTGACGCTTTATTTAGCTACATTTTTCGCTGGCGTTATACAAATTGATTTCCCACTAAATGAGTTCAATTTACCGTTAATCGCATATTTCGCTACGCTTATCGAGTAAATAACTTTCATGAATGTATATTGTTTCGAATTCGTTACGCTAAGGGGGTGTAATTATTGGGTGAAGCCCTCTGGAGACAGAGGGCTTTCGCACGCTGGGAGGGAATATGAGTAAAACTCATCCCGTCAACGCGCTCAAGAAGCTTGGCATAGGCCTTGCATTTGGAGCTGCAACCATCATGTCCATGCCGACATCTGCGCTCGCCTGCACGCAGATGTACATGGGCAACAAGCTGACGGCCGACGGTGACACGTACTATGGCCGCGCCGAGGACTTCGATAAGCGCTACCTCAAGCACTTTGGCATTGAGCCTTCTCACGGCCCGGGGCATACGTACGGCTCGGACGAGTCCGCATTCATGTATACCTCGACCAAGACCACGTATCGCTACACCTATGTACGCGACCATCCCTCCCAGTGGCACGGGCGCTATGATGCCTACTCTGAGGCAGGCATCAATGAGAAGGGCGTGTCCTGCTCCGCAACGCTGACCACCGGCATGAATGCTGATGCTGAGGCAGCAGACCCCCTGACCAAAACCGGTATTGGCCCGGCGACGGCAGCGTTATCTTAGGTGAAAGCGCCAATGCACGTGAGGGCGTCGAGCTCCTCGGCAAGATCATCGACGAGCAGGGCGCCTGCGGCAACGATCAGATTATCATCGCCGACAGCAACGAGACTTGGCTGTTTGCCGCACTTTCCGGCCACCAGTGGATCGCCATGAGGCTCACTGACGATATCGCCTCGCTCAACCCCAACATCGGCAACCTCAACTACAAGGTTGACCTCACCGACACCGCGAACTGTCTCCACTCTGCGACCATCGAGTCCATGCCTAAGGAGAATGGCTTCGCCAAGTACTTCGATGACGGTCAATTTGACGTTGCCCAGACCTACGGCGAGGCAATTAGCGAAAAGGCCATGCATTCTTGGGCCCGTTATGTCCAGGGTCGCGCCTACTTCGGTGTGCCGCTCACCGAGGGCACCGACTACGAGATCGTCAAGGACGAGCGCGAAGATGCTCGTGCCACGACCGGCGCCCTGGTTAGCAAGGCGCAGCCGCTGTTCTTCCAGCCCGGCAAGTCCGACTGGAACACCTTTGAGATGATCCGCGCGTTTGGCAACCGCGGCGAGAAGGTCCCGGGCCTCAACGCCAACACCGACGGCGCCTACGCCATTGGTACCGAGACCAACACCGAGGTCAATCTCTTCCAGATCCGTCAGGGCATGGACCCCGAGATCGCGACCATCCAGTGGGAGATGCTCTCCCGCGCCGCCTACTCCGTCGCCATCCCCTACTACTCCGCACTGCTCACCGAGGTTAGCCCGTACTACAGCGACCAGACCGTCTCCTTCGATCACTGCGAAGAGGAGGACATCGTGAACAACGAGGAGCCCGAGAACTCCATCAACTATGTCCTCATGGACATCAGCTCCCTGTGCTTCGAGCACCGTGAGCAGCTCGGCACCGGCGTTCGCACCTACCTCGACGCCCTCCAGAACGAGCTCGTCGAGCAGAACTTGGAAGTCGACGAGGTCATGCAGGCCACCGAGGGCACCGAGGCCCGTACCGCCCTGGCAAACAAGGCCGGCAATGCTGCCACCGAGAACACCTACGTCAAGTGCAAGGCCTTGCTCCAGGAGATGCGCGCCTATCTGAAGGCTGAGAACTTCGACCAGCCCTTCACCCCGAGCGACCTGAACACCGAGACCAACGGCCTCAAGGTGTCCATCACCTACGCCAAGGACGCTCTTGCCACCGACCCGGTAACCCCGGATCAGCCTGGCACTCCCGAGCAGCCTGGTACTCCTGAGCAGCCCGGTACCCCCGAGCAGCCCGCTAAGCCCGAGCAGCCCACCACCAAGCCCGAGAAGCCTGGCAAGTCGGACACCACGACCACGGTAACCACCAACAAGGCGAACACCAAGGGCGGCCTGCCCACCACCGGTGATCGTTTTGATGGCCGCGTGGTGGCTGCATTCGCCATCGCTGGCGTTGCCGTCATCTCCGCGGGCGGTTACTTCCTCTACCGTCGCAATAAGGAGTAACGTCTTAGCTGAGCGGACAAGGCAGCAATGGCAGCCTCGCCCGCTCAGCCCGCTCTTTTGACCGGCGGGAAACCCGCCTGAAATCTTTTCAAAAAAGATTTCCCCGCACACACTTCGCTGTGCTATAGTGCAGCGCAACAGCAACTAGGTGCGACCGCGCCATGGCATCACAAAAGGAGCCACCGACATGAAGAACACGATGACGTCTCTCAACAACTGGTGGTGGCGTGATGCGAATACGATCGGTCGACAGTGAGTCCCTCACGCCTGTTTTTGCGCTCTAGGTGATTGGAAGGCCTCCGGTTTCGACCGGGGGCCTTTTTCTATCTCGAGCCCGATCGCATTCGCATCACGCGCCTCCGCTTTTCTCTTGCACTCCCATTCCGAAAGGATTTTCACCATGTCTCAGAACACCACCGCCACCCAGCCCCGCACCGTCCAGACCGCCGACCGTGGCAAACTCGATGTCCGCGCCCTCGTCCTGCTTGCCATCCTGCTCGCCGCCGGCTTCATCCTCAACTTCACCGTCGGCAAGGCCATCTCGGGCATCTCGGGCGGCATGATCAGCCCCGAGTTCATCATCTCGGCCTTCTGCCTCACCATCTTGGTCGTTCGCCCCAACATCGGCCAGGCGCTCGTCATCGGCCTTATCTCGGCCGCCGTGATCCAGATCACCACCACTTCGCCGTTCGTTGATTTTGCCGCCGAGGGCATCGCCGCCATGCTCATGGCCGGCATCGTCAACGCCGCCGGCAAGGACGGTCAGGTCAAGCCCGCCATCGCCATTGTCGCAACCTTCCTGACCACCTTTGTCTCCGGCGTCATCTTCATGGTCATCAAGATGGCCATGCTCGGCGTGGTCGGCGAGCTCGCCGCCGCCATGCTGCCCGTCGTCGCCATGACCGCCGTCTTTAACGCCATTCTGGTCGGCGCCCTCTACCTGCCCATCCAGAAGGCCCTTAGGCTCAACTAACCCGCTCGGCTTTACGAGCCACCCCATCTTGGCGTTCATTCGTCGCTCGCGTACCCAAGTACGCTTCGCTCCTCTTTCGCGCCAACCTGGACCCCCTCGTAAAGCCGTCTCCGTGCTTCACCACCAAAGACCGTCCCAAACAACGAGCTTTTTTGGGACGGTCTTAAACAACTGGTCATTTAAGACTGTCCCCAATGACTATGAAAGGTATCCATGGAAACGATCATCAACGTCGACGATGTCTCGTTCTCCTATGGCACGCAGACCGAGCAGGCGCTCAGCCACATCTCGCTCAGCGTGAACAAGGGAGATTTCATCGGCATCATCGGGCCCTCGGGCGCCGGCAAGTCCACGCTTGCCGCCTGCCTGTCGGGCGCCGTGCCCCACCACTACACCGGCACGTTCTTTGGGTCCGTCATGGTCGACGGCCACGACACCTGCGAAGTCTCGCTCACCGACGTGTCGCAAATCGTCGGCAGTGTGCTGCAGGATATCGACACGCAGATGGTCGCTTCGGTCGTCGAGGACGAGATGCTCTTTGGCCTCGAGAACTTTGGCGTTCCCCACGACCAGATCGAGCAGCGCGTGAGCGAAACGCTCGAGACCGTCGGCATCAGCGACCTGCGCGACCGCGAGATCGCCACCCTCTCGGGCGGACAGAAGCAAAAGGTAGCCATCGCCGCCATCCTCGCCATGCGTCCGCGCGTCTTGGTTCTCGACGAGCCCACCGCGGCACTCGACCCCGCCAGCTCCACGCTGGTTTTCGAGACCCTGCGTGAGGCCAACCGTGCACTCGGCATCACCATCGTCGTCGTTGAGCAAAAGGTCGCCCTACTTTCGGAGTACTGCAACCGCGTGCTTGTGCTCACTCATGGCGAAATCGCGCTGCAGGGCGAGCCGCACGAGGTCTTCGCACACGCCGATGAGCTCCGCGCCATCGGCGTCGATTGCCCGCGTGTCACGCGCATTTTCAACAG
The DNA here is from genome assembly GCA_905216145.1 of uncultured bacterium. Taxonomy (GTDB): domain Bacteria; phylum Actinomycetota; class Coriobacteriia; order Coriobacteriales; family Coriobacteriaceae; genus Collinsella. The sequence continues at coordinate 116,023 of CAJMST010000004.1, read as the reverse complement.
CCTCGAGGCCGACGGCCTGGCCAGCGGCACCCCCTGTTTGGATGTTGATGAGGCCGAGCGCATGATTTCGGGCATCGTCGACCCCGCACACGCGGCTATCGAAGCTCAGACGCCCGCCGGTTCCCCGCATGCACCGTCGTTGCGCCCTCATGCCAAGGACGCCGAACCCGTACTCACCTTCGACCATGTCGAGTTTGCCTATCCCAATGGCGGCGCCGCCGTACACGACCTTAGCCTGACGCTCTATCCTGGCGAGCTCGTGGGCATCGTCGGCCAGAACGGTGCCGGCAAGACCACGCTCACCAAGCTGCTCACGGGCCTGCTCAAGCCCGCCTCGGGCAGCGTGCGCGTCACGGGACTGGATACCGCAGCCGTTCCCACGAGCCGCATTGCCCGCGAGGTCGCGACCCTCTTCCAAAACCCTGACCGTCAAATCTGTAAGGACACCGTGCTCGACGAGGTCGCCTTTGGCTTGGAGCTTGGCGGCATGGACCGCGCCGAGGCTCTGCGTCGTGCCCAACTCGTCATCGACCGCTTTGGCTTGCCGGCCGACGAGGCGCCGTTCTCGCTTTCGCGCGGCCAGCGACAAATGGTGGCGCTTGCCTCCGTCGTAGTGGTTGAGCCCAAGATCGTCGTGCTCGACGAGCCCACGAGCGGCCTTGATTACCGCGAGTGCATGACCGTCATGGAAACGGTGCGCACCATGGCCGAGCGCGGTTGCGCCGTTATCATGGTCTGCCACGATATGGAAGTCGTCTCGGATTTTGCCGAGCGCATTGTGGTAATGGCCGACGGTCGCATCCTCGACCGCGGCCGCACGCACGAGCTATTCTCGAACATCGATCTCATGCGGCGTGCCTACGTGGAGCCTCCCCAGGTTATTGAACTCTCGCGCCGTCTGGCATCTTCCGTCTCGCCCGCTTTTGCGCAGGTGAGCGAGGTCACCGATGTCGTTCGAATTACCAAGGAGATGGTCCACCGTGGTTAACGTCATCGACTACATGCCGGGCGATACGCTGCTGCATCGCCTGAATCCCGTCGTCAAACTGGGTCTCGCCGCCGCCATCATCGTCGGCATCTTCTTGTCCGACACCTACGTGGCGCTGCTGGGCTTTTTGGCACTCACCCTTGCGCTGGGCGCCTATGCCGGCGTCGTCGACCGTCTGTTCTCGCTGCTTAAGTTGCTGATTCCGCTCGCGCTTATCATGCTGGTGCTCCAGCTGGCCTTTATGCGCGATGGCAACGTGGTGTGGGGTTTTATCACCGACACGGGCCTCGTCACAGGATCGAAGGCCTGCCTGCGCCTGCTGGGTGTGGCGTTACCACTCATCCTCATGCTCATGGTGACCAAGCTCAACGACCTTGCCAACGCCTGCGTCGAGGTGCTGCACGTGCCGTATCGCTATGCCTTCACCTTTACCACGGCGCTGCGCTTTGTGCCGGTGTTTGGTCAGGAGATGAACGCCATCATGGAGGCGCAGACCGCACGCGGCGTCGAGTACGACACCAAGAACCCCATCAAGAAGCTTAAGCTCATGCTGCCGCTGTGTGTGCCACTGCTCATCTCGAGCGTGGGCAAGACCGATGCCACAGCCTTGGCGGCAGAACAGCGCGGCTTCTATCTGCGTACGCGCGCCAGCTCGTACAAGCGCTACCCCATCAAGGGCCTGGACATCGCCGTGCTCGCCATCAGCGCCGTCCTCATCATCCTGGGATTCCTGTTCTAGCTCATCGTCAGCACCAACCGCCTAACGCAAAAGGCCTCGGCTCGCACCAAACGAGCCGAGGCCTTTACTGTTTCACCAGATAAAACCTACCAAAATAAACCTGTCCCTTTTTGGCGGGTCGGAAGCTAGAGGCGGTAGGGGGCGCCGCTGCGGATGATGGATTCGCGCACCAGGACGTCCATGGCGTCGAGGGTGATCTCGGGCATCTCTCGGTACTTTTGCAGCACCGAGAGCTCGGTGCAGGCCAGAATGACGCGGTCGCAGCCGCTACGGGCGAACTCCCACATCACGCGGTCGAACTTATCCATATCGGGCTCACGTCCGGCCTTCACATCATCGTAGATAAGCGACATCACATCGTTCTGACGTTTCTCGCTGGGATAGACGACCTCAACACCCGCAGCCTTACATTCGCGGCCGTAGACGCCCGCGCCCACGGTTCCGTCGGTGCCCATGATGCCAATCTTGTGCACCGGCTCGGCCGGCATACTCAGGTTGGGATCGAACTCGCACTCCCCCATCACCGCACCGGCCAGAGCATAGCGCACCGACTCACGCGGCATGTGGATAATCGGCACTGTGGTAAACGACTGGATCTGGTCGTAGAAGTAGTGCGACGTGTTGCAGGGAATGGCAATGTGCGCACAGCCCAGCGACTCGAGTGCCTGGGCACACTCTTTCATGGTCGCCAGCAGCTTGGCATGCTCGCCGGTCTTAATTGCCAACGTGCGGTCGGGCATGGTCGACTTGGAGAGCACCACCATGTCGATATGTTCCTGATCGCAGGCAGCAGCCGTATGACGCACCACCTGGTCGTAGTAATACGACGTGGCCTCGGCGCCCATGCCGCCGATAACTCCCAGCTTTTCCATCGCCGCCTCCTTGGTGACGCTTGCGCAATTGCGCGTATCATACCCGCGCCCGCCCGATGTAAACCGGACGGGCGCCGCACTCATCTACTTGTAATACGTCTTGAACAGCTTAAAGTGGCACAGCTTGGTGTGCCACATGCGCAGCCAGCGGTTAAAGACAAAGTCGCCCTTCATAAACGAAGGGTCGGCGCCCTTGCCTTCCTTGTCCAGGCGATGCACCTTAGCACGCAGCTCGGGATCCTTGACGTACTTGTCGACGACGCCCATGGGGACGACCATCCACAGCGCCTCGTCCTGCGCCGTCACAAACTCCGGCTCAAACGGGCGGTTGAACACATACTCGTCCACCACATACTTGGCAACGTTAAAACCACTGTTAGTGACATAGTAGTTGCTGCGGCCCTGGCGCGTGTTGAAATCGAAGAACTTAAACGAGCCGTCGCGCTCGTCGTACTTAACGTCAAAGTTGGAATAGCCCACAAAGTGAAGGTCCTCGAGTAGCTTGCGCACGCCGCCCATGAGCTCGTCATTGGGCTCGGTGATGATACAGGCGTGGTTGCCGACGCCGTGAGGCTGATGCTCCTCGAGCAGCACATGGCCCAGGCACATCATGCGCACCTTGCCGTTGCGGTCGGAATAACTGGTGAGCACGCGCATGTACTCGTCGTTGCCGGGCACGCGATCCTGCAAGATCAGGTCGTCGGTGTAGCCGCTGGCATACGAATCGCGAATGACCTGTTCCAGCTCGGCGCGGTCGGCAATCTCATAGGCCTTCTTCTGGCCCTCGAACTCGTGCTGCCACCACATGATGCCGTCAGAAGGCTTCAGAATCATCGGGTAGGGAAAATCAATCTGGTCGAGCACCTCGGCAGGTGCCTCGCCTTGGGCGTTCAGCATCGCCATGGTGAAGGTAAAGGTATGCGGATAAGGCACGCCATGCTTCTCGCACAGCTCGTAGAAGATCTCCTTCTTCTGGCACTGCTCGAGCATGCTGTAGGGCGCGTAGGGAGCGACGATGTTATCCGCCAGCTCATGAGCATCCTTGGCCTGAGCCACGAGGGCAACATAGTTGTCGCCACAGCCCACAAGGACAATCGTCTTGTCGGCATGCGCTTGGGCAATGCCGTTGACGGTTTTGAGCATCACGGGCATGGTGTCGATATCCACGTTGGGCGTGTAGTCGATAATCTGGCTGCGGTACGCGGGACCCGTCTGATACTTGCCAAAGACCAGACTCTTGACCTGGTACTCCTCGTAGAAGGCGCGCGCCACCGAATAGGCGTTGATGTCGCCACCGAGCAGCACGGGGATAAACTCGCGCTCTGTAAATTGCAATGCCATGGAAACTTCCTATCATGAACTGCCCACACAACGGGCGGTCTTTGCGCAACTGATTTATTCTAGCGTGCCAAGCCGCCGGCGCCCAAAGCTCCACCGTATCTATGGCAATCGACGTAATCGTCCAGCACGAAGGCCAGCACGGAGGCCAGCACGAAGACGGCGCTCACCGTTGTATGACAATGGGCAATGAACCTACCATTGTTGTAGGATTCAACATGTAACCCGCCCCGTCGAAAGGTGCACCGTGCCCCAGGCTCATCCGATCAACAACCCCATCATTGACGCCGCCAAGCGCGAACTTGCAGATCGTGCCCAAACGGCAGCTCCCCTACGCACCGCAAACGATGCTTACAACGGGCCTGCCCGTATCGTCTCAATCAACACGTCGGAGCACAAAGGCACGCGCAAGTCACCCGTCGCCGACGGGCACGACACCGTCATCGAGCAATTTGGCCTCGCTACCGATGCGCACGCCGGACATTGGCACCGCCAGGTCTCTTTTTTAGCCGCGGAGTCCATCCAGACGGCGCAGGCACGCGGGCTCGATGTGCACGAGGGTGACTTTGGAGAGAACTTCACAACCCGGGGCATCAACCTGCTCTCGCTCCCCTTGGGCACGCAGCTCAAGCTTGGCAGCGAGGTGCTTGTCGAAATCAGCCAAATCGGCAAGGTCTGCCACACCCGTTGCGCCATCTACTATCTCGCTGGCGACTGCATCTTTCCCCACGAGGGCGTTTTCGTCGTGGTACTAAAGGGCGGAGAGGTCCATACCGGCGACGAAATCCAGGTAGTCAAACTCGGCGACGGCACTTGTTCGTTCACCCCCGCCGAGGCCCTCGAAGAGATTGAGCAGGCTCGCCAGAAGGGCACGCTGTAGTTGTAAAACCCCACGTTGAGATAGCTTTTACAGCCCAAAACTCCTCTCAAACAGGCCCCGTAACGTTAAAGTTGAACTCTATGGTTTCTCAACAATTCATCATAACTGCAGGTCAAAGCCAAAGTCTCAAGTTCAACTTGACCCTTTGGAACCTTTAAGGTTCAAGTTGAGGTCGAAAGCAGTAGTAGAATACCGTTCGAACCATAACCTACGATTGATTGCAGAGGGACTGGATGCAGCATTCGAATCATCGCACCGCAGCGCTCATTGCGTCGAAGCCGGCTCGTATCATCACGAGCGCCGCGCTCGCCGTTGCGCTGACGGCCACGCCGATGCTCTCCCCCGTTGCGGCGTATGCCGCCTCGCAGGCAACGCAGGACCAGCTTTCCGCAGCCCAGCAGAAGATCGAAGCCGCCACGAGCGCCTACAACGACGCCCGCACCAAACTCGATGACCTGCAAAAGCAGATTGACTCCAATGAGACAAGCATCGAGGAAATCGAGGCCAAGCTTCCCGAGCAGCAGGCCAAGGCAAGCTCCGCCATGCGCGATCTGTACAAGTATCAGAAGGGCACCAATCCCATCGTGAGCTTCCTGGTCAACGCGCAGAGCCTGGGTGAGTTCATCACGACCTGCAAATACACCAACCAGATCACGAGCTCGAGCGTCGACGAGATCGAAGAGCTTAATAACATGCAAACCGAACTCGCGCAGAACAAGGCCGAGCTCCAGCAGGCCAAGTCTCAGCTTGAGGCGCAGCAGAAAAACGCCGAGGATGCGCTGGCGCAGGCCCAGCAGCTCCGCAGCGAGGCACAGGCAAAAGCCGAGCAGGAAAATGCCGCCGAGCTTGCCAAGCTTGAGGCCGATAAGGCCGCTGCCGCCGAGAAGCTCTCGGGCGAGGGCGTAAGCGGCAGCAATTCCAGCAGCCAGGCCACCAACACCAACACCACCATCGACACCACGGTGAACAACTCCAATACCGGTAGTTCCGATTACGATTCGTTCATTAATGAGTGGACGAGCCGCATCGACAATTATCTCGCCGGCTCCCCCATGGCAGGCCAGGGCTACAACTTTGCCGTCGCCGCTTGGAATACCGGTGTCGACCCCCGTTGGTCCCCCGCCATCGCCTGCATCGAGAGCACAAAGGGTGCTTATTGCGCCAATTCTTATAACGCCTGGGGCTGGAGTGCACGTGGCGGCGGTTGGCGCAGCTTTGGCAGCTGGAGCGAGGGCATCTCCGCTCACGTTGCCTATCTGGGCGCCAACTACGGCTCCACCCTTACCCCGGCTGCGGCCAAAAAGTACTGCCCGCCCACGTGGCAGGACTGGTACAACAAAGTCGCCGCTCAGATGAACCGCATCTAAGTGCAACTGCAAAGGGCCCCAACGGGGCCCTTTTCTTTTAGGTAGCGGAGGTATCGACGACGCCGGTCGCATTGGCAACCGCGACTATGACGATCATGCATAGGAGCAGCACACCCAATGCCTTGAGCCAGAGTTTCGCGAGTTTCTTGCCGCGATAGCTGTCGAGCAGTGCGAATCGCCGACGAAGACGGCGCTTATCGAGCAGCGCAAAATGCATAAGCACCATAAGGCCATCGACAAAGAAAAAATACTCGATTATGAGAAGCCACGTCGGGTAGCTTTGGTTTGCTCCAGTGGGGTGAAAGACGGCAAAGTGACTTCCAGCAAAGAACACAAGCAGCGAGAAGTAGACGAGCGTATTCCAAATGCGCCCCAGAGACTCCGGAACGCGAGAGAGCAGACCGCATGCAGCGGAGGCGGCAGGCCTAGGAAGCCCTGTGGGGTTCTGGAGCCCTTGGGGCGTCAACACCGTCTCCGAGGCCGGAGTACGGACAGGCGCAGGCGCAGGAGGCCGCACGGGGCGACTCAGATCGTATGCCGCGCGCGTCGCCCGTCCCAACGCTTCCGCACTCGCAAAACGCTTGGCCGGGTCGAGCGCCATCGACATGCAGACGGCATCGGCAAGTGGAGTGGGAACGCCGCGCGCCTCGCATTGTTCGCGCATGTCGAGCCCTGGTTTAGGGTCGACTCCCGTCAAGCAGAAGAACAACAGGGCGCCAAGTGCGTAGACATCGCTGCGCACACTCGTCTGCCCAAACCCATACTGCTCGGGCGGCGCATAGGGTCGCGTGCCAAACTTGACGGTGTCGGCATCGGCGCCATCGCGCCATACGCGGGCGATTCCCAAGTCGATAATCACCAGCGATGAAAATGTCAGGCCGTCATCAGGCGTATAGTTGGCACCTGTCACGATGATATTCGACGGCTTGAGGTCGCGATGGATCACCGGCGCCGACGTCTCCCCCGCTATTGCAAAACCAGCGTGGAGCTCGCCCGCGGCATCGCATAGGGCAGGATACAATTCACGCGCATAATCGGGAGCGGCTCCCAGACGGTCCACCAGCGCCCCGAGCGTCTCCCCTTCGATGTATTCCATAACCACGTTGAGCTCGTCGCCCACACGACGACAATCGACGATTCTGGGCAGGTGCTCAAAACGCCTGCCTGCCCGCTGAGCGGCAAACAGACGCTCGTATGCCCCGCCGATTTGAGCCGAAGCATCGATGCGTTTACGGACAAAGGGGCCGAGCGAACCGCCGCCGGTTCCTTCAAAGTACACAAGCTCGGTTGTTTCAACGGACGAGCGCTTAAGTACACGCTCCACGCGATAGCTGTCGTCACGATCGAGCGACGCCAGGTGCTCGGCAAGCGCTGCGGTCAGCTCGTCATCGGAATATGTTGGGGTCTGATTATCCATAGCCTCCATCATAGCGCAGGGCGCAGACACCCCATGGCATCCGCGTCCCGTTCGTTTGCATCGTTGTTCGGCAGCTCCGCCAGCTCAGATATCAGCCGCTAACTCACCGTCTCCTCGCCAAAGCGATACAGCTCCTCGTTGACCTTTTGGAGGCTGCACCCGCGATCGATGCAAAAGATGATAATCGCATCGCGGCGGTCCTTGCAGTTAAGGACGCTTACCCCTGCAGCCGTCAGCGCACGGTTGGTCTCTTTGAGCGTCAGCGCCATCGCAAAGGCAATCTGCAGCACCTTATTGCGACTCGGATGACGCGCACCGGTAAAGATCTGATAGCCAAAGGTCTCATTGAGATCGGCCATACGAACCACGCGCGAGCGCTCCAAGCCCTTTTCCTGCAGTAGCTGCTTCAGGTAGTCCGAAAGCGACGGGGCGGCAAAGTCGTGCTCCCTGATATAGCCATCGATGTTCGGCGCATCGAGAAGCTCGTTGAGCAACTCCTCAGTCAGCTTTTTATCGGGCATACGACTTCACCTCCCCCAGTGCATGCAACATGCTAGAAACCGTTTACGTCCGAACGCTCCCAGCTAGCAACCTGGTCGGGAGACACCGTACCCAGCGCCTCGAACTTCCAGGAGCCGCCTGCCTTCAGATGATTGGTGTTTGCAAGAGCCGTTCCAACCTGGTTGCCATCGGCATCATACAGAACATATTCAATCTGAATGTAGCTCTTTTCCTTGTCCGTGTTATTGGTCAGCGTGCCCGTGATCTTATAGGTAAACTGATTGGAAGTGTCTTCAGCCTCGTCAGCAATGGTATACGGTTCTTGCGGTTCTTTTTGCTCCTCAGCCTGCTGTGTCGTCTCGGCAGGTTTTGCCGAATCGCTCGCAGACGAATCGGTTGAGTTGCCGCCCATAGAGCCCACGGCACCGGCAATAACCAGCACCACGATGATGCCTAGGACAATCTTGCCGATCGGCTTCTTTCCCTCTTTTGCCATTATTCATCCTTCCTACGATCCGGCTACCGTGCCGGCACACAGCACATCGTAGGAAGGATTGAACTTGAATTCATTAGCTGAGAGCTAAGGTTGCGGCAAACGACCAATGCAGTTATCCAAACACCGAGCAAACGCACTTTGCGCGACCGTCTGCTGGCAGTGCATCAACCGACCGCGACGGATTCCCCGGTAAAAGCACTGATCATCAACAGGACAAAGAACGCCAGGTAGCTGACACTCATCGGGTACACCATGATCAGGAAGACGACCCAGCCGACATTGGTTTTACCGTCGGCATGGCGTTGCTCGCGATTGCGGCAGAGCCAAATCGTCACGCCAATGGCCACAATCAGCAACACGAGTGCCGCTGCTGCCAACCCGGCAAGCGCAAACATTACGCCAATGCTCACAGCGATGACCGGAAGCAGCAGCAAACCGCACCCGCATCCACCCGGACTATATACGGCAGGCTGTCGGCGTCGCCTCATCGTCACGCCACCCCCATCATCTCTGAGCACTACAGCGCAATGGCCTGCTGAACAGGAACGATCTTATCGAGTTCCGGTTCGATCCGCCTTTTCTCGGCTTCAAGGTCAAATGCCATCTGAGCGCGAAGCCAATAGCCATCCGTCAGACCAAAGTATCGGCAAAGACGAAGATCAGTGTCAGCCGTCACGCGACGTTTTCCCAAGACAATCTGCCCGATACGCTGAGCCGGAATCCCGGTCTCTTTCGCAAGGCGATATTGAGAAATGCCCATGGGAACAAGAAACTCCTCTTTGAGAAGCTCACCGGGAGTCACCGGCGACAGCAAATCGGCCGAAGTCTCATCACTTGTGATAATCGACGATTTCGACATTCCAAGCCATCTCCTGTCTCCACTCAAAACAGACCCGATAGCGCTCGTTAACACGGATGCTATATTGACCGGCACGATCGCCCTTCAAAGCTTCCAGGCGATTGCCCGGCGGAACGCGAAGATCATCAAGCGAAGCACAAACCTGCAGTTGGCGAATCTTCCTCAACGCAACACGCTCAAAGGGCACGAACCTCCTGACCCGCACACCCATGGCAAAGCGTTCGGTATCCTCATCTTTATACGATGCAATCATAGTATCGCCTTACGTTAGTAACGTCAAACGTTTCTATAGACTTACATCTCTATTATATCGTACGTTTGTTCGTGTTTTCTAGAACAAATTGTCCTTCGCGCCCCAGTCAAGCAAAAGCAATCGTTTGTAGACATCGAGGCCTTTGAGTAGGATTTCCTCGTCAAAGAGCATGGTATCGGTGTGAAGGGCGCTCATCGCATAAGCTGAGCAGCCGTCTGCGTCGATCGGGTTTTCTTGCGCCTCTGGCACGCCCGTGCCCAGCAAGAAGAACACGCCTGGCAGATGGCGCTGATAGAACGCGAAATCCTCGGCGATTAGCAGCGGCTCGTCCACAAGTTGCAGTTCGGACAAGGCAGGCGCAATGTGGGCGAACAGCTCGGGGTCGTTATCGACTGGCGGATAGCCCTCGGCAAAGTCAAGATCGTACGTGCAACCCGTTGAAGCACACGCTTCATCGAGCACGCGACGTACGCCCTCGCGCGCACGGTCGAACATGTCGTCCGTAAACACACGCAGGCTTCCGGCCACATGGGCCTCCCCCGCCACCGCGTTACAAACCGTACCGGCCTGCAGCAGACCAAACTTACCGATACAGGGCTCGTCGGTGCCCAGCTCGTCCATCAACTCGCGCTCGGCAACCAAAAACTTTGCTGCCGCCAACGCGGCATCGTGCGACTCCCCAACCGGCACACCATAAGTCTTAGCGATGTGGATGCTCGTACCGTGAATATGAATATGCGTCTCGCTCGAACGCGCCAGCAACGGACCGGAGCAGCTCGCCAACGTGCCGGCGGGCAGATCGGGCCACACGTGGAAGCCGAAGATGCGATCCACCCCATAGCGCTCGAACACACCGCTCTCGCAAACTGTCTTGGCGCCACCGGTCGTCTCCTCGGCAGGCTGGAACACAAAGAGCACGTTGCGCTTGATGGCACCTGGCTGCTCACGAATCGTGCGATCGACAAAGGTTGCCGCTGCAAGTGCCATGGCCATGTGTCCATCGTGTCCGCACGCGTGCATTTTGCCGGGATGGGTCGAGGCAAAGGCCGCACCCGTCGCCTCCGCGATGGGCAGCGCATCCATATCGGCGCGAATCGCCGTGGCATGCGCGGCGCCCGTGCCAGCGTCGAAGAAAGCACAAACACAGCTGGGGCAGGGATGGGTCACTTCACAGGCAAGCGAGGCGAGCACACCCTCGATATAGACTATGGTTTGAGGAAGATCGAAATCGAGCTCCGGAATGCGATGCAGGTCGCGACGATAGCGACGGAGTTCTTGGAGCTCGGTCATAGAGGATCCCTTCGTGAGGCATATCTGTTGCAACTTATTGTGATACAGGATTGTGGCACACATGTTTCCAGCATATTGCTGCATTTTTTAAACGTTATATACGAATACTCTTGTTTGCTAAAGTGCAACGTGGTAGGGTCGTTACCACTTGATAGAGGCGCGGGCACGAAGAACCGCGGGCGAGCCGGCAGGCTTTGACCCCGTGGGGAGGCGAAACCCGCCGAACTGGGCTTTTCGGGCACGAACAACCTGGTGGGCCTGCGGGAAACACCCACAGGACTGTCTGCAGCAATGCGGGAGCGCTATCCGGACATTGGGTCCACGCTATGCGGATTCGATGCGCAGATGGCGCCGTCTGGATAGCGAGGTTTACGGGACATGGCATTGACCCCCAACGAGGCATATGCGGCCAAGCAGCCGTTTGTGGACAAAGAGACACTCGAGCATATCGTCGAGCAGTTCCCCACGCCATTTCATCTATATGACGAGGCGGGCATCCGCCGCAACATGCAAGAGGTGCGCGACGCCTTCGCATGGAACCCGGGCTTTAAGGAATACTTTGCCGTCAAGGCCAATCCCAACCCGGCACTCATCTCCATTCTCAACGAATACGGCTGCGGCTGCGATTGCTCGAGCTATACCGAGCTCATTATCGCCCGCTCGCTGGGCATCACCGGCCACGACATCATGTTCTCGTCCAACGACACGCCGGCTGCCGACTTTGAGCTCGCCGACAAGTTGGGCGCCATCGTCAACTTTGACGACATCAGCCACATCGAGTTCTTTGAGCGCGTTGCGGGGCCCATTCCCAAGACGGTCAGCTGCCGCTTTAATCCGGGCGGCCTGTTCCAGCTCTCCAACGGCATCATGGATAACCCCGGCGACTCCAAGTACGGCATGACCACCGAGCAACTCTTCGAGGCGTTCCGCATGCTCAAGGCCAAGGGCGCCGAGGACTTTGGCATCCACGCATTCCTTGCCAGCAACACCGTCACCAACGACTACTACCCCAAACTCGCGCGCATCCTCTTTGAGCTTGCCGTGCGCCTGGAGCGCGAGACCGACGCACACGTCGTCTTCATCAATCTGTCCGGCGGCGTCGGTATCCCCTACCTGCCCGAGCAGCAGGCTAACGACATCCGCGCCATCGGCGAGGGCGTACACGCAGCCTACGACGAGATTCTGGTCCCCGCCGGCATGGGCGATGTGGCCATCTGCACCGAGATGGGCCGCTTTATGATGGGGCCCTATGGCTGCCTGGTCACCAAGGCCATCCACGAGAAGCAGATCTATAAGGACTATATCGGTGTCGATGCAAGCGCCGTCGATCTGATCCGCCCTGCCATGTACGGCGCTTACCACCACATTACGGTGATGGGCCAGCCGGGTGGCGACGACAAGACCACAGCGCCCGTCACGGACACCTACGACATCACGGGCAACCTATGCGAGAACAACGACAAGTTCGCCATCGATCGCGAGCTGCCGCATATCGACATGGGCGACCTGCTTGTAATCCACGATACCGGCGCGCATGGCTACTCCATGGGCTACAACTACAACGGACGACTGCGCTCGGCCGAGGTCCTGCTGCGCCCCGATGGCGCGGCCGACCTCATCCGCCGCGCCGAGCGCCCGGGCGATTACTTTGCCACGCTCGACGTGCTGCCGTGCGGCCGCGAGCTGCTGGCCAAGTCGCGCGCCGAAAGTGCCCGCCGTCGCGCCCAAGACGAGCGCCTGGCAGTCGCAGCTCAATGGAACAAACGCATCCAGATCGCGGAGGCGAAGGAGAAGAACATGGATATCCGCAACCTCGAGGGCTCGATCGTCGCCCTCGTCACGCCGTTTAAAAAGGACGGCAGCGTCGACTTTGACGCGCTCGAGCGCCTTATCGATTTCCACTTGCAAAATGGCACCGATGCCATCCTCACCCTGGGCACCACCGGTGAGAGTGCCACGATGACCGATGACGAGGACAACTCCGTCGTCGCCGCCGTGGTCAAGCATGTTGCAGGACGCGTCCCCGTCATTGCCGGCTCGGGCTCCAACTCCACGCAGACCATGCTCACCAAGTCGCTCACCTACCAGGGCCTGGGAGCCGACGGCCTGCTGCTCATCACCCCCTACTACAACAAGTCCAACGAAGAGGGTATCTACCAGCACTTTAAGACCGTCGCCGACGCCGTGGATATCCCCTGCATCCTGTACAACATCCCCGGCCGCTGCGGCTGCGGCATCAGCGAGCGTAACGTAGAGCGCTTGGCCGCGCACCCCAACATCATGGGTATTAAGGAAGCCTCGGGCAACGTCGCCTACGCGGCCAAGATTGCCCACCTGCTGTCCGACGACTTCCGCATGTACTCGGGCGAGGACGCGCTCACCGTGCCGCTCATGAGCCTGGGCGCCTCGGGCACCATCAGCGTGTGGGCCGACGTTCAGCCGCAGCTCGTGCATGACATGTGCCGCGCCTATCTGGACGGTGACGTGGCACGTGCCCGCGATATCCAGATTGCCGGCCAGCCGCTCATCAATGCCCTCTTTAGCGAGGTCAACCCCATCCCCGTCAAAGAGGCGCTCGCTCAGATGGGTATGATCGAGGCAAACTACCGCATGCCGCTGTGCCCCATGGCAGACGACACGCGCTCTGCACTTACCGATGCCCTGAAGGGAGCTGGTCTGCTTGATTAAGACCGTCATTATGGGAACGGGCCGCATGGGCTCGCTCATCCGCACCACCGCCGAGGGCGTTGTCGACGCCGCCGGTCAACCCGTTTTTGATATCGTAGCCCAGATTGGCTTCGATTTGAGCGAGCTCGAGAACGCACCGGCCGCCGACGTGATTATCGACTTCTCGAACGTCGTGACCTTCGATGCCGTCGTCGCCTATGTCGAGCGCACGGGCGCCGCACTCGTTTCCGGCACCACAGGCTACACCCCCGAGCAGATGGACCGCCTGCGTGAGCTGGGCCAGAACACCCGCGTTATGCACTCGGGCAATTACTCCATCGGTATCGCAGCCCTGCGCCATCTGGTAGCGCAGGCTACACGCGAGCTGCCCGGCTTTGACTGCGAAATCGTCGAGACGCACCACAACCAAAAGGTCGACGCCCCCAGCGGCACTGCAAAGTTGCTGCTCGACGCCGTCGTCGAGGCCGAGCCCGAGGCAGGCTACCACCCCGTCTACGGACGCGAGGGCATGTGCGGAGCGCGCGACCCCAAGGAGATCGGCATGCACTCACTGCGCGGCGGCACCGTAGCTGGCGTACACGAGGTGGGTTTCTTTGGCCAGGACGAGGAAGTCACGCTCACCCACCGCGCCACGAGCCGTCAGATCTTTGTCAACGGCGCCCTGGCAGCCGCGCAGAAGCTCGTCGCCCGCGAACCCGGCTTCTATACGTTCGACCAGGTCATGTTGATACCTAACCAGGTATCAACCGAATCCACCCAAAGGAGAGATAGCAAATGAGCAACGCAGCCGAGATGGATGCACAGGAGATTATCAACTACATCGCAACCGCACCCAAAAAGACGCCCGTCAAGCTGTACGTGCGCGAGAAACCGGGCATGAAGGTCCAGTGGGGCAATGCACACGTCTACGGCGGTCGTCGTGGCAAGACCGTCTTTGGTGACTGGGATGAGCTTAAGGCCATCCTGGACGCCAATGCCGATTCCATCGATTACTACGACGTTGAAAACGATTGCCGCAACTCCGCCGTGCCCATGCTCGACCTCAAAGGCATCAACGCCCGCATCGAGCCGGGCGCGATCATCCGTGACCGCGTCGAGATCGGCGATCGCGCCGTCATCATGATGGGTGCCATCATCAACATCGGGTCCGTCATTGGCGAAGGCTCCATGATTGATATGGGCGCCGTGCTGGGCGGCCGCGCCACCGTGGGCAAGAACTGCCACATCGGCGCCGGCACCGTGTTGGCGGGCGTCGTGGAGCCCGCGAGCGCCACGCCTGTCATCATCGAGGACGATGTCATGATCGGCGCCAACGCCGTGGTCCTAGAGGGCGTGCACGTAGGCAAGGGCGCTGTCGTTGCCGCCGGCGCCGTGTGCGTAGAGGACGTCCCCGCCGGCGCCGTCGTGGCCGGTGTCCCCGCCCGCGTCATCAAAATGCGCGACGAGAAGACCGACAGCAAGACCGGCCTCGAAGAAGGTCTGCGCCAGCTGTAGAAGTTACGCGGTTTTACCAAACCGCATAACGGCTCGACGCTGCAAACGCCCCTAAGCGACAATCTGACGTTCAATCGTTGGTCGCGTACCGAAGTACGCTTCCCTCCTCTTTCACGTCACCTTGCTCGCCTAGGGGCATTTTCGCTGACGTGAGCTCAACCTGCGGCGCAATGTCAGCAACCAAGCCGAAAACAAAAAAGGCCGAAGTCCCAAAAGGCTTCGGCCTTTGTTTTTTGCAACGTCCAAGAGCAGTTTATCGATTCTCAATACTTCCGATATTCTTGAGCTCGATGGAGATGAGGCCGTTGGGCTCGTTGACAAACTCGATGTACTCGGAGTTCGAACCCATCTCGGCCGGGAAGCTGATCTCGATGCCCGTATCGGTACGAATCTTGTGATTGCGCACGGCCGCGCGCTCGACCTGCTTGCGCTCCACAGGAACGCGCTCGGGAACCTTCTCCTCGGTCAGTGCCGCGCGCACGCTCTCTTTGATGACCGGCTCGTCCTCAAAGACCTCATCGACGATATCCCAAGGCGGCAGCTCCTCGTCATCCTCGACCTTCTCGGCAACGGCAGCCTTAACCTTAGCGAGCGCTACGGCCGTATTGGCACCGTGTTCCTCGGCGACTTCCTCGACCACACGCGTCACGGTGTCGATGACCTCCTTGCCCGATACCCCCGTGTCGCACTGCAGCAGGCCATCGGGGATAAGCATACGATCCTCGCCGGCAATCTTGCGCTTCTTGTCCACGTAGCCGATCTCCATGGTGCTCGCGCGCACGATGGCATAGCTTGGCACCTTTTGCGAGGGGTTTGGCAGAATAGCGTAGTGGCGCGCGATGTCGTTGCGCACCTCCCCCTCCTCGCGACCCACTTCGTGCATAAAAGCCTGCTTGGAGCCCAGCAGCATCACGGCAAACCAGCGGGCATCCTCATCGTCGTCAAAATCGGCCACGAGCACGTCGGTGGACTCGGCTTTCTCGGCTTTGGTGAGCTCGGAGGAGATAAACTCCGCAATCTGCTGCGACAGGTCCACGAACTCGCGCTCGCCAAAGAAATAGCCCTTGAGCTCGCCGCCGAACGCAGAGTTCTCGGCAAACGTGGCGCGTTTATTGTCGGCCGAGGTACGCGCGCGGCGCAGATGTGTGGTCACGAAGTTGCGCACGGTACGACTCTCGATATCGAGCTCGCGCTGGCTCATGACGTTGACGGCAGAGTCAAAGTCCAGGATATGCAGAATCGCGTGATTGATTTTCATATACGGCATTCCGTTCTAGATCGATTTCGGCACGAACCAGTATAGCGGTCGATCCCGCCCCAGGCGCATCGAAGATTGGTGCATCGGGGACAGGTTGCTTTGCACCAATGGTTAGCGCAGGAGCTCGGACTGCCAAGCCTCGAGCTGTTCTGCCAAGCTCTTGCCGGCAGCGGGCATGTCGATCTGGGGACGTTTGGGCAGAAGCGCACACTTAAGAATCGCAACGATAGTCTGCGAGACAAAGCGTCGCGTATCCTTGTCAAAGCCTTGCGCAGCCTGGAGCATCACGGGCAGGCTCTCGCGCAGATTCCCAGCAATATCCGCAAACCGCTCAGCACCCGTAGCCTCAAGCACGGAGAACAACGCATCTACAAAACGCTCGCGCTCGCTAGGCGACACCGCAAGCAGCATCTCGCGAATGGAGCCATCAACGTATCGAGCACCGGCGGACAGGCGCTCACAGTACACGAAGTCGCGACCATCAACCACCCAGCTAAAGGGATTATGCTGAAGCAGGCTGAACTCGGTGCTCTCAACGATGGCATAGTCCTCCTGTGTCTCGAACATCATGCCAAAGATCGACGACCGAGGTAGCGTCTTGTCGATTCGACCGGATAGGTCGGCGAAGGCGTTGCCGCTCAGAAACTCCTCGACGAAGCCCGGACCATCATGGGAATAGGCCCGTTCGATTCGCTCACGGGCGACATCGGGGCACATCGCCGCACCGTACACCGCAAGGTTTCCACCCTTGGAATGACCTCCGCACAAAAGCGGCCCGTCAATCGCATCCGCCGCCTCGTCTACATAACGCGCCGCGGATTCCTGGGCCGGCACAGGACACCGGAACGCCATGTTAAAGTCCTCTTTCCAGCCCACAATCGTGCTGTCGGTCCCCCGGAAGGCAAGATAGCTAAACCCCGCCGGAAATCGGAACGTCATGGCCGCAAACTGCTCCGTTGTCTCGGCATCACTCACGCTACGATAGCCGCAAACACGAACGCCACGGTAGCGAGGGCTTGCTGCCACAGCCTCCAACAGGGCACGGCTCCCCTCCGGATCCCACAGGTCGCCAATCATGTCTTGGTAGCACTCGGCGCGTAGCAGCTCGCGTACGTCTAGGCCCTGCCAGTTCGTCAGCTCCGCCATATCACCCGGCAAACGCAAATAGGACAACCACGCAAAGACCAGGCTATCCACCGCGCAGAACGGCCGTTCCTCAAACGGATCAAACGCCGTCTGGGCATAGGTCAAAAAATTAGGCGAATCCGACATGGCCCTCCCATCAACTATGGTGCATTGGGGTGGTGCAAAGTAACCTGACCCCCTCGCACCAAAAAGGCGCCCGGACCGTGTGGCCCGGACGCCTTTCATTGTAGCCTGTTGCCCAAAAGAGCTTGATTTAGCAGGAGAAGTCGACGCTGTCGATGATGTCCTTGAGGGCCTTGGCGGAGGCGGTGAGCTCATGCTGCTCGTCATCGTTCAGCGGCACGGGGACGCGGCAGACAACGCCATCGCGGCCAACGACGGTCGGCATGGAGATGGCCAGATCGGACAGGCCATACTCGCCCACCATGAGCGAGGAGACAGGCAGAACGGTCTGCTCATCGCGCATGACGGCAGTGCAGATGCGCTTGACGGCCATGGCAACGCCATAGTAGGTAGCGTGCTTCTTCTCGATGATGGTGTAGGCGGAGTTCTTGACGTCCTCGGCGATACGCTTCTCAGCAGCCTCATGCTCCAGATGGCCGTGAAGCTCGCAGAAGGTGTTCAGTGGCACGCCGGCAACCTGAGCGCTGGACCAAGCGACAAACTCGGAGTCGCCGTGCTCACCCATGACATAGGCCTGGACATCGCGCGGGTCAACCTCGACGTGGGCACCAAGCATCTGCTGCAGACGGCCAGTGTCGAGCACGGTGCCGGAGCCGATGACATGGCCCTCGGGCAGGCCGGACATCTTAATGGCAGCATAGGTCAGAACATCAACCGGGTTGGAGACGATTAGCAGAATGCCGTCGAAGCCGGACTTCTTAATCTCGGGGATAATGGACTTAAAGATGTTTACGTTCTTGTTGACCAGGTCCAGGCGGGTCTCACCGGGCTTCTGGGCAGCGCCAGCGGTGACGACGATCATGGCGGCGTCCGCGACATCGGAATAATCGCCGGCGTAGATCTTCATCGGCTCGGCAAACGTCATGCCGTGCGCGATATCCAGGGCCTCACCCTCGGCACGGTTCTTGTCCACGTCGATGAGGACCATCTCGGAGAACAGACCACTCTGCATCAGTGCGAACGCCGAAGACGAACCGACGAAGCCGCAGCCGACAA
Source organism: uncultured bacterium (assembly GCA_905216145.1). GTDB lineage: Bacteria > Actinomycetota > Coriobacteriia > Coriobacteriales > Coriobacteriaceae > Collinsella. Next base: position 97,258 of record CAJMST010000004.1, on the reverse strand, counting down.
TAGCGACCTTCTTCTCGTTAACCATTAGAAACTCCCATCTCTCTCCACAAACAAGCCGCTCGGGAACGACCCGAGCGGCTTGCCGTAATCCCAATACATCCAATCGGGACTTTGATTATGCTCCTATTCGCAGCCAAAAATCGACCGTTTACCGAAATTGTTTGCAGAATTCGTAAAATAACTGCACGAAATCGGTTTCGAGCTATTGACGAGTCGAAATAGGTTTCTAATACAGGCCCGCCTCGCGAATGGCCTCGACAGCCAAAGCGATCTGATCGGGCGGCAAGACCAGTGCCATACGCACGTGCCCCTCGCCCGAAGGGCCAAAGCTCGCGCCCGGCGTCACCACAACGCCGGCCTTCTCCATAAGCTCCTCGCAAAACGCCATGGAATCGGTGCGACCACCGGGAAGCTTGGCCCACACAAACATAGAGCCATGCGCGTTGGGACGCTCCCAGCCCAGGCCCTCAAGACCGTCGCACAGGGCATCGCGGCGTTCCTGGTACTTCAGACGCTGCGCCTCGACCTCATCGCGCGGACCATTCAGGCAAGCGATGGCGGCCTTCTGGATCGGGAAGAACATACCAAAGTCGATCTGGCCGCGCAGCTTGGCAAAGGCCGAGACCACATCCTCGCGGCCGACCAAAAAGCCGATACGCGCACCGGTGACGTTAAACGACTTGGAGAGCGAGAAGAACTCAACGCCCACCTCGAGCGCGCCGGGATACTGCAAGAAGCTGCCGCCCGGCTCGCCGTCGAACACGATGTCGGAGTACGCGTTGTCATGGACGATGAGCAGGTCGTGCTCGCGGGCGAAAGCGATGATCTCCTCGTAGACCTCGGGCGTGCCCACCGAACCCACCGGGTTCGCGGGCAGCGACACGATCATGTACTTGGCACGATCGGCCACCTCGGGATCGATACCCGCCACATAGGGCAGGTAATTGTGCTCGGCAACCAGCGGATAGTACTCGAGCTTGGCATCGGCAATCTTGGCACCCGCCTCAAAGACCGGGTAGCACGGGTCGGGCACCAGGATCGTATCGCCCGGGTCGAGCAGCGCCAGGCCCAAGTGGCCCACGCCCTCCTGCGTGCCGTTACACGACTGCACCATGGACGGCGTAATGCCCGAAACGCCAAAGCGGCGCTCATAGTAATCGCACACGGCTTGCTTGAGTTCGGGCAGGTCGCGCAGGGCATACTTCCACATCTCGGGATCTTGGGCTGCTTGCGTGAGCGCCTCGACCACATGGTCGTACGGCTTAAAGTCGGGCGTGCCCACGCTCATGTTGTAAATGGTCTTGCCCTGAGCCTTCAGCGCGAGAAGCTTGTTGTTGAGCGAGGCGAAAACCTCCGCGCCAAAGCGGTCGAGACGCTGCGATGCCTGCATGGTGCCACCTTTCGATATAAAAAACGCGGCGCTCCGACAAGAGCGCCGCGCGATACGGGCCATCAGATTGCAAAAGTGTAACGCTTGCAACCCCCGCATTGGTTCAATTTAGCCAACCTTAGTCAATTGGATTGAGCGCGTCGATCTGCGCAAGCCACAAACGCGAACTGGCGTCACTCGGCATACGCCAATCGCCGCGCGGGCTGAGCGTCACCGAGCCCACCTTGGGACCATCGGGCAGGCAGCTGCGCTTAAACTGCTGGGCAAAGAAGCGACGATAGAACGTACGCAGCCACGTGTGGACGGTCTTGGCGTCGTAGACACCCTCGAAACTCTTGAGCGCCATGCGGTAGATCTTGCCCGGCTCAAAGCCAAAACGCAGCAGGTAGTAGAGGAAGTAGTCGTGCAACTCGTACGGGCCCACCAAATCCTCAGTCTTCTGCGCAATCTCGCCGTCGCCCGTGGGCGGCAGAAGCTCGGGAGATACCGGCGTATCGAGGATATCGAGCAAGACCTCGGCAATACGTCCGCCAAAGACATCAGCCGCATAGCGCACCAGATGGCGCACAAGCGTCTTGGGCACGCTCGCATTGACGGCATACATGCTCATGTGGTCTCCGTTATAGGTAGCCCAGCCGAGCGCCAGCTCCGACAGATCGCCCGTACCGATGACAAAACCGCCAGCCTGGTTGGCCAGATCCATCAGAATCTGCGTGCGCTCGCGGGCCTGGCTGTTCTCGTAAGTCACGTCCTGCACGGCAGGATCGTGCTCAATGTCCTTGAAGTGCTGCTCCACGGCCGCGTGGATCGAAACCTCGCGGAAGCTCACACCCAGGTCGCGGGCGAGCGACTCGGCATTCGACTTGGTGCGATGCGTCGTGCCAAAGCCGGGCATGGACACGGCCGTGATACCGGTGCGCGGCAGCCCCAGCGCATCAAAGGCGCGCACGGTCACAAGCAGTGCCAACGTGGAGTCCAGGCCGCCCGAAAGACCGATGACGGCCGCCTTGGTACCCGTATGGGCAAGGCGGGTCTTGAGGCCGGCGGTCTGCAGGTCGAGGATGGTCTCGCAACGCTCGGCCAGGTCGCCATGGTCGGCCGGCACAAAGGGCGCGCGGGGGAAGACACGGTCGATGTCGCAGGCGTTGCGCAGGACGGGCTCGTCTGCCAGCACGCCCTCAAACGAAAATTCAACGGCCGTGGCCTCCGGTGCATCGTCCGCGCGTGCCCACGTCGTCGAGCGACGGCGCTCGGCAACCAGGCGGTCAAGGTCAACGTCGGCGATGGCCATATCGCAGGTAAGCAGTTTGGTCGCGGCGAGCTTGGAGCCGTTTTCGTAGATAAGGTTCTCGCCCGCAAAGACCATATCGGTCGTGGACTCGCCCTCGCTCGCATCCGCATAGGCATAGGCGCAGTACAGGCGTGCGCTTTGGTTAGAGATAAGGCTGCGGCGATAGTCTGCCTTGCCGATGATCTCGTCCGAGGCCGACGGGTTGAGAATCACCGTCGCACCGGCAAGCGCCATCTCAGTCGAAGGGGGTGCCGGCACCCACAGGTCCTCACAGACCTCAACGCCCAGCACCAAATCCTCGGCACCTTCATCGCAGCAGCGGTAGACAAGCCCCGAACCCAGCGGGACCGGACCCTGACCGGCAAATTCAACCCACACGGGATCCGCAGGCGCCAGAGCAAACCAACGGCGCTCATAGAACTCGCCATAGTTGGGCAAATACTTCTTGGCCGTGAGGCCCAAAAGCTCGCCCGCGCAGCACACGGCGGCGCAGTTGTAGATGTTTTCTGCCACCGCAACGGGCAAGCCAACGGTAAAGACGATCGGCAGCTCACGGGTTTCATCGAGGATGTGCACCAGCGCTGCCTCGCAGGCATGCAGCAGCGTGCGGTTATGGAACAGATCGGCCGCGGTATAACCGGTCAGGTTAAGCTCGGGCAACACCAACGCGCGAACGCCACGCCCGGCAGCATCGCGAACAGCCGCCAGCGCAACCTCGGCATTGCCCTCGACATCGACCACGCGAATCTGCGGCGACGCCGCCGCCACACGCAAAAAGCCATCAGACTGAGAAAGGTGAAGATTCATAAGAATGCTCCCGTGCGTAGACGCCATTCAACACAATTAGCAAGCCCTATTGTAGTTCAACCGCCGGGCGCAACCGCATCCCACCAACTTGGTGAGCTATTGATGAGTTGATGGTATCTGTTAAATGTCACGTACGATTCACATCTGGTGGGTACCCTGATGGCTACACGAAACGAAGCAGATTTACACCGGGAGGACCCCGTATGACAACCAAGTACACCGACGCGCCGCGCACGCGCGTCATGACACCGGCCGCGCTCAACAACGGCGTTCACGAAAACCATTCCATCGGACAGACCATGGCCATCGCGCCCAAAAAGGGCCTGTTTGACGACATTTCCATTCCCCAGATCATCGCCGGCGCCGCAGCTGCCGCCACGAGCGTCGCACTTGCCTCCAAGATTGGTATCGCTGGTTCAGTAATTGGCGCCGCCGTGAGCTCGGTCATCACCGTTGTGTCATCGCAGGTCTACCGCCACTTTATCTCTGCCAGCGCCGAAGCCATCAAAGGTACGCACGCCGCCGTCGACTACCCCGCCGGCGCCTACGAGCCCGTTGAGTTTAATGCCGAGGAGCACCTGGGCGGCGCCGCGACTACGCAGGAGATGCGCCAGATTGCGGGGCGCGCGACCACGGCGCGCGTTGCTCCCGACAGCCTGCGCGCCAAGGCGGCGGCAGAGCGCAGTCAGACGCAAAAGAAGGTCATCGTCTTCTCGATCGCCATCGCCATCGTCGCGGTCATCGCCTGCGCCGGCGCCATCCTTATCACCACCGCCGGTGAGGGTCTGGGCGAGCGCCCCGAGCCAATCCTTTCGTCGCGCACGACGGAAAGCGATGCAAATGGCAACACCCAGTCGCAAGACCAGCAGGCACAGACGGACGGCACGCAAGACAGTTCCACCTCTACCGATTCGTCCTCGAATACCCAAAACCAATCGCAGGGCGCCGATTCTTCTGTGAACAACAGCGGCGCGCAATCCGGCACGACCGACTCAAGCCAAACGACTGACGGCTCTCAACCGAGCACGGGCGACCAGACGAGCGACACCACGTCGGGAACGGGCTCAGCAGACAGCAGCAACACCAACGGCTCGAACAGCTCGAGCGGAACCGCGTCCGGCACGGCATCTGACAACTCGAGCCAAGGCACGGCATCGGGCAACTAAGTACATTTGCCTCTCATAGATAACCGACCTGTACAACGGGCGCGAATCGAAAGCGGTTCGCGCCCGTTTGCCTTGGGCGCCGCCATGGCGAACGCTATGCGATGGTAAGATGCTTTACATGTGTAAAGAGGAGATTTGCCATGAGCAAGACAATAGTTAGGCCCACGCTTTCGCTGGGCAACCACATCTATCTGTATCGCCTGCTGCGCGACGCGATTGGGTGCGGCAAGCAAACGTTTATGACACAGGTCGAGGAGGCGCTCGCCGCCGGCGACATGACCGCTTATGACCTGGGCTTTGAGTCCACGCGTGAGCTGCTCGAGGAGCTCGACGACTGCATTAAGCTGACCGTCTTTAAGGGCGGTCGCCTGTATGCCACCGTCATCGCCAACGAGGCTTGGGATGCCGCCCTTGCCAAGGGCGAGGACAAGCCCAAGGCAGCCAAGGGAGCCAAGCAGTCCTACAAAAAGAAAAAGCGCGGCGAGAAGGACCTCAAGGCCGTGCGTCCCAAGCACGTTAAACGTCCCAAGCCAGAAACCATGGTTGAAGCCGTGCCGGAGCCCGAGCCCGAGGCAGAGATCGAAGTCGCTATTGAGGTAACAGCAGAAACCGAAATCACCGCCACGACCGATCCCGAAGTCATATCTGAGCAGGAAACCACTGCGGAGCTCAACGAAGCTCCCAAGTCGACAACCGAAGAAGCCGCTGACCAGCCCGAGACGTCTGCATTCCAAAACAGCGATGTCTTTGGTGACAAGGCCGAGGACGATCAGTCCGACGAGCCCGCAGATCAAGACGCTACCGAGTCGGCGCCGGAGCCCGAGGCACCGCAGCCCGCCATCTCGCTCACGGTCGTCTATGACCCCGAGAACGCAAACGCCGGCATCACCACCATGGCATCCACGCCCATCGAGGCAAAGCCGTCTATCGAGGCGGAGGACGCCCCAGAAGCCGATGCCAAAACCGAGACTGAAGACACATCCGTCTCCGTGGAACCGACAGATTCCGCAGTTAATCCGGAACCGGTGCCTGAGTCTGCACCTGTCATCGAGTCCACATCCGCACCTGTACCGGCTCCGGTCCCCGCGCCCGCAGCACCGACCATCCCTGAGGACTTCCCCGTCGATTTCGCAACCGAGGTCTTCTGCCCCGGCCCGCTTCTGCACCAGCTGTCGACCTATCTCCCCTACGGCGCCGACACGCTCGGCATCGTCGGCGAGTACTACTGGATCGCCCGCGAGCGCGGTACCATCGAGGCCGCGCGAAACCGCGCAAGCTTCCCCCTGCGCTACACGCAGGCCGGCGAGCGCCACGAAGTCACCGTGCGCATCCGCCGCAACACCACCGGTGGCCTCGGATCCACCTGGGCTATCGATAAAGTCGAAGAACCCGAGCAGTAACGACAAACGGCTCAAATCCAAATCAGGATTTGAGCCGTTTTTATTTGTTGATGTTGCGTAACCAACAGCGAGCGGGCCGCAAGTGCCCCAGGTTGCCGTGAAAGAGGAGCGACGCGTACTTCGGTACGCGAGCGACGGCTTGAACGGCAAGATGGGGCACTTGCGACCCGCGCAGCGTCGAGCAGTTACGCGGTTTGGAAAACCGCGTAACGATCTAGTCGCGCGTCAGCTTGCGGTGAATACGATGCGGCTGGGCCGCGTCCTCGCCCAGGCGCTCGATGCGGTTGGCCTGATAGGCCTCGAAGTTGCCCTCGAACCAGTACCAGTTGCCCGGGTTCTCGTCGGTGCCCTCCCACGCCAGAATGTGCGTGGCAACACGGTCCAGGAACATACGGTCGTGGCTAATGACCACGCTGCAGCCCGGGAACTCGAGCAGCGCGGCCTCGAGCGAGGACAGGGTCTCGACGTCCAAGTCGTTGGTGGGCTCGTCGAGCAGCAGCAGGTTGCCGCCCTGCTTGAGCGTGAGCGCCAGGTTCAGGCGGTTGCGCTCGCCGCCGGAAAGCACGCCGGCGCGCTTCTGCTGGTCCTGGCCCTTAAAGCCAAAGCTCGCCACATAGGCGCGGCTCGGGACCTCGGTCTCGCCGACCATCATGTGGTCCAGACCGTCCGAGACGACCTCCCACAGGTTCTTATCGGGATCGATGCCGGAACGGTTCTGGTCGACGTAGGAGATCTTGACGGTCTCGCCCACCTCGAGCTCGCCCGAAGTCAGCGGCTCCAGGCCCACGATGGTCTTGAAGAGCGTAGTCTTGCCCACACCGTTGGGGCCGATGACGCCCACGATGCCGTTACGCGGCAGGGTGAAAGAAAGGTCGTCGATGAGCACGCGACCGTCGAATTCCTTGTGCAGGTGATGGGCCTCGAGCACCTTGTTACCCAAACGCGGGCCCACAGGGATGCGGATATCGGTCCAGTCGAGCTTCTGGCTTGCGCGGGCCTCGGCCTCCATCTCCTCGTAGCGAGCCAGACGGGCCTTGTTCTTTGCCTGGCGAGCCTTGGGCGAGCTGCGTACCCACTCGAGCTCGGCCTCCATGCGCTTGGCGAGCTTGGCGTCGCGGTTGCCCTGCGCCTCGATACGGGCGGCCTTGGTCTCCAGATACGTGGAGTAGTTGCCCTTGTAGGGATAAAGGTGACCGCGGTCGACCTCGCAGATCCACTCGGCAACGTTATCCAGGAAGTAGCGATCGTGCGTGACGGCAAGCACCGCGCCCTGGTAGTTGTGCAGGAAGTGCTCGAGCCACAGGATCGACTCGGCGTCCAGGTGGTTCGTGGGCTCGTCGAGCAGCAGCAGGTCGGGAGCTTCGAGCAGCAGCTTGCACAGGGCCACGCGACGGCGCTCGCCGCCGGAAAGTACGTTGACCGGCATGTCGGAATCGGGCAGCTGCAGGGCGTCCATGGCCTGGCCGAGCTTGGAATCGATATCCCAGCCGTCGGCGGCGTCGATCTCGTCCTGGAGCTTTCCCATCTCGGCCATGAGGGCGTCCATGTCGCAATCCGGGTCGCACATCTCCTCGCCGATCTTGTTGAAGCGATCGACCTTGGCGATCATGTCGCCAAATGCCATGCGCACGTTCTCGATGACGGTCTTGTCGTCGTCGAGCGGCGGCTCCTGCTGCAGGATACCCACGGTGTAGCCGGGGGTGAGCTTGGCATCGCCGTTGGAGACCTCCTCGATGCCGGCCATGATCTTGAGCAGGGTCGACTTGCCCATACCGTTGGGGCCCACGACGCCGATCTTGGCACCGGGGTAGAAGCTCAGGGTCACGTCGTCAAGGATCACCTTGTCGCCATGGGCCTTGCGAGCCTGATACATCTGGTAGATAAACTCCGCCATATGTCTGTTCTATCCTTTCTACCTGCTGTTTCCCTATTCTTGATTCGCTTTAGTGGAAACGAAATGAGAAAACCAGCTCTGAAACGTAACGAAAAAGGGGCATGGTTGCCCACACCCCCTAATACTACCTGGGAAAAGTCCCCCGGAACATACTATGAACTGCGTACGCTAGTTTTCCGCAACCTTAACGAGCGGCTCGCTGCGATTTGCGCCACAACAGATACGAGTAGACGTAGACGGCTCCAACCGAACCAAACGCCAGAACCGCAATCACCGCGGCGACGACTTCACTCGAAAGCACGCTACCCGCCACGCCCATCACAATCAGGCCAATACCCAGCACCATAAAGCAGGCGCCGCCAAAACGCTGCGTACGGCGCCAGTTCTCGGGATCGGCAAGCGCCCAAGGTGTCTTGATACCGAGCGTATAGTTCTGCTTCACACGCGGCAAGTAGTTGCCTACGCCGATGAACAGCAAACCGACAACACCGGAAATCAGCACGTTAACCGAACCAACCGCCGGCACCACGCCCCAGACCGTAAGCTCTCCCAGCCAGCTTATGGCGCACATGAACAAGGTGAAGGCGATTACGAAGCCCTGGTAGAACTTGCCCGAGGTTCGATATGCCTCACCTTTGGGGTCGATGCGCGGCACCACGCAGAACATTGCGAGAAGCGCCAGAGGCAGCACGCCGAGCGCGGAGGCCATCCAGCTAGGACCCCAACCGTCGACGGCGCCGTTCGCGCCCCAGTGCGTGGGAATCTGCGCAGGCAAGCTCGGCATCACCATGAGGTGCGCTACGACATTGGCGACGCACAGAGCGACCAGCGCAATCCACACGCGCGACGATACCCCCGTGGGGTGAATGCCCTTGTTTTCGTTATTCATCCTTATCACCTTCCGTGTTTGTAAAGCCCATAAACCAACCGATCAAGTCCTGCATGACGGTGGTGTTTAAGCTGTAAACGATGTTTTGGCCATGACGTTCATCGGTCACCAACCCGGCGTTTTTGAGCGTCGCCAAGTGATGGCTCAATGACGGCTTGCTAATGTCAAAATGCTCGGCAAGCTCTCCGGCCGTGCAATTGCCCTCACGCAGCAGTTCCAAGATGCGCCGCCGCGTTGGATCGGCAAGTGCCTTAAAACCCTCTCCCGGCATAGAACCTCCTCTCACCAGTTCGTTCGACGCGCACACTATACTCGATATTTAGATGTTTGTCTAATTATCTAATTCAGCAATAGCCATAGAACACTCGTTCGCTTTTAGTTACAATACCGTTAGAAGCAGATGGGCCAGCTCCCCTCTACCAGAGAAGGAGATGGACTATGAGTATTGACGATGTCCTGACGTTGTTATTGCTTGTAATCGCGGCTGTGGAGCTCGGCATCCACATTGGAGGTCGAATGAAATAGCCGCCCCCGCGTAATGCGAAGACGGCCACTTCTCACGCCATAAACGTGTTTCGGAGTTGGCCAACCCGCGGCCACGGGTGCCATCTGCTTCAATCTTATGCGAATCCCCGCTTCATTTCAACATGCCCCAAGGCCTCAAATGGAGGCAGAATAATACCTATAATGGCGATAGCCAATTACGTTAATTACTTCCCCATCGGAGGATATCTATGACCGAAACCGCAGTCGCCGCTCCCGTCGAGACGCGCGACACCAAGCTCGAGATCATCATGGGGCGCGAGGCGCTCGACAAGCTCGCCGACGCCACGGTGTTGGTGCTCGGCTGCGGCGGCGTGGGCTCTAACTGCTGCGAAGCGCTCGCCCGCGGCGGCATCGGCCATTTCGTAATTCTGGATAAAGACATCATTGCGCCCAGCAATATCAACCGTCAGGCCATCGCGTTTCACAGCACCATCGGCAAGCGTAAAGTTGATGTCATGGAGGCCATGATCCATGACATCAACCCTGCCGCCACCGTCATCAAGCGCACCGAATACCTGCTGAGCGACAACATCGACGAGTTCTTCGCGAGCGTTTTGGAGCAGACGGGTGGCAAGCTCGACTACGTCGTCGACGCCATCGACACCATCTCGGCCAAGCTTACCATTGCCAAATATGCTCAGGACCACGGCATTCGTTTGGTTAGCTCCATGGGCGGGGCCAACAAGCTCCATCCCGAGTGCCTCCGCTTTGCCGACATTTTCGATACGGTACGTGACCCCATGAGCCGCATCATGCGCAAAGAATGTAAGAAGCGCGGCATCAAGAGCCTACATGTACTGTTTAGCTGCGAGGAATCGGTTAAGACACAGCCCCGCGACCCTTCCAATATCCACGAGCGCACCGAGTTGGGCACCGCCAGTTTTATGCCGCCCATCATGGGTCAGATAATCGCCGGCGAGGTTATCCGCCAGATCAGCGGGCGCGGCACCGAGCGCGTACGCGCCGACGGCCAACGCCTGGACTAGCAGGATGTCCTGCGATGGAACCGCAATTCTTTGACACGCATTGTCATCTTGATTTGATGCTCGGCCCCGATGCTGCAGCCAGTGAGTCGGCGGCGTTGGGTCTGGGGCTCTTCGACTGCGGGGTCGACCCACGCGACTTTTCGGCCGCAAACGAGCGCGCCCGTCGCCTACCAGGCATCATCGCTGGCGTTGGGCTCCACCCCTGGTGGCTCGCCGACGGCCGCTGCGGTCCTGCCGAAGTCGATCTGCTTTGCGAAGTTGCTGCCCAAGAGCGCTACATCGGCGAGGTGGGACTCGACTTTTCCGCACGCTTTGCCGGAAGTGAGCCGCTACAAATACAGGCATTTGACCGGCTCTGCGATACACTCGTGCAGCATCCTCTTACCGGGCGCGTGATATCAATTCACGCCGTTCGTTCGGCAGGAGCCGTACTGGACGTCCTCGAATCGCATGGACTACTCATCCCAAACCCCGACTCCCCCGTTATCATCTTCCACTGGTTTAGCGGCACTTCGGACGAACTCGTCCGCGCGCGTGATGCGGGCTGTTATTTTTCCGTCAACGAACGCATGCTCGCGTCTAAACGAGGACGCGAATACGCACGACAGATTCCACTCGATCGTTTACTGCTCGAGACCGATGCACCAGCGGAGGCAAACACAGAAACAAGCGCGCAGTCGCTCATCAAATCGCTCACAAGGACCTCAGAACGCATCGCCTCGCTCAAAAATTGTGACGCAAAGCGCATCGAGTCGGCAGTTTTAACAAATGCGCACTCTGTTTTTGACCTTCGCTAGCCCCGGTGGACAAAAAATGCCAAATATGAGTTCTGTTGCAAATCCAGTCACATTATTTTACGGCAAAATAGCGCCTTGATAATGTACAGCTATCCATTATCAAGGCACTTTAAGGTGGTTAAAGTCATTTTTAGCAGGTTTTAATCGCTCGCAGACACCCAACTAGGCCCTCAAAAGCTTAATTTCGCTGTTACTAAATTAGTGACATTACTCATATTTAGCATTTTTTGTCCATGGAGTCCCAGGGAGGCGACAATTCGACTCCCCGGGACTGCTCACCTATTCGGAAATCGGCACTCCATGGCCCCAGGAGCCTTCCATGCCGCACACGGTCGAGGCAAACCCGGCAGCAAAGTCGAGTGCACGCTCGATGGCCTCGGCACCATCCTCGCCACGCTTGGCGGAATCGAGATAGCACATCAAGAACGAAGTCAGGAACGAGTCACCCGCACCCATGGTGTCCTTCATTTCCGTTACCGGTTTAGCCAGTTGGCGGTAATAACGATCGCCATCATAGGCAATGCAGCCCTCAGCGCCAGCCGTTGCCGATACGAAACGCGGACCTAGACCCCTCACCCATGCCAGACGCTCGCGAATCTCATCCTCGCTCGCGGCGTCTGCCGCGCTAAAGAATGCGAAGTCAACGTAGGGAGCAATCTGCTCGTAGTACTCGTCGGTCGAATCGTCCGAGAAGTCAAACGAAACCGTGATGCCCGCGGCCTTCAACTTGGGAAGTTCACGCTCGGTAAAGCAATAGTTGCCCGAGTGGACTACGTCGAACTGCTTCATGTACGCAAGGTCAAAGCGATCGAGCACATAGCGAGCATCACCACGGATGCCACCCTCATTGGAGCCAAGGAAAACACGGTCGCCGTTAACGACGGTCACGCGCGCAGCACCATTCTCACCGATGAGCTGCTTGCATTTGGCTAGTTCAACGTCCTCATCCTCAAGACTCGCAATCACGTGCTCGGCAGCAGCGTCATTACCAAAGATGCCCATATACGCGGAGCGCGCGGCTCCGCATTTCTTGGCATACACGGCAAAGTTCACCGCATTGCCACCCGGATACATCGTGCGAATATGCTCGTAGCGGTCGACGACGTTGTCGCCAAACCCCAGTGCGCTCACGTTAAATGCCATAGCGCGCCCCTCTCTTATGCCAACGGAACCACTGTTGTGACAACAATGCCGCCCAGAATCTACGCGAGTTCCAGCAGCTCCGGCAGCTGGTCGATAATCTTGTCCGCGGCATCCTGGCTAAAGCCAAAGCGCTCCTCGCGCTTGGCAATAACCGTCAGGCCGGCTCGCTTACCCGCGGTAATGCCCGGAACGGAATCCTCAACGCAGCAGCAGCGATTCGCGGGCAGCCCCAGCAGGTCCAGCGCATGCAGGTAGATGTCGGGCTCGGGTTTGCTCTCCTTAAACTGCTCGCCGCTCACCACATACTCAAAGGCATCAGACAGCCCGCATGCGTTGAGCACTTCCTCGATGCTAACCATGGGAGACGAGCTGGCAAGCGCCACGCGAACGCCACGGCGCGGCAGCTCTCGAATCGTATCCACGGCGCCTGGGTTAATCAAAGCCTGATAGTCACGCGGACGCTTATGCGCCCACTCGTCCCAACGGGCCAACGCTTCCTCGCCAGTGAAGTGCCCCTTACCGGCGCGCTCAAACCAATCGACCAGCATATGCAGGAAGAACTGATGCGAGGTACCGACCTGCCCATTCAACTCCTCTTGAGTCAGATTAAGCCCAAGCTCCTTGGCAAACGCGGCAGTCTCGCCCAAGTAGTAATACTCGGTATCGACAATGACGCCGTCCATGTCAAAGATAACGGCGTCGAACGGAAATGCGGACACGGCACCCTCCCTAACAAAAGGACGCCCGCAAGCAGGCGCCCGAGCCATGCATTAATCGGCGATTCTAACCCAGCAGCTTATCCAGCGTCACCGCAATGCCATCTTCGTTGTTATCGGCGGTCACCATCTGGGCTACAGCCTTAACCTCTTCGACGGCGTTACCCATGGCAACACCGGTGCCGGCCCACTCAATCATGGACTTGTCGTTCTGGCCGTCGCCAAACGATACGACCTCACTGGCATCGATGCCGAGCTTGGGCAGGGCACCCTCGAGTGCGCGGGCCTTGTCGATACCGGGCGCCGTGTACTCAAAGTACCAGTCGGCCGTAAACATGCCCGAAAGCGTCTGCTTAAAGGGCGCATACATCTCCTCGTAATGCGCCTGCAGGTAGGCCGGATCGCCCGCCGTCAGCAGCTTGTCCACGGGATAAGCATCAGCGACCTCATGCAGGCTCTCCACCTCGCGAATCTTAAGATCGCACGCGTCGCGCTCATACTTGACGATATTCTTCTGCGAGCCGTCAGGCAGCGTGATCATGCAATGGTACGAGTCCTCGACGTGCAAATCGCGACCGAGCGAAATCATAGGGATCACGTCAAAATTACGCAGGTGATCAATCAGGCGATGCAATTCGTCGGCAGGCATAGCCTGATCGAACAGCACCTCGTCGGTCTGGGCATCGACGACGTGTGCGCCGTTAAAGGCCACCAGCAGACCGTCATGGTTTTGAAGGTCGAGCTCTTGCGCCAAGGCGTGCAGCCCCCATGCGGGACGGCCCGAAGCCAAAATGAGCTTAATGCCCGACTCCTGCGCCGCGAGCAGCTTCTCGCGCGTACGCGGGCTAATCACTTTCTGATCGTTGGTGAGCGTACCGTCGATATCCATCGCGATGGCTTTGATTGCCATATATGCCTCCCTGTCATTGAACAACCTTGTCTGAGCCATCATACAGAACACCCATCGCGACTCCGTTTACAACGGGAAAAATGTCATATTGTCCCGAACATGAACGGCGTGTGGTCGTGAAGCTTTATCGCTCAGGTCAAATACGTCTGCTAGCGACGCTCATCCGTCGGTGTGCCCTCGACGATCGCGATGCCCGCCGATGCACCTAACGCGCTGGCGCCGGCCTCGATGAATGCGCAAGCCTCTTCGTAATTATGGATACCGCCCGCCGCCTTGATTGCCACGGCATCGCCGAGCACCTCGTGCATCAGCCGCACGTCCTCGAGCTTAGCACCGCCAAAGCTTCTGCCAGTCGATGTCTTAAGGAATCCCGGCTTGGCCTCCAGCGCGATCTCGCATACACGGCGCTTGGCGGCGTCGTCGCCGTCCAGTTTGCACATCTCGACGATCACCTTGTCAGTGATGCCATGCGCGCGACAAAAATCAGCAATGGTAGTCATCTCGCGCTCGATGGCATCAAAATCGCGGTTCTCAACCGACTCCTGATTCAAAACGTAGTCAATCTCGGTAAAGCCACACGCAGCGTATTCCTCAAACCTCGCAAGCTTCTCCTCAAGCGTCATAGTGCCCTGGGGAAAGTCGATAGCGCCGGCAAGGATGATGTCAGAGCCCTCGAGCATGGCGCGGCCCGTCTCGTACTCCTGCAGGTTCGCAAATACGCAGCGAAAGTTGTACTTTAACGCCTTCTCGACATACTGCTCAAACGTGTCCTCGGGGGCATCGATATAGTCGATGTATTTATTGATGGGTTTGGCAAGCGTCATGCTGGGCCTCCTTGTTCGGAGCTGACAACCGATTCGTGGTTTCACGCGAAAAACCACGTTCAATGTACGCCCGGCATGCAAGGACAGCGTCCGCATTCCGACAAGTGGTATGAAATTAGCCGTAAACGTATATTTACGGACAGCGAATGGCACCGCATGCGGATGCCGACAGCAAGGCATCCCCCCTCAATACACCCTCATGCCCATTTAAATAGCAAGGGGCCCGTATCTGTTGGGATGCGGGCCCCTTTCGGCCATGACCTATCTCAGCAGCAAAGACCACTTGCGGTGAGCGCGGTAGAACTCGATCGCACCATCTTATCCGAGCCGGGGCACGTTCGCATAGCGTGGCGCGTGACGGTTGCAAAACCACCCCATTTGAAACAAAGGCAAAAAAGTACTTGCAAAGACGCGTTCCGACATATAAGTTGATAAAAGACCGCCGTTGCGGTTTTAAGTAGATCGAGCATATGAAGTTTCAGTTTTTAGCGTGTAAGAGAAAGAAGATCGGCAAAGTACAGCCCCAAACGCAATGACAACTTAATGAGGTAACTGCCACATGTGAGGCACCCGGGGCATTGCTGTCTCGATTTTGAGCACGATGCCTTCCGCCTTGCATGGGCCGTTCCATCCCGCCCCTGCAGCAACTGCCTCACGGGCTCATTGAAAACCGCATAGCACCCCAACGTCAGCACATCACCCACGGCAAGCACATCACTCACGACAACCAACACATCAACAAACAGCACGAACATCAACCGATTGGAGAAGCTATGACAAACCACCACGCTGAAGACGGCGATAAGAAAAGCATTCTGGATGCCCGCATTGAGCGAGCATATGCAAACGAATATGACGCCGCCTTTGCCGCCGCGACCATCAAGAACTACGCGTCGCTACCGCTCGCGACGATCTTGGCCGACCACCCTCAACTGCTGAAGCGCTGCACAAAGATCATGGGCGACCCCGACATTCGCAAGCTGACAGACCCCTATGCCCCAAAACGCGACAACGATTCGTACGTTCTTACCGTAGGCTGCCTAGCCCATATGCTTACGGCGCTTGACACGAAACTCAAGCTCGAATGGGAACCCGACGAGCGTCATGAACTCGAAAGCAAGCGGAACACCCTGCGCACCGCACTGTTCCTTCCGTTGGACGGCCTCAAGCGCTGCAACGTCGAGCTCAATACACAGGCGCGGCAAAAGCCCGGGACCACGGGGCAGAAAACTCCAAGACCCCATGCGGCCATCGTCGACCGCAACCGATATAACCGCATGACCGCGCATTTTTCTGCCGAGGGAACAGCCATAAGGACGCTAATCGACCTGCTGTGCCTCCTGAGCATCAACGAGCTATTTGAGGGCTATCTCGCCCTTGTTCCCGCGACGGCACCCAAGTCGGTAGCAAAGATCATCGAGACCTGCAGACGCCAGTTTGAGCGCCATCGCAATGGCAGCGAGATGAACGCCAGCATCGCGCAGTACTACGCGGCTCATTACAAAAATGACGGATGTGCCCCTGTCGAGCATCAGCTGCGGCTCGCCTACACCACGCCCGCCGCAACGCTCTATCGCTTTGGAGCCCTTGGCGCTTGCGAGCCGCACGAACAGGCAGTCTGCCCCACAACCGAGCTCGATCTCAGGCTCGGACGAACCCTGTAGCCCGCCAGCCCCTCCGCGGGCAACAATCCTATTCCACAACACAACCAACAGAAAGGAGTCCTCATGGACACCAATCATTCCCCCATCATCAGCCCCCTCACCATGCGTGAATCCGCCCGAGGCATCACGCTCACCAGCATTTACGATGAGATGCTCGCCCGTCGCGAGCTCTCCGTCATGGGAAACATCGAAACCCCGATGGCCCACGACCTATGCCAGCAGATCCGCCTGCTCGATGCCACCGACCCCAGCCGCCCCATCACCATATTTGTCGCCAGCGCCGGCGGAAGCGTGCGATCGGGCCTTGCGATCTATGACGCCATGCGCCTCGCATCGTGCCCCATCCGCACCGTCTGTCTGGAATTCGCCGCGTCCATGGGCGCCGTGATCTTTATGGGCGGCGACGATCGCCGTATGGCGCCCCATGCAGAGCTCATGATTCACGACCCGCTGATCCCCCAGGGGGCAGGCGGCTCGGCACTTGCGCTGCAAGAAACCAGCCGGCGTCTCATGCAGACCCGCAAGACCCTCACGCAAATCCTCTCGGACCGCAGCGGCCTCACGCCCAAGCGCATCCAGTCCCTCACTGCAAAAGACACCTACCTTTCGGCCGAGCGCGCCGTCGAGCTCGGCTTTGCCCACGAAATCCTCTCGACCACCAAGGAGGTCGCCCATGTCTAACCTCGCCAGCCGCCTCGCCGCATCTAAGTCCGCATCGTCCACCATCCTCGCCAAGGATCGAACGCTTTCCTGCGACACCCGCCAAACGGGACTCAACAACAACGCACTTGTGATCGGCCCCTCGGGAGCCGGCAAGACCCGAAACGTCCTCAAGCCCAACCTGCTGCAAATGAACGCAAGCTACATCGTGCTCGACACCAAAGGCACGCTCTGTCGCGAAGTGGGACCCGTGCTGGCAGCCCACGGTTACCGCGTGCAATGTCTCAACTTCGCCGACCTCAACACCGTCCCGGCCCTTGCGCCCGGCATCGAGCGCTGCGGCTACAACCCCCTGAGGCACATTCGCCGCAAGGCGGACGGCAGGCCCAACCAGCAGGACATCCTCTCGGTGGCAAAGGCCATCTGCCCCATCGAGGACAACAACCAGCCTTTTTGGGATCATGCGGCGGCAAACCTGCTGTCGTGTCTTATCGCCTACGTCACCGAACAGCTACCCGCCGACGAGCAGACGATCAGCTCGGTCATCAAGCTGATCGAGCACCTGCAGGACGGTGCCACGGCCCGATTGTTTGACGATCTGATCACGACCGACCCCCAAAGCTATGCCCTCTCGCTATGGCGGCGCTACGCCATTACGCAAAATGCCGAGCGCATGCACGCGAGCATCGTCGGCATCCTTGCCGAAAAGGTCATGTGTCTGGGATTCGACGGTGCGGCACAGCTCTATCGTGAGTGCCATCAGGTGGACTTCGCTTCCATGGGACACACCCCCTGCGCCCTGTTTGTAACCGTAAGCGATATTGACCGCAATCTCGATCCGCTGACCGGCCTCTTTATTACGCAAGCGTTTATGGGCCTCATTCGTGAGGCCGATAGGCAGCCCGACGGCAGCCTGCCCGTGCCCGTGCGCTTTATGCTCGATGACTTCGCAAATCTGCAGATCCCCCAGATCGACAACGTGCTCTCGATTATCCGAAGCCGCAACATCTGGGCAACGCTGCTGCTGCAGTCGACCAACCAGCTCGATGCGCTCTATGGCGAGGCACGCGCACGCTCCATCATGGGCAACTGCGACACGCATCTGGTGCTGGCGTTCCAGGATCCCGAGAGTGCCCGGGTGTTTTCCGACCGCGCCGACGCGCTGCCCAGCACGCTCATGGCGACGCCGATCGATCGCTCGTGGCTCTTTGTACGCGGTCGCACTCCCGAACAGGTCGAGCGCTTTAGGCTCGAAGACCATCCGCTCTACGGGGAGCTGCCCGAGGCGCAGCGAGGCCATGCGGAGGCCGAGATCTAGGCGCAGGGTTCTCGCAGCGCGCGACGCCCCGGCGATGTTCCACAAAGGCCGTGCGCCCCGGGACCACGGCAAAAGCAAAGGGGCCCGCATCCGATAGGATACGGGCCCCTGACTATAAGGCGCGATACGTTAACAGCAGCGACTACTTGCGATGCGCGCGATAGAACTCGATGAGCGCCTGGGTCGAAGCGTCCTGCTCGGCCTTGGCGGCGTCGTCGTGGAAGGCCGGGGTGATCTGCTTGGCAAGCTGCTTGCCCAGCTCGACGCCCCACTGGTCGTAGGAGTCGATGCCCCAGACCGTGCCCTCGACAAACGTGATGTGCTCGTACAGGGCGATGAGCTCGCCGAGTGCGAACGGGGTCAGCGTGTCGCCAAAGATCGAGGTCGTCGGACGGTTACCCTCAAAGCAGCGAGCCGGGACGATCTGCTCGGGCGTGCCCTCGGCACGAACCTCGTCGGCCGTCTTACCAAAGGCGAGCGCCTTGGTCTGGGCCAGGAAGTTGCCCAGGAACAGCTCGTGGACATCCTGGCCGCTGTCGGTCGCAGGGTTTGCGGTATTGGCGAAGGCGATGAAATCGGCCGGGACCACCACGGTGCCCTGGTGCAGCAGCTGGTAGAAGGCGTGCTGACCGTTGGTGCCGGGCTCGCCCCAGAAGATCTCACCGGTGTCGGAGGTCACGGCGCTGCCGTCCCAGCGGACATGCTTGCCGTTGGACTCCATGGTGAGCTGCTGCAGGTAGGCCGGGAAACGATGCAGGTACTGGCAGTACGGCAGCACGGCGTGGCTCTTGGAACCGAAGAAGTTGACGTACCAGACGTTGAGCAGGCCCATCAGCGCGACGGCGTTGTTCTCGAGCGGGGTATTGCAGAAGTACTCGTCGATGGCGTGGAAGCCCTCGAGGAACTGCTGGAAACGCTCGGGGCCGAGCACGACGATCAGCGACAGGCCCACGGCGGAGTCGACGGAGTAGCGGCCGCCGACCCAGTTCCAGAAGCCGAAGGCGTTGGCGGGGTCGATACCGAAGGCCTCGACCTTCTCGAGTGCGGTGGAGACGGCGACGAAGTGCTTTGCCACGGCCTCGGCGTTCTGCTCATCGGAGCCGTCGATGGCGCCCTGAGCCTTGAGCTGCTCGAGCATCCAGGTCTTGACCTCGCGAGCGTTGGTGAGGGTCTCGAGCGTGGTGAAGGTCTTGGAGACGATGATCACGAGCGTGGTCTCGGGGTCCAAACCCTTAAGCTTCTCGGCCTGGTCGTTGGGGTCGATGTTGGAGATGTAGCGGCAGTCGATACCGGCGTCGGCATAGGGACGCAGAGCCTCGTAAGCCATGACCGGGCCCAGATCGGAGCCGCCGATGCCGATGGACACCAGGTGCTCGATCTTCTTGCCGGTAACACCCTTCCACTCACCGGAGCGCACGCGCTCGGCGAAGGCATACATGCGGTCGAGGACCTCGTGCACGTCGGCGACGACATCCTGGCCGTCGACGATGAGCTGGCCCCTCTCGGTTGCGGGGCGGCGAAGCGCGGTGTGCAGGACGGCGCGGTCCTCGGTGGTGTTAATGTGCTCGCCGGAGAACATGGCGTCGCGGCGCTCCTCGAGCTTCACCTCACGAGCAAGATCGCACAGCAGCTTGACGGTCTCATCGGTCACCAGGTTCTTCGACAGATCGAAGTGCAGGTCACCGGCGTCAAAGCTCAGCTTGTTCACGCGCTCGGCATCGGCAGCGAACCAGGCCTTGAGGTCGATACCCTCGGCCTCGAGCTTCTCCTGATGAGCCTCGAGTGCCTTCCAAGCGGCAGTCGACGTAGCATCGATAGGTGCGGCAACAGTTGCCATAGAGTCCTCCTCAGCATACGGGCGCACGCCTCCATGCGCCCGGACATTCAGATGCCACTATTCTAGCGCAGGTCAAGACTACAATCAGCGAGCGTTGCCAATCGGCCCCCAAACGGCAACCGATCAAAAAGGGACAGGCTTATTTTGGCAGGTCAAACGCTTTACCAACCAAAAATAACCCGTCCTTTTATGGCAAATATTAGGCCGCGGCGCAGACGCTACCGAGTAACTCACGCAGAGGAGACCCGATGCCCTCCAGCAGTTCGGGCGCGATAATGGCAAAAACGGGAACCTCGCCGGTGCCCACGACAGCAGGCACCTTGCCCTCCGAGACAATGCATCCATAAGGCACAAAGCCGTCTTCGCCGGCATCGAGCGCCGCCA
This sequence comes from uncultured bacterium, assembly GCA_905216145.1. Classification (GTDB taxonomy): domain Bacteria; phylum Actinomycetota; class Coriobacteriia; order Coriobacteriales; family Coriobacteriaceae; genus Collinsella. The sequence goes on along the minus strand of CAJMST010000004.1, from coordinate 76,636 downwards.
TGCGACGCGCGAGCTCGCGCGCAAAGCCAGCAGTATCGGCATCGCCAATCGCCAGGACAAAGTCCACGCCTTCGTCGGTCGCCAGGGCCACGGCTTCGTCGATCAGCTCGTCTCCCCCGTCGCCCTCAAACGAGCCGCAGCGGAAAAGCACACGCTCGAGTAGGGCTCGATCAAGCGAGCCAAGTGCCGCCGAGACAAGCTCATCGCGCGTATGCTTGTCACCGCCCAGCACAACCAGCGCCTTGGTGCCACCGTAGTGAGCGACCAATCGTCCGCACCAGCGAGCCACGTCTCCATCCGCAACAAGGCGCGTCGGCATACCAAACCCATAATTGACCATCTTTTCCACAACCCTTCCGTGCGTATAGGCGGTATCAATCGTTAGGCTCATGCTACGAAGCGAGGTTTTCCGAGCTGTTTCGCACTCTTTAGAGCTGCGTTAAAACCCGATCCAACCGCACGACCATACCTACCAAAACAAACCAGTCCCTTTTTGACAGGTTTTGACGATGTCCGGATGAGCGGGTATTATCGAACAGGTATTCGATAAGAACATGTGTTTGATGGGAGGCTCGGATGGCGCACGAGCAGCACACCTATATCTGCATCGACCTCAAGACGTTTTATGCCAGCGTCGAGTGCGTCGACCGTGGGCTCGATCCGCTCACCACCAACCTGGTCGTTGCCGACGAATCGCGCGGACGCACGACCATCTGCCTTGCCATCACGCAGGCCATGAAGGACCTCGGGATACACAATCGCTGCCGTCTGTTCGAAATTCCCGATGGCATCGACTACATCACGGCCGTACCACGCATGCAGCATTACATGGAGGTGTCGGCGAAAATCTACGGTATCTATCTGGAATACGTCAGCCCCCAGGACGTGCACGTCTACTCCATCGATGAGTGCTTTATCGACGTGACGCCCTATCTTGACCTCTATCACACAGATGCGGAAGGGTTCGCCTGCACGCTGCGCGACGAGGTCCTCGCGCGCACCGGCATCACGGCGACGGTCGGCATCGGCCCCAACCTATTCCAGGCCAAGGTAGCGCTCGACATTACCGCCAAGCACGTACCCAGCCGCATCGGCATACTCGACGACGAGACCTTTCGCAAGGAGATCTGGCCCCATCGTCCCATCACCGATATCTGGGGCATCGGTCCCGGCGTGGCAGCCCGCCTCGAGAAATACGGCGTCTACGATCTGATGGGCGTCGCGGCGCTCGACGAAAACCTGCTTTACGACGAGCTCGGCGTCAATGCCGAATATCTCATCGACCATGCCTTCGGGCGCGAGCCGACAACCATCGCCGATATCCAAGCCTATCGCCCGCAAGCAACTTCGACCACCACAGGACAGGTGCTCTCGAAGGGCTATGCCTACGAGCAAGCCTACACCGTCTTACGCGAGATGGTCGACAACGCCGTGTTGGACTTAGTCGATAAGCACGTGGTCTGCGACAGCATCTCGCTCTTTGTGGGTTATGCGAGCGAGCGTGCCGACATACGCCGCCTCGACGCCAGCGGCACAGCGCAATATGTGGACGGATGTGGGCACCTGCGCTCGAGCACGTTGAGCATCGAACCCACCGCAACCGCCGGCCCCGGGCTCGCGCCCCGTGCTCCCAAGCCCGTCCAGCGCGATGACGAAAGGCGTCGCCTGGTGCGCGAAGCGCAGGCAATCGATGGCATCTTTGTGGGAGAGCATGGCGGCAAACCGCGCGGTGGCTATGCCGCACTCTTTGCGCACTCCAACGCCTCGCGAAAGCTACCCGAGCGCACCAATTCGTTTAAGAAGATCATGGGCTATTTCGATGATCTCTGGGCGCAAACCGTCGACCCTAAACGACCGGTCAAGCGCATCAACCTGGGCTTTGGCAATCTTGTGCCCGAGGAATTTGCCACTATCGATCTGTTTAGCGATGTCGAGGCCGATGAGCGCGAGCGCGACCTGGCACGCGCCGTCCTGGCCGTGAAAGGCAAGTACGGCAAGAACGCGCTCGTCAAGGGATTAAGCTTTACCGCCGGCGCCACCGCGCGCGAACGCAACGACCAAGTTGGAGGACACCGTGCCTAAACCCAAACAACAGCCCGTGCGCCCGCCGACCGCCTTCGAGCGCCTGGCGGACCCCGAGGGCAGACGCCGCGCCGCCGACCCCAACCTCACAGCCAACGGTGCCGTGCGCGCCAACCGCGCCGCACAGTTTATGCCCTTTGCCGCCCTCACGGGATACTACGAACTCGTGCGCAAGCAGGAAATCACCGTCGAGCCAAAACGTGAGCTCACGGAAGAAAAAGCCCTCGTACTTTCTAAAAAGCTCGAGGGTCTCAAACGTGGCGACTTGGTTCGTGTCACCTATTACGATACGTACGGCCATCGCTCCCGCACCGGCATCCTCGACGAGGCGCTCCCCGCCTTCAAGCTCCTCAAGCTCAAAGACATCGCCATCGACTTCGACGACATCCAAGACATCGAACTGCGCGGACGAGCCTAGCCAAGGAAGCGCATCCAGGGCGGCGCTTACAGCGTCATGACGTAGTAGCCCGCGTCTTTCACGGCCGTCTCGAGAACACCACGATCAACCGGCTGTTTAGAGCGCACACGTGCCGTGTGATCCGCATACGTCACCGTTGCCCACACGCCGTCCAGCGCATTGAGGGCATTGGCCACGTTCTGAGCGCAGCCGTCACAGCTCATGCCGCCGATGAGCAGCTCATCGCTATAGGGATAGTGCGATGCATCGGTATCCACCACAACAACCTTTTTGGCCTTCTTGCCGCTCGCACCATCGCTGCAGCAACTCTTCCCGTGTGTCGAAGCGGCAATGCGACGCAGTCCAAAAAACATGCCGACGGCAATGACGGCCAGCACGATGAGATTCGCAGGGTTGAGCAAGTCGCTCATGCGTTCCCCTTTCAAGTAGCACTATCTAGATACCCCCATGGGGTGTCCCCATCTTAACCCAAAATCATGTCCGTTCGGTCAATTAGTTTCCCTCTTCAAACTTTTTTGTTGACCAAGGCTTACTTTCGTGTATAAGTTTTCCTAGGCTAACAGTTAGATCCGTAAGGAGCGCCGTGACTCGAACCATAGACATCCCAACGTTTCAGGCGGCAGTCGTGCGCAACTGCTCTCCCACGCTCGCGGGCATCAAGCCGGCATCGCTCTTTACCTATCCAGGCACCTACGCCCACGGGGACGGCTCGGTCGCAACCGAAACCATCGCAGAGCGCCGAGCACGCCTGCTCAACGTTATCGCCCAGTGCAATCGCGAGCTTGACCCGTTCGGTATCCACCTGAGTGTTTTGGTCTGGCGGCCCTGCGGAGCGCTCGTGTATATGTACCGAGCCAAAAGCCTCACCACCTATTTCGCAGACCCTCGCGCCCAAACGGCGCTCGCCTCGGAAGGCTACGACACGAGAGACCTTTCGACATGCCTTGTGCATTTGGCATCACGCATCACGCTCGCGAGCAATAACGTCGCGGAATGCGCCTGTAGCCAGACTCGATGCGCACTACCCCAGCAAGCTAGCTGCAGCAACGACTGCACCTGCGAGTTTCCGCACGAAATAGGCTACTTCCTCGGATATCCCTACGACGATGTGCGCGAGTTTATCGTCCAGCGCGGCGAGAACTACAAGGTCTTTGGAGCTTGGAAGGTCTACACGAATGTCGAGCAAGCGCTTGCGATGTTTGACGCCTACCGCGCTTGCACTCAATACCTCACCTTTGTCTATCAGCAGGGCAGCAGCTTGGCGCAACTTGCCCAGGCAACCCGATAGAACATAGAAGCCGCGGCAACCTGCCGCACAACTGAAAGGACTCAACATGAGCAAGATCGCCGTCGTCTATTGGAGCGGCACGGGCAATACCGAGGCCATGGCAAATCTCGTCGCCGAAGGCGCCACGTCCGCGGGTGCCGAGGCAGAGGTCATCTCCTGCGCCGACTTCTCCGCAGACAAGGCCGAAGGCTATGACGCCATCGCCTTCGGCTGCCCCGCCATGGGCTCCGAGGAACTCGAGTACGATGAGTTCCAGCCGATGTGGGACGAGGTCAAGGAGACTCTCGGCGACAAGAGGGTCGTCCTCTTTGGCTCCTATTCGTGGGCCGAGGGCGAGTGGATGGACAACTGGAAGGCCGACGCCGACGAGGCCGGCGTCAACGTCGTGGACTCCACCATCTGCTACGACGCGCCCGACGACGAGGGCGAGACCGCTTGCAAGGCCCTCGGAGCCGAGCTCGCGTAACGAACCCAGGGCCTCCAAGAGAGCCTGCATCAAAGCGCATCCCCATCCCTACAAAAGAGCGGGGCTGGATTCAAGTCCAGCCCCGCTCTTTTGTAACGGCAGTTACATCAACCGGCTACGAGATATTGCCCAAGAACGCCTTGGTGCGCTCGCTCTTAGGATGGTCGAAGACCTCGCTCGGCGTACCCTCTTCCACAATGACGCCTCCGTCCATAAAGACGACGCGGTCGGCGACATCGCGGGCAAAGCCCATCTCGTGCGTCACGACGATCATGGTCATACCGTCGTGCGCCAGGTCACGCATGACGCCCAGGACGTCGCGCACGAGCTCAGGGTCGAGCGCCGAGGTGGCCTCGTCAAAGAGCATGACGTGCGGGTTCATCGACAGGGCGCGGGCGATGGCAACGCGCTGCTGCTGGCCGCCCGAAAGCTGACTCGGCATAAAATCGATGCGCTCGGCAAGACCGACCTTGGTCAGCTCCTCGACGGCGATCTTTTCGGCCTCTTCCTTGCTGCGCTTGAGCACCTTTTGTTGCGCAAGCATGACGTTCTTTTTGACCGACAGGTGCGGGAACAAATTGAACTGCTGGAACACCATACCCAGATGCGTACGCACCTTGTTGAGGTCGACACCCTTGGCGCACACATCCACGCCCTCAACGATAATCGAGCCACTCGTGGGATGCTCCAGACGATTGATGCAGCGAAGCATCGTCGACTTGCCCGAGCCCGAGGGGCCCAAGACCACAACGACCTCACCCTTGTGAACATCCAGATCGATATCGCGCAGGACCACGTTGTCGCCAAAGGCCTTCTGGAGGTTCTTGATACTGACGACGACCTCGTTCGAGTTATTGGTTTCGCTCATGATAGGACCTCCTTACAGACCGGCGATGTGATCGGCAGGCGTCGCGACAACCTGTCCGGCGCTCTTGGCGGGACGCTTCTTCTTGGTCTCGGCCGTGCCCAAAAGCCTCGCCTCAAGACCGCTCACCAAGCGAGCGAGCGGCAGGGTGATGACCAGATAGAACAGGGCGGCAACCACATACGGCGTGATGGAGCCCGTCGTGGCCACGATGGTACGGGCGTTCATGACGATCTCGACCACACCCACGGCCGCAAGCAGCGACGTATCCTTGTAAAGCAAGATAAACTCGCTGGTCAGCGTAGGCAAAACATTGCGGAACGTCTGCGGAATCATAACGTAGAGCAGTGTCTGGAAGGCATTCATGCCCAGAGAGCGAGCAGCCTCGTTTTGACCCTTGGGGATCGATTGAATACCGGCACGGAAGATCTCACACAGATAGGCAGACGAATTCATGGCCATGACGATGACGCCGAGCACATAGTCATCAACCTTGACGCCGGCCAACGGCAGACCGAAGAACGCGATATAGATCTGCAGGAACGCCGGCGTACCGCGAATGATATTCACGTAGATACCGGCAAGGCAGCGCAGGATGCGCGACTTGGAAATGCGCATGAGCGATAGGGCGAAACCGAAGGGAATTGCCAGCGGAAACGCCACAAGCACGATCGAGAGCGACATGAGGAAGCCCTTGAAGACGATCGGCAGGCTCTGGACCAAAATGACCGGGTTCAAGAACAGGCGCAGGAACATATTGGAGTTCCAGGCCTCGACCCACGGCTGCTCCTTAAGATCGGCCAGGAAGTTATCGAAGGCCGTCACGCCCTTGATCTCCACCGACGGAATCTTGGAGATCTTCTTGGTCGACCCGTCAGCGAGCGTATAGGTGCCGCTAAAGACCTCATCGCCGCCCTCGACGGGAAACGTCACACCATAAACCTCGACACGGAAAAAGCCGCCGGCAGGCGCCGTCTCGCCAAAGTCGATCTTGAGCGTCTGACCATCAGCCGTGCACGTGGGTTTCATGGGCGTACGATCCATGAGGTCCTCGCCCGAGAGCATCGTCAATCGCGTGTCATCGGTACCAAATGTCGTGCCGTCGACAAACGTCAAAGAAAGACCGCTCAGCTCCTCGTCGGCATCGGCCTGAACTTCCCAGGTAATGCGCGTCTCGGTGCCGCCGACCACATCGCTGCCCGAACCGGTGTTGGGTCGGGCGGTAATCTTTGCGGTCTCAAGCGCCTGGGCGGTCGTGGGCGCATATGCCCCCGCGCACACCAGCGCGAGCGCCACGGCCATGACGCAGACTAGCTTTTGGAGCAAGGCGGGCAGTGGAAAACGCTGCTCCGCGGCCCCTTTGTTCAGTCGAGACAAGGTGGCTCCTATCGTAGAAGTTGCCGGCAAAACGAGACGGAAACGCTCTCCGTCAAGAGAAGCGCAAAGGCCCTCTCCGCAAAACGGAAAGGGCCCGCGCGCAATCAAGTAGTTATTTTACTTGATGTTGTACTTAGCCATGAGGGCGTCGACGGTACCGTCGTCGGTCAGGTCCTTGATGGCCTGGTTGATGTCATCCTTGAGCTTGGTGTTGCCCTGGTTGATGGCAATGGCGTACTCCTCGCCGGTGCTAATCTGCTTGATGGTCTGGCAGGTGTTGAACTGCTCGGCGGTCAGCTGGCTGGCAACGGAGCGGTTGGTGACTACAGCGTCGCCCTTATCGGACTGCAGAGCGCTAAAGCACTCGGTAGCGTCCTTGTAGGGGACAATCTTGGCCTTGGGGAAGTTCTCCTGAGCAAAGGCCTCGGCGGTCGAGCCAGACTGGACGATGATGGTAGCGTCAGCGTTGTTGAGCTTCTCGCTGTAGTTGTCGGCCGTGATGTCGGTGTTATCGACCTTGGTCACAATAGCCTGATCGTCCATGTAGTAGGAATCAGAGAAAGTGACTTCCTTCTCACGCTCGGGCGTGTCGGTGATAGCCGCAATGGAAACGTCATACTTGGCGCCCGAAGCGACACCCGGAACCAGCGTGTCAAAGTCATTGTTGACATACTCGACATCCAGGCCCAGCTTGTCGCCGATGGCCTTGATGAGCTCAAGGTCAAAGCCCTGATAATCGCCGTTGTCATCCTTGTACTCAAACGGAGCGTACTCGGCAGAGGTGCCGACGGTCAGCGTACCATCCTTGACGAGCGCGTACTCCTTGGAGCCGTCGACCTTCTCGACCTTAGCGTCGTCAGAGCTGCTGGAACCGGCATCAGAACCAGAGGTGGCGTTGGACGAGCCGCAGCCCGTCAGTGCGAGGGCGAGCGCCATGGCACCCGTGGCGGCAAATGCGCCAAGCTTCTTGAGCTTCATAATCAGTCTCCTTCCGGTGACCTCGTTTGATTCAGAGGCCTGCAAAAACTGTTGGCTATTATGCACCTGGAATTACGAATCTGCAATGAGAAAACTGATTGAAACAAACCCATAACGTGAATGGAATACTCTACTTTGTGACAGTCATTACTGCTGCAATGACCTTAATAATCTAATTTCAGCTGCATAACCTGCAAGTTCGTTCGGAGTCTCCAAAATAAACGGCAGCGAACACAAACGGCCATTCGATACAATATTCTGCATAACCTGCATACCGCCACCAAATTCCTCGCTGCCAAGGTATCCCTTGCCGATGCACTCGTGACGATCTTTATGGGCGCCACAAGGGTTCTTCGAATCGTTGATGTGTACGGCATGCAAGCGATCGATACCCACCACGCGGTCAAACTCGTCGAGTACGCCGTCCAGATCATGGATGATGTCGTAGCCGGCATCGCTCACATGGCAGGTGTCCAAACAAACGCCCAGCTTATCGGACAGCTCTGGGCACTTGGCGGCAACGCCCTCGATAATGCACGCCAGTTCTTCAAAGCTACGGCCCACCTCGGTGCCCTTGCCTGCCATGGTCTCAAGCAATACCGTCGTCTGCTGTCCCTCAAACATCACCTGGCACAGCGTGTCGACAATCATCTGAATGCCGACGTCTGCCCCCTGTCCCACATGCGCACCGGGATGAAAATTGTAGTAGTTGCCGGGCAGCGCTTCCATGCGCTGCAGATCCTCGGCCATGGCCTCCAGGGCAAACTCGCGCGCCCGCTCCTTAGCGGAGCAGGGGTTATAGGTATACGGGGCATGAGCCACGAGCGGGCCAAAGTCGTTTTGCTCCATAAGCTCGCGCAGGGCCGCCACGTCATCCATGTCAAGGTCTTTTGCCTTGCCACCGCGCGGGTTGCGCGTAAAGAACGCAAAGGTATTGGCGCCAATGGACAACGCCGTCTCCCCCATCGCCCGATAGCCCTTCGTCGTCGAAAGATGGCACCCGATCGTCAGCATCTCCAACTCCCCCTCATCAGTTGCGGTGAAATACGGTCTATTGGTGCCTTATTTTGGCGCAAACAGACCGTATTCCACCGCAAGTTATAAAAGGGGCATCAGAGATGTGGGCCGCCAGGCACCACGGGCGCCGGCGTCATGATCCCCTACGCGTCAGCGCCAAGTCCTAGAGGGCTAGACGGATTGCATCGATGATGTGCGCGCAGCGCTGCGTGGCGGCTAGGGACATGATGGGGCTTTCGAGTTTCCCCGCCTGAATGAGCTGCGTCGCATGCTGGATTTCGCCGTAGAAATCATCGACCTCAAACGGGGCATTTATTTCGAGCGTTCGCCCGTCGGAGTACTTCACATGGGCGAGCTCGGGGCGATGGAGACGCTCGATTTCCAACGAACCCCGCTCACAGGCAATCGTTAAGCGGCTTTCATATGTTGCTTTGCCGTCGCACACCATATGAATGGGTATACCGCCGACGCTCATATGGATCTCGTCGGCCCAATCGACGCGACCGCCCGATACGTCACGCCAGCGAACTTCACGGGACGAAACCTCGCACGCGCCCGCGAGCAAATCCTCAAACCAACCAACCGCATAGCAGCCCATGTCATATAGACAGCCGCCCTGCAACGGATCAAGCAGATAGCCCGAAGGAGACTCGCCGTAATCGAGCTTTTGCACGCTTTCAATCGAGACAATACGGCCAAGCTCACCCGACGCAAGCAAGTCCTTCACGCGAGTGCGCATCGGGCAAAACCGATTCTTCATCGCCTCCATAAACAGCACGCCGCGCTCGCGAGAGATGGAGGCAATCGAGAGAGCCTCTTCCTCACTCAAAACGGCCGGCTTTTCGCACAGCACGGCCTTTCCGGCGCGCAGCGCGCGACAGGCCCAACGCGTATGCATGCCATGCGGAAGAGCCAAGTAGATTGCGTCGACATCGGGGTCGGCAATCAGCGCGCCATAAGCCGCGTCGCCGTTATTGTCGACCGAGGCATGGCCATGCGCAGCATCGATCGAAAACGCTCGGCAAAATTCCTCGACATGTGTAGGAGTGCGGCCGGCCGCAGCCACAAGCCGTGCCCCGTCCACCTCCTTGAGCGACGATGCAAATCGATGCGAAATGTGCCCGGCGCCCAAAACGCCCCAACGAACCTCACGCAAATCATCACATGAATCTCGATGACCCACGACAGCCCCCTTCAGTTGCGGTGAAATAGTTCCTGTTTGGCCCCTATTCTGCCGCAAACAGGAACTATTCCACCGCAAGTTATAAAAGGGTCATGAGGAGCGCGTTTTGCCGAAGGCCTTAAGCACCGCCGTCACGGGACCAGGCTGGAAACGTCGGCGCACATCGTCGAGACGCTCGGGAATATCGATGTGCTGCGGGCAGTGCCGCGCGCATTTGCCGCATTTGACGCAATTGCTCACCAACTTGGGCTCGCTTGTGCGCACCGCGCTCGCCGTAAAGTATTGAGACAGCCCCGTAAACCAGCTGTGCGCATAGCTTGCGTTGTAGGCGGCAAAACATCCAGGGATATTGATGCCTTTAGGGCACGGCATGCAATAGCCGCATCCCGTGCAGGGCACACGGTTCGATTTCTCAAACTCCATCAACACGCGCGCAATCGTGTCGAGCTGGTTGGCCGTCATCGAATTCGGCAACGCGAGGTCTGCCAGTGACGAATTCTCGTCCACCTGCGCGGTATCGGTCATACCCGAAAGCAACATGGTCACCTGGGGATGATTCCACACCCACGAGAGCCCCCAAGCGGCAGGCATATGCAAATGCCGATCGCATGCACCATCGAGAACAGCGCGCGCCCGCGGAGGCAATTTGCCTGCCAAGCGTCCGCCCAAAAGCGGCTCCATCACAAACACCGCGAGACCTCGCTCGGCGGCGGCCATGAGCCCCGCCGTTCCCGCCTGATATCGTTCTCCAGCGTAGTTGTACTGGATCTGGCAAAAGTCCCACTCATACGCATCGAGCATCGTAAGGAAGTCCGCCGCGCTGCCGTGGTACGAAAAGCCTATCTGACGAATACGCCCTGCAGCCTTTTGCTGCGCGATCCAGTCCTCGATGCCCAACGCCACCACACGTTCCCACTGGGCGGGCGAGGTAATGTTGTGCATGAGGTAATAGTCGATATGGTCAGTCCGTAGGCGGCGCAGTTGCTCGTCGAAGAACCGGTCGAAATCCTCCGCGCATTTGCACGAAGCATGCGGCAGCTTGGTTGCGAGCAAAACCTGGTCGCGCAAGCCCAGGCGCTCAAGCGAGGCTCCCACACAAGCTTCGTTACCGGGGTAGAGATAGGCCGTGTCCAGATAGGTTATCCCTTGCTCCACCGCACGGGAGATGATGGCATCGGCCGTCTTCGCATCGGGGTGTCCCGGCGCACCGGGAAACCTCATGCAACCCAGCCCCAGCGCCGAGATACGGTTGCCGCTTTTGGGGTCAACGCGATATTGCACTGCCTTTCCTCTCCCCTCGAAGCCCTAATGAGGCGAAACACAACGGCCACGCCATCGAAACACATTAGAATCGCAATCGAGAACGTATCGTAACGTAGCAGAAATCGAGCCGTCACGACACCGCTTTAACATCAGCAAAAAGCCCGATGAAAGGAGGCAAGCGTGACCACGCGTGAGGACGCCTACCTCTACCCCGGAGAGCAGTACATCCTCTCGGTCGACCGTTACCAGATCGAGGTCATGGACCATCTAGACGAGCTTCCCGCCACGGGCGCTGTCATCTTCTGCACCTTCCCCAAGGTCCGCGATGGCGTCGGATACCCCGCGCGCGTTTTTGCGGTCTGCCCCGCAGCGTAAGCTCCACGCGTCCATTCATTTAAAAATCGCCACCCTGCATGCACAAGGTGCGCTGGCGGCATACAATCCATCAGGCGCCCCTTACGCGGGCGCCTTTTATATGGGGAGATAATTCACATGCAGATCAACAAGGTCACCTTTATCGGCAAGGGCGGCGTCGGGCTACTCTACGGCAGTATGATCGCCCAGGCACTCGGCAACGACGCCGTCGAATACGTTATGGATGACGCCCGTTTTGAGCGTCACGCGGGCGATGCGCTCACCGTCAATGGCAAGCCCTGTGCGCTCAAGTCCGTCCGCGCCAGCGAGGCAACGCCCGCCGATCTGGTCATTCTCACGGTCAAGACGACTGGACTCAACCAAGCACTCAAGACTATGGAGCGCGTCGTGGGACCCAATACGCTCATCGCCTCGCTGTGTAACGGCATTACGAGCGAGCAGAAGATTGCCGAGCGCTTTGGCTGGAAGCACACCGTCCTGGGTATCTGCCAGGGCATGGACGCCGTGTTCCTCAACGGAGAGCTCACCTTTACCAATGCGGGCGAAATCCGCTTTGGCGCGGCGGCCGGCACCGAGCTCGCAACCGTCACCGCCATCGACGAGCTCTACACGCGCTGCGGCATCGCCCATACCGTCGAGAGCGACGTTGCGCACCGCATGTGGGCCAAACTCATGCTCAACGACGGCATCAACCAGACGTGCATGGCCTACGGCGGGACCTACGGAAGCGCCACGGAGCCGGGCTCCGAGCAGCGTCGCTGCTTTGTTTCTGCCATGCGCGAAACGCTTGCGGTCGCCAACGCCGAGGGCATTGAGCTGACCGAGGCAGACCTGACGCAGATGGTGCACCTCATCGAGGGAATCGACCCCACCGGTATGCCCTCGATGGCGCAGGACCGCATCGCGCAACGAAAAACCGAAGTCGAGGAGTTCGCGGGCACCATTTGCCGCCTGGCCGTCAAACACGATATCCAAGTGCCGCAAAACGATTGGCTCTATCAGCGCATCCGCGATATCGAGAAAAGCTGGTAGCGCCCGGCTCACCACGTCAACAGGCTCAACAGCAAAGCCGCCACAAGGAGCACTCCCCTTACGGCGGCTTTCATCTTCATCTATAACCAGTAGTCGATGTCCCGACGGTTAGAGCTGCGACTCCGACGCCTGGTCCTCATCGTCGCGACAAAGGACTACACCCGCACTTCCCAGCAGTGCGGCCGCGACCAACGCACTGACCACGATAGAGGCGGCCCCACAAGACCCCTGCATGCCCGCAACGAGCGCGGCCGTAGGACCAAGGCAGCCAAGCACCAATGCGACGGCGGCAATGGCAATATCTCGAGCGTTCACAAGACCACTTCCTCCACGAGAAAGACCTTATTTCTCATGAACTAGTGTGCCCCGCGCCCATATGCGCGACGTACCGTCACGGTAAGGGCTCTGTTAGCTCAAACGCATACATAGAACGGGCGTCCTTACGTTGCCCTAAAGCTCGGTAAAGACGCCCATCCGCCAAATATCCGTGATGCAGAAAAATTACCAACCGGTGTAGTAATCGGTGGTTCCGGCAGCGCAGCCGGAGTCATAGACCTTGCACTCGCCCTTGGATCCGGTAAACGTGGAGCCCTGAGCCTTATCGCCCGCAGCCACGACGTAGTAACCATCGGAATCGCGCCAAAAGCCCTCGGAATCCTGCGTCCATTCGCCCGTGCGGTGGTGATACAACACGTTGCTGCTGTAATAAGTCTCGCGGCGGCCGTTATAGTTATTGACGCCGCTCGAGCGCGTCAGGCCCGAGCCGTTCGCGTAATACGCAGCAGACGCGTAAGACGAGCCGGAACCGGCGTTGCAATACGAAGCCTGAACGGCCTCAGCGGCCTCGGCGGCTTCCGCCTCGGCGGCCGCAGCCTCGATCGCCTCGCGCTTGACATCCTCGAGCGTGGAGCGAAGCTCGTCGAGCTCGGTCGACTTGGCGTCGACCTCCCCCATCGTCAACAGGCTACCCGCGCCGTCGATGCAACCCTGCAGCACAGCGCGCTCGTCATCGGTAGCATAGTCGCCATACATATTCATAATGATCTGAGCGCGCATCTCCAGGGAATCGCGCTTTGCTCCCATCGAGGCGTTCCACTCCTGCATAGAGCCATAACCGTCGCCGCGGTAGTCGACGGGCTGCACCAGCGTCGCCTCGGACGGCGTAGATCCGACCGTATCGGATAGTGTTGCCGCGTGGGCATCAGTTGCGCCGGCACCCACCAAAAGCGCCACGGCAAGCGTGGCAGAAAGGGCGGCGGCCTTCGGTTTTCGTGAATCGATCCTCATGTAGCTGGAAACCTCCGTAGTGCGTTTTTGCTGCGTTTGAGCTGTGTATGATTCGATCGCGCTGCATAGTACCCCGAGCAAATCGCGACCTGCGGTTTTACTCAAAAGGCGCACGTCAATTGCGTAAAACTCACATCCTCTCAACAGGAGTTTTCCACAACTCGAATGCATAAAGCGTGCCAAAAACCCTGTTTTTGCACCCTCTCTATGCAAAAAAGTCACCTGTGCGACCATTGTTCGCACAGGCGCCTTGAGCAGGCATTTTATGCAGTTATACCTATCGAGTCGCAAGGGGTCCTTGCACAAGTCGCCCTACTCGTCCAGCGCGGCAAAGGCCTGCTTCAGATCCCAAATGATGTCCTCGGCGTTCTCGGTACCGATGGAAAGTCGAATCGTGGAGGGCGTAATGTTCTGCTCGGCAAGCTCCTCGGCAGAGAGCTGGGAGTGCGTGGTGGTAGCCGGGTGCACGACGAGCGACTTGACGTCGGCCACGTTGGCGAGCAGCGAGAAGACCTGCAGGTGGTCGATGAACTTCCAGGCAGCCTCCTGACCACCCTTGATTTCGAAGGTGAAGATCGAAGCACCGCCGCGGGGGAAGTACTTCTGATAGAGCTCATGGTCGGGGTGCTCGGGCAGGCTCGGGTGGTTCACCTTGGCGACGTGGCTGTCACCAGCCAGGAACTCAACGACCTTCTTGGTGTTCTCGACATGGCGGTCAACGCGCAGCGACAGAGTCTCGGTGCCCTGGAGCAGGACCCAGGCGTTGAACGGGCTGATGCAAGCGCCCTCGTCACGCAGCAGGATAGCGCGGACATAGGTTGCGAAGGCGACGGGACCGGCAGCCTCGGCAAACGAGACACCGTGGTAGGAGGGGTTGGGCTCAGCAATCTGGGCGTACTTTCCGCTCGCCTTCCAGTCGAAGTTACCGCCGTCGACGATCACACCGCCCAGCGAGGTGCCGTGGCCGCCGATGAACTTGGTTGCGGAGTGGACGACGATGTTGGCACCATGCTCCAGCGGACGGAACAGATACGGGGTGCCGAAGGTGTTGTCGACGACAACCGGCAGACCGTGCTTCTTGGCGATCTCGGAGATGGCGTCGATGTTGGGGATGTCGGAGTTGGGGTTGCCGAGCGTCTCGAGATAGATGACCGTGGTGTTGTCCTTGATGGCACCCTCGACCTCTTCCAGGTTATGGGCATCGACAAACGTGGTCTCGACGCCAAACTGGGAGAGCGTATGCTCCAGCAGGTTGTAGGAGCCACCGTAGATGGTCTTCTGGGCGACCACGTGGTCACCGGCCTGGGCAAGAGCCTGCAGGGTATAGGTGATGGCGGCGGCGCCAGAGGCGACGGCGAGGCCAGCAACGCCGCCCTCGAGCGCGGCAATGCGGTCCTCGAAGACGCCTTGGGTGGAGTTGGTCAGACGACCGTAGATGTTACCGGCGTCGGCAAGACCAAAGCGGTCAGCAGCATGCTGGGAGTTGCGGAACACATAGCTTGTGGTCTGGTAGATAGGCACGGCACGGGAGTCGGATGCAGGATCGGCGCTCTCCTGGCCAACGTGCAGCTGCAGGGTATCGAAACCAAAGGTATGCTCGGGGTTGTTGATGAACTGGCTCATGATGATCTCCTTGATCAAATAGAAGTAAATAAGAGTAAAAGAAGTAAGTCGCTGTCTCCCGATCACGCCGACGGGCGCAAACAGGAGCCCGGCATTCGTCTTAGTAAGCAGTTCATATGCGGTCCTCCTTTTGACATCCCGTTCTCATGGTCGGCTTAATTACCTACCGCCTTTGTGTGTTTTGAATAGTACGGGCATTGTTTCCCTCGGTCAATCACTTAAAAGCGCTAACTTGTTATCGGTTTTATAGATAACACTCGAAAGGATGGGCGCCGATGACCCTCCAGCAACTTCGTTTTTTGATCGCCGTGGCAGAGTCCGGATCGATCAACGCCGCAGCCCAGCGCCTTTATACGGCACAGTCCAATATCTCCAATGCCGTCAAAAGCCTGGAGCAGGAACTTCATATCGAAATCTTTACGCGCTCCAGCCGCGGTGTTGCACTCACCAACGACGGCACCGAGCTTTTGGGTTATGCACGCCAGGTCGTAGAGCAGGCCGACATGCTCGAGGCCCGCTACGAGGACGGCGGTACACCCCAGGCGCGCCTTGCCATTTCGGCCCAACACTACGCGTTTTCGGTCGAGGCCTTTGTCAACGTGGTCGAGCGCTGCCGCGACAGCAAGTTCGAGTTCATCATGCGCGAGACCACCACATCGCAGATTATCGACGACGTCCGCGCATTTCGCAGCGATATCGGTATTCTGTATCTAGATGATTTTAACGCCCGCGTTCTGCAGAAGGCCTTCGCCGATGCCCGCGCGAGCTTCCATCCCCTCTTCGACGCGACGGTCCACGTCTTCGTCAGCGAACGCCACCCGCTCGCACGCCACCCTCAGCTGTCCCTTGCCGACCTCACGCCCTATACGCGCTACAGCTTTGAGCAGGGAACCTCAAACTCCTTCTATTACGCCGAGGAACCTTTTAGCTATATCCCTTGCGACCGCAACATACGAATCTCGGACCGCGGAACACTTACTAACTTACTTATCACGTCGAACGGTTACACCCTGTCGACCGGTGTCCTCTCCAATGAAATGCAGTGGGGTATGACATCGATCCCGTTAGCAGACGCCCCAACGATGCACGTAGGATATATCATGCACGACGAGCGCAAGCCCTCTCCCCTCTTGCGACAATACCTCGACGAGCTCAACCGCATCATCCATGCCGACCAGCTGTCGGAAGACGGGGTAGAAATCGTAGATTGCTAGCCCGCGGCGGGCATGGCGCTACAATGGTCACCCACACGAAGCGTACCCAACGAAAGGAACCATGTGAAGGTCATCATCTATACCGACGGCTCGGCTCGATCCAATCCGGGACGCGGCGGCTACGGCGCCGTGCTCAAATACACCAACCCCGCCGGCAAGACCTTCACCTCCGAGCTTTCGCGTGGCTACGCCAAGACCACTAACAACCGCATGGAGCTCATGGCGGTCATCGTGGCGCTCGAGGCACTCAACCGCCCCTGCGAGGTCGAGGTCCATTCCGATTCGCAGTACGTCGTTAACGCCTTCAACAAACACTGGATTGACGGCTGGAAAAAACGAGGCTGGAGGACCGCCAACAAGCAGCCTGTCAAGAACCGCGATCTGTGGGAGCGCCTGCTCACCGCAAAGAGCAAACACAAAGTGGAGTTCATCTGGGTTAAGGGCCACGCCGGCCATGAGCTCAATGAGCGCTGCGACGAGCTTGCCACCACGGCGGCCGACGGCAGCAACCTCGATATCGACGCCGGCTTTAACGAGAGCGACCTGTAACGGCGTTTTCGCACGCTTTTGTGTCCTCCCGCGCTACACTCGTCCTGTAAGCCAAACAACGCAAGGGGGACACATGTTGCGTATCGCAACCATCGGCACATCCATGATTACCGACGACTTTATCCAGGTCGTCAACGCCAACGACCAAGCCGCGTTTGTGGGCACGCTTTCACGCGACGCCAATCGCGGTACTGCCTTTACCGCCGAGCGCGGTGGTGAGCGAAACTTTACGTCACTCGATGAGCTTGCGGTAGCCGCCGACGTCGACGCCGTCTATATCGGCAGCCCTAACGCACTTCACTACGAGCAGGCCCTTGCCTGCATCGCCGGTGGCAAGCACGTCATCGTCGAGAAACCCTTCTGCGCCACCGAAGCGCAGGCGCTGGAAGTCTTCCGCGCTGCCGAGGCAGCAGGTGTCGTGGCCCTCGAAGCCATGCGTCCCCTCCACGATCCCGCCTTCCACGCCATCGAGGACGCCCTGGGCGAGATCGCCCCCATCCGCCGCGCCTCATTGCGCTTTGGCAAGTATTCCTCGCGCTACAACGAGATTCTCGCGGGACGCGCCACCAATATCTTCGACTGCAATATGGCATCGGGTTCCCTCATGGACATTGGCGTCTACGCCGTCGAGCCCATGGTCGAGATTTTCGGCATGCCCTCCGGCCTTACGAGCATGACTACTCTGCTCGACCCCACCACGCGACAGCTCACGCACGGCCCCATCGACGGCTGCGGTTCCATCCTCGCCAGCTATGGCGGAGGCCGCATCTCCGTCGAGCTCGCGCACTCCAAAATTACGAATGACCTACTGCCCTCGCAGATCGAAGGCGAGCGTGGCACTATCCAGATTGACCATCTGTCAACGCCCCGCAACGTCCGCATCGACTATCGCGGCGACGTCGTACGCGGCTCGGCGACCGAGGCGCCGCGCGAACAGGGCGACAACGGCCGCGTGCTCGACCTGCCCAAATCGAGCAACACCATGGAATACGAACTCACAGACTTTATCACCGCCATCGGCGG
The DNA here is from genome assembly GCA_905216145.1 of uncultured bacterium. Lineage (GTDB taxonomy): Bacteria > Actinomycetota > Coriobacteriia > Coriobacteriales > Coriobacteriaceae > Collinsella. The sequence goes on along the minus strand of CAJMST010000004.1, from coordinate 58,596 downwards.
CATCGATAACGTCAAGGAAGAGATTTGGGAGACCCCGGCGGGACGCCACGAGCTTGGCCACTACCGCGATGTCACGCTCGTCTCACTACGCATCATGGATGCCGTGCGTCAGCAGGCCGGCATAACCTTCCCGGCCGACGCAGGCAAGCAGGCATAGCGATGGGCCTCTTCGATACGTTCTTCTCCAGCGTCACCGGCGGCAGTCGAGAGCCTCAAAAACCGTCAAACGTCGAGCTCGAGCTGCGCCGCAGGCTTACCGTGCTTGCAAGCGACGAGGCCACTCAAGACACTCCCCTGCGTTATTTCCTGCGCTGGGCGGGGCAAGTCCAAGGCGTTGGTTTTCGCTTTACCAACACCAACCTCGCGCAGGCACGCGCACTCACCGGCTGGGTGCGTAACATGGAAGACGGCTCAGTCGAGATGGAGATACAGGGAGCTCCGGCAGACATCCTATCTCATCTCGAGGCACTTCATGCCTCCTACGAGCGCATGGGAACGCGTTTTCGCCTTGTAGATGCCCAGGCCCGAGCCCCACTTGCCAATGAAGACGGTTTCAGTCCTCATTATTAGTATTGTGTGCTAAATACGGTATCATTTACCTACGACCGTTGATAGAAAAGAGGCGAGGCGCATGGCGGTGCAAAGAAGGAATACCAAGCAGCGAAAGCTGGTTCTTGACGCCGTGCGCCAAAGCTACAACCATCCCACCGCCGACGAAATCTACAACGTCGTGCGCGCGCAGGATGACAAAATCAGCCGCGGTACGGTCTACCGCAACCTCAATCTCTTGGCCGACGCCGGCGAGATCCTCTCCATCAAGACGCCGGGCGGCAGCCGCTTCGATCGCACGATCGAGCCGCACGCACATATCATCTGCACCTCATGCAGCCGCGTCATCGACGTACCGCTCCCCTTCGATGCCCAGCTCGACGCCAAAGCGTCCGAGCAAATCGGCTGGCACGTCACGTCGCACTACACCATCTTCGAGGGTCTCTGCCCCGACTGCCGGTAGATGTTTGGAACATGCCTTAAAATCCACCTTTCCGCACTTTGCAGCAAAAAGTAGATTCCTAGACATGTCCCAAATGTCTACTCAGCAAGTAGACGACGCAGCTCTTCTTCGACCGTGCGCACGTAGCGGACGCGGTCGTTAATGCCACGCATAGAGGGGTTGCAGCTCTCCATCAGATAGGGATGGCCCACGACGTTGAGCATGTCGCGATCGTTCTCATTGTCGCCAAACGCCATCATCTCATCGGGCGAAATACCCAGGGCACGACCGTAATCGGCAAGCGCGGAGCCCTTGCCCGAACCGAAACCGATAAAGTCCGTCCATTCGGTTCCCGACGTCATCACGTCAACACGGTCGCTAAAGAGGCGCTCAAAATACTCCAGGGCCGCCGGCTGATCCACCTCGGGCGTCTGGAAGGCAATCTTAATGACGTCCTCGTCGATGTCCTCGGGGCGGGCGACCACCGCCACATCGCAGTGGACCTCATAGCGCAAATGATCGACGAACGCATCGTTGCCGCTCATGGTGTAGAGGTGTCCCTCACACGAAAGGGTCACGTCGGCATGGGGATACGCAACCACGGCATTCGCGATATCCATAGCAAGGCTACGCTCCATGGAACGCTTGACAACGGCACGTCCCTCGCTCATCACCAGGGCTCCGTTTTCACATACATAGGCGAGCTCATCGGCCACCGGGGCAAACAGATAGCGCAAGCTCGCATATTGACGGCCGCTCGCCGGCATAAACACGATACCGCGACGATGCAGCTCATCGATGAGCTCAAAGGCCTCGGAACGCGGCTCGCGCTCCCCCGGATGCAGCAACGTGCCGTCCAAATCGCATGCAATCAGCTTGATTCCTTCAAGACCCATATGCTCCCCCACAGCATCTCATCAACAGAAAGGCGGACTTTGAATAGTTGTCTCTCAAAGTCCGCCTTACTTATACGCACGTTAACCGCGCGCCTTCTTTACGATCGTAAAGTCTGGTGCCATACTCACAACGGCATCCGCCGCACTCGACGCAAAGCGCCGGTCCGAATCGAGTTCACGGGTAACCGTCGAGAGCCGAACGCCCTCGACGCCCCGGAGCATGCGGCCCAAAACAGGCTGCACCGGCGTATACATGCGCACGGTATACTCGTCCGAATCGCCTCGAAAAAGCGGCGCATGCATATTGCCGATCTCCCAGCACGCATGCGCGAGCGCAATCGGGTCCATGCGGTCAACTTCGACCAAATAAACCTCGGCGCTGCGCAGGCGCACGACAACCGCCACGGGCACCACGCCCGAACGGTCGACGGCGAGCACGTCGCCGTCGACAAAACGACCGCCGTCGGCAGTATCCAGCCGAACATCGACCGTGCGCCCCAGCTCCGTCACGCCAACAAACGCGCATACATCAGCCTGGTCCCAATCGAGCAGTAGCTCGTCAACTTCAAAGACACCGCCCAGCTCCCGGCGAAGCAGGAGTTCATAGGACGGGTCGTTGAGATTTCCCAAGCATGTCGTCGAAACCAAGCGTTCAGGCATACTCTAACCCTCGACCTCGACGAGCTCGATATCAAAGTTGAGGTCCTTGCCGGCAAGCTCGTGGTTGGCATCGAGCGTCACGGCCTCGGGCGTCACGTCGATGACCACGGCGGGGACGGGCATGCCGCTGGGCGTGGACAGGAAGAGCTTCATGCCCTTCTCGATCTGCTCGATGTTGGGAACCTGCTCGGCCGGGAAGGTCAGAACCATCTCGGGATTGTGCTCGCCGTAGGCATCGGCAGCAGGAATGCGCACGGTCTTCTTCTCGCCCACCTGCATGTCGACGACAGCGGCGTCGAAGCCCTTGATCATCTGACCGGCACCGCAGGTGAACTCCAGCGGCTCGCCACGATCGTAGGAGCTATCGAACTGCGTGCCGTCGTCGAGCGTGCCGCGATAATGGGTCTTGACCTTCTTGCCCTGGTTGGACATGGTAACCTCCGTGATAAGGGCGGCGCACAACGCGGGCCGCCATGAACATATGGCGCTAACTATACCCTAGTCATACAATTCAATGACAGTTTGCAAAGAAACGCTGCAACCGGAGGAACCATGGCATATCCCGTATTTGATCTACACTGCGACACCGCCGACCGCATCGGCTGGGCAACGCTCGATCTCGACCTGCGCTTTACCGCCGGCACCGACGGTTATTTCCCCGGCGACGAAACGCATCCGCAAGATTTCGACCTCATCGAGGGCAACGCCTGCGCCATCTCGCTCGCAAAGATCGGCAACACGCCGTGGGCACAGTGCTTCGCCACGTTTGTCCCCGACGAGATTCCCACCGCCCACGCCGCGCGCTTCCAGGCGCAAATCATGGCGCACATGAGCGGCCAGGCAATGCTCAACCACGACCGCATGGTCAACGTACGCAGCGCCGCTGATATTCGCCCTGCGCTCAAAGACGGCAAGGTCGCCTGCATCCACACCATCGAAAACGCCACGTTCTTTGCCGAGGACCCCGCGCTGATCGAGGTACTCAAGAGCCTGGGCGTACTCATGTCATCACTCAGCTGGAACGCGCAGGGACCGCTCGCGAGCGGGCACGATACCCACGCCGGCCTCACCGCCACCGGCATCGAGGTACTTACGCAGATGGAGCACGCCGGCATGGTACTCGACGTCTCCCACCTCAACGATGAGTGCTTTGACGAGGTTGTCGCCCACGCCACGCGCCCCTTCGTCGCCAGCCACTCCAACTCCCGTGCGGTTTGCGGCGTCAAACGCAACCTTACCGACGACCAGTTCCGCACCATTCGCGACATGGGCGGAATCGTCGGCCTCAACTACTGCAGCGAGTTCCTATCCAACGACGTAACCGACAAGACCGCCGCAGACGTCACCTTCGACCAGCTAGCGGCACATATCGAGCACTGGCTCGACCTGGGCGGCGAGGACGTCATCGCGCTCGGCGGCGACTGGGACGGCGCCACGGTGCCTGCTTTCCTCTCCGATGCCAGCAAGATGCCCGAGTTCCAGAACATGCTCTCCAAGCACTTTGGCAAGACCGTGATGCAAAAGCTCTGCAGCGACAACGCGCTTGCCTTCTTTGAGCGTTATTAATTTCACATCCCTTGAGCGGGCCGGCATGCCGAACGGTCGACATGCCGGCCCGTCCCCAATCTGAAGGGCCGCTTTTGACGCAGCAATTTACGTTTTTCCTGCCCCGACCGGATGGCACGTCCTTGCCCGTCGTCGTTACCAAAAAGCGCGTCAAGAACTTCAACCTACGCGTCACATCGAGCGGTGAGGTCCACGCCAGCGCACCGATCGGCGCCAGCCGTGAGCGTATCGAAGCGTTTGTGAAGCGCAACAGCGCCTGGATTATCAGCCGACTTGCCCAGCGCGAGCAACGTCAGGCGACGGCGAGAGAGCCGCTCAGCCCCTCGTCCATCATTGCGCTTTGGGGCAAACCCATCACGGTACAAGATGCGCTCGATCACAACTTTACATCACCCGCACCGCGGCCCAAGCAGGCCACCTTCGCAAGTTTTATGGGTACCGACGAATCGGACGAAGGCCCACAGGCCAAGCGGCGCGCAATCCTCGACGGCCTAACGTCCGACGAGCTCCAGACCCGCATCGACCAACTCTATGCATCCGAGGTCACCACGGCGCTGCGCGATATGGTGCGCGCATACGAAATCGCAATGGGCGTCACCGTTTCCCGCGTCTCCGTGCGCAGCATGAAAACACGCTGGGGATCATGCACGCCCAAGACCGGAGCTATTCGCATCGCACGCGAACTTGCCGCCTATCCCATCGAGTGTCTCGACATGGTTGTCGCCCACGAGCTCGTCCACTTGCTCGAACCAAGCCACAATCAGCGGTTTCACGCCCTGCTCGACACGTACTGCCCCAACAATAGAGCTCTGTCGCAGCGGCTCAAGCAGCCACCCATAGAGACGTATTAGAACCGGTTAGCGCACGCGCTCGATCTCGACACCGCAACTTGCCAGGGGCAGGCCAACAGGTGCCCACGGCTTATCGAGCTTTATACGCACACCAAGCAGCGAGGGATAGCGGCGCAGCAGCATCTGGGCTGTCCCCTCGGCTGCCGCCTCGATGAGTTTAAACGTATGCTCGCGCAGATAGCCATCGACATCGTGGCACACCGAGCCGTAGTCAATCGAGGCGTCCAGGTTATCGTGCTCCCCCGCTGCACGCAGGTCGGCATAGAGCACCAAGGACACGATGAACTTCTGGCCCAGCGCGTTCTCTTCGGGATACACGCCGTGGTTGGCAAAGACCTCGAGACCGTCGATAGTAATGCGATCGGCATGGCGCAGATCGTCATAGCTCACGTGGGGCACCGCCGTTGCGGTGGATATTTTGCCCCTTTCACGGCGGGCGAGCTCGGCACCTTCAGTCTTGGTTGCATTCTCGGGCAGTTTTTTGTTACTCATCGCGATCGTCTCCTTCGTTTAGAACCCCGACCGCGCAAACTAACTACACGCGAATCGACAGGTTCTTTTTATCGTCGCTCCAGTTGCAAGCATTGCGCGCGGGGCATGCAAAGCAGGCGCGCGACGCTTTGTCGGCTGCGTAGAGCAGACGCTCAAGCGGTTGGCTGTTCACGCGCAGCTTTCGATGGCCCAGAATGGCCGTCTTAATGGCTGCGGCATCGGCCGGCTCAAACGCCACGTCATCGGGCATGCCGGCGAGTATTGCATCAGCGACGCGCTCGCTTGCAACATCATGGGATATACCCGATTCATACTGTTCATCTTTGCCGATATCGTGAAGAAGTGCCGTGGCGTAGATGACCTCGCGGTCAAACTCGAGCTGTTCCTCGAGATTCTTGATCCACATAATACGGGCGACATCCAGCAGGTGGTCAATACCGTGGCGGCAGAAGATGCGCCCCGATTCCAACTGTGCAATGTTGCCCAGGTGCCGCCGGAACAGACCGTTGGCACAGATGTAATCAATGCGAGGCATGACACCAAAAGGCGCCAGACCCGAAGCCATAAAACCGCGACGCGGCGTTCCCTCGTCAGTATTCGATGTAAAGTCGTTGACGACTCTCATAGTTAGCGTCCCAGCATCCTAAAGAAACGCTCTTCGAGCGCGGGGTCGGTCTCAAAGACGCCGCGGCGAGCGAGCGTCACGGTCTTGGTGCCGGGCTTTTGCACGCCGCGCATGGTCATACACATATGCTCAGCTTCCATGAGCACAATCGCTCCCTGCGGAGCGAGATACTCCATGAGGGCATCGGCAACCTGCGCACACAGCTGCTCCTGCAGCTGCAGACGGCGGGCATAAACCTCAACCGTGCGAGCAAGCTTAGAGAGCCCTGCGACACGGCCGTTGGGGATATAGCCAATGGTAGCCTTGCCGTAAAACGGCAGCAGATGATGTTCGCACAGCGAGTAGAACGTGATGTCGCGCTCGATAACCAAATCGTTCGAAGCGACGGCAAAGGTTTTGGACAGGTGCTCCTCGGCACTCTGGTCCATACCGCCGGCGATTTCACCATACATACGGGCAACGCGCGCCGGGGTCTCCAGCAGGCCCTCACGAGTTGGGTCCTCGCCTATGCCCTCAAGCAACAGCTTAATGGCGGCCTCGACTTTTTCCTGATCGACCATCTGGGCCTCACTTTTCCGATTTCACGTTCGCGCTATGGTACCACGCCCTCCGGCATCGACCACAAGCTACATAGTATGGGTCGAATAGACCGGATCATCACGCCAAAGTTCAACCGCATCACAAAGCGCAACGCCCTCGCGCTCGGCACGGGTACGCGTAGCGTTCATATCGATCACGCGCTGATTGCTCGAGCCCCTAAAGCGCAATGAGATATCGTACAAATCCTGAACGAACGGACCGTCCACCAACATATCGAGGCAGGTAAGGATGCGGTCCGTCACCTCGGTATGATGACGACCGCCCGGCATAAGCTCCTCGAGCACATCGCCGGTAAAGCACCAAATGGTCTTCCCCGACTCCACAGGATAGGTCGCACGCACGCGTTCGATAAAGTCAACGAGACCCGCCTGATTCTCGGGCTCCATAGGCTCCCCGCCCAGAATCGTCAGGCCATCAATAAAGGGATGATCGAGACTCTCGATAATCTTATCCTCGACGGCGCGATCGAACGGCTCGCCCGCGGCAAAGTCCCACGCGACGGAGTTAAAGCAATTCTTGCACCCGCGACGGCACCCACTCACAAACAGAGAAGTACGAACGCCTTCTCCATCAGCAATATCGAAATACTTAATGTTCGCGTAGTTCATAGGTAACTCTCCTGGGAGGCCGGGACATATCATCCCGTCCTCAAACATTCTCGGCCTGCGGCCTGCGAAACTGCGGGCGGGACGATATGTCCCGGCCGCATGCAAAGGGCAACTCAATGAACGAAGCGAACATCGAGCATAGGGTTCGAGGTCCAATAAATACTTTGTTGCAGCTCAACCGACTCCGCAAGCAAACCGTTGTTGCAAGTCAACTCATTTCCGCTAAGAACTTCGAGGGGTGAGCAGGCCGCATACTGCATCTCAGCTACGTCAACTTGGCCGCCCCGTAGCGAGGCCCCGGACTTTTGCTCGATATGAGTTCCGCACGAACAGGAGGCGCCAGTGGCGCCTCCGTCGTGAGCCAGGACTGTCCGAAATAGCGAGTAAAGGTCCGGGGCCTCGCTACGGGGCGGCCTGGGATGGTTATTAGAGATGCAGCACGCGGTCGCGGATCTCCTCGGTTCGGCCCTGGTTCCAGAATTGGGTACCGATGTAGCCGCACGTACGACGGGCGACGTTCATCTTCTCCTGGTCGCGGTTGCCGCAGTTGGGGCACTCCCACACCAGCTTGCCGTCATCCTCGACAATCTTGATCTCGCCGTCGTAGCCGCACACCTGGCAGTAGTCGCTCTTGGTGTTGAGCTCGGCGTACATGATGTTGTCGTAGATGTACTGCATCACGCGAATGACAGCCTTGAGGTTGTCCTGCATGTTGGGAACCTCAACGTAGGAAATGGCCCCGCCCGGCGAAAGCTGCTGGAACATGCCCTCAAACTTGAGCTTGTCGAAGGCATCAATCTCCTCGGACACGTGGACGTGGTAGCTGTTGGTAATGTAGCCCTTGTCCGTCACGCCCGGAATAATGCCAAAACGACGCTGCAGGCACTTGGCGAACTTGTAGGTCGTCGACTCCAACGGCGTGCCGTACAGCGAGAAATCGATATCGCTCGCGGCTTTCCACTCCGCACACTTGTCGTTCATGTGCTGCATGACCGCCATGGCAAAGGGCGTGCCCTCCTTCTCGGTGTGGCTGTGGCCCGTCATGTACTTGACGCACTCATACAGACCGGCGTAACCCAGGCTGATGGTGGAATAGCCGCCCACGAGCAGTTTGTCGATCGTCTCGCCCTTCTTAAGGCGCGCCAGGGCGCCGTACTGCCAAAGGATCGGCGCGGCATCCGAAAGCGTGCCCATCAGGCGCTCATGGCGGCACAGCAGGGCACGATGGCACAGTTCAAGGCGCTCATCGAAGATCTTCCAGAACTTGTCCATATCCTGGTGCGAGCTCAGCGCGACATCGGGCAGGTTGATGGTCACAACGCCCTGGTTAAAGCGACCGTAGTACTTAGGCTTGGTCGGGTCATAGTTCAGCGCGTTGGCGACATTGTTAAAGCCGTTGCCCGAGCGATCGGGCGTCAGGAAACTGCGGCAACCCATGCAGGTGTAGCAATCGCCGTTGCCCGCGGTCTCGCCCTTCGACAGCTTAAGCTCGCGCATCTTCTTCTCGGAGATGTAATCGGGCACCATGCGCTTGGCGGTGCACTTCGCAGCCAGCTGGGTCAGGTAGAAGTACGGGGAATTCTCGTGAACGTTATCGTCCTCGAGCACATAGATGAGCTTGGGGAATGCCGGGGTAATCCACACGCCGGCCTCGTTCTTAACGCCCTCGTAGCGCTGGCGAAGCGTCTCCTCCACAATCATGGCAAGGTCGTGCTTCTCCTGGGGCGTACGGGCCTCATTGAGATACATAAAGACCGTCACGAACGGCGCCTGGCCATTCGTGGTCATAAGGGTCACGACCTGATACTGAATCGTCTGAACGCCGCGACGGATCTCGTCACGCAGGCGGTCCTCAACAACCTCGCGGACCTTTTCGGGAGATGCGGAAACGCCGAGCTCCTCGAGCTCGCGGGCGACCTCGCCGCGAATCTTTTGACGGCTCACCTCGACGAACGGGGCAAGATGGGTCAGCGAAATCGACTGGCCACCGTACTGGGAGGAAGCAACCTGAGCGATGATCTGCGTCGCGATGTTGCAGGCAGTCGAGAAGCTGTGCGGCTTCTCGATCAGCGTGCCCGAAATAACAGTACCGTTCTGGAGCATATCCTCCAGGTTCACCAGGTCGCAGTTATGCATGTGCTGGGCAAAGTAGTCCGAATCATGGAAGTGAATCAGACCCTCATTGTGAGCATCCACAATCTCCTGGGGCAGCAGCACACGCTGGGTCAGGTCCTTGGAGATCTCGCCGGCCATGTAGTCACGCTGAACGGAATTGACGGTCGGGTTCTTGTTGGAGTTCTCCTGCTTGACCTCTTCGTTGTTGCACTCAATCAGCGACAGAATCTTGTCATCGGTCGTGTTCTTCTGGCGCTTCAGGCTCTGAACATAGCGATAGATGATGTAGTGGCGGGCAACCTCGTAGCAGTCGAGACGCATGATCTCGTCCTCGACCAAATCCTGGATCTCCTCGACCGAAACGGTGTGGCCCGCGTTCTCGCATGCCTCGGCGACGTTTTGCGCCGCGTAAACCACCTGGCGGTCGGTTAGACGAGAGCTCTCCTCGACCTCCAAGTTGGCGGCGCGGATGGCATTGACGATCTTATCGATGTCAAAGACAACCTCGGTGCCGCTGCGCTTGATGATCTTCATCCTCTTGCCTCTTTCGCGTCGTAGCCTCATTGCGCTTCAGAGCCAAACGATGCCCGGCAGGGCTTGCCCCTGTCTTGCGGCACCGTCGCGCAATCTGTGTTCTCGATAAACCATAAGTCCTCATGCGGACAATCCTCGCGGCCGATCAAGCGGCTCAAAGGCGTGTCCAAATGGGACGAATAAGGTCTTCGTTCTCTGTCCGCCATCTATCATACGACAAAGACGCATCTATATCCTGTATTCTTTTTTTAGTTCAAACACAACATATAGTGTTTCAGCAGGTCAAAGCAATTAGTCATTTTGCAGACGCATTAATTATGAGGGGTTCTTGGCAAGTCGGTAAAACGTTACCAACACGGCTACCTGCATGGCAGTTATAAAACCCCCTTAGTCAAGCCGCTGACAAATCCTACCAAAACCAAGCCGCTCACGCCAAAAGAATCCAAAAGATTGTGCTTGACCAACATGTTGCGGTCACGATCGGCCAGGACGTATGCAATCTGCCGGCACCCCTACGGGATGCGAAGACCATCGCGTACAGACCTTGGATCAATATTTGGTGGTTATTTGGCGGCGTGCTTGGCGGCATAAAACAAAACAGCCCAGAGACATAGCCTCTGAGCTGCGAACATTTGGTGGGCGTTAGAAGATTTGAACTTCTGACCTCTTCCGTGTCAGGGAAGCGCTCTCCCCCTGAGCTAAACGCCCAAATGGAGCGGACAACGGGGCTCGAACCCGCGACCCCAACCTTGGCAAGGTTGTGCTCTACCAACTGAGCCATGTCCGCCTGCGAGGATTTAATATACGGGATGATCCACCCAAATGCAAGAACTTTTTTTAAAAAGTTTTGCGACGCTCTCGCGAGGGCATCAGTCGTCACGAAAGGCACGGACAAACGCAGGCTCGCAGCGAGATGCCCCTACATCTCACCGAGCATGATCCAGGCAGAGCTGTCCTGCGTGAGCCTGCCGTCTGCAAGCGGTGATGAGGTGAGCAGGACCCTGCCCGCCGGCAGCTCCACGGGTGCTGCACCGAAGTTCGTCACACACGTCCAGCCGTTATCGCGGCGATAGGCGATGACGCCGCCCTCAGCGCCCTCGGCACCATCCGCAAGACCGGTGCGCCCGTCAAGATCGAGCCACGCAAGATCGTTGGCGCACCCGCGCAGCTTGCGCCGCAGCCAGAGGGCGTCACGATAGAGCGCAAGCATCGATGTCGGGTCCACTTCTTCCCTATCGGCAGCATAATCGGAAAACCATGCAGGCTGCGGCAGATGGGGCGCCGCATCGGCGTCTGCCGGCGAAAACCCAAACGATCCGCCATGCGCGGGATCGTCCGCCGCCACCCACGGCAGGGGCACACGACAGCCGTCGCGCCCCTTCTCACGCTTCGGTCCGTGCGTATTGGTCGCAGTAGGGTCTTCGAGTGCAGCCCACGGGATATCAGCCACCTCAAAAAGGCCGAGCTCCTCGCCCTGATACACGTATGCCGAGCCCGGAAGCGCCAGCTCAAGCAAAAGGGCCGCCCGCGCGCGGCGCTCGCCGAGTTCACGGTCCTCGTCATAAGACGACCCGTCACGTAAGAGCCAGTCGAGCGCAATCTGGTGGTAGCGCGTCGCCTTGATTTGCGGCAGGGCATAGCGTGTCGCCACGCGCGGCACGTCGTGGTTGGAGAGTACCCAGGTCGAGGCGGAATCGGATTCGACGGCTGCCTTCAAGCCCTTCTCGATTGCAGTGTGCATGTCATCATAGGTCCAAGTGGCCTTGGCAAACTCAAAGTTGAATGTCTGGCCAAGCTCGCTGGGACGCGCGTAGAGATACTGGCGCTCGGGCAGCACCCACGCCTCGGCAACGGCGCTGCGTGGCGGATTATAGCGGTCGAACACGCGGCGCCACTCTCGATAGATCTCGTGGACCTCGTTGCGGTCCCACAGCGGATGGGTGCCGTCGTCAACCATGTCATCGCCCTCGGCGAGATGCCACCGGTCGAGGTCATCGCGGTCGAGATCCTTGGCGAGACCCTGCGCCACATCAATGCGAAAGCCGTCGACACCTCGATCGCTCCAAAACGCCAGGACGTCGCAAAAGAGCGCGTGAACCTCAGGGCATGACCAGTCAAAGTCCGGCTGCTCGGGCGTAAACATGTGCAGATACCACTGACCGTCCGCAACACGCGTCCATGCGGGGCCGCCAAAGTTGGCATTCCAATTGGTGGGAGGCAGCTCGCCATGCTCGCCGCGACCATCGCGGAAGATATAACGGGCGCGCTCGGGCGATCCGGAGCCGGCGGCAAGAGCGGCTTTGAACCAGGGGTGCTGGTTGGATGAATGGTTGGGCACGATATCGACGATAATCCTGATGCCGCGCGCGTGAGCCGCAGCGATCATGTCATCGAAGTCGTCAAGCGAGCCGAGACGTGGATCGACATCGCAGTAGTCCGCCACATCATAGCCACCATCGACAAGAGGCGATGGGTAAAACGGGCTCAGCCAGATGGCCTCGATACCCAGCCGCTCAAGATAGTCCATCTGCTGGGTAATGCCCGCGATATCACCCAGACCCGAACCAGTCGAATCCTTAAACGAACGCGGATAGATCTGATAGATCGCGGCATCGGACATCCATGAGCGCGAAGAGGACTTTTCTGCAGCCATGGGGTAAGCCTCCCTTGCAACGAGGTTTTGCGAGATGCCCACGATGATACGCCCAAAGCTGACATTCGCGGCAAACAACGCCACAGCCACGCCCCAAAACGCTCGCTCCCTTTCGGGTTCGAGCCTAGGAGATAGGTACAAAAAAAGCCCGGCTACCGTAGTAGTCGGGCTGTTGCGTTTGGAGCGGACAACGGGGCTCGAACCCGCGACCCCAACCTTGGCAAGGTTGTGCTCTACCAACTGAGCCATGTCCGCATATGTAAAACAAAACGGGCGCCGGAGCGCCCGGATGTTGCCTGGAGGCGAAGCCCGGATTCGAACCGGGGGTAAAGGCTTTGCAGGCCTCTGCCTTACCACTTGGCCACTTCGCCGAAAAAGGACCGCCTAAACGGTCCGGAAATGCAATGGAGCGGACAACGGGGCTCGAACCCGCGACCCCAACCTTGGCAAGGTTGTGCTCTACCAACTGAGCCATGTCCGCTTGCGGGTTATTAATTTACGCGAGTTGTCCAAAAGACGCAAGTACTTTTTTCAAAAAAGTTGTCTGCCGCATGTTCTCGGTAGCTAAACGCGCCAAAGCGATTGGCTAGGCACACGATTCGAGCGCTCCGCTAAACAGCTTCACCATCTGCACGCGCGTGCCGGCGCCGTCTGTACGACGCGCAACCTCCACGTTATCGACGAGCATACGCATAAGCTTGATACCACGGCCGCGCTCCTCGGATGCGACCGGCTCGCTCGTTTTATCGATAGAATAGCCGGCACCTCGATCAAGCACCTCAACCACAACGCGATCGCCATAGGCCTGAACCGTCAGGACGCACCCGACACCGCCCGCATGGTCATAGGCATTACCCAGCGCCTCCCCCGACGCCAATGCGACATCGTAGCGCTCGTCGCGGCGCAACGGAAGCGATTCAAGGAGTTCGGCGATGTGATGTCGGTAGTATGGAAGATTCTCGATACCCTGACGGACCTCGACGCTCTTACTCCAGCGAGGCAGCTCCCCCACCGGAATGGCGGGAATAGACTCCCGTGCCGGACCCGCGACATGAAGGATATCGACAAGACGAGCAATCTCCAAAAAGCGAACAACTTCGCCTGATGCATTGACGAGCGAAAGCAGGCCTTCTCGCCTCATGAGCTCACGAGCGCGCGTAAGCAGGAATGCCAAGCCCGTCGAATCGATAAAGCCAACAGCCTGACAGTTGATGACGACACGACGCACGCCGCGGTCAACCAAAGCATCCAACCGCCGACGCAGCGCAGGCACCGTGGCGATGTCGATATCGCCCGGTGGCGTCAAAACCGCTATGTCATTCCACTCATTCATACGACCATGGTTCCCCAAAAAAGCCCACTCGATGCATTTGTTTCCCCAACCGTGCGGATTCAGCCCGTCCAGCGTCGTCTATGAACGACCCCGTAAAAACTCAAGGGACACCAATGCAATGTCGTCGTCCAGCGCCGATTCGGTAAATCGGTCGAGCTCGCCCAAGACCTTGCCGCAAATGCCCGACACGCCCTCCCCCGAAACAGAAAGCAGAAGATCGCGCAAGCGCTGCTCGCCAAAGAATGCTCCGGTGCGGTCACGGGCCTCAATCGTTCCATCCGTATACATAAAGAGCATGTCGCCGGGGGCGAACGTAAAGGCACCCGTCTCGTACACCATGCCTTCGAATGCACCGATTACGCCCGATTGGCATCCAAGCAGTTCGACCTCTCCCCCACGGGCCTCGCCGCCGCCCAGCGGCATCGACTCTGGCCTGATGACCATGGTCGGAGGATGGCCCGCCGAACAATACGTTGCGCGTCCGGCTTTAAGGTCAATCTTGGCGATAAAGGCCGTCACGAACGTCTCGACCCTCGAAAAGCCCATGAGCATGCTGTTAAGGGAGCGCGCCATGCGGGCCGGGCCAGCGCCCTCCCAGGCATATGCCGTCAGGGCCGTCTTGACGAGCGCGGACATCGATGCGGCCTCAATGCCTTTGCCAGACACATCACCCAGAATCATGACGGCGCAGTCGTCGGGAAGTCGGATGAGCGTATAGAAATCGCCGCCGACCAACGCCGAGTTCGTGGCCGACAGGTACACCGAATCGGTTGCGATACCCGGAACATCCCCCAGGGAATTTCTCATGCCGATCTGGAGGGTCTGAGCGATATGGCGCTCCTCGCGCTTTTGAGATTCGCCTTCGTAGATCAGTTCAAAGTCATGCGCCAAGTGCACCAAGTAGTCATATTCAAGGTCATCAATCGGCTCTTGGCTGCCATCACGAAGCAGCAGCGCGCGCGTCGTCGGGCCCTTCGCAACAGAAGCAGGAACAATCGCGTCGCTGCTGTGCTTGCCATCACCCTCAGAGCGCGGGCGCCCCGCCTCGATGCCGGTGTCGACGTAGAGACCTTGGCAAGGTAGACCATGCGCCCTAAGCCAGCCTCCCATAGGCATCGATTCGTCAACGCGAGTTATGCGGACGTGTTTAAGGTCCTCGGCACTCGTGCCGCCCAAAACAGACGCCCCAAAGCCATCAGGACCAGCCCCCAGACGTGCCGCTGGCGCCGTCGTGGAAAAGAAAAGCTTCTCGGGATCGTCCGGCAAAGCAACGCGACTGCCGCCTTCAAAATCTATGACGTAGGAATCCAGACTGGCGTCATACTCAACAGGGCAAAAATGGCAGTTGAGCATATTGCAGATCTCGGACGATACCGCCTGGGTAGCCGCGACGGAATCGTCTAGAAAGGCAAACAACTCATCACGTAAGACATTGAGCGAGCGGCCAAGCTCGGCCGTGCGACGAGAGCGAAGACTCGATGCCATGCCGACCAGTTGGATAGACAGGTAATCGCAAATGACCTCGAGCACATTAACGTCATAGGCAAGCGGTGCCTGAGGGCGTTTCCAACCAACTTCCAGCACGCCAAGGATCTGCGTACCGTAAAAAACGGGAAGACAGATCTCGCTGCGGTACGGAGGCATATCCTGCATACGCAACAGGTGCTTAGAACGATTGTCCAGGTCCATAAACATACCGGAGGCGGCCTTATCACCCTCAAGGTCCTGTTGAATCGACAAGCGACAGGCACGCGACTCACGAAGAACATACGTCGGAATGCCAGCGCCATACGGCAAAAACTCAGGCAGGTAGCTGTCGTACAGCTCCTTGGAAACACCGCGAAGTTTAAAACCGCCGCTCTCAGAAAAATAGATAGCAGCACCCGAAGCATCGAGCGTTCCTACAAGCTGGTTCAAAACGGTATCAAGTAGGCTGGGCAGCTCATCGGAGCCCACGGTACTCATAATGACCGAGAGCGTGCCAGAGAGGCGCTTGTTAGCCACTCTAAGCTCCGAAAGAGCACGCTTGAGCTGACGGTCGTGCGAATACTGTTCTTCGATGCTATGGAGCGCCACCAGGACACGTGGCGCGCGGCGCCCAAAGATGCGTGGAGGCGTTACGGAGCCCGCACGAACCAAGACGGGGATAAAGGAGCCGTCACTCAGCTTGAGCATCAGTTCGTTCTCGGAGCCATCAGTTTCAAATGGCAGACGATGTTCCGTCGCACGTTCAAAAGCGGACGAGTACAGGACGTCTTTAACATCTCCACCGATGACGTCGGCGCGTTCCTCGCACATCAAACCAAGTAAGCGATTATTCACATGCAGAATGGTTCCGTCGAGCTCGCAGATGATGACAGCATCGCTCGTGATCTCGACTAGTTGGGCAACGTCTGCCCACTCGTTGCGTTCAAGCGTTTCCATCGTGGACCCCACCGTCTATCGGTAACAAAAAAGCCTCCGAAGAGGCTTCTCAAATGCGATGGTGTCGGAGGCGGGACTTGAACCCGCATGACCAAAAAGCGGTCACTAGCACCTCAAGCTAGCGCGTCTGCCAATTCCGCCACTCCGACATGCTATGTTGTTGATTCACGGTTCGTTTTGTCGGACCCGCGCGTTCAACGAGGAAGATAATAACCTATGATTCGAGAACTGTGCAAGCACTTTTTTCAAAAAAGTTTACGAATTTGTAAATGCGCAGGTAGATCCGTGTGTCCGGCCCCGAATCGGTGTTGCCTCCCGGCGCATCCTCGGGCATGAGCGATATTTTGCTGCGCACTTCGTGCTGCAAAATATCGCTCACCCTGCGGAATGCGCCGGGAGGCAACACCGATTCGGGGCCTACGTTCACGTACTCCAGACACCGTTCTCAAACATGTTCTGGGGGCTGATGCAAATTTGGTGGCTCGACTTTGTCGAGCCCTTATATGGGGAGGCCGGAGCCAACGCTCCGGCCTCACTATCTTTCCAATTAGATTAAGTGAGCGATCAAGGAATCGCACCCCCCCCCTGCAGCGGTAACACAGGGCCCGTGCTGGACTTAGTTTTCAGAACATTCCGCACTGACCAGGAAACCCCCTTATCCGCAGCTCCGAAGGAGCAGGATAAGGGGGTTTCCATGGTCGAGGACGTTCTGAAAACTAAGTCCAGCACGGGCCCGGACAGACAACCGACTACAGGTCGATGTGCGATTCCTTGATCGGGAACGGCTCGGCGAAGTGGCACGCGCAGCAGTGACCAGGTGCAACTTCCTTAAACTCGGGAAGCTTCTCAGAGCAGATACCCTGAGCGATCGGGCAGCGCGTGTGGAAACGGCAACCGGTCGGCGGATCCAGCGGCGACGGCGGATCGCCAGCGAGGATGATGCGCTTGCGGGTCTTCTGGATATCAGGATCGGGAACCGGCACGGCAGACAGCAGCGACTGCGTGTACGGATGGTGAGGCTCGCTGTAGAGCGTCTTCCAGTCCGAAACCTCAACCATCTTACCCAGATACATAACGGCAACGCGATCGGAAATGTGCTGCACGACGGACAGGTCGTGAGCGATAAACAGATACGCGGTACCGAACTTGTCCTGGAGCTCCTTAAGAAGGTTCAGAACCTGGGCCTGAATGGATACGTCAAGTGCAGAGACAGGCTCGTCGCAGATAATCAGCTTGGGCTTCAGAGCGAACGCGCGGGCGATGCCGACACGCTGGCGCTGGCCGCCCGAGAACTCGTGCGGATAACGGTTGATGTGCTCGGGATTCAGACCGACGACGTCCAGCAGCTCGCGGACGCGCTCGATACGCTCCTCCTTGGTACCCACGCCATGAATGGTCATGGGCTCGGAGACGATCTCGCCGATGGTCATACGGGGATTGAGCGAAGCATAGGGATCCTGGAAGATGAACTGCATCTCGCGACGCATGTCCTTGATCTCATGCTTGCTCATCTCGGCAACATCTTTACCCTGGAAGAACACCTTACCGGCGGTCGGCTTGGTCAGGCGCATGATGGTGCGACCCGTCGTGGACTTACCGCAACCAGACTCACCAACCAGACCAAAGGTCTCGCCCGGATAAATCTCGAACGAAATGTCATTTACTGCAGAGACAACACGCTTGGAGAAGCGCTTGGCGAACATGCCGGACTCAGCGGGGAACTCCTTAGAGAGGTGCTCGACCTTCAGCAGCGGAGTACGCTCGTTGGTATCTGCCATTACGCCTCGCCTCCCTTCTTGGAATCCTTGCGCGTACGGGACGTCTCAGGAGCGTTCTTGAGGAACTCGGGGTCACCGGAGTAGTGGCACGCAGAGTAATGACCAGACTCGGTGACAACGCGCTCGGGGCGCTGCTTGCGGCACTTGTCCGTCGCATAGGGACAACGAGGCGAGAACACGCAGCCCTCAGGCAGGTTCATGAGCGAAGGCGGGTTGCCGCGAATCGGCGTAAGCGGCTTCTTCTCTTCGATGGCCTGCTCCGGGATGGAGCGGATAAGGCCCCAGGTGTAGGGGTGGCGACTCTCGTAGAAGATTTCCTCAGCAGTACCGAACTCGACGGGACGGCCGGCGTACATAACCATGATCTTATCGGCCATATCGGCAACGACGCCCAGGTCATGGGTAATCATGATGATGGCGTTGCCGTTCTTCTCCTGCATTTCCTGCATGAGCTCGATAATCTGAGCCTGAATGGTAACGTCCAGAGCCGTCGTGGGCTCGTCGGCAATCAGGATATCGGGATCGCAGGCAAGAGCCATAGCGATCATGACACGCTGACGCATACCGCCGGAGAACTGGTGCGGATACTCATTGACGCGCTTCTCGGGCTCGGGGATACCCACGAGGTCCAAAAGCTCGGTAGCGCGCTTGAGCGCCTCCTGCTTGGAGTAGCCACGGTGCAGACGAAGGCCCTCGCCCACCTGCTTGCCGATCTTATAGACCGGGTTCAAGGAGGTCATGGGATCCTGGAAGATCATCGCGATATCGTTGCCGCGAATGTGCTGCATCTCTTCCTCGGTCATTTCGAGGATGGAGCGGCCGCGATAGCGAACGTCACCGCCCTCGATCTTTCCCGGAGGCATCGAGATGAGGCCCATGATGGTCATGGCGGTCACGGACTTACCGGAGCCGGACTCACCGACGACGCCCAGGGTCTCGCCGCGATCGAGCGTGTAGGAGACACCGTCGACAGCGCGAACAACGCCATCCTCGGTGTGGAAATACATCTTAAGGTCATCGACCTCGAGCAGATGCTGGCCCTCAGGAACCGGCTGGTCCTTCAGGTCCACATAGTTCTTGTTCTTCTTCATCCTTATGCGTCCTTCATCTTGACGTCGAGGGCGTCGCGCAGACCGTCACCCAGCAGGGTGAAGGCGAGCACCGTCGAGAGAATTGCCAGACCGGGCATGATCATCATCCAGGGAGCGGTCAGAAGATACTGCTGACCGTCCTGAATCATGGAGCCCCACGAAGGCGTAGGCGGAATAACGCCCATGCCGAGGAAGGACAGAGCGGACTCGGTCAGAATGGCGCCACCAATGTTCATGGTCGCGTAGACCACGATGGAGGCGACGGAGTTCGGGAAGATGTGACGTACGACGATACGAGCATCGGATGCACCCATCGCGCGCGCAGCATCAACATAGTCATTTTCCTTGACCGTCAGGATCGCGGATCGGAAGACGCGCGCAATCGAAGGCCAGCCGAGAATACCGATGGCGATAAAGACGTTCTGAAGGCCACGGCCGATAACGGCGATCATGGCGACAACGAACAGCACGTACGGGAACGCCAGGAAGATGTCCGCACAGCGCATGATGATCGTATCCCAGATGCCGCCGTAGAAACCGGCCAGAGCACCCATGACCAGACCAATTAGCGTGGAGATCGCGGTGGCCATAATTCCGACGGACAGCGAAACGCGCGCACCGTAGATAACGCGGACGAGAATGTCGCGACCAAGGGCGTCGGTGCCAAACGGGTGCTCTGCACACGGAGCCAACAGCGACGTCTCGGCCATAGTGGTCGAGTCGGAAGCCGTCGGGGAACCGAGCCAGGGCTTAGCCCACAGATCTGCAGTCAGGGCAACCACAACGACGATGATGATCCAACAGACACCGATAACGGCGAGTTTGTTCTTACGAAGACGCTTAAAAGCGTCGCCCCACAGCGTGCGGGACTTCGCGGGAGCAGATGCGGCCTTGGTGGCGGTAGCCTGCTCCTGAGACTGAGAATCAGTTTCCTGCATGAGACGTACCTCCCTTAGGCCTTATCCGACGGACCGCCAAGGCGGATGCGCGGGTCGAGGAATGCATAGCTAATGTCGACGAGCAGGTTGATCACCATGACGACGACAACGATGAGCGTAACGCCGCCCATAACGATGGGCCAGTCACGCATGCTAATGGCGCGATAGACCTCATAGCCGATACCGGGCCAGTTAAAGACCGTCTCGGTCAGGATGGCGCCCGAAAGCATGCCGCCAAAGTCGACACCAATATAGGTAACGACGGGGATGAGTGCATTCTTAAGCGCATGCTTGACGATGATCGCGCGATTGGAGAGACCCTTGGCCTTTGCCGTACGGATGTAATCCTGGTTCATGACGTCAAGCAGCTGCGAGCGCATAATGCGGGCGGCGTAAGCGGTCGAAACCGAAGCCAGCGTAATGGTCGGAAGCACATAGTGCATCCAATCCTGATACTGAGAGCTGGAACCGCCGGCACCCGAGATCGGCATGGAGATTGCACCGCCCGTGGCGTCCTTGAGGATGACGCCAAAGAACAGCTGCAGCAACATACCGAGCCAGAAGGCCGGGACCGCAACGAGGATCGACGTGGTGAGCGTTACCAAAATATCCCAGAAGGAATAACGCTTTACCGCCGAAATGATACCCGCACCGATACCCATGATTGCCTCGAGCACGATGGCGCACGCGGCAAGTTTGATCGTATACGGATACTTCTGGGCAAAGATATCCGTAACCGGTAGCTTGCGCTGATACGAATTGCCCAGATCGCCATGAAGCAGGCCGTTCATGTAATACAAGTAACGGTCCACGAGCGACGTTTGAACGGGATCGCCGTTCTCGTCAAGGATCGCGTTGCCGTCCTCGTCCGACTGGACCAGGTGATAGCGGACGCGAAGCTGAAGCTCCACCTCGGGGGACAGAGCCTTGTCTCCACCGATCAGCTTGATCGGATCTCCCGGCACGATATTCTGGAGGGCGAACAGAATCAGCGTAACGCCCAAAAACACCGGGATGAACTGAAGCACACGTTTAACGATGTACTTACCCATACCACTCCCCTATCTAGGGATTAACCTAAATGGGATGCCGATCGCCAGACCGGCATCCCAAAATTACCATCAGCCAGTTTACCCCAGGTTAGGGAGAACTGTATGTTTCCCATGAGGTCTACGTAAATACTTGACCCTCACGGAAGCTGCAAACTCTTAGGCGAGCTCAGCGGTACCCAGCTCGGCATGCTTCTGCGGATCGACATAGAGGTGCTTGATGCGATCGGAGCCGACGATGGTGTGCGTGTAGAACATCACCGGGATGACCGGGCAGTCGGCAGCGACCATTGCATCGGCCTCCTGCATCTTAGCGACGCGCTCCTCGTCGTCAACAATAGTACGAGCCTCGTCGACCTTGGCGTCGAACTCGGGGTTGCTGTAACCAGAGCGGTTGTCGCCACCGAGGGAGTCGGAGTGGAACAGCGGATACAGGAAGTTGTCCATGATCGGGTAGTCGGCAATCCAACCCAGACGACCGAACTGATAGTTAAAGTTCTGATACTGCTCGAGCAGGGCAGACCACTCGGGGGTATCGGAGACAGCGGTAACGCCAACCTTGGCGAGGTCGCCGATGATGGACTCCATGATCTCCTTGTGACCGCCGTCCTGGTTGTAGGAAAGGGTCACGCTAATGCCACGATCCCCGTTAGCGCCAGCGGGAGCAACCTTGTCGAGGTACTCGTTAGCCTTGTCGACATCGTAGGCGCAGAACTCCCATGCGCCCTCCTTGTAGCCATCGATGCCCGGAGGAACAATGCCGTCGGCAGGGGTACAAGTACCCTTGAAGATGGTCTTGCAGATGGCCTCACGGTTGATGGCCAGGGAGATGCCCCTACGCAGGTCGGCGTTGTTGAACGGCTCGGCCGTGGTGTTGCAGGTCAGATAGTACGTGGAAGGCTCGGCGCCGAGCAGCATGCGCTCGCCGTCACCCATGGTGTAGCCGTCCTTGGACACGCCGCGATCCTTCTTGGCGGCATCGATCTGAGCAACGGGAACGTCGCAGACATCGAGGTTACCGGCCTGGAACTCCTTGTAAGCAGTCTCCATGTCCTTGATGACCTGGAAGTGGATGCCATCGATCTTGGCCTTGTCGCCATAGTAATCGTCGAACTTCTTGAGGTTGATCTCCTGACCATCCTCCCACTTGCCGTCCATCATGAACGGGCCGTTACCGACCGGTGCAAGATAGAAGCTCTTGACATCGGACTCGGCGCACTCGGGAACCGGGGCCAGAGCCGGGTGAGAGGCGACGAAGGGGAAGTCGGCGTAAGCGGAAGACAGCTTGACGACGAGGGTCTCATCGTCGGGGCAAGTAACACCGCTGAGCTCGGTAGCGTTACCGGCAAGCAGGTCGTCATAGCCCTCGACCATAGAAAGGTGATAGGAGACCTCGGAAGGGCCGTACTCGGTAGCGATGGCCGACTTGGTGTTGACCAGACGCTCCCAACCGAGCTTGAAGGACTTGGAGGTAACGTCGTCACCGTTGTGGAACTTGGCCTTCTTGATCTTGAAGGTGAACTCGGTGGCGTCGTCGTTGGCCTCAAAGGACTCGCAAGCCAGCGGAACGATCTCGCCCTTCTCGGCGTCATAAGAGGTCAGAGCATCAAAGAGCTGGTACTCGACCTGAGTGCCCTGGTCCTCCTGGACGTTATAGGGGTCGATGCAGACCGGGTTGTTGATGTAGAAGTTCAGCGTCGAACCGGACTCAGAACCGGAAGCGTCGCCGCCCTTCTTGCCGCATGCGGCAAGAAAAGCCATGGAGCTCGCAGCAAGGGTACCGCCGACAAAGGCGCGACGACCCATAACGGGCTGGTGGAACATAGAATCAGCCATGCCATCCTCCTTATGAGATAGGACAAAGTAAGTTCGGTCGGGCAACGTCAAGACAGCCCAATCGAACCATTCAAACGCGGTCCGCCGTTTTGGCTGGTTATACAAAGCGGACCAACGTATTGCAATACAGTAGCGCATTTTATGCACGATTTGGGGCTAATTCCGGTTAACGGTCGAGATTTTCTTTAGTTGGGCGAAGTATATGAGGATATTTTGACTCTGTTACAAATATGTAAACAAAAAGGGTCCCGCACTTGCGGGACCCTTTTCAAGTATTTATGCAGCTCGTGATTAGTAGCCCACGATGCCCTGCGGGAAGAAGAACATGCACAGCACGACGCACACGGCAAACACGACAGCCATGATGACGGTCAGGCGGTCAAGGTTCTGCTCCATGACGCCCGTGGCAGAGCTGGAGTTATACAGCGAGCTGGCAATCATATCCGAAACGCCGGTACCCTTACCGGAATGCATCAGGACGAGAATCGTCAGCGCCACGGCAGAAACAGCCCAAACGACAAACAGAAGAATCTGGAACGGACCCATAGATAAGCTCCTTAATAGAACAGTTCAAACTCCAGTACTGTACCACAATCCCCCGCTCTCCCCTACCTGCCACTCAAGGACGGGGTGGAAATGGCAGAAATACCAAAAAGGGGGTTGTCCGGTTGTGGACAACCCCCTTACTAGAAAACGGTATTTGTTTTCTATTAGGCCTCGGTGGCGAGCACGCGGCCCGTCATCTCGGCGGAAGGCTCAATACCAGCCATGGTGAGCATGGTCGGAGCGATATCGGAAAGACGGCCGTCCTCGATACCGGTGAGCTGTGCCTTCTCATCAACAATGATGAACGGCACGCGGTTGGTGGTGTGAGCCGTAAACGGATGCTTGGAACCGTCGGAAGCAACGTCAAACATGTGATCGGCGTTACCGTGGTCGGCGGTAATCAGCGCAAAGCCGCCCTTGGCGAGAATCGCCGGGACAACCTTGGACAGGGCATCGTCAACAGCCTCGACGGCCTTAACGGCGGCGTCGAAGACACCGGTGTGACCAACCATGTCGCAGTTCGCGAAGTTCACGATGTAGAAATCAGCGCGATCCTCGTTGATGGCGGCGACAAGCTTCTCGGTCACCTCGGGAGCGCTCATCTCGGGCTGCAGATCGTAGGTAGCGACCTTGGGGGAAGCGACGAGCACGCGCTCCTCGCCCTCCTTGGGCTCCTCGATGCCGCCGTTGAGGAAGAACGTCACGTGGGCGTACTTCTCGGTCTCGGCGGTGTGCAGCTGCTTCAGGCCATTGGCGGCGATGACGTCGGCCAGGACGTTCTCGGGGAACGTCTTGGGGAAGGCGACCTCGACGTCAAACGTCGGATCGTACTCGGTCATCGTCACAAAGTGCGAGAGCTTGATCTGCTCGCGCTCAAAGCCGTCGAACTCCTTGTCCGTGAACACGCGGGTCATCTGACGTGCGCGGTCGGGACGGAAGTTGAAGAAAATAGCCGCGTCGCCCTCGTGGATGCCCTCGTTGTGGGCAGCGAAGGGCTCGACGAACTCGTCGCCGCGCGGGTCCTTCTCGTAGTAGGCCTTGATACCGGCAACGGGGTCGGTATCAGCATCGGACGCGTTGACCATGACGTCGTAGGCGCGCTGGATGCGCTCCCAACGGTTGTCGCGGTCCATCGCCCAATAACGACCCGAGACGGTGGCAACGCGAGCGTCGCAACCGGTCTCCTCGGAAATCTTGGCCAGGAAGGCGCAGAACTCACTCATGTAACCGGCACCGGACTGCGGGTCGACGTCGCGGCCATCCATGAAGGCGTGGACGCGAACGGTCTTGACACCATGCTCGGCAGCCATCTTGACCAGAGCCTCGACGTGGTTCATGTGGGAGTGAACGCCGCCAGGGCTCATAAGGCCCATGAGGTGGAGAGTCTTGCCGTCAGCCTTGACATCGTCCATGGCCTTGACGAAAACCTCGTTCTTGGCGATGGAGCCGTCCTTGATGGCATTGTTGATGCGCGAAAGCTCCTGGAACACGATGCGACCGGCACCGATGTTGAGGTGACCCACCTCGGAGTTGCCCATCTGGCCGTCGGGAAGGCCCACGTCCTCGCCCGAAGCACCGAGCGTGGTGTGAGGATACTTCTCGTACAGGCCATCAAGGAAGGGCGTCTTGGCAGCGGCGACGGCGTTCTCGCCATCGGCCGGAGCAAGGCCGCAGCCGTCCATGATAATCAGGAGTGCAGGAAGATGACGTTGTGCCATATGTCCTACTCGCCTGCCTTGACGACCATAGAGGCGAAGTCGGCAGCCTTGAGCGAAGCGCCGCCCACGAGGGCGCCGTCAACGTCGGGCTTGGCGACGAGCTCGGCGATGTTGCCGGGCTTGGCGGAACCGCCATACAGCACGCGGATGCCGTTAGCGAGCTCCTCGCCGAACATCTCCTTGAGGGTCTCACGGATAGCACCGCAGACCTCCTGAGCGTCCTCGGCGGTAGCGGTCTTGCCGGTGCCGATGGCCCAGATGGGCTCGTAGGCGACGACGACCTGCTTGGGGCAGGTGATCTCAAGACCAGCAAGGCCAGCCTTGACCTGGTTCACGACGTGCTCGACATAGGTGCCAGCCTCGCGGACCTCGAGGGACTCGCCGCAGCAGAAGACGGGAACAAGGCCGGCGGCAACGAGAGCCTTAGCCTTCTTGTTCTGGTCCTCGTCGGTCTCGTGGAAGTAGTCGCGACGCTCGGAGTGACCGATGATGCAGTAGGTGCAGCCAGCGGACTTGAGCATGTCGCAAGAGGACTCACCGGTGAAGGCACCCTTGGCCTCCCAGTACACGTTCTGTGCACCGAGGGCGATGGGGGCAGCCTGAATGCGGTCATGAACCGTGGTGATGTCGATGGTCGGAGGGCAGACGAGCACCTCGACGCCAGCCGGAACCTCGGGCAGAGCCTGAGCCAGCTCGTCGGCGAGCTTGGCAGCCTCGGCGACGTCGTTGTTCATCTTCCAGTTACCAGCGATAAGAAGGGTGCGATTAGGCATCGAGAAGCGCCTCCACTCCGGGCAGGGCCTTACCCTCGACGAGCTCCATGGAAGCGCCACCACCGGTGGAGATCCAGCTCATCTTGTCGGCCAGGTTGAACTTGTTGACAGCTGCGACAGAGTCGCCACCGCCGATGATCGAGGTGCAGTCGGCCTCGGCGACAGCCTCGGCGATAGCCTGGGTGCCGTGAGCAAAGTTGTCGAACTCGAAGACGCCCATGGGGCCATTCCAGAACACGGTCTTGGCGCCCTTGACGGCCTCGGCGTAGAGCTCCTCGGTCTTGGGGCCGATGTCCATGCCCTCACGATCGTCGGGGATAGCGTCGGAAGCGACAACCTCGGGGACAGCGTCCTCGCCAAAATGATCGGCAACGCGGTTGTCGATGGGGAGCAGGATCTTGACGCCCTTCTCCTCGGCCTTCTTGAGCATCTCGCCAGCGCGCTCGACCCAGTCCTCTTCCTTGAGGGACTGACCGACGGACAGGCCCTGAGCCAGGAAGAAGGTGTAGGCCATACCGCCACCGATGATCAGGGTGTCAGCAGAGTCGATGAGGTGATCGAGAACGCCGATCTTGGAGGAAACCTTGGAACCGCCGACGATGGCGACGAAGGGGCGCTCGGGCTCGGCGAAGATGCCGGTCAGCGTGTCGACCTCCTTCTCGAGCAGGAAGCCGGCGACGGCAGGCAGGTAAGCGGCGGGGCCCACGACGGAACCCTGGGCGCGGTGAGCGGTGCCGAAGGCATCGAGAACGAAGACGTCACCATAGGAAGCGAGCTTCTTGGCGATCTCGGGATCGTTCTTCTTCTCACGCTTGTCAAAACGGACGTTCTCGAGAACGAGGACCTTGCCCGGCTCGACGGCGGCGACAGCCTCAGCAGCCTTCTCGCCGTAGGTGTCGGCGACAAAGGCAACGTCGAGACCAGAGAGCTCAGCGAGCTTCTTGGCGACGGGCTCGAGGGACAGCTCGGGCTGGAAGCCGGTGCCCTCGGGACGGCCGAGGTGGCTCATGAGGATGACGCGAGCGTTGTGCTCAACGAGGTAGTTGATGGTGGGCAGGGCAGCCTTGATACGGGTGGTGTCGCCAACGACGCCATCCTTGATAGGCACGTTAAAGTCAACGCGGACGAGAACGCGCTTTCCGTCGACATCGATGTCGCGGACGGTCTTCTTGGTAAAGGCCATGTTTGCTTCTACCTTTCGTACGTGTCTGCCTCCCATTACGGCAGACGATTTCTTATAAAAAGGGCGCGACCCTAGGGTGTAAGCCCTATAAGGCCGCGCCCTTCTTTAGACGCTCAACGAGCTATTCGCTAAAAGCTAAATTAAGCAACGAACTTCTCGAAGTACTTGATGGTGCGGACCATCTGAGAGGTGTAGGAGTTCTCGTTGTCGTACCAAGAGGTGACCTGAACGAGGGTCTGACCGTTGCCGAGGTCAGAGCACATGGTCTGAGTGGCGTCGAAGATGGAGCCGTGGGTCTCGCCGACGATGTCGCGGGAGACGATCTGGTCCTCGTTGTAGGCGAAGGTCTCGGGGATGGTCTCGGCGTAAGCCTTCATGGCAGCGTTGACCTCGTCGACGGTGACCTTCTTGTCAACGACGGCGTAGAGGTTGGTCAGCGAGCCGGTCGGCGTCGGGACGCGCTGGGCGGCACCGATGAGCTTGCCGTTGAGCTCGGGGAGAACCAGGCCGATGGCCTTGGCAGCGCCCGTGGTGTTCGGGACGATGTTCTCGGAGCAGGCGCGGGAGCGACGGAAGTTGCCCTTGCGCTGCGGGCCGTCGAGCGGCATCTGGTCGCCGGTGAAGGCGTGGATGGTGGTCATGATGCCGGACACGATGGGAGCGAAGTCGTTCAGACCCTTGGCCATCGGGGCGAGGCAGTTGGTGGTGCAGGAAGCAGCGGAGATGATGTTGTCCTCAGCGGTCAGCGTCTCATGGTTGACGTTGTACACGATGGTGGGCAGATCACTGCCGGCCGGAGCGGAGATGACGACCTTCTTGGCGCCAGCGTTGATGTGGGCCTGAGCCTTAGCCTTGCTGGTGTAGAAGCCGGTGCACTCGAGAACGACGTCGACGTCGAGGTCGCCCCAAGGCAGGTTGTTGGCGTCGGCCTCCTTGTAGATCTTGATCTCCTTGCCGTCAACGGTGATGGAATCCTCGCCAGCAACGACCTCGTGATCGCGAGCGTAGTTGCCCTGCGTGGAGTCGTACTTCAGCAGGTAAGCGAGCATATCGGGAGAGGTGAGGTCGTTGATAGCGACGATCTCGGAGCCCTCATGACCGAACATCTGACGGAAAGCCAGACGACCGATGCGACCGAAGCCGTTAATAGCAACCTTTACTGCCATTGTGTCTCCTTTCGTAAGGCCCCCGCGAGCTACAGCGCCCGCCGTTGAGGCCCACAAACTAACCACTCGCCTAATATACCTTTTTTTTGACTTGAATTTCACGAGAATGCTCGAAATTGAAAATCAAATTTACGTTAAAACGTTTTAAATACTAAAATAGCAGCTAAATCCATATATAAGTCGTTACTTCAAACTACCTGTTTGCTTCAATGAGCTTTTCAAGCCGTAAAACACGATGGTAGAGGGCTGACTTCGACAAGGGAGGGTCAGCCATCTCCCCCAAATCACGCAGCGACAGATCAGGATAGCGCTCGCGCAGGTCGCAAAAGACCGCCAAGGCATCCGGAAGCGCATCGCGAAGGCCACGCTGCTCGAGCTCATCGATAAGCGCAAGCTGATGTTGGGCGGCACCGGCGCTTCTGGTCTGGTTGGCGAGCTCGGCATTCACGCGACGGTTCACATCGTTCTTAACCAACTTGACCGCGCGCGCCTCCTCAATCTCGGCAACGCTGCGCTTGGCACCAATCAGCTTTAATAGATGCTCGATTTCCTCGGCGCTCTTAATGTACACGGCATATGACCCCCGCCGTGCATTAACACGAGCATGGACCCCAATCTGCTCCAACAGATCGCAAAGTCCCTTGGCATATTGCTCGCCCTGCACAGCGATCTCCAAATGAAAATCGCCGCGTGGATCGGCCACGAAGCCGCCCGCGATGAGCGCGCCGCGGATATAGGCAAGCCTGCAGCAAGGACGGGCAACGATATGTCGGGGTACGCCGGCGACAAGTCCTCCCCTACGGTCGAGGATACCCAGCAGAACCAAGGCCTTATCCAGGTCTGGCTGATCAGGCAAGGTGATGAGGTAGTTTCGAACCTTATGCAAGACAGATTTGCGGACGGTGAACTCCGTTTTGAGCTTAAGGATACGATGCGTCAGCGTGATCATCGTGCGCGCGACGGCTCCCGTCTCAGTCGCAACCGTCAAACGATACCGCCCAGAGCCGGCAAGCGAGAGCGTACCGCTCACGCGCGTGAGGGCGGCAAGCGTCGACAAGTCGCAGTATTCACATTCGGGTTCGCAGCGCGCGAGTTCGTCACGCACCTCGGCGGTAAACGACATGCAGGCCTATGCTTTCGTGTTGGCGCGCGACAGGTCGCGGTGGGAAATGCTCACGTGATATTGAGCGCCTTCCAAATAACGTGCCGTGGCCTCGGCGATGGCAACGCTGCGGTGTTGACCGCCCGTGCAGCCGATGGCAATAGAAAGCTGTGGCTTGCCCTCCGCGATATAGCCCGGCATCACCGTATCGAGCAGCTGCGTCCAAGCTTTCCAGAACTCCTGGGTCTTGGGATGGTCCAGAACAAAGTCGGAGACCTTCTTATCGAGACCGGTCATGGTGCGCATCTCGGGATCGTAGAACGGATTGGGCAGGAAGCGAACGTCGATCATAATGTCCGCCTCAACGGGCATACCGTGCTTAAAGCCAAACGAGAACACGTGAACGTCCATGAGCTGCTGGTCGGACAACTCGGAGAACGCCATGCGCAATTTGTTGCGCAGGGCAGAGGTACGCAGGCGGCTCGTGTCGATGATCATATCGGCTCGGTCGCGCACACCCTGCAGCTGCAGGCGCTCGCGCTGAATCGCATCGGCCGTAGTCTCCCCCGGCTTGGCAATGGGATGGCGGCGGCGGTTTTCGCTATAACGACGGATCAGCACCTCGTCAGAGGCCTCGAGAAACACGATGTCACAGCTCATCTCGCGCTCCTCGAGTGCGGCAACGGCATCGAGCAGCTCATCGAACAAGCCCTGGCTGCGCAGGTCACAGGTGACGGCGAGATGCCTGCCCACGCCCGTATTGATGCCGACGAGCTCGGCAAGCTGGGCGATGAGACGCGGAGGCAGGTTATCGATGCAAAAATAGCCCATGTCCTCGAACACGTGCATGGCCTGTGTGCGGCCCGATCCGGACATTCCGGTGATGATGACGATATCGGGGATGCGCTCCGAGCGCTCCGCCGCATCCATGGCATCTCCCTTTTGCATGTGCTGCCTCCCGAAAACAAGCGCGGGACCCAGCAACCCGGATCCCGCGCGGTCAATTGCCTATATTGAGTATACCGCCCCGAGCGGATACGAGGCCTGTCTTACGCCTCAAGTGCAGCCTTGAACCAACTCGTAATACTCGTGGGGTGCGTGATGGCGGTGCCGACGACAACGGCCCAGGCGCCAGCATCGATCGCGGCGCGAGCCTCCTCGGGCGTATGCACGCGACCCTCGCAAATGATAGGAAGGCCGGGGAATTCCTCAGTCGCCTGACGCAGGAGCGGCAGGTCGGGGCCATCGGCCATGGTGCAGTCGATGGCGGCGACGCCGTGAGAAAGCGTGGTGGATACCAGGTCAAAGCCCATATCAACAGCACGGCGAATATCCTCGATGGTGGCACAATCCGCCATCAGGAGCACACCCTCCTCGTGCAGCGGGCGGAAGGTATCCTCGACCGTCTTGCCATCGGGGCGCGGACGATCGGTGGCGTCGATCGCCACGATATCGGCACCGGCAGCAACGCAGGCGCGAGCGTGACGCAGCGTCGGCGTGATGTAAACGCCCTCGTGCCCATCCTTCCACAGGCCGATGACGGGAACCTCACAGCGACCCTTAATGGCGGCAATGTCGGCAAGGCCCTGGCAGCGAATGGCGGCGGCGCCGCCGAGCTCGCAAGCGCGAGACATTTGCGCCATGGTCTCGGGCGTACGAAGCGGCTCGCCCATATACGCCTGAACGCTCACGACGAGCTTGCCCTTCAGGGACTGGATCAAAGGATCAACGGTCATGTTCGACTCAACCTTTCTCAAAACAGCCTTCTGAGACGCCGCACCTTGACGTTCAAACCGTCGCTCGCGTACCGAAGTACGCTTCGCTCCTCTTTCACGTCAATCTGCGGCACCTCAGAAGGCACACTTGGTAGTTATGTTTACTTCAACGAAGCAAGAAGATGCTCGGCGGCACCGATGAGCGGAGCATCGCCCTCCAGAGAACCGATGAGGATCGGCGTGTCCTGAAGCGGATCGAGCGCCTGGCTGGCATAGCCCTTGTGCACCGAATCCTTCCACGTCTGCGAACGCCAATCGGGACCTTGGTGAATCACGCCGCCCGAAAGCACGATGACCTCAGGGTCCAGGATGTTAGCGAGCGAGCCCAAGCTGGCCCCCAGCGCAAAGCCGGCGTCATGGATGACCTCGGTCGCCTTTGCGTCGCCCGCACGGCACAGATCGTTCACATCGCGACCGACCGAAGGACGGCTGGGGTCGACGCGGCCAAAACGCTCATCGTACATTCGACCAATGGAAGTGCCCGAAGCAACCGACTCCAGATGGCCGGAACGCCCGCAGGCGCAGGGAATGCCGGCGGCAGCCGAACACTCAATGTGGCCCATATGACCGGCAGCACCATGGAAGCCCTGCATCACGCGGCCGCTCTCGACATATGCGCCGCCGATGCCCGTGCCGATGCCAAGACACAAGACGGAGAACTTGCCCTTGCCGACGCCCCAGTGGGCCTCGCCCAGAGCATGAGCCTGCACGTCGCCCACAACGGCAACGGGAAGACCGAGGTCCTCGCGCAGACGCGGCCCCAACTGAACGCCGGACCAGCCGGGCATGATCTCATTGGCATACGCGATAGCGCCCGTCTTGGGATCGACGACGCCGGCGGCGCCGATACCGACGCCAAGGACCTCGACATCGGGATTCGCCTCGAGAGCGGCCTTGATGGACGCCTCGATACGCTGGAAGACGGCCTCGCCGCCCTCTTGGGCCTCGGTGGGAACCTCGGCCTCAAAGACGGGACGGGGCACACTACCGTCAGCCGGGTACTCCATGATGGCAGTCGCGATCTTAGTTCCGCCGATATCGACAGAGCAGACGTACTTGTTCTCCATGTCGCTCTCCTTAGGAGATAAAAACAACTACAGGAAATGAAGGCTGCGTTATCGCCGCAGCTTGGTAAAGGTTTCCCGGGTGTCCGAGGTTGGGGTGAAAGCGGTCGGGCGTTGACCTAATGGGTCACGCTCGACCGCTTGAGCCCCAAGATCGGGTGCCCGGGGAAGCTTTACAGGAGACCGTTGTCCTGGAGGACCTTCTTAATAGCCTCGACGTTCTCGCCGGTCATGGCCTTCACCGGGCGCGGCATGGTCGGGCTGTCGAAGATACCCATGAGGTTCATAGCGGTCTTGAAGGCGCCGACGCCACCGGCATAGCCCTGGACGCCCGAGGTGACATCCCAGATATGCGAAATCTCATTGAGGCGATCCTGCTCGGCCTTGACGGTAGCCCAGTCACCAGCCTGAGCGGCCTTCCACTGACGCACGTAGCCCTCGGGCTCAACGTTGGCGAGACCCGGGACGGAACCGTCGGCGCCACCGAGGTAAGCGCCGTCGACAACAACCTCGTGACCGGTGAGGATGCTCATCGGATGGCCGTTCTTCTCGTTCTCCTGAACGAGGTAGCGGAACGAGATGTCATCACCCGAGGAATCCTTGACGCCGGCCAGAACGCCCTCGGCACCGAGCTTGGCAAGGAGCTTCCAGGGGAGCTTGGTGTGGACACACACGGGGATGTCGTAGGCGAAGATGGGCAGGTCGAGTTCCTCATGCAGGATGCGGAAGTGCTCCTCGACCTCGGTCATGCCCTGCAGGGCATAGAACGGGCAGGTGGCGACGAGAGCATCGGCGCCCAGCTCCTGAGCGACCTTACCGTGCTCGATCATGCGCTCGGTCTCGGTGTCGATGATGCCGACCAGAACGGGAACGCGGTGGTCGACGATACGGACGGCCTCGGCGATGATCTGACGGCGACGCTCGTCGGTGGAGAAGACGACCTCGCCCGAGGAGCCCAGGAAGAACAAGCCATCGACGCCGGCATCGATCATGCGGTTGATGCTGCGCTCAAAGGAGGCAACGTCGAGCTGGTGATCTTCGGTATCGGGAACAACGACGGGAGGGATAACGCCGGTGAATTTCTGAGTTGCCACAAGAATCTCCTTAGTTGTCTGGCGGGCAGCCCTATGCCGCCCACTCTTGTTGGCAGTGTCCAGG
The DNA here is from genome assembly GCA_905216145.1 of uncultured bacterium. Classification (GTDB taxonomy): domain Bacteria; phylum Actinomycetota; class Coriobacteriia; order Coriobacteriales; family Coriobacteriaceae; genus Collinsella. The sequence continues at coordinate 25,071 of CAJMST010000004.1, read as the reverse complement.
CCGCCTAGGCCAAAGAACACGGGTAGAACGTTTGGTTAAAGAAGTCGACGACTTCGTTTTCGAACGCATTGATGCGCTCGTGAGCGTATTTGGCATAGACGATATGCCTCCGGTCACACTCAAGACCGTTGAATACGGCAAACTGGCCCTTGGGGTCGCTCGCGGCATCCATGAGCGATGTGCCCATGAGCACCGATCCGCGCACCCGAGACGACAGCGCCTCAAGGCCACCGGGAATTGGATTGGCAACCGCCGTGCAGGCGAGGCCCCGCTCGTCCAGAGCAGAAACCGCCAGCGCGACTCCGCCGCCAAGGCCCTCGCCCCATGCAAAGATGCGGTCGGGGTCCATGCCATCAAGATTGCGCGCCACCTTCGCCAACGCGCAACCCCAACGGACGCGCTCGACAAAAGCGGACGAAGAAATCCCCCGCTGCAGGTCGTCCGCACCAGCAACATCGTCATCCAGCGCGAGGACGGCATACCCCATGGCGGCAAATCTCGTCATGTGATGCCAGCCGCGCACAGGCCGATCGATGTCGTGGAACATCAGGCACAGCGGCACGCGCTCAGATACTCGGGCACGACCGACAGGCTCGATCAAACGAGCGTGAATCGCATCGTCACCGAGCTCAAAGGAGACCTCCGAGTAACGGGCGCAGGGGTTAACAAAGTCAATCGCCGTAATGGCCAGGCCTTGAATCTCAAGATTCGAAGCGCATGTCTCTAAATCAGAAACATCTGCTTGGACATCACCGCGCCAGTCCCGATATTCTGCGAGCCTTGACGAAACCGTTCCAGGAATTCCCACGAGCCCGGGGACAATCAGCTCATTAACATTGCTCTCGCACTTAGACATGAGCCTCCCCTCCCTTGCAGAAAAACGGAATGATCAGATCGTCAAAATCCTGAATCTCCTCGTGGCCAAAGCCTTCAAAGAACTCATGACGCTTTTCGCAGGTCAGGTTGTTATAGACCGCAAACTGCGTCGCTGGCGGGCAGACGATATCGGCTGTGCCGGTGCCAAACAGCACGGGGCATTTGACCATAGGGGCAAAGTTCTTGGAATCGAAGTACGCCAGCTTGGCATAGGCTTCGTCAATACGAGTCGAGTCCTCGTCAAACCAGCGAGACCAATAGCGCAGGCCCTCGTAGGCAATGTCGTCTGCATCCAAATCCCAGACTAGGCGGAAATCTGACAGGAAGGGATAGAGGATGGCGGCACGATTGATAAGCTCGCTGTTAAGCGCACAGGTCGCAATGCCCAAACCACCACCCTGCGACGCGCCGTTCACAAACACACGGGAAAGATCGATGCCCTCGAGCTCGCGAACAATACGGCACAGGATGCGAATATCTTGGTGCAAGCGGACATAGTAGAGGTTGGCCGGGTCGCCGTCGATGCCGGCGACGATATGCCCGGCAACCGTTGTGCCCTCAAATCCACCAATGTCCTCGGAGGGACCTCCTTGGCCGGGGCAGTCGAGGGCGATGAGTGCCATGCCCATGCCCGCAAACGACGCCTGCTCAAACCAGCTGCGGCTTGCACCCGGATACCCATGGAACTGAAGCACCAATGGCACGGGCTCGTCCGAGACGGGTTTAAGGTACTTGGCATGCAGGCGAGCGCCACACATGCCGGTATACCAGAGGTCGAAAAGTTGGCAGGTCGCGGCATCGGTGACCGATGCCGTGTCGATCGCATAGTCAAGCCCGACGGCGTCGGCCTCGGCCATGCGATCCTTCCAAAAGAGATCGAAATCTGATGGACGGGGCATGGCGCCTCGATATTCACCAAATTGATGTTGTAGCTCCTGAGCACTTGGCATGGCTCGTGAACCCAACCTTTCGAAATCGCAACGGAGGTGCGCCCGGCAAGGGAACCGGGCGCACGGGAGGGAAAGCGAGGTTACTCGCCGAGCTTGGGATGCAGCAGCGACGGCGCAGCGCCGAGCAGCATCTTGGTGTAGGGGTCCTGGGGGTGCTGGAAGACCTGCTTGGCCTCGCCCTGCTCGACGATCTTGCCGCCATTCATAACGATGATGTCGTCAGAGATATAGCGGACCGTCTGGATGTCATGGCTGATGAACACCATGGCCAGGCCGAGCTCCTTCTTAAGGTCGGTCAGCAGGTTCAGAATCTGCGCGCGGACCGAAACGTCCAGAGCCGAGGTGGGCTCGTCGGCGATGATGGCATCGGGGTTCAGCGACAGGGCGCGCGCAATTGCGACGCGCTGGCGCTGGCCGCCCGAAAGCTGGCCGGGAAGAACCTCGGCGGCGGAGCTGGGCAGACCGGTGAGCTCCAAGAGCTCCTTGACGCGCTTCTCCTGCTCGGCCTCGGTACCCAGGTTGTGGACGCGCATGGGGTCGAGCAGTTGCTCGCGAACGACCATGCGGGGATTGAGCGCCGTGGCCGGGTTCTGGAACACGACCGAGATGACGCGACCCATGTGGCGACGGTCCTCGGCGGTACGTTTGGTAACGTCCTTGCCCTTAAAGTAGACCTTGCCGCTCGTGGGGGCCTGCAGGCCGCACATGACGTTGGCGGTGGTGGACTTTCCGCAACCGGACTCGCCGACGATGCCGATCGTCTGACCGGGCATGAGCTTAATCGTTACACCCTGGACGGCGTGAACCAGGTTGGGGTGCAGAATCGAGCCGGTACGGGTCCTAAAGGTGACGTGGACGTCATCAAGGAAGATGATCGGCTCGACGCCGTTGACTGCGGTCTCGCTCATCTACATCACCTCCGCGTGAGGGGTCAAACCATTTGCCTTGAGCACCTCGTCGGGGAGCTCGGAATAGAAGTGCTCGGTGCCGGGCACGCGCTTGAAGACCGGACGGGTGTCCAGGCCAATGCGCGGATGGCTCGAGCGGGGCGCGAAGCGATCGCCCTTGGGGAAATCGCGCGGGCTCGGAACGGCGCCGGGCACCTGGTGCAGGCGGCCCGAACCGCTCTCGATGGACAGGACGGAACCCAGAAGGCCGCGGGTGTACTCGTGAATCGGGTTGGTGAGCAGCTCCTTGGTGGGCGCCTGCTCGATAACCTGGCCGGCGTACATAACCGTGATGTTATGAGCGACCTCGGCGACCAGTGCCAGGTCGTGCGAAACGAAGATCATGGCAAAGCCGAGCTTGGCCTGAAGATCGTTGAGCAGCTTGATGACCTGCTTCTGGACGGTAACGTCCAGAGCGGTCGTGGGCTCGTCGCAGATGACCAGCTTGGGGTCGCGGGTAAGGGCCATAGCGATCAGGACACGCTGACGCTGGCCGCCGGAAAGCTCGTGCGGATAGCTCTCGAGCGTGCGCTTGGGATCGAGGCCGACGAGCTCCAGGAGCTCCTCGGCGCTGCGGGTTCCGCCGCGCTTGGTGAGCTGCTTCATCTGGGCAGAGATGAGCATGGAGGGATTAAGCGAGGACAGGGCGTCCTGATAGACCATAGCGATATCGGTACCGCGCAGGCCGAACCACTCCTTCTTGCTCATCTTGAGCAGGTCGCGACCCTCCCAGAGAACCTCGCCGGAAAGATGCTCGTCATCGTCGGTCAGGCCCATGATGGCCAGCGTGGTGATGGACTTACCGCAACCGGACTCGCCCACCAGGCCCATGGTCTGACCAGGACGAACGTCAAAGTTGACATGGTCGACGACGTTGATATCACCGTGATGCTCAAACTGGATGCAGAAGTCACGGACCGAGAGAATCGGCTCAACGGACTCGTCGGGCACGTGGCGATCGTCACGCTTGAGCTCGACATCGCGCAGGGCGCCAAGGCGAGCGGAGAGGGACTGGGCCTGCTCCTTGTAGGCGCGAACGGGGTCGGAGACCAGCAGGTCGGCCTCGCGACGCTTGGAGGAATCGGTAGGATCCAGGGCAGCGGAGGGAGCAGCGGCCATGGCGTCGGTAATGCCCTCGGAGAGGATGTTGAGCGCCAGGCAGGTGATCATGATGGCTAGGCCCGGGAACAGCGCCTGCCACCAACGACCGGCGAGCACGCCGCCGCGGGCGTCGGCGAGGATGTTGCCCCAGGTAGCGGTGGGCTCCTGGATACCAGCGCCGATGAAGGTCAGCGAGGCCTCGAAGATGATGGCGTCGGCGACCAGGGTAACGGTGAAGACCATGATCGGGGCGATGCAGTTACGCAGAACATGCTTAATCAAAATCCACGGAGCCTTGGCGCCGGAAACGATGACCGCGCGGACATAGTCCTCGCCGTACTCGGACACGATATTGGCGCGTACGATACGGGCAATCTGCGGAGTGTACATAAAGCCGATGGCGAAGATGATCGACGGCACGGAGTTGCCCAGGATGGAGACGAAGACGGCCGCGAGGGCGATGCCCGGGATGGACATGATGATGTCCAAGATACGCATGATCGTCTCGGAGACGGCCTTGCGCGAAACCGCTGCAAGGGCGCCCACGACCGAGCCGCAGACCAGAGCCATGGCGGTGGCGCCAAAGCCGATAATCAGCGAGTAACGACCACCGTAGAGCATACGCGACAGAATGTCGCGACCCTTATCGTCGGTACCGAAGATAAATCCGTTGCCGGGAGCCTGGCGAGCCGTAAAGATCTCGACCGGGCTATAGGGGGCAAGAAGGGGCGCCAGAATCGCAGTCAGGGCGACCAGCACCAGCACGACGGCGGCAATCTTAGAAGACAGCGTCATCTTCTTCCAGCCACCGAGCTTGAGCCCCTTGGAGGCAGCCTTCTCGAGCTGCTCGGTTTGCTTCTCTCGAATCTTTACCATAATCTACACCGTCCTGATGCGCGGGTTGATGAGCAGGTAGAGCATGTCAACCACGATGTTGATGATGATGAAGGCAAGAGCAACGACGATGACGACGCCCTGAACCAGGTTCGCCTCGTTGCCCTGAACGCCCTGCAGAATCGCGGTGCCCATGCCGGGGAGGTTGAAGATAACCTCGATGACGACGGCGCCGCCCATGAGGTAACCGATCTTAAGACCGAGGGTGGTGACCGGGGTGATCAGCGCATTGCGAAGAACGTTGATGCCGACGACGACCTTCTCGGGAACGCCGGCGCCGCGAGCCATACGGACATAATCCTTGTCGAGCTCCTCGACCATGGCGGTACGCACGATACGAGTCATCTGGCCCGTCAGCGGAAATGCCAAGGCGATAGCGGGCATGATCATACGCCCCAGATAGCCAACCGGATTCGTGGTGAAGTGAGGCAGAGCGCCCGATGCCGGGAGCACCTTAAGGTAGGAAGAGAACAGCAGGATCAACAGAACGGCAAGCCAGAACGACGGGGTTGCCAAGCCGGCGATGGAAAAGACACGGATTACTTGGTCCGGCCATTTGTCGCGATACAGTGCCGCGATGACGCCGAGCAAAAACGAAACGACCGCACCGATGGCAAGACCGATGAAGGTCAGCTGCATCGTGACGGGCAGGGCCGTGGAGATGCGCTTGGCAACGGAGTTGCGGGCAGCACCATAGGTGCCCATGTCGCCATGGATCAAATCGCCCATATAGCGCACGTAGCGCACGGGCCAGGGGTCGTCCAGACCATACTTCTCATGGTACTCGGCAACCGCCTCGGGCGAGGCACCGTCACCCAACGCCGTGTAGGCGGGGTCGGTCTTGGAGAACGACATAAGGAAGAACACCAGGACGGTGACGCCCAATGCCATGATCGGCAGCGCCACAAGACGCCTTCCAATCAAACGTAGCAAGTTGTTCACGTTCTCTCCCCTTTCTTTTGTCGGTAGGACCAACTGGTATATGAGTACGGATACTCATTACAAGACCCGAGCGACATCGTTGCCGCCCGGGTCTTTGTTTCAACTATGAGGATACGGTCCCAACGACCGACATCCTGCATATAGACTCAAGCGAGTCTTACGCCTTGACGGTCGCAACGCCCCTGAAGGACATGCTCGTCGTGCCGATGCCCTTGAAACCATCGAGGGCCTCGCCATTGGGCGCAGTGGACGGATCGTCCCAAGAAGCGGAGACGGTCTTGACGTGGACAACGGGGTACAGAACGGCGTTGTCGGCAATGATGTCGAAACACTCGTTCCACTTCTTCTGCTGCTCGTCGCCCTCGGCGGCAAGAGCCTCGTCCATGAGACCGTGGAGCTTCTGCCACTCAGCGGACTCCTTCCACGGGCAACGGGTCTGCATCCAGACGTTGTCGCCGTACCACCAGTTGAGCAGCAGGTCGGGGTCGGCGCCGAAGCAGGAAGGATCGCCAGGGGCAAGGAGGATATCGTAGGCCTCGCCGCCGTCGATGGCGGCGTAGGTGGCCGGCGAGGTATCGGTCTGGATGGTCACATCGAAGCCGAGAGCGTCGAGGTCGTTCTTGACCTGGGCGGCCATGCCCTTAATCTGCTCGTTGTCGGTGGTGCGCAGGGTGATGGCACCCGGGGTGATGCCAGACTCCTCGATGAGCTTCTTAGCCTTCTTGGTGTCGGTCTTGTACACCGTGGAAGCCTCATGATAGTTGGTGAAGCTCTTGGGCAGGTAGCAGCTGGCAGCGGTGGCAAGGCCGGCGAAGGTGTTGCTGACCATCTTCTCGGTGTCGAGCGCATACATGACAGCCTGACGGACCTTGACGTTGTTCCAAGGCTCCTTGGCGACGTTGAACATGATGAAGCGGGTGCCGAAACCCTGAACGTTGTCAATCTTGCAGCCGGCGCTCTCGAGCTGGTCGACGGCGTCAGCGGTAACGAGCTCCATAACGAGCGTGGAGCCCTCCTGCTGAGCGGTAACGCGAGCAGTGGGGTCGGTCAGGATGCTGTACTGGATCTTCTTATCCTCGGCAGCATACTCACCGTTGTACTCGGGGTTGGGAACCAGGGTGATCTCGGTATCGGAGATAGAGTCGTACATCCAGGGGCCGGAGCCGATCGGCTGCTTGGCGCGATCCTCCTCGGTCTGGGTGGCCGGGGTAACGCGGACGATGGCCAGACGATCCTTGAGCAGGGAGAAGTTGGGGACCTTGGTCTTGACCGTCACGGTGCTGGCGTCCTTGGCCTCGATGGACTCGAAGGGCTGGAAGAACGGAGCATAGGTAGCGGAAGCGGCGCAAGCGGTGTAGGAGGCAACGACATCGTCAGCGGTGACCTCGGTGCCATCGGAGAACTTGGCGCCCTTGCGGATGGTGACCTCGAAAGTGGTGTCGTCCACAGACTTGGGATCGTCGGTGGCGAGCTCGTTGAAGGTGCTGTAGTCGTGGTAATCGATGCCGTAGAGGCCCTCGACGACGTGCCAGTTAGCACCCAGGCCCACAGCGGAGCCGGTGCTGGCGGGATCGAAGCTGGACGGAGCGTAAGCGGAACCAGCGGTGATCACGCCGCCGCCACGGTTGGCGGAATCGGTGGAGCCGGAAGCGGAACCCTCGTCGCTAGAGCTGCCACCGCAGCCAGTGAGACCAAGGCCGGCGACAGCAGCGACGCTGCCGGTGAGGCCGAGGAACGAACGCCTGGACATACCCTTGTTGATGATGGCCATGTCTTCTCCTATCAATAGAGAATCTTACTCGGGAGCACCTAGACTTGCCCCCGCGCAACTTGCGGACGATATATACCTTACCTACCGACGAACCCAACTGAGGTGCCGCGCTCGGCGACCGATACATACATACGCTTGAACGGTATTTACTACCGTTCACCGAATTCATTGACAAATGATTCGCCAGACAGTATGTATCGACGAGGTGAGATATCAGTCTTCGTCAACCCGCAGGATAGCAGGGTTGTTCACCATGACTAGTCAAACGTTTTAGCGTTAATAAAACCCGAAACCAGCATGCAATCATGGCGAAATAAATGGTTGAAAATCACGCAATCATGTATATCAGTAGTTTAGGCTCGTGTTTAGCTATCGGAATGGCCAGCCGCCGCCTCGGCGCGCTCGGCATTCCACGCAACGAGCGCCTCGTGGACCGCCTTGGCAACATCGGCAGGTATGCCGCGAACTTCCGCGATCTCTTGCTCGCTCGCCGCGCGCAAACGCTTCATCGAACCAAAATGGCGCATAAGGGCACGTTTTCTGGTGGGTCCCACGCCTGGAACGTCATCGAGTACCGAAACTGTCATGGCTTTATCGCGCAACTCACGATGGAATGTGATTGCAAAACGGTGCGATTCATCGCGCACCTGTTTAATTAGATAGAGCGAAGCAGACCCGGTCGGCAGCACGACGGGAGTCTCGTCCCAAGGCACAAAAACTTCCTCATCGGCCTTTGCCAAGCCACAAACTGGTATATCGAGCCCAAGAGCCTCAAGTTGCTTGATCGCAGCGGTCAATTGCGGCTTACCGCCATCGACAACGAGCAAATCGGGGCGCGAGCCAAAGCGCTCGTCGGCCATGCGCTCGGGAGCATAGCGTCGTCCCAAAACCTCGGACATCGACACGAAGTCGTTTGCCTCGTCCAATTCGGCCTGAATTTTAAAACGACGGTACTGGCTCTTGTCGGCGCGTCCGTTGGTAAACACCACCATCGAGGCGACGGTAAAGGTTCCATGCAGCGTCGAGATATCGAAGCACTCGATACGCATCGGCGGCGCCGGCAGCGCCAGCGCGCTTTCGAGCTCCAGGAGCGCTTGATTGGTGCGGTCGTCAGCGTACCCCGTTCGCATCATGTAGCGCATGAGGGCATGGCGCGCATTTTTGGATGCCATATCGAGCAAACGGTGCTTTTCGCCACGCTGCGGCCTATGGAGATGGCAGGAACGCTCGCGCTTGCCTGCAAGCCACTCCCCCAGCGCCTCCGCATCCTCAAGCTCGACAGAGAGGTTTATCTCAGCTGGAATATCGGCCGTCTCGTCGTAATAGCGCTTAAGAAAGCCCGACTGGAGCTCTTCCTCGTCAACATCAAGACCCTTGTCGAGAATGAACTCGCAGGTGCGAACTGTTCGGCCCTCGCGAACGACGAAGACGCAAGCGGCGGAGATGGTCTCCTCGCGATAGAACCCGATGACATCGATATCGACACTGGAGGGAAAAACGACTTGCTGACGATCGTCCAGACCCCTGATGACCTCCAAACGACGTTTGACGCGTGCCGCGCGCTCAAAGTCGAGCGCCTCGGCGGCATCCGTCATCTCGGAGGTCAGCTCATCGACGACATCCTTGCGATGGCCCGACAAAAAGCGCTCGACACGCTTGACGTTCTTGGCATAGTCTGCCGGGGAAATCGCGCCGACACACGCACCCGGGCCGCGCCCGACATGGTAGTCAAAGCAGGGACGCCCGTTTTGCGCGCAAATCATATTGACGATGTCTTCCTCGCCCTTGTGGGACTCAACGATACGGCGACAACGACGCCACTCCGCACAGGATGCGGAGCAGATGGGAATAACCTTGCGCAGCGTATCTATCGTCTCACGTGCCGCACGGCTATCGGTATAGGGTCCAAAATAGCGCGTTCCCGGCTTATGACGCTCACGCGTATATTTGATAGCGGGATACAGGTCGCCCTTTGTAATGGCGATAAAGGGGTAGCTCTTGTCATCCTTGAGGTCGACGTTAAAGTACGGATGGTACTGACCAATCAAATTGCGCTCGAGCACCAACGCCTCATGCTCGGTCTCCACCACGATATAGTCAAAGCTCGCCACCAGCTGCATCATCAGCGGAATCTTTTGACGCTCATCCTGCAGTGTCACGTATTGACGCATGCGGGCGCGTAGGTTTTTCGCCTTGCCCACGTAGATGACATCGCCCTTGGCATCCTTCCAAAGGTAGCATCCGGGCTGTGTGGGAACGCGCGAAACCTGCTCGGCAAGCGTTGGAATGTTGTCGTGACCGGCCACGCGCACCTACTTGCGACGAAGCAGCGCCGAGACCTCGGGCATCTTAAGGACGACGGCAAGGCCAAAGGTAACAGCAAGCGAGACGACACCCGCAACGCAAACATAGCCAAGAGTAATCAGAATCGAACCGCCAAGCGCCCCGACAAAGTGCTCAAGCGCCCACATGACGCCGGCGCCTGCGGCAGCACCCAGGCCACCGAGCAAAAGGCCAAAGAAACCGCCATGTAGGATAGATTTGACCTGAAGGCCACGCAGACGACGACGCAGCCACCACAGCGAACAACCGACCAAGATCACGTAGTCGACGACATACGAAAGCGCGATTGCCGGCATGCCGAAGCCCAGCACAACGCCAAACAGCAGAACCGAGCCGGCCTGGCCGATGGCAGAATACAGGCAATAGCGGCTATAGGGCTTCATGTCGAGCAAGGCAGAGAAGCTCTTCTGCATCAACACGACCACGCCGTAGAGCGGCAGCGAGAGCGCCAGGTAGACAAGGTACTCGGACACCAGCGTCACGCCGGATTCATCGAACTTGCCAGCACAGTAGATCATGTTGAGCGGACGCGCGAAGACAATCAGGTACAGCGCGAACGGAATCAGGAAGAACAGCATCTGGGCGACGCCACGCGAAATGCCCGTGCGAACGCTGTCGTAATCCTTCTCCTGTGCGTCGTGAGAGAGCTCGGTATAGAGCGCCGTCGAAAGCGAGGCGGCAATCAGCGCGTAGGGCAGCGTGTACCACAGGCGCGCATAGGCGATGACGGAAGGACCAGTCTCGGGCTGGACCACCAGCGCGGCAGCGTTGGTGATAGAAGTCGAGACAAACATGCACACCGTGGCGAGCAGCGTCGGGATACCGAGCGCAATCGTCTGCCGCAGTGCGGGGTCCTTAAAGTCGATATGGATATGGGGATGCACGCCGTGCTTGCCAAGCGCGGGGATCTGACATGCCATCTGAACAAAGACACCGAGGGTCGTACCGGCCGCAATCAAGATGATGCCGGCACGTTCGCCAAACTGTGCGGACACGGGCGCAAAACCCATAAAGCTCGCAATGACGATCACATTGTTGAGGACCGGAGCAAACGTCGACCAGAAGTAGTCGCGGTGTGCGTTGAGAACGCCCGAGAACACCGAGCCCAAACCATAAAACAGAATCTGGATGGCAAAGAAACGGAACATGAACGCAGCGGTATCCATGCTGCCGCCGTCACCCGAAAGGAACGATTGCGTCCAGATAAAGCCCGGGGCGAACACGGTCCCCAGCAACGAAATGCCACCCAGCACCAAAAGCAGAATGCCGAGCAGGTTGCCCACGTACTCGTTTGAGGCCTCGCGACCCTGCTCACGCCTCACGCCCATGTACACGGGCAAAAACGCCGTCACGAGCATGCCGCCCATCACGAGTTCGTAGAGCATATTGGGCAGGTTGTTGGCGACCTGATAGGAGGACGAGAGTAGCGACATGCCGATAGCGGCCGCCATTGCCCACGTGCGGATAAAACCGGTGACGCGAGACACGATAGTCAGGATGGTCATAAGCCCGGCGGAACGACCAACCGTGGAGTAGTCCGACGAGCCCATGTCGTCAGTGTCATCTCGCGACGAAGAAGCTTCGGATGAGGGTGTCTGAGGCGCAGATTCTTTTGCAAAATGAGCTCCGCGCTTCAATTCTTCCTGCGGCATCGCTCAGTCCTCTCTCGTAATCGCGGCAACCGTCGCCCCGCAAAATGCAATTAAATCATCGGGTGCAAGCTCGAGCTGATAACCACGCTTGCCTCCCGAAATAAAAATGGTATCCCAAAGGACACATGTCTCATCAATGAGCGTCCGGTAGCGTTTTTTCATACCGACCGGGCTGCAGCCGCCGCGAACGTAGCCAGTCGCCGCAAGCAAATCCTTCACATGCATCATGGCCAAGGACTTCTCCCCCGCGGCACGCGCGGCGGACTTTAGATCGAGCTCGTCGGCAACAGGGATGCAGCACACGACATAGTCGTTGGACGGTGTCACACAGACCAAAGTCTTAAATCCTTGACCGGGCTCCTCGCCAAGCTGCTCCGAAATCGCGACCCCCAGGCCCACCGACTCATCGCCATCGTCTTCGTACGTATGTAGAACATAGGAAATGCCGGCGCTTTCCAGCTCGCGCATCGCATTGGTTTTTGGCGTCTTTACAGCCTTTGCCATGACATATCCTTTCCCTCGCATTCGGACGCAAGGATTAAGTATATGTCCAATTCGGCTGCATACGTCACTTCGGCACAGCAAGCGCCATCGAATCACAAGGAGTCGATGGCGCCCATAAACTGAATCGCCTATTTATTGAGCATCAAGTTGAGCCTGGCGCTCCCGGTCACGCCTGAGCAACGGCGCCAAAAACTTGCCCGTATAACTCTGCGGACAGTCCGCAACCTGCTCCGGTGTACCCGAAACCACGACGGTTCCGCCGCCGTTACCGCCCTCGGGACCCATATCGATCAGGCGGTCGGCAACCTTGATGACATCAAGGTTGTGTTCAATCACCAGCACCGTGTTGCCCGCATCGACCAAGCGCTGCAGTACATCGAGCAGCTGGCGGACGTCCTCAAAATGAAGGCCGGTCGTCGGCTCGTCCAAAATATAGAACGTCTTGCCCGTCTGGCGTCGATGAAGCTCCTTGGCGAGCTTCACACGCTGCGCCTCGCCGCCCGAAAGCGTCGTGGCGGGCTGGCCCAGGCTCACGTAGCCCAAGCCTACATCGTACAGCGTCTGGAGCTTGCGCTTAATCTGCGGGATATTCCCAAAGAAGGCCAGCGCCTCGGTAACGCTCATGTCGAGCACGTCCGAGATGGTCTTGCCACGATAGGTGACCTCGAGTGTCTCGCGGTTGTAGCGTTTACCGCCGCAAACTTCGCAGGGAACGTAGATATCGGGAAGGAAGTGCATCTCGATCTTGATCTGTCCGTCGCCCTTGCACGCCTCACAGCGCCCGCCACTCACATTAAAGGAGAAACGACCTGGCGAGTAGCCGCGCGCCTTCGACTCCGGCGTACTCGCAAACAGTGCGCGAAGATCATCCCACAGGCCGATATAAGTAGCAGGGTTGGAACGCGGCGTGCGGCCAATCGGCGACTGGTCGATATCAATAACCTTATCGACACACTCGATGCCCTCGATTTTTTTATACGGACCCACAGGGCGCGTCGAACGGTGAATAGCATTCGTAAGGGCAGGCGCAATGGTGTCGGTAACCAGGGAGCTCTTGCCCGATCCCGACACGCCGGTAACAACCGTAAGCGTACCAAACTCGATCTTGGCGGTAACGTTTTTGAGGTTGTTGGCTCGAGCGCCCGTAATTTTAAGGCAGCCACGACCGGGCTTGCGCCGTTCATCAGGCACCCGGATCATTCGTTTGCCGGTCAGATAAGCGCCCGTCATCGACTCAGGACAAGCCATGATATCGGCAGGCGTTCCCGCCGCGACTACGTGTCCGCCGTTGACGCCGGCGCCGGGCCCCATGTCGATCACGTAGTCGGCGGCACGGATTGTATCCTCGTCGTGTTCGACGACGATAACGGTATTGCCGATATCGCGCAGGCGCTCGAGCGTCTTAATCAGGCGCTCGTTGTCACGCTGATGAAGACCGATCGAGGGCTCATCCAGAATATAGAGCACGCCCATGAGACCCGCGCCGATCTGCGTTGCCAGGCGAATACGCTGCGCCTCGCCACCAGAAAGCGTCGCCGAGGCACGATCGAGCGTCAGATAGTCGAGTCCAACATCGACCAGAAAACGCAAGCGCTCCAGGATTTCCTTGACGATGCGCCCGCCGATAAACTGTTGGCGCTCGGTGAGCTCCAGGCCCTCAAAAAACTCGAGCGACTCACGGCACGACAGGCAACAAACCTCGTAAATGGACTTGCCGCCCACGGTGACGGCGAGCATCTCAGGGCGCAAACGAGCGCCGTGGCAGCTCGAGCACGGTTCCTCGCGAATGTACTTCTCCAAGCGCGCCTTGGTGTTCTCGTTCGTCGTCTCGGTATAGCGTTCGTACAGAATGTTGCGAACGCCCGAAAACTTGGTATCCCACTGGCTGCGACGTCCGTCGAGCTTTTGGTAGTCGACCGAGATCTTCGTATCGCCCAGGCCATCCAAGAATGCACGACGCACGCGAGGGGGCAAGTCCTCCCACGGCGTATCGGTGCTCACCTTAAAGTGTTTGCAGACCGCAGCAAAAATCTGCGGATAGTAGTTCGAATTGCCGAACAGGCTACCAAAGACTCCGTCGGCAATGGACTTCGAGGGGTCCTCGATCAGCGCCTCGGCATCAACGGTTTTCTTAAAGCCCAGGCCGTCGCACTCAGGACATGCGCCATAGGGAGCGTTGAACGAAAAATCACGCGGCTGAAGATCGTCAATGGAGTGACCATGCTCCGGGCACGCCAAGGCCAACGAATACTCCAGCAGCTCGCCCTCGGTCCCCTCGGGAGCATCACGATTGGGCAGCATGTACACGTTTACATTGCCGTGAGCCAGCGCGGTCGCCTGCTCAACAGACTCGGCGATACGGCCCAGAGAGTTCTCACGGATCACGATGCGATCGACCACGACCTCGATATCGTGCTTGAACTTCTTGTCCAGATCGATCGGATCGTCGAGCGAGCGCACTTCACCGTCGACACGCACGCGGCTAAAGCCCTCGGCGCGAAGGTCCTCAAACAGTTTGGTGTACTCGCCTTTTCGCCCGCGCACCACCGGTGCCAGCACAAACGCGCGGCGGCCCTCCCCCGCCGCCAAGACCTTGTCGGCAACCTGGTCGGTCGTCTGACGCTCAATGACGCGGCCGCATTCGGGGCAGTGCGGGGTGCCCACACGGGCGAACAGCAGGCGCAGATAGTCATAAATCTCGGTTACGGTGCCAACCGTCGAGCGAGGGTTTTTAGACGTCGTCTTTTGGTCAATCGACACCGCCGGCGAAAGGCCGTCGATTGAATCCAAGTCGGGTTTGTCCATCTGGCCCAAGAACTGGCGCGCATAGCTCGAAAGGCTCTCAACGTATCGACGCTGGCCCTCGGCATAGATAGTGTCAAATGCCAGCGAACTCTTGCCCGAGCCAGAAAGACCGGTAATGACCACGAGTTGGTCACGCGGAATGGAAACATCGATATCACGGAGGTTGTGCTCACGAGCGCCGCGAATAACGATAGAAGAATCAGACATGGAAGCTCCTTGCCTCCTATTGCATCGAATCATACTGTCGATGAGTTTAGCGCACTCGACGCGCACAGATGTTCGTAATACAAGATTCGCAGACCTTTAGCTTTGCGTATCGGGCGCTTTGTTTCTCGAAATGCCGTGGAAAGGTTACAGTAATCTAATACTGGACTTAATTTGCCGTAACAGAGGAACGTCCATGACCGAAGATATCCCCCTTGAAATCACTTCGAGTGACATGGCCAATCTGCCCATATTCATCGCCATCCTTATCGTGGCCACCGTCGTCGTGCGCGTGTATTTTTCAATCAAACACAATGAAAAGCCACCCATTGCCCGCGTCTTTTGGTGCGCGACGCTCCTCATCCCGCTCGGCATGGTAGCTGCATGAATTACGAATCAATTGCTCGTAAATGAGGACAGTTCCCTATGGGTCCTTTCTTATTCGGCGCTCGGTGCTGCCGCCGTCATACTTCTTGTCGAGCCCTTGGTTTCGGGACTTATCGACCAAACCGATCTTGCGACGGGAACGGTTGCCTGTATTTGCCGTGACATCCTTGTCATCGCCGCTGTTTCAGCGCTCTCGTTCGTTTCACTCGAAATTGCCTGCAACGAAACGTTCTATCGCATTCCCGCCAACTCATTCGGGTTTTCCGTCGGGCTGCTCGCGACGGTTCTGCTCTCCCTTTATTTGCTGGGACAGCGTCATGGAGGCGTCATGGCCCTCGTGCCCGTCGCCTGTTGCATCCTTGGCATTGCCGAGCACTTCGTCATAACGTTTAAAGGCGAGGCCATCCTGCCAAGCGATATCTTGGCCCTTGGCACCGCAATGGAAGTGAGCGAGGGATACGAGTTTACCTTTACCGCCGGAATCGTAACCTCTCTAGCCCTGCTGGAGATTTCCCTGGGGCTTCTTTCGCTTATCCGACCGAGAAAGCTCCGTACGCCCACCCATGTCTTCCCCGCAATCGCCGCTAACCTCTGCGCTTTTCTGCTAGTGACCGTTGTGGGGCTCTCGGGCTTTTCCAGCATCGACTTGGAGCAGGCGCTGAATTTTGGATTTGACCGTTGGCAGCCCATCACCACGTATGCGTCTCAGGGTTTTATCACTTCGTTCACCGAAATGGTCAACGAGTTGCCCATTGAGAAGCCCGAAGACTATACGCCCGATGAGGCGCAGAGCATCGAGCAGGAGCTCGCCGCCACCTACGACAGCACGTATGGCTCGAGCGAGCAGCGCGCGGCGGCTGTTGCCCAGTTCAATGAAATCAAGCCGACGATTGTTGCCGTCATGAATGAGAGTTTTAGCGACCTTTCGTGCTTTGAGCAGCTCCAGGCGGCCGGGTACACCGGCCCCGCATTCTACAACTCGCTTCCCGACACACTTGTTCGCGGCACCATGCTCGCTTCGGTCGCCGGTGGCGGAACGGCGAACTCCGAATTCGAATTTTTGACCGGAGCGACAACGGCCTTTGTCGGATTAGGCAAAATCCCCTATCAGCTGTATCAGATGAATGGCGTCAACAGCCTGGCAAAGGACCTTAAAGAGCTTGGGTATACCGCTACCGC
This sequence comes from uncultured bacterium, assembly GCA_905216145.1. Taxonomy (GTDB): domain Bacteria; phylum Actinomycetota; class Coriobacteriia; order Coriobacteriales; family Coriobacteriaceae; genus Collinsella. The sequence continues at coordinate 8,516 of CAJMST010000004.1, read as the reverse complement.
TATGCACCCGCAAAACCCCGTCAACTACCATCGAGATAAAATCTATCAGCAGCTGGGCTTTGGAGACTTTCTTTCAATCGGCGATTTCGAAGGTGCGCCCTGTTACCATGCCGGCGTATGCGACTACGCCACCTACGACAAGATACTCGACCTGCTTAGAACCGACGAAGCCCCGCAGTTCATCTTTGACGTCACGATGCAAAATCACGGCGGCTACGACTATGGCACCGTTCCCGCCGAAGAGTTGACAAACTATTGGGTCGAGGGAGCCAGCGAGGGCGCCAATAGCGCGCTCAATACCTATCTTACTTGCATCAACGCATCCGACCGGGACCTCGAGTACTTTATCAACGAGCTCCGCAATATCGGCAGACCGGTTGTCCTTGTCTTTTTTGGCGACCATCAGCCGAGCGCCGCAACGGCTCTCAACGACGAGCTGTACCCTCAGGAAGATACGGCAAGCCACGCTTTCCGTATCTATCAGTCGACATATTTTGTCTGGGCTAACTATGAAATCGCCGGCAATACCGAGCTCAACGTCTACGACACCGTCGGGGCAAACGAGGTTGCAGCCATTACCCTTAATAAGATCGGCGCCCCGCTCACCGACTATCAAAAGGCTCTGCTTGCAACAAGGTCAGATGTGCCCACCATCAATGTCGCCGGCTACCTTGGTGCCGACGGGCTGCGCTACGACTTGGAATCTGAAGACAGCCCATACGCCTCGACGATCGACAAGCTGCAGCGCGTGCAATACCTCGAGTTCGCCAGCAAAGTTCAGTAAGCCCGCCCATTCGCTTGGACCCATCGTATTGCAAGCACGCTCGGCCCAAATGCATCGTAAATGACTCCCGCTCGCAAACGAGGGTACAATGACGCTCGTGTCACATCACGGGGCCCCGGCCCCAACATATACAAAGGAGTCATACATGGGTTGCGAGCACGCACAGGCCGCCGGCGGACAAACGTCGCCGTCGCAATTTGAGGAGAATACGCTGTCCGAGGTCAAACGCGTCATCGCCGTGCTTTCCGGCAAGGGCGGTGTCGGCAAGTCGTTTGTCACCGGTGCCATCGCCACCGAGCTTGCCCGTCACGGCCACAAGGTCGGCGTCCTCGATGCCGACATCACCGGTCCCTCTATCCCCAAGATGTTCGGTATGAGCGGACGCCACGTCCATGCCCTTGGCAACCTCATGCTGCCTGAAATCTCCGAGCACGGCGTCAAGGTCATGAGCTCCAACCTGCTGCTCCAAAACGAGACCGACCCCGTCCTTTGGCGCGGTCCGGTCATCGCAGGCGCCATTAGGCAGTTCTGGAGCGAGACCTCGTGGGGCCCCATCGACTACCTGCTGGTCGACATGCCTCCGGGAACAGGCGACGTCGCGCTCACCGTCTTCCAGTCACTGCCCGTCGACGGCATCGTTATCGTCACGAGCCCGCAGGATCTGGTCTCGATGATCGTCGCCAAGGCGGTCAACATGGCCGAGAAGATGAACGTCCCCATTCTGGGCATCGTCGAGAACATGAGCTATATTGAGTGCCCCGACTGCGGCAAGAAGATCGAGGTCTTTGGCAAGAGCAAGCTCCCCGAGGTCGCAGAGCGCTATAACCTCGACATCTTGGGCACGCTTCCCATCAATCCGTCACTCGCCGAGGCCTGCGATAAGGGCGAGGTCGAGACCGCGCTGCCCGATGGCATGTTGCCCAAGGCAGTCTCTGCCGTCGAGGCTATTACCCCGCACGAGACCGACGAGGCCTAAGTGAACACGAGCGCCTTCTATGACGTCCTGGTAATCGGCGGCGGGGCTTCAGGCCTCGCCGCCGCCATTATGGCCGCACGTGCTGGCAAAAGCGTCTGCATCGTTGAGCGCGATGTCGCCTGCGGCCTTAAGCTCCTTGCGACCGGCAACGGCCGCTGCAACCTCTCCAACGAATCGATTGATCCTCAGCGGTATAACCACCCCGCATTCGTCGAATCTGTCATGGGCCCCCAACCCGAACAAGAGCTTATGGGTTTCTTCTCCTCGCTGGGCATCATGACAACCTCCGAGGAAGGCCGACTGTACCCGCGCTCCCTTCGCGCCGAATCGGTGCGCGACGCGCTTCTCAACGTTTGCGACCGCCTAGGTATCACCTTAATCTGCGGAGCCAACGTTGCCTCGGCGCACAAAGCTTCCGAAGGCTGGACACTCCAAATAGACCGTCCAGCGCGGGCACTCAAGGCAAAAAAGCACGACGACCGAAAATCGGAGCTCCGCTCGCTTCGGAAAGCGCTCGCCGATGTCCCTCGCAAGAACGAGGCCCTGCAGGCACATACCGTAATTATCGCCACGGGTGGCAACCCCACCGGTATCGCCGATACGTTTCGCCTCCCCCTCACTTCGCTGCGCCCCATCCTCTGCCCCGTATCGGCAACGGTCGTCGGCGATCGGGCGGCACTCAAGACGTTGGATGGCCTGCGCGTCCGCGCCCGCTTGACGCTCGCCCGCAATCATAATGAGCTCTGGCACGAAGACGGTGAAGTCCTGTTTCGAACCTTCGGTATCTCGGGCGTCGCTGTCTTCAACCTCTCCCGTCGTATCCAGCACGGCGATACGATCTTGCTCGACGTTTTCCCCGACCTCTCCAAAGACGAGCTGCTCGATATGCTCAACCGGCGCGTTGAGCTGCTCGGCTGCTTTTCGCCCCGCGATCCCCGTTGGCTCGACGGCATGCTCGCCCCGCAACTCTCCCGCGTCGTCTGCACAGCGTTCGAGCAGTGCCATCCAGGCTCCAACGATGTCATCCACCTGGTCTCGATCCTCAAGCACTTTAAGTTGCTCGTCGAGGGAACAGCCGAGGAGCGCTCGGCGCAGGTCACGCGTGGTGGCATATCTGTCGAGAGCATCTCAACACCCAGCCTACGCGCGCGCAGCGTTGTCGACGCCCCGCTTTACGTCTGCGGCGAAGCGCTCGACATCGACGCCGATTGCGGAGGCTTTAACCTTGCGTGGGCATGGCTCTCGGGCATTCGCGCTGCAAGCAGCCTGTAGCCGCGCAGTCTATAATCAAAAACGCATTCGGGCCGTCTGGGATACCGGACGGCCTCTTTCTTGCCTCTAAGGAGACCTCGATGATCGAAATCACCCAAGTCAACGTGTCGCTCGATGAAGCCGGCGATGAAAATACCTGCCTCATTGTTGGCAAGCGAGTCGCCAAGCGCATCCTACGTTGCAAGGACTCCGAGATCAAGTCCATCGAACTCCACCGCAAGTCAATCGACGCTCGCAAAAAACGAGACGTCCATTTTATCCTGAGCTTTCGTGTTGAGCTGACTAGTCCCCACCTCGAGCGAGAAGCGGTCGACAGCGTTGCCGAGCGTGACCGCTCGCGCGTACGCGCGATAGAAGACGATGAGCCTTCATTCCCCTCCCCCGTCTCCGACGCACCTCAAGAACGCCCTGTCGTTGTCGGCGCCGGATGCGCCGGCCTTTTCGCTGCGCTCACGCTCGCCAAAGCAGGTCTTAAGCCCTTGCTTATCGAGCGCGGCGACCCGGCATTTCGCCGCTCGCAGGCGATCGACCTCTTTCTAAAGGAGCGCATCCTCGACCCCGAGAGCAATATTCAGTTTGGTCTGGGCGGCGCGGGGACCTTCTCGGACGGCAAGCTCAATACGGGAACAAAAAATCCCGCCCATCGCCTTATCCTCGAAACCTTCGTCGAGGCGGGTGCGCCCCGCGATATTCTGTGGGATGCCAAGCCGCACATTGGCTCCGACATCCTTCCCAAGGTTGTCACCGCTATATCCCAGCGCATCGAGCAGCTCGGAGGTGTCGTCCGTTATCGAACGAAGCTCGTCGACATTCGCATCGACGCGTCTGGCGCCATCACCGGTATTGATGTCCAATCGTCCCAAGACGCCGCTTACGAGCCAATCGAGACAAAGCACCTCATCCTCGCCTGCGGGCATTCTGCTCGCGATATTTTTGAGCTCCTTAAGGACCACAACGTGGCCCTCGCACAAAAGACCTTTGCCATGGGCGTTCGCATCGAGCATCCGCAACGCGACATCGACAGAGCCCAATATGGAGCCTCGGCGGGACATCCAGCGCTCGGGGCGGCCCCCTACAAACTTGTTGCCCATCTTCCCAACGGCCGCAGCGTGTTCTCGTTTTGCATGTGCCCCGGCGGACAGGTTGTTGCCGCCTCTTCAGAACCGTGCCATCTGTGCGTCAACGGGGCCAGTCTCAATGCCCGCGACGGACGCAACGCAAATGCCGCCCTGCTCGTTAACGTCACGCCTGAGGACCTTCCCAACGATGACCCGCTCGCCGGCATCGAGCTCCAGCGTGCCTGCGAGGCGGCCGCCTATCGCCTGGGCGGTTCCAACTGGAACGCACCGGCACAACTCGTCGGAGATTTCCTCGCAGGACGCGCCAGCAAGGCGCCCGGAAAGGTAAAGCCCACCTATCCGCTCGGTGTGACCTGGACGGCAATTGACGAAGCCCTACCGCAGCATATCGTCGAGTCGCTCCGCCTGGGACTTCCCCTACTCGGAAAAAAGCTACGAGGCTACGACCGTCCCGATGCCGTTCTTACCGGCGTGGAGACTCGTTCGAGCTCACCGGTCACTGTTACCCGAGACCGAACGTGCCATGCCGTGTCGACCCCGGGCCTCTACCCTTGTGGTGAGGGAGCTGGATATGCCGGCGGCATCATGAGCGCGGCCACCGACGGCATCCGTTGTGCTGAAGCCCTGATCGCAGACCTCTAACGCACAAATTCCAGCGCGCAAAAGACATAGGCCCCGAGCTCCACAGAGAACTCGGGGCCTGTTCGCTATTTCTTAAACCGTGCACCCTGGCGTTTTCTGCCCGATGCGAACGTGGAACCCTTGCGGGCCTGCGAGCGTAAGCGCTCGATCGTCTCGTCCTCAGACGCACCCTCGAGCATCGCCCGAATCTGAACGACGGCATCGCGCAGGCGCGCCGCCTCCTCAAAGTCCATAGCGGCAGAAGCGTTACGCATATCCTCTTCCATGGTTTCGACGATCCGCACAAGCTCGTCATGCGGCAGTTCTTCCAACTGCTCCGCAAGTGTCTGCTCGGGCGCCACCGTTTCCGGCACACCGCCCTCGCCCGACTCATCGGGCGTATAGAATGCGCCATGGCCAAGAGAGTCGCCCTTCGAGCGTCCCTTGGAGCCCACGGTTTTTTCGGCCTCGGCAATAAAACTTGAGATGTCGTTGATGGCCTTGCGCACTGTCTTGGGCACAATGCCATGTTCTTCGTTATATGCCATCTGAATCTCACGACGGCGCTGCGTCTCCTCGATGGCCTCTTTCATCGAATCGGTCACAACGTCTGCATACATGATGACTTCGCCATCGGCGTTACGGGCCGCACGGCCAATCGTCTGAATCAGCGAACGGCGGTTGCGCAAGAAGCCTTCCTTATCGGCATCGAGAATTGCCACCAGTGAGACCTCGGGGAGATCCAAGCCCTCGCGAAGCAGGTTGATGCCAACGAGAACATCGATCTTGCCTTCGCGCAGCGTTCGCAGGATCTCGACACGGTCCATTGTCGCCGTATCAGAGTGCATGTAGTTGACCTTAATGCCGGCATCAAGCAGATGGTCGGTCAGGTCCTCGGCCATGCGCTTGGTGAGCGTGGTCACCAGCACGCGCTCCTTGCGGGCCACGCGCTCGCGAATCTCGTCCTCAAGATCGTCAATCTGGCCTCGGACAGGACGAACGTCGATCTTGGGATCAAGCAGGCCGGTCGGACGAATGATCTGCTCAACGTCGTTTTGACTCACGCGCAACTCATAGTCGCCCGGCGTAGCCGAGACGTAGATGAACTGGGGAATCCTCGCCTCAAACTCATCGAAACGAAGCGGGCGGTTATCGAGCGCCGAGGGCAGGCGAAAACCGTGTTCCACCAGCGTAACCTTACGTGAGCGGTCACCTTCGTGCATGCCGCGAATCTGCGGCACCGTCACATGGCTCTCATCGATGATGCAGAGCATATCCTTGGGAAAGTAATCGATTAGGGTAAACGGCGGCTCGCCCGGTTTGCGACCGTCCAGATGACGCGAGTAGTTCTCGATGCCGTTGCAAAAGCCCATCGTCTCGAGCATCTCAAGATCATAATCGGTGCGCTGCTGCAGACGCTGCGCCTCGAGCAACTTGTCGGTCGCCTTGAGCTCTGCGACGCGCTTCTCGCACTCTTCGCTGATCGATTTCAGAGCCGCCTTGACCTTCGGCTTCTCGGTCACGTAGTGCGATGCCGGCCATACGGGGATGGCCTCGTACTCACGAAGCATCTCACCGGTGACCTCATCGATCTCGGCAATCAACTCGACCTCGTCGCCAAAAAACTCAAACCGCAACGGATGCTCGGCATAAGGCGGATACACGTCGACAACATCGCCGCGCACGCGGAACGTGCCGCGTGCCAGGTCATAGTCATTACGATCATATTGAATGTCGATAAGTGCATGGATAAAGTCATCGCGCTCGAGCGGCACCTTCTTGTCGACGTTTGGAGCTAGGCCCGCATAGTCCTCTGGAGAGCCAATGCCATAGATACACGAGACCGATGCAACGACGATCACATCGCGTCGAGAGAGCAGCGAGGCGGTCGCCTGATGGCGCAGCATCTCGACTTCTTCGTTGATCGAAGAATCCTTTTCGATATAGGTGTCGCTTTGCGGCACATACGCCTCGGGCTGATAGTAATCGTAATACGATACGAAATAGACTACGGAGTTATTGGGGAAAAACTCCTTGAGCTCGCTCGCGAGCTGAGCGGCAAGCGTTTTATTGGGAGCCATGACAAGCGTCGGCTTACCCAAGGCCTCAATAGTTTTAGCCATCGTAAAGGTCTTACCCGAACCAGTCACGCCCAGCAAAACTTGGTATCGATCTCCGTCCCTCACGCCTTGCACAAGCGACTCAATAGCCTTGGGCTGGGATCCAGCCGGCTCATAGGGAGAAACGACTTCAAACGGCACCTCAGAGCCCTCAACGCCAAAACGTTTGAGCTCTCCTCCAACACGCTCAACTTCAAATTCCGCCATGGATACTCCTAACTCATATATCTGCAGTATACGCAGGCGGCAGGCATAGTCCTATACGAACCGATCGGGATAGAGGGTCTTGTAGCGAACCCAGGCATTATTGACACGAATCAGATACGCCTGCGTCTCGGGAAAGGTGATTGCATTATGAAGCGACGTGCTCTGCTGCGCCCATCCGTCGACATTGCCCATGCCGGCGTTATAGGCGGCAATGGCACTGTCAGTCGACCCGTTAAAATACGTTAGAAGATACGAAAGATACGCACAGCCAAACTCGATGTTCGTAGCGGGATCGTTAAGGTCGCCGGCTGAATACTCGCTGCCATCGACAAGACCCTTGGCAATCATATCCTGGGCAGTCTCGGGCATCAGCTGCATCAATCCCTGTGCGCCTTGATTCGACTCAGCCTCGGGATCCCAATTCGATTCCGACTTTATGACAGCACACACTAGATACGGATCAAGATTGTGCGAAATGCTCGATTGCTTTACGTACGCCTCGTAGTCAATTGGATACAAAGGCTTAAAGAAGGCGGCAGGGGCATACGAGTAGACGAGCGAAATAAGGCCGAAAACAAACATAACGGCAAGTGGCGCCACGCGATACCACGTAAAGAAACGTGTCTTAGGCATCGGTCTCCTCCCTATCCGCTACATCCCCGAAGCCATGACGCGCAAGCCATGCGTCCAGTTGTTCAAAGAGCGAGTTATCGCCTGCCGCATTGTCAATCACAGTTGTAGCGAGATTGCACAGCGCAGACTCTTCGGGCTGGCAAGCAGAACGGGCATCGAAATCAGATGGCTCCATGCCACGTTGAATAGCGCGCTCGCGACGAACTGACAAAGGGGCGCTGATGACCAAAATTTCATCAGCCAAGCCAAATGCATCCTCAAAACCAGTCGGAGCAGAAACCTCGACCACCGCAAAGGGATAACGGGGAGACGAAACCGTACAACAAACCGGATCGAGAATCCTAAGCGAAAGCTGTTCAATGAGAACGGGATGCACAATGCCATTGAGCCGTGCGACCGAATCAGGAGAAGCAAAAGCTCGAGAAGCGAGGATGTTGCGGCGAATGCCGCCATCCTCATCCAAAATGTCCCAACCGAATTCATCCGCGAGAGCATTGACGATATCAGAGCCCGGCACATACAGCGATTTTGCAAGCTCATCCAGATCGATTAGCATAGCGCCACGAGATTCGAAATAGCGGCAGGCAGTCGACTTACCCGAAGCAATATTGCCCAAGACAAATACGGTAAACATCAAGCCCTCCCTAACGCCAATGCGAGTAATTATCGCTCAAATACACTAGAAGGACTCAAAATACAGCCAAACAGTAAGAGCGCATACGGGGGAACTAGGTCCCAAAGTACAACGTGTATATAACGCAAAAAAGGAGGAGGCCGCGAGGCCTCCCCCTTCTCAGTTCAAGCGTACGGCTCGGTGCCGTCCA
>CAJMST010000003.1 GCA_905216145.1 uncultured bacterium | reverse complement strand
CGTTGGTGCCCATGAGGCCGTTGGTCTCCGAGAACGTCTTGAACGCCCTGCGGATGTAGCTGGTGGTGGCGAAGGAGCCGTTCGGCCGCGACACGACGTAGCTGTCCGCGAGGTCGCGCAGGCCGAGGGTCGACGCCTCCCGGAGCCTCTGCGAATCGATCTCGTGTATCTCCTTCAGGAAGGGGAGCAGGCCCACCGGGTCGATGGGGATCGTCCTCAGGTCGTGGTTCTTGGTGTCCTTGATGAAGGAGCCCCTGTCCTTGACGTAGGCCACGGAGTGCCTGACCGTGATGAGCCCCGACTCGAAGTCGACGTCGCACCAGCGCAGGCCGCAGACCTCGCCGATGCGCATCCCGGTGTGCAGGGCGAGCACGACCGCCCGCCTGAAGGTCGAGTCCGACATCATCGACGTCACCGAGTTGAGCTTCGGCACGAGGTCGGAGCGCAGCGCGTTCCTGGGCCTGGCGATGACCCTGGGCGCGAGGGCGCCGTCGAACGGGTTCCTCCCGATCGTGTCGTTGCTCCGCTTGAGGAGCACGGCGTAGAGCCGGTTGCCGAGCTTGAATGACTTGTTGAACGTGTCCGGCGCCGTGCCTAGGGCGATCCTGCGCCTCGACCACGCGTTGACGTCGTCGGTCGTTACCTCGTTCACGGGGACCAGACCCAGCTCGTCTCGCTCGATGTGCAGGGCGCTGTAGTGGTAGTCGTCGCGGGTCGTCGGGGTGATCCTGTTCATCTCCAGGCAGAAGTCGATGAACTTCTCGAGCGCCTCGAAGAGCGGCAGCGCGACGTAGTCATCCCGCAGTTCGGCGGGAAGCCCGGCGCCGATAGCGGCCCTCGCCTCCTCGGCCTCGGCGAGTTCCAGCTCGACCTCCGACCTGAATTCCGCGAGGACGCGCATCGCCGCCGCCTTTCCCCGCGTGCTCTGCTTCAGGCAGGGCACGCCGGTGTTCCTGGTCCTCTGGACCTTCTTCCCGGTCATCTCGTCGGCCACCGTCACGACAGCCTGCCATTTGCCCTTGTTCTTCCTCACGCCGCCGGCTCCGCATACGCGTAAGGTTTTATTGCTGCATTTCTCGTTCTGCATGTCTGCTCCTAAATCCGCAGTTGATTAGAAACAGATGGGCCCACCTGCGGGAAACCGGAGAGGCGACGATTCGGGGCTCCTACCCCCGTTGATTAAATCATCGGCTGCACCGCGCTCCTCGAAGCCGATAATATGCTATCTGGACAGACCGCGCTGAGCTGGTAAAATTTACAAATGCGGAAATGCGCTACTTGCGCTATCTGCGCGTGTTTTAACAAAATAAGCACAGGTCAGGGTCATTCTGACCCCGCTGGGGGTCAAGGGGTCGCTGGTTCGAATCCAGTCGTCCCGACCAGAAGTTTGCAGGTCAGGCACCTAGTGCCTGACCTTTTTTGTTTTTAATCACCATGATTATTTTGCTTAATGCAACAACGTTCCCGCTCGATGTAATCACCGAATCAAAACGTGTACACCAGCCACCAAAATCGACATTATTCGACTTGTTTGGAGGCTGATGTACACGAATGCAGAATCCCACACAGCCCAGAACCGCCCTCCACATGTCTGGACTCTCTATGGCTGCGCTGGATAGACATCGCCGGAACGGGTATAGTATCGAAAGTTTTGTCGTTAACCAGCGGGGGAGTCCTGTGGGCATCAAAAAGAAGATCAAAAAGGAGCTTATCGGCACTTCCGATTACCCGTCGAATAAGATCTTTACGATCTCCAATTTCATCACCTTTACGCGCCTGATCCTCACCCTGGTATTTCTGTACCTGTTTGTGACGGATAACAACCGCGTCATCGCCATCGTTATCTACGCCGTTGCCGCCTCCACCGACTGGATGGACGGTCAGATCGCCCGCATGACTAAGACGGTCTCATGGCTCGGCAAGGTCATGGATCCCATCTGCGACCGTGCGCTGCTGTTCACCGGCGTCTTGGGACTGGTGGTCCGCGGAGAGCTGCCCATCTGGGTCTGCGTGCTCATTATTGGCCGCGACATCTATCTGGGCATCGGCACGCTTATCGTGCGTCATTATCACCGTCGCCCCATCGATGTCGTCTTCCCCGGAAAGATTGCCACAGCGCTGCTCATGACCGGATTCTCGCTCATGCTGCTCGGGTTCCCCGTTGTTGACGGCCTGCAACTTTTACCTTCAACCCTTACGGCCTTCCCGGGCCTCAACGGAAGCTCGGTGCCCCTCGGCATCTTCTTTGTGTACGGCGGCGTGATCTTCTCCATGCTCACGGCTGTCATCTACTCCATTAAGGGCGGAGTGGCCATTAAACAGGCTCTCGCGCATCCCGAGGACGAGGACATCGACTTTCTGAACCCTGAAATCGAAGACTGATTCGTTGGGGTATGATTACGTACGGTTCATTATTTGCGGCACGTCCGCGATAAGTTAGGGGTTGTCATGGACAACATGGTTAACAATATGCCTCAGAATGATAAGACTGCTGACGCTACCTGCGTATTCCGCGTGCCTTCAAGCGACGTCACCGTTCCCGACCTCATGGCCAACGTGCGCATCACCGCCCCCGTTCTGTCCATCGTCAAGGGTCCGCAGACTGGTGCCGCTTTTGAGCTCGAGGACGACGTGACCACCATCGGCCGCGATCCCGCGAACGGCATCTTCCTCAACGACATGACTGTTTCGCGCAGCCACGCGCGCATTATTCGCGAGGGCCTCGGAGCTCGCATCGAGGACCTGGGCTCGCTCAATGGCACCTGGGTCGACGGTGCCATAGTCAACGCGGCCCCGCTGCACGACGGTTCTTCCGTCCAGATCGGTACGTTTACGCTCATCTACCACGAGAGCACGCCGGAGCGCATCGAAACCGGTGAGTAGGGAATGGCCGAACGCAACTATCTGAGTATCGGCCAAGTCGTCAACCTACTTCGAGGCGCATACCCCGATCTTTCGAACTCAAAAATTAGATTTCTAGAGGATGAGGGGCTCATTACCCCTCATCGTACGCCTAAGGGATACCGTCAGTACTCTAAGGAGGACGTTGATCGCCTGGAGGTCATCCTGCACTTGCAGAAGACCCGCTACATGCCGCTCAACGTGATTAAGCAGCGCTTGGAAAACGCCACGGACCTGTCAACGCTCGCCTACGAGGTGGGGTTGCTATCCGATGTTCCGCTCAAGACGGAGCCCAAGGAGACTAAGCAAAAGCTGCATCCCATCGAGACCATTCCCGATATGTTGGGCGTCGAGATTTCATTTATCCGCTCGCTCGCCGAGAACGACCTCATTCGCATCATCAAGAGTCCGCAGAATCGAGAGCTCGTCGATGGTCGCGATTTCCCGATCATCCGCTACTGCTCCGAGCTGTCACGCTTCCATATCGAGCCGCGCAACCTGCGTCAGTACGTGTCTTCCGCCAACCGCGAGTCCTCGATGTTTGAGCAGGTGCTCGTGAGCATGCTCGGAATGGATACCTCCGATGACGAGCGCGACGCCAAGCTCGAGCGTGCGTTTAAGAAGCTTCACGACCTGACGGAAGGTGTGCACACTGCGCTGCTCAAGAACCGCGTTTTTGAGTCGCTCAACGCCGTGGTCGAGGACGCCGACATCGATGCACTCGATGAGGAAATCACTCGCTCCGAGTCCACCAAGGCCAAAAACGAAGAGACAGCCGCGCCGGCTTCGCACGAGGATTCTCTCGTAAAGCCGCTCAAGGTCGTCGCCCCTTCGCAATCCGGCACAGCCACCGCGGGCATATAACCGCTGCCGAAATTTCGGCAACCCATTGAAAGGGCATGCAATGTACGACTTCGAATCTCAAATCGTCGATATCCCCGACTATCCCGAGCCCGGAGTCATCTTTAAGGACATCACGCCGCTCTTTGGCAATCCCGAGGCGCTCAAAGCCATGACCGATGCCCTCGCCGAGCACTTTACCGGCATGGGAATCACCAAGGTCGTGGGTCCCGAGGCTCGCGGCTTTATGGTTGGCGTACCGGTGGCTGTAGCCCTTGGCGCCGGCTTTGTTCCCGCACGTAAACCGGGCAAGCTGCCGCGTGAGACCGTAAGCCAGAGCTACGAGCTCGAGTACGGCACCGATTCAATTGAGATCCATGCCGACGCTATCAGCTCTAAAGATACCGTGTTGATTCTGGACGACTTGGTCGCGACGGGCGGAACCGTCGAGGCAACAGGTAAACTGGTGCGAGATATGGGCGCAAAGCTTGTCGGTTACGGTTGTATCCTTGAGCTTGCGTTTCTCAACCCGCGCGAGAAGCTCACGCCGTCTGATGACGATGTGGAGCTCTTTAGCCTGGTGACGGTGGACTAGCCGTTACCCTTAGTTACTGGAAAGGAAGCTACATGCGCACAGCAAACACGCACAAAAACATGGCACGCTGCGCTGCTACGGCAACCCTCGCTTGTGTTTTGGGCTTGGGCCTCGCGGCTCCTGCCTACGCCGATACCGCATCCGACCTTGCCGCTGCTCGTACGAAGCTCGAGCAGATCGGTACCCAAACTCAGCAGATTTACGATGAGCTCGCCACGCAGACGCAGGCGCTCGATCAGACTGCCGGCGAGATCACGCAAAAGCAGCAGGAGATCGCCGATGGTCAGGCTAAGCTCTCGACCTATGTCGCCGGCGAGTACAAGACCGGTGGTCTGAGCCTACTTCAGGTTCTGACGGGCGTCGACGACCTGAGCGATATGCTCAACCGTCTGTTCTACTACGGCAAAGTTTCCGATAAGCAGGCTCAGACCATTCAAGAGGTCAAGGAGCTTAAGCAGCAGCTCACCGATAAGCAGGCCGAGCAGGAGAAGAACGTCGCCGCCACGCAAAAGAAGGTCGACGAGCTTAACGCCCAGCAGGCTGAAGCCCAGAACGTCGTAAACTCTCTGGATTCACAGCTGCAGGCCGAGCTTGCCGCCGAGGCCGAGGCCAACGCCGCGCTGCAGGCTGGCATCAACGCCAGCACCGCCGAGAAGGCCACGGTGAGCAACGAGACTGCCGGTACGACCGAGAACACCAACAACGGTGGCCAGACCAGCAATAACAACAACCAGGGCGGCAACACTCCGGCTCCTACGCCGGCACCTGCTCCGACGCCGCAGCCCTCCACGCCCGCTCCGGCTCCGACGCCTTCTGCTCCGAGCCAGTCTGTTGATGGCGGTTCTGTTGTCTCGCGTGCATACAGTAAGCTTGGTTGCGCTTATTCCTGGGGCGGAATTGGCCCGAACAGCTTCGACTGCTCTGGTTTTGTTAGCTATTGTCTCACTGGTCGCTATTGCCGCCTGGGCACCACGGGCACCTTTATGGGCTGGACGCGTGTGTCCGATCCGCAGCCCGGTGACGTTGTTGTCAACTCGTGCCACACCGGCATTTACATCGGTGGTGGTCAGATGATTCATGCTTCCGACTACAACACGGGTGTTATCATCAGCTCCGTTGCCGCCGGCATGAACAATAACTACATCTTCGTGCGCTACTAAGTATTCAGATAAAGCAAGCGGATATGGACCTCGTGGCTTTTAGTCATGGGGTCCATTCTTTTGCCTTTAGTGCAGGCCGCTATCTAGTTTTGAATACTAGATAGCGGCCCAATCGGTCTGCAAGAAGGCTATAATTGTTTGGGAACAATTAGAAAGGACCCTCTATGAGCTGGGCACTTATCTCAGATTCAAGCTGTAACCTCCGCGATTGGCAACCGACCGCGCCCCATACCACCTTTGCATTTGCGCCCCTCAAAATTCGAGTGGGGGAGCGTGAATTCGTCGATGACCTTTCGCTCGATGTTCATGAGCTCAACTGCGCTGTTCAGGCGGAGACGAACGCTTCTTCGAGCGCTTGTCCCAGCGTAGGGGAGTGGGCCGAGCTCTTCAAATTGGCAGACAAGACCATCTGCATGCCGATCTCTGAGGGCGTGTCGGGCAGCTACAACGCAGCAGCCACGGCTCGCGATATGGTTCTTGCCGAGGAGCCCGACCGACAGATTCATCTAGTCAATTCACGCGCAGCTGGCGGCAAAATGGACCTCATTTTCTTGCTGTTTGACCGCTATCTTGCAAGCAATCCGGATGTCGCATTCGAGGACGCTTGCGCATACTTCGATAGCCTTGAGCAGAACAGCAAAATCCTCTTCAGCTTGTGCAATTACGAAAACCTCGCCAAAGCCGGACGTATCCCTAAGGCAGCCGGCGTCATTGCCAACAAGCTCAATATCCGCATTTTGGGCACGGCGAGTGAGGCCGGTAAAATCGAACTCGTGGGGCACACGCGTGGCGAAAAGAAGATGCTCAACAAGATCATCGACACTATGGAAGCCGAGGGCTTTACGGGCGGTGAGGTCATCATCGATCACGTTGAGAACGAAGCTGGAGCCCAGGCGCTTACTGATCGCATAGTCGAACATTGGCCCGGCTCCAAGACCATCATCATGCCCTGCAACGGCCTGGATTCCTATTACGCCGAGATGCACGGCCTAATCATCGGCTACGGCATGGGCGTAGCTTCGGGCAAATAAAGTCCAACCAAGCAAAAAAACGGGCGGGACAAAGCGACAGATGGCTCTTTGTCCCGCCCGTTTTATACGTCGGCTAGCTATTAAACCCGTTGAACTTGAGATAGCTCATCAAGTAAGCCTTCGAAACGAAGGATGAAACCGCGCTGCGCACAAGCAGCGACTCACGCGTTACCTGATGCGCCGTATCGGGAACCGGCGTCTGCTCGACGGAAAACGCCGAACGAATCGATGCCTCGAGCTGATCGACCACATAATCAAAGGCCGTCGGGGCATCGTAGCTCAAACGCTGAATGTTAAAGAGTGCCTGCACCGCAGCAATAGGTAGCACCTGCTTAAAGATGCAGATAGCGATCAGGCGGGCAATCTGCTCGCGGCCATATTGCTTTTTGACCGGAGCAGGCACCAGGCCGACCTTCACGTAGTTATTGATCATCGATGGCGTAATGACAGGCTGCTCAACGCAAATGGACAGCGGCTCCATCCACAGCGCAACATACTCAATAACCTGGTCGCGGTAGAGCGTCACATTGGGCAACTGGTTATAGCGCGGCAGACTCAACGTATTAAGTTTGCGCACGATATCGGACTGAATAAATGCATCGGGCAGCACAGTGGGCTGAATATCCTCAGGCTTAATGCTGACCGATGTATCGGACATCGGGATAACGCGTTTGGCGTGGTTCATAAGGATCCTCCGTTCATTAGCTATATTGTATTCTAGGTTATCTAGTTTTGCATACCATATAGCCGGCAAGTAAAAGTGGTTGGACAGCACATTGATGCACCGTCCAACCACTTTGTTTTAAAGATAGCAACCTTACATAAGATATATTATCGTACTTATCCACGGAGAAACACGTATGCACTAGTTGCTGCTATGGCTCCGTCAGAAACGGCGGTCACAACCTGGCGTAAACGCTTGGAACGGATATCGCCGGCTGCGAATAAGCCGGGCGTACGGGTGGCCATCGAATCGTCGGTGACAATGCCGCCGTCAGGAGCCAGATCGACGAGATGCTCAACAAGCTCGGTATGTGGCTGCGTCCCCGTAAAGACAAAGATGCCAAACGAGCCAGGTTCAAATGACTCGGTATGAGTCTCACCGGATGCATTGTCCTTAAAGGTGATCGTCGTTGGCATGGCTTCGCCCGAAAGCTCCACAATACTAGTTTGGTACCTAACTGTAATATTATCCTTTTCGAGCACCTTCTGAACAACACCATCAGGCGCACGAAACTGGTCGCGGCGCAGCACGATGGTCACGCTGCTGGCAATATCGGACAGGAACAGTGCCTCTTCGCATGCCGAATTGCCACCACCGATTACAAAGACCTGTTTGCCGCGGAAGAACATGCCGTCACATGTTGCGCAATATGAAACGCCACGACCGCGATACGTATCCTCGCCAGCGAAACCTGCCGGACGCGGGGTGGCACCCATGCAAGCGATAACGCTCGAGGCCAGCGTATCGCCCATGTCGTGATGCACCGTAAACAGCGCTGCATCGGCATCGTAATCGATACCCGTAACCATGCTCCATGCGACCTGCGCTCCCAGGCCCTCTGCATGCTGCTGAAAACGCTCGCCGAGTTCGGCGCCACTCAAGAGCGGAATGCCCGGATAGTTCTCGACTTCATTGGTCGTGGCGATCTGTCCGCCCGACATGCCCTGTTCAATCACGGTCGTCGTTAGGTTGGAGCGCGCCGCATAAATGGCCGCAGCATAGCCCGCAGGGCCGCCACCGATAATCGCAACATCGATCGGCTGATCGGTAGTCATGAAGAGACCTCCTGTCGAAAGATTGGCGTTCTTTGCGCTCATACCCAAATTTAGGCAAACGTGACACTCATGCACTACAATGATTCTTTGCGAAACAAAGATTAAGGGGAGTTATCTATGGATCAAACGCAGACGAGCAATAGCGCTCCCCTGCCCATGCAAGCCACTCCCCAACCGGAGCAAATGACCGTTTCGCCTACACAAAAACCCCTGGTAACCATTGTGCACGCATCGGTTGGATCGGGCCACAAAGCCGCCGCCAACGCGATTGCACAAGCATTTGACCTTATCCGCGGCACCAAGGGAATCCCTGAGGATATTGAGATCGAAGTCCGAGATATCCTCGATTTTGGACGCATTAGGTTCGATGGTAATAAGACCGCGGCTTCTTTTACGGGAGCCACACGCCCCATTTACGACCTGACCTGGCGATATACGCTTACAGGACATCTGCTCTGGGGCGGCGGCACAGCATGGTCACGAATTATGTTCCCCGCCTTCAACGAATACGTCCGGACCCGCAGGCCCATAGCTGTGGTCGCAACACACATTACGGCGGCCAACGTCGCTGTGGGCGCCCGCGTCATCACGGGTATCGATTACCCGGTCATCTGCGTGCCGACCGATTACGAAGTCGAAGGCTTTTGGCCCCACAAGGACACCGACCTGTTCTGCGTAGCCAACGAATTTATGGCCGAGACACTTCGCCCCCGTAAGGTTCCCGAGACCAAAATCCGCATTACAGGCATCCCCATTCGCGCCGGGTTTGATACGGACTACAATCGCGAGGAAGAACTCGAGAAGTTCAATCTCCCCGCTGACAAGACCGTTGTGTTGGTGATGGCCGGTGCCAGTTTGCCTCAACCGTACGTTCGCTTTCGCGCGGAGATGGACCGCACACTCCCCTTCCTGCGCAGCTTCGAGGACATGCACTTTGTCTTTTTGCCGGGCAAGGATGAGGAATACGCCACCCGCCTCAAGACGCTCTTCGACGCCATGAAGCTCGACAACGTCACGGTTCTGGACTACGTGGACGACATGGCGGCCCTCATGCACGGCTGCGACCTGGCAATCCTCAAATCGGGCGGACTCACCGTCACCGAGTGCCTGTGCGCTCATCTGCCGATGATCCTGCTGGGCAAATCATACGGTCAGGAAAAGGCCAACACCACGATGCTTACCGGCATGGGCGCCAGCATGCATGTCACCACCGCACGAGAACTCATCGTAACTCTGCGCCATCTGCACGATCATCCCGAATCACTCAAAGCCCTACTCATCAACGGCGAAGTACTACGCCGCCCCCACGCAGCCGAAGATATAGCCATCGCAACCATGGAGCTCGTAGGCAAACCCCAAAAGCGCAAACGAGCCTTCTGCCGCTTCTACTGGGGCGATAAACCCGCGCATATTCGCTAGGGTCTTAATGTCCGCTAGCCTGCGGGAGGCCCTATATATCATCCCGTGCTCAAACATTCTCGCTTCGCTGCGAAACTGCGCGCGGGACGATATATAGGGCCTCCCGCAGGCTAGCTGCGTTAACGTACTAGCAGCTATACCAGATTCCCCACCAGTAAAATCTGCAAAGGGGAACCAGAAAATATAAATACAGTAAGCCGACGCTACAAGGGGACGGTCCCTTTGTAGCGTCGGCTTACTAGAAAAGTAAATATTGTTTCAAGCGAGTAGCCGCCCGCCCGCCTCTCACACATATCGTTCCACGCGCAGTTTCGCAGCGAGCGAAGCGAAGCGAGAATGTTTGAGCATGGAATGATATGTGTGAGAGGCGGGCGGGAGGGATACGAGCGCCCCTAGGCGACGCCGGAGGAGCCGAAGCCTCCGTTGCCTCGGTCGGTTTCGTCTAGTTCTTCTACTTCTATGAGGTTAACCGTGGGGACTTCTTGGATGACGAGCTGGGCTATGCGGTCGCCTTTGTTGATTTGGATGTTGTTGGAGGGGTCCAGGTTGATGAGGATAACCTTGAGTTCTCCTCGGTAGTGGGCGTCGATGAGGCCCGGCGTGTTAACTATAGACAGGCCCTGCTTGATGGCCAAGCCGCTGCGGGGCTGGACGAAGCCGGCGTAGCCATCGGGCAAGGCGATGGCCAGCCCAGTAGAGACCAGACGACGTTCGAAGGGCTTCAGGACGCAGTCCTCGTTGGAGCGCAAATCCAAGCCGGCATCGGTGGGATGGGCGTATTTGGGAAGCTCGACGGTGGGGTCGAGACGCTTTATGTTGACGGTAATGTTGGGCATGGAATCACCTTAGCTTGTCGAGCTCTTGCAGAAACTCATCGACGTCTTTGAAATCGCGGTAGACCGAGGCAAAGCGGATGTAGGCCACCTTGTCGATCTTGGCCAAGCGCTTGAGCACCATGTCACCCAACTCATGGGACGTGACGGCCGTCAGCGTGCGAGAGCGCAGCTCGACCTCGATGTCGTCGATAATCTCATTGAGCTTCTTAGTATCGATATCACGCTTGATGGTGGCGCGCATCAAGCCGACGAGCAGCTTATTGCGATCGAACCGCTGCTTGGTTCCGTCTGACTTAATGACCTCGATTGGGTCTTCGCATCGCTCAAACGTTGTAAAGCGATAGTTACACGAGCAACATTCGCGACGGCGCTTAATGGTGTTATTTGACTCCTGCATACGGGAATCAACGACGCGGGTATGTGCCTTGCCACATTTGGGACAGCGCATGGTACCTCCTCTTAAACGATAACAAGGGTACCATGCGCAGCGCGATAATGATTACGAACGAGCAGGAACCTTAAGATGCGCACCGGCGACGAGCGAACCATGCTCCAGATGATTGACGTTACGGATCATGTCGGAAGTCTCTTGCGTGGAAAGGCCTTCGATAGGATATTCCTCGGCAAGCGACCAAAGAGAATCACCAGGCTGAACGCGAATAGTCTCGTAGGTAACGTTGGAAACGGACTCGGCATACGCGGCGTGACGAGCGCTAAAGACCGACGTAGCGAGGACAACGAAGAGCGTAAGCGCAACGGCAACGGCGACAATCGTCGGAACCTTCAGGGCAACGCGGGCCGGCGCAACTACAGCCTGCTGATTGCGAGCAGGCTTTACGGTCAAAGGCTGAAAGCCGGAGCGGCCACCCTGAACAACCGTAAAAGTGGGTTCTGCAGGCGTCTCGAGTTTAAGGGCAAGGTTTCCCTGGACCATATTCGTTGCGTTCATCATGTTCTCCTCTCGCGTGTTTTGCTGAGAACAGTTTTATCAAGCCGCGCGGACAAAAATGTCTAGCGCGAGAACGAATGTTCGGTTATTATTATCTTCGAACAGTTGTTCCTGTCAAGCAAAATTCGAACATTTGTTTGACATGGGTAGAGAGGATGCCCTGATGGCTCGCAAAATTACCAAGCGTCAGCAGCAAATTTACGACTTCATCAAGGAATATCAGCAGGAGAAGGGTTATCCGCCCAGCGTGCGCGAGATGGCTTCTGCCGTGGGCCTTTCCTCCCCCAGCACCGTGCACGCCCATCTATCTGCTCTGGAGGCGCGCGGGCTACTCAAGCGCGATGCCACCAAACCGCGCGCCCTGGAACTCTTTAACGAGGACGGTTCCTCTGTCTCAATTTCTAAATCTGACGAGCCCACCGCACCTCGCGGAACGGTCTCGCTACCGCTCGTTGGTCGCGTCGCGGCTGGGATTCCCATTCTGGCCGAGCAGAATATCGAAGACACTTTTACTATCCCGACCGAAATCGCCACCGATCAGGGTTCCTTTATCCTTGAGGTGCATGGGAGCTCAATGATCAATGTCGGCATCTTCAATGGCGATTACATCATCGTCCGTGAACAAAAGAGTGCCATGAACGGCGAAATTGTCGTGGCCATGATTGATGGTTCAGCGACCGTCAAGACGTTCTACAAGGAGCAGGGACGCGTACGCCTGCAGCCCGAGAATGACACCATGGAGCCTATCTATGCAACGAATCCCGTTATCTTGGGCAAAGTCGTCGGCTTGATGCGCCGGTTCTCGTAATGCAAAAACGCATCACTATCTTTGATACCGTCCGCGGGTTTACGATGATTTCAATGGCAGGTTTTCACGCTTGCTACGATCTCGCCTACCTGTACGACTGGGATATGCCCTGGTTTACCCAGACTGTCTTTCAAGACATCTGGCGCGCCAGCATCAGCTGGGTATTTTTGTTTATCGCGGGTTGGATGTGCACCCTTTCGCGCAACAATGCTAAACGAGCGGCCAAATACGCTGCCGCAGCTTTGGTCGTCTGGATTGCAACAACGCTCGTATCGGTCGACGATTCAGTGAACTTTGGCATCATTTATTGCATGGCGACGTGTACCGCTGTGGCAGCCGTAGCACGACCGATGCTTAAGAAAGTGCCTAGCACGTGGGGCATTACGATATGCCTCGCTCTCTTCGCAGCGACATGGGGCATCCCGAAATCGACCTATTCATTCTCCTATTTGGCGTGGCTAGGATTTCCCGGCCCCTGGTTCGTTTCAGGCGACTATTATCCAATCATCCCGTTTATATTCATGTACCTCACAGGATACTTTGCTGCGCGCACCGCTCAAAGATGTGAACATCCCGCCCCAAGCTGGGCCTACGCCAATCCCGTCCCGGCGCTCGCCAGCCTTGGACGTCATGCACTCCCCTTTTATCTGCTGCATCAGCCCATTATTCTGGGCTTTTTGGAGCTCGTCTACTCGGTGCGATAACGCTTGAGCCGCGGCGCGATACGAGCCGGCAGCTTCGCCACAATACGAACGCCGTCCTCAAGATATTCCTCGTGCAAAAGGGTTCCCTGTTCATGCACCAGCGTGATGAGGGCGCCCTCGCGATACGGGATATCAGCAGAGAGCAACACATCGGTGGCAGCAGCCTCACGAGCAATACGGTCGACGAGATCGTCGAGTCCCTCGCCCGTCTGGGCCGAGAACAGCACGGCCTCGGGATAGCGACGACGGAAACTCAATCGATCAACGCTATCGAGAAGATCGATTTTATTGAACACCGTAAGCGTCAAACGCTCGCCGGCACCGATCTCGTCAAGAACGCGATCGACTGCCTCGAGCTGGCGCTCGTAGTCCTCGTCAGAGGCATCCACAACTTTAAGAATCAGATCGGCACCAAGAACCTCAGACAGCGTGGACTTAAAGGCATCAACGAGACCATGCGGTAGCTTTTGAATAAAGCCAACGGTATCGGTAATCGTCATGCCACGACCGCCGGGAAGGCGATACGAACGCGTCGTCGGGTCGAGCGTAGCAAACAGCTTGTCCTGCGAAAGTACCGTAGAGCCGGTCAGACGATTGAGCAACGTCGATTTACCCGCATTAGTATAACCGGCCAACGCGACGCGAAAAGCCGGTGACTCAATGCGGCTCTTGGATTGAACATCGCGACGCTGTTCAACCTGCTTAAGCTCACGACGAAGCGCGGCAATCTTATTGCGAATCAAGCGACGGTCAACCTCGAGCTGGCTTTCACCCTGGCCAAAGCGCGAACCGATGCCGCCACGCGTCTGCTCCTTGGCAAGATGGCTCCACATGCCGCGCAGACGAGGCAACAGATATTGAAGCTGCGCCAGCTGTACCTGCAGGCGTCCCTCACGCGTCTGAGCATGCAGGCCAAAGATATCCAGAATCAGTGCTGTACGATCGATAATCTTTACCGGCTCGCCCACGGCTTTCTCCAAATAGGATTGCTGCGAGGGCGTCAGGTCGTCGTCGAAGATAACAACATCGACATCCATGCGATGCACCAGGCCGCACAGCTCTTCAACCTTACCGGAACCGATAAACGATTTTGGATACGGCTTAACCAAACGCTGTGACAAACGCGCCACGCACTGGGCGCCAGCCGTATGGGCCAGGCGCTCAAGCTCGTCAAGCGAACGATCGAGCGGCCATGCATTGTCGCGCCACTCAACACCAACTAATATGGCACGCTCGGGCTCGGGCGCCGTGGGAACAAGGGGGAAACGGGCCATTAGGCAGCCTCAATACGATGCAGGATGTCCTCAACGACCTCATCGATCGTAAACTCGTCCATATCAAACCACACGATACGGTCATCGCGCTTAAACCACGAAAGCTGACGTTTGGCATAGCGACGCGAACGCATCTTGATGAGTTCGCGAGCCTCATCCATAGAAATCACGCCATTGAAAGCATCAATGATCTCTTTATAGCCAATTGCTTGCATCGAAGTCAGGGCATCTCCCAGCCCCTGGTCCATAAGACCGCGAACCTCATCGACAAGACCCTGCTCAAACATCATATCGACACGCAGGTTAATGCGCTCGTAGAGCACCTCGCGATTACGCGTCAGACCAAACCATAGGGCATGATAATGCTCGCGCGGAACACTAAACTGACTTTTTTGCTGTGCATAGGAAATACCATCATCATGCATCTCGAGCGCACGAATCACACGGCGCACATTATGGGGATGAATAACAGCAGCCGATTCTGGGTCGCGCTCGGCAAGCAGGGCATGCAGCTCTTCCTCGCCAATACGCTCGGCAAGCTCCTGATAGCCCATACGACGATCGTCCTCAAGTTCACCCGAAGGAAAGTCCATTTCATCGAGGGCGGCCTTGAGATACAAGCCTGTGCCCCCGCAAAACACCGGTAGGCGGCCCTCGCCAAGCAAACGCTCAACATGCGCGCGAGCGTCAGCCTGATAAAGCGCCGCAGAGTACGCCACACCCGGCTCTACAATGTCGACGAGACGCAGCGGCGCCGTACACTCATCGGGCGCCATCTTTGCGGTACCGATGTCCATGCCGCGATAGATTTGCATCGCATCGCACGACAGCACTTCGGACGAAAGACGAGCCGCCAAACGGTCGGCAACACCACTCTTACCAACCGCCGTCGGACCGACGATCGCAACGGCGGAAAGACCTGCCCCGGGAGAAACCATTAGCGCGGCTCGCCCACAACGGAGCCGGACAAATACCAGGTCTTGGCAACGTCAACGTCAACATCAACGATCTTGCCAACAAGCTGATCGATGCTGTAACCCTCGGGGATAGGCGCATGCACGGTCTGATTCTTGGGACTCTTGCCCAGCAGGACCGCGTCGTTCTTTTTACTCGTTCCCTCAATGAGCGCCGGCACCACAGTATGAAGCTCACCCTGGTTGTACTCGTGCGCCGTGGTCTCGATAACCTTAACCAGGCGGTTGAAACGCTCGAGAATAACCTCATGCGGCGTAGGATCGTCAATCTCGGCGGCCGGGGTACCGGCGCGCTTGGAATAGATGAAGGTATAGGCCTGAGCATAGCGGACCGTCTCGGCAAGTGAGAGCGTCTGCTCAAAGTCTTCTTCAGTCTCGCCCGGGAAGCCAACGATAATGTCGGTCGAGAGCGCGATATCGGGCATGCGGTTGCGAATGCGATCGACCAGGCCCAGATAGTCCTCGCGTGTATAACGGCGATTCATCTCTTTGAGGATCCGTGTCGAACCTGACTGGACGGCCAGGTGCAACTGCGGCATAACGGCAGGCGTCTCGGCCATGGCGTCGATGGTCTCGGGGAGCAGATCCTTGGGATGCGAAGACGTAAAGAAGATGCGCTCCACACCCGTATCGCCCACGGCACGCAGCAGATCGGCAAAACGCGGCTTGCCAAACAGATCGCGACCATATGAGTTAACGTTTTGGCCCAGCAGCGTAATCTCACGCACGCCCTGGCGCACCAAACCGGTCACCTCGTCGACAATCTCCTCGAAGGGGCGACTTTTTTCGCGACCGCGCACGTACGGCACGATGCAATAGGTGCAGAAATTATTGCAGCCTGTCATGATGGGCACCCAGGCGTGATACTGGGTCTCGCGATGCCACGGCATGCTCATGGCATCCGTATCCTCATGCTCATTGGTGCGGATATGACGCTTACCATCAAGGAACGCCTCGGCAATGAGCTCGGCCACATGTGCGATGGAATGCGTGCCAAAGATGACATTGACGTTATCGACGTTGGTGAGCAGGCCCTCTCCATCACGCTGCGCGATACAGCCGCCCACGGCAACCACACGCTTGCCCGAAGGCGAAGGCGGCAGGCTTTTGCAGGAATTGCACTGACCGTACAGGCGAGTATCGGCGGCCTCACGCACACAGCATGTCATGAAGACAACGATATCGGCATGCTCGGGATCGAGCGCCATGAGGCAGCCATACGAATCAAGCAGACCGCTCACACGCTCGGAGTCGTGCTGATTCATCTGACAGCCAAAGGTGCGGATAAAGTAGGTTTTACCGGCAAGAATATCGCGTACGGAACGCTGGTCCATGTGCATAAGTCCTAACGATGGGGAGCGAAACGAGGCAAGCAGAAGCTATGCCACAGGCTTAACATCATCCATGACGACGTTATCCATAGCAGCTCGATTGATCTGGTGAACGTAGATAGAAAGGCGGATGGCCGTGCGCGACTCCCCGTTAATGAGGATGTCGGAGAACACAGGCGCGCAGGAAATATCAAAACCGGTTGGAATCAAAAAACCGCGCGCGATAGCAACGGCCTTAATGGCCTGGTTGACAGCACCGGCACCGACACACTGGATGTTGACGGGTACACCATCCTTGACCATGCCGGCGATGGCGCCGGCAACGGACGCGGGCGATGATTTGCTTGATACCTTCAGGCAATCCATGAAGAAACTCCTGCGTTTAAAAGTACGTTTTAACTGCAATAACTGTATCGTACCGAGTGGACTCGGTAAAGGCACTATTCCTCTTTGGCAAGATCGAAGGTCACGGTAATTCGATCACGCGAAACGCGAATCTTTGGGTCGCCGCAAAGGTTGAGATAGTACCGGGCGGCAAGGTCATTAAAGTCGCGCTCCACAGCACGCGAAAACTGTGCCATGTCATCCTTGGCAATACGTAGCCCGCGACGATCCTTCGCGAGATCGACAGGAGCCGGCGCATGCGAGGACGAATCACGTTCGCGCAGCAGACGCGCGGTCACACCGCGAACGGGCTTAATCTGCCCTGCCAAAATGCGATGGGCCGTGCGCTCGGACATTTCAAGACCCAAACCCGAACAAATACGAATAAAGTCCTCGGCATCAGAGGCAAGGCCTAAACGATCGACAACCGGAAGCTCGCTCTCATCATCAATAAACAGGAGACGAGACGTATCGAGCCGACTTGACGCCTGAGCATAAAGGGTCGCGGCAATCTCAGACGGAGAACCAAGATAGACATCGCAACCACGCAACTCCTCGAGCGCAAACTCACAGGCAGCGCGAATAATATTATGCGGACCGCGAGCACAGACATAACGTCCGTCCTCATCCTTGACGGCCTGGGGCCAGCTGGACTGATCGGCACGCTCGCTGAGGCGGTCGGCCGCAACGCTCACCTTAAAGGCTGAGCCAAGATCGACACCAGACGTGACCACGCGGGCCTCGTCGGTGTTCTGCTTGATCGAAAACAATGCCATGCCACGACCGTGAACGCCCCAACGGTCCATCTTCATGCTCTCGAGCTTGGAGGTAACGCGGGCATCGAAGATTCGCTCTTGCATATCCTGCGGAACGCCCGAACCGTTATCCAGAAAGACAAGCGTGCGGACGCCATCTTCCTTGGTCGTGGCGAGATAGACCTTGTCGGCGCCGGCATCGCGAGCATTACGGAGCATTTCGATGACGATATCCTCGACATGCTGAATGTCGTGTTTTGCCTGGCGCCGCTCGGCCTCCGAAACGCGGAGGCGGACATACCCCTCGCCAAGGTTCTCCTCGACGCGAAGGTTGCCCTCCCCCGACATCGACGCGATAAATGAGATGAGCTCGTTCGCGTCGCTCATATTATTTAGCGATATCGACAGCGCGGCTCTCGCGAATCACGACGACGCGCACCTGACCGGGATACTCCATCTCTTCCTCGATCTGATGGGCGATATCGTGAGCCAGGACCGTGGACTGGGCATCGGAGATCTTGTCCGGCTGAACCATGACGTGGACCTCGCGACCAGCCTGCATGGCATAGGTACGCTCGACGCCTTCATGGGAGTTGGCAATCTCCTCGAGCTTCTCAAGACGCTTGATGTAGTTCTCGGCAGACTCGCGACGGGCACCGGGGCGAGAGGCGGAGACGGCATCGGCGGCCTGTACCAGGACATCGAGCACCGTGTTGGGGTCGACATCGGCATGGTGAGCCTCGATAGCGTGGACGATAACGGGCTTCTCACCATAACGGCGGGCAAGCTCGGCGCCGATGACGGCATGCGGGCCCTCGACGTCGTGGTCGATTGCCTTGCCAAGGTCGTGCAGCAGGCCGGCGCGCTTGGCGGTCACAACGTCCAGGCCAAGCTCGGAAGCCATCACGCCGCACAGGTCAGAGACTTCGAGGGAGTGCTGAAGCACGTTCTGACCAAACGAAGTACGGTAGCGCAGGGCACCAAGGGTCTTGACGATCTCGGGATGCAGGTCGTGAATGCCGGTATCGAAGGCAGCCTGCTCGCCAGCCTCGCGCACGCGCTGCTGAACCAGGTCGGCAGCCTTGTGATACATCTCCTCGATGCGGGCGGGGTGAATGCGGCCGTCGGCGATGAGGTTCTCGAGGGCAACACGAGCGGTCTCACGACGGACCGGGTCGAAGCTCGAAAGAACGACGGTCTCGGGCGTATCGTCGATCACGAGGTTGACACCGGAAACCTGCTCGAAGGTCCGGATGTTGCGACCCTCGCGACCGATGATACGGCCCTTGAGGTCATCAGAGGGAATGTGCACGGAGGTAACGGTGACCTCGGCTGTGTGGTCGGCAGCGCAGCGCTGAATCGCCAGGGACAGAATCTCCTGGGCGGTCTTGTGGCACTCGGCGCGAACCTGCTGCTCGGACTCGCGAATGATCGTGGCAGCCTCGTGGGTGACCTCGCCGCGAACCTTATCGAGGAGCTCCTTGTGGGCGTCCTCGCGGGTAAGGTCGGCAATACGCTCGAGCTCGGAGGTCTGCTTAGTGCAGAGCTCCTCAAGCTCGCGGGAGCGCTTCTCGACCTGACCAGCCTGGCTGGACAGCTGGTGCTCACGCTTGTCGAGAGCGTCGTTTCGGCGATCAAGGGACTCCTCGCGCTGCATCACGCGGTTCTCAAGCGTACGAATCTCGCTCTTACGCTGCTTGTCCTCGGCCTCGGCGGCCTGCTTGTTCTTGATGATCTCCTCTTTAGCCTCGAGCAGAGCCTCTTTTTTGAGGGTCTCGGCCTGACGCTTAGCATCACCGATCAGGGACTCAGCCTGTGCGTGTGCCGACTGGATCTTTTCGTCGGCCTCGTGAAGACTACCCTGCTTGGCGGTGCGCATGTAGGCAATGGCGGCGATGGCACCCAAAACGATGCCAACGAGCGCTGCGATGATAGGCATGCTCACTCCTTTTTATGGATTCGTTACACAACAAAGCGAACCGTCCTTACGAACGGCTCGCGACATTTGAGTAATATGGGCGCAGCTTATGCGGGTCGGATACAGATAAACATATAAACAAACTCATCACAGATGAGCACATATCACAAAGCAAATGACAGTGTTTATCGTACGTTGAACCACAACAACTGTCAAATAAATGGCCCCAGCACGGCGGCTAAAACGCGGTGAACGGCAGGGCAACAAAGCGCATACGCCTAAACTGCACATTCCTCGCGTTCGGCATCGAGACGTGCCTTAACGGCATCGGCGGCGATGTGATACGAGAAGCCCTTGCCCATCAAAAACCGAACCAGTTTTTCGAATCCGCGCGTCTCTGGAACACGCCGCTTGGCGAGCAGGGCTGACGCACGCGCCAAATCGTCTTCGACGGCAAAATAATCCTCGGGATAACCGGGAATGTCATCGAGCACAACATGACGTCGCTTGAGCTCGGTCTCGATTTTGCGCTGTCCCCAACCGCGCCGCTTGCGTTCCTCGATAAAGTACGAGCAAAAGCGGTTCTCGTCTAAAAAGCGATACTCGGTGGCGCGCTCGACGGCGAAATCAATCGCGGGCTGGCGAAAGCCGTAGCGAGCCAACTTGTCACGGACCTCACCCGTCGCATGGTCGCGGCGCGATAACATCTCGGTCACCATGGTAAGTGCACATTTACGCTCGATGAGCTGCACCGCCTCACGAAAGTTGTCCCAATCACAGGGAAGATCGGGGCGGTTTTTGACATACAGCCGCGCGACCCGCACGGGAATCCAAATGGACCGCTCAAAACCGCCCTCAAGCTCACAATCGATATGTGCGCAAGGCTTTTTGGACGCATACCCGCTCGAGAACGAGGAGGCCGCCTTCTTATCGGGAAAGACGACCGTGGCCTCGGTCACCGTATACGACATGAGCGTAACCGCTACTCGTCGTCATCATCGAGCATGGCGGAACCATCGATGGCGTAAAGCTCGTCAAACTCCTCAGGCGCAGGCTGATCGGTCAGCTCGACCTCGGAAGGAGCATCGTCATCAAACTCAAGCCCGCAGGCAAGGCGGACCTTATGCTCAATCTCGTCAGCGCAATCGGGGTGTTCGCGCAGGAACGCCTTGGCGGCCTCGCGACCGTTGCCGAGCTTGTCCTCGCCATAGGCAAACCAGGAGCCCATCTTCTTGCAGATGCCGCACTCGACAGCCATGTCCAGAATCGAGCCCTCCTTAGAGATGCCCGTACCGTACATGATGTCGAACTCAGCAGAACGGAACGGAGCTGCCACCTTGTTCTTAACGACCTTGGCGCGCACGC
The DNA here is from genome assembly GCA_905216145.1 of uncultured bacterium. GTDB lineage: Bacteria > Actinomycetota > Coriobacteriia > Coriobacteriales > Coriobacteriaceae > Collinsella. The sequence continues at coordinate 143,205 of CAJMST010000003.1, read as the reverse complement.
GGTTACCGATAACCTCGTCCTTAAGCTTAATGCTGTCGATGCGGCGAATGTCGATACGCACCGAAGAGAAGAACTTAAGGGCGCGGCCGCCCGTCGTGGTCTCGGGGTTGCCGAACATGACGCCGATCTTCTCACGCAGCTGGTTAATGAAGATGCACGTCGTGTTGGACTTGGACAGCGAGCCGGCGAGCTTGCGGAGCGCCTGGCTCATCAGGCGAGCCTGAAGACCGACCGTAGTGTCGCCGATTTCTCCCTCGATCTCGGCACGCGGGGTCAGCGCAGCGACGGAGTCAACGACGATGGCATCGATGGCGCCGGAACGCACGAGCATGTCAACGATCTCGAGCGCCTGCTCACCCGTATCGGGCTGGGAAATGAGCACCTCGTCGATATCCACGCCGATGCGCGCGGCATACGTGGGATCGAGCGCGTGCTCGGCATCGATAAATGCCACAACGCCGCCCATAGCCTGGGCCTCGGCCAAGATCTCGAGCGAAAGCGTCGTCTTACCGGAGGACTCGGGACCGTAAATCTCGACGATACGGCCGCGCGGCACACCGCCGATACCCAGAGCGGCATCGAGGGCCAGGGCGCCCGTGGGAATGGCCTCGACCTCGAGCTCGGGACCACCGTCGCCGTACCTCATGATGGAACCCTGGCCGAATTTCTTCTCGATCTCGGCCTTGGTGGTGGCGATCATCTCATCGCGCTCTTTACCCGTCGTGCGAGCATGAACGGTACGTACGGGACCTGAATTCTTGGCCATGAATAGCCCTCCTCTTAACAACCTGCATCGATAATAAACGAACGGCTGTTCGTGGTCAACCGTTCAGGCCAATCATATGCAGGCGGTCTTTCCAAAACCCGACCAAACGCCGACCAAACACTGACCAAATGCTTGACCACAAAGGACCAAATATGAACAAGGAAGGCAAAAATACATCTACAACCAGCACAAACGCCAAATGAGCCTAAGGTCCCTATCTCCACAATTAAGGGGCTCGGAGGCCCCTTAAAACACGTCTATTCCATAGAGTTGAGCACAAGGGCAATGCGACCCAATGCGTCCGTGACCGCATGGGCACGAACACACGAACGGTCGCCCTCATAGTGGCAGCGCACAGAGTCCACGACCGGCACGCCCCCATCGGCGGAACGATGCGCCCAGCCAATATAGAAAGTGCCCGCCGGATCGTCCTCAGTGCCACCGCCGGGGCCAGCATAACCCGTTGCGCTCACTGCAATATCGCTCTGGTACAGCTCCAGCGAACCCACCGCCATCTCGCGCGCGGTCTGATGCGACACCGCGGTATAGCGGTCGAGCGTCTCCTGCTCAACACCAAGAACGCGATGCTTAATCTCATCGCAATAGGTCACCGCACCGCCACGCAGCACCGCCGAGGCGCCCGGGATATCGGCAATCGTCGATGCGATCATACCCGCCGTCAGCGACTCAGCCGTCGAAACCGTCACGCCCCGAGCGCTCGCGCGCTCGACGATATCGCGCGCCAGCTCCTCGTTGTGTGCGGAAATCTGCTCAAAAGAGTCCGTCATACCCACCAGGACCTAGACCGAAAAGACGATCTTGCGGCAGTTCCAGAAGTACTGGGCGCCCGAGACAACGGTCAGGACAACGGCAACGGCGTACAGGAAGCGCGACACCGAGTAGATGCCGAGCGTCAGCGCCACCGGGCCAAGGTGCAAGCCGGCCATAGCAAAAACGCACAGGTAACCGCAAATGGAGACCATCGTGGTTGCCGTCTTGTACTTGCCGAGCTTATCGGCCGCAACGACCACACCGGCCGCACTCGCGACCATGCGAAGGGCGCTCACCAGAAGCTCACGGAACAGGATAATGAACACGGACCACACGGTCACTGCGCCAAAATCCAAGAACAGCAGCAGGGCCGAGAACACGAGCAGCTTATCGGCGATGGGGTCCAAGAATTTACCGAAGTCGGTGATCTCGTTGCGCGAACGCGCCAGATAACCGTCGACCTTATCGGTGCACGACAGGATCACATACAGAATGAAGGCAGCGGCGGCGAGCGGGCCGTCGAAGGTGCTCCAATCCGTACCGGCAACACTCGTGTGAGAAAGCGCCGACACGATCATGAACACCGGGATAAAGACGATGCGAACGCACGTCACGATGTTGGCGGGCGTCCAGACACTCGTCAGTTCCTTATTACTCTCGTTAGCCACGACGCTCTCCTACTCCACAACATGACCGATAAGCTCGTAGCAGAAGCTATCGGTAAACTCGACGGTCAGAATATCGCCCACGGACGCCTCGCTGGCGTCCAGATGCACCGCGCCATCGGAATCGGGCGCCTGGAACCAGGCATGGCCGATCAGCTCGGCGCCATCCTCGGTCTCTTCGATACCGTCGACGATTACCTGGGCGCGCTCACCCACATGTGCGGCGGTGGCGGCAAAACCGAGCGACTCGGCCAGGTCCATGGCCTCCTGGGCGCGCTCGAGCTTGACCTCTTCGTCGACCTGACCCTCCATCTTAGCGGCCAGGCTGCCCTCCTCCTGCGAGTAGGCAAAGACACTCGTGTAGTCAAAGCCGACGGTGTCCATAAAGTCGATAAGATCGCGGAACTCGTCGTCGGTCTCGGTCGGGAAGCCGACCATGGCCGTGGAACGGATCACGATGCCGGGGATACGCTCACGCAGATCGCGGAACAGGTCCTCGAGCTCCTGGCGCGAACCAGAACGGCGCATGGCCTTGAGAATGCGCGCGTCGCAGTGCTGCACGGGGATATCGATATAGGGCAGCACCTCGGGCGTATCGCGAATCGTCTCGATGAGTTCGTCAGTCATGCCCTCGGGCTGCAGATAGAGCACGCGGACCCAGACGTTGTGCGGGCGCACGGCCTCGGCGACGGCACGCAGCAGCTGCGCCAGATTGCGCGGCGAGCCATCGGCGACGTCCTCGTCGGCAAAGTCGGTACCCCAGATGCCCGTGTCCTGGCCGATCAGCACGATCTCGCGCACACCGCCGGCAACCAGGTCGCGCACCTCGGAGATGATGCTCTCGGCATTGCGCGAATGATAGCGGCCGCGGATGTAGGGAATCATGCAGAAGCTGCAGAAGCGGTTGCAGCCATCGGAAATCTTGACGTAGGCGACAGCACCCTCGACGGTACGTTTGACCTGCGGGATATAGGCTGCAATCTCGCGCTCGACACCCAGCACGCCATCGATGACCGCCACGATGCCGTCCTCCTCGTCGGCCTTCACAAAGGCAGCGACCTCGGGCAGCTCGTCAGGTAGGTCATCGCCATAGCGCGACGGCACGCAGCCGCACATGACAATGGGGCAAGAACGAACGCCGTCCTGAACCTCGTTGGCGAGTTCGAGCGTGGTCTCGATGCTCTCGGACGTTGCGGAGGCGAGGAACGAGCAAGTATTGACGATGGCAATATCGGCATCCTGCGGGTCGAATGCCTCCTCGTAGCCCGCGGCGGTCAAAAGAGAACGCATGCGGTCAGTGTCAACCTCGTTCTTAGCGCACCCGAGGGTGATGTAGAGCACGGAGCCCAACGGTGTATCCATGTTGGAGAGCGGTCCTTTCGATTGATATTAGCGGTAGTTGGTGAACTGCAGCGGCTGGCCGTAGTCCTGGTCGCGCAGGAACTGGATCACGGACTGCAACGCGTCCTTCGAAGCAGAGGAAACACGCAGTTTGTCGGCCTCGATGGTCACCTTGACCTTGAGCTTTTGGTCCTTGATGTCCTTGTTGATCTTCTTGGCGGTCGCTTGGTCGATACCCTCGACGATATGGCCGAGCACGCGCACGGTGCCGCCCGATGCCGCCTGCGGAGCATCCCACGAGACGGCCTTGAGGTCGATGCCGCGCTTGATGAGCTTGGAGCTCAGCACGTCGACAATCTGCTTGGAGACAAAGTCGGCCGGGGCGTTGATCGTAAAGAGCTTGTCGCCCTTCGAAAGCTCGATCGTGGCGCCGGAATCCTTAAGGTCATAGCGCTGGGAAATCTCGCGCGTAGTCTGTTGAAAGGCATTATCGACCTCTTGCATGTTGACCTCGGACACGACGTCGAAGCTGGAATCTTTAGCCATGATGTTTCCTTTCGCGTACGAGCGGCCTAGTAGCTATCGTACGAATTGTCGGTAGAATCGGTGGGTGTCTGACCGTCAGTTGCGGTATCGGCGCCATCCGTGGACTGGGCATCGGTACCGTCGGTGGTATCGGTACCATCGGTGGTGTCGGTACCATCAGAACTTTCACCATTCTCGGAATCAGACGTCTCCTTCTTGGGAACGGTGATCGTCACACGCGCCACGCCCGAGGTCTTGGTATCGTAACGAACCTTTTCACCGTTCTTGGTAACGGTGACATCGGAAGGCTTGGACGTGGTGATCTCGATCGAAGACTCGGGCGTGTACTCCTGCTCAAAGGGGCCAGTCGCCTGGGCGCCATAGACCGACTTGCCGTCAACCTTGACCTCAATCCACGCGGTCTTTCCCTTGGCAACGGAGACTTTGACCTTCGTGACCTCGTTCTCTTCCTTCTTGGCCGTCGTCTTGGTAGCGTCCGAATCAGTCGACTCATCCGTCGCCTCATCGGTGTCATCGTCCTCGTCGACCGTTTCGGTCTTCTTAGAAGACTTCTTGGTCGTCATCTTGGTAGCAGTGGGCGTCTCGGGCGTGTTCTCGGGCGCCGAAGATGCGCAGCCACGCAGAAGCACCACGATGAGCACAATCAACAGCAGCACAACGGCACCGATGCCGGCGTAGACGATACGCGGATCGAGCCCGTTGTTTTGAGGAGTACGTGATCCGCCGCGTCCACGACCGGAACTGCTGCGGCCGCCTCCCTGAGGCATACGACCGCGATTGCTATCGGAACGGCCGCGATAGCCGCCCTGGCCCTGAAGGCTGCGCTGACCCGAGCGGGGCGCAAGCTCACCGCGGCCTTGATAGCCACGCTGGCCCGAACGCGAAGCCGAAGAGCGCTGGCCATACGGCTGTGATTGAGAGCGAAGACGCGGCGTCACCTGCGTGGTATCGGCATCCGCATAGCCACCGCGAGAGCGTCCCATAGAGGCACCACGGTAACCGCGATCGGAATAGCCGCCGTCGCCGTAGCCGGCACGAGGGTCACGCGCCACGCCGCGGGCAGCGGGAAGTGCACGGTCCTCGGGCATCGGCGTACTGCGGAACCGGTCACGCTGTGAGCGAATCTCCTCGCCCGAACCCGTCTCGGTAATATAACCGGCCTGCTGAGGACGCTGTCCATAGCGGGTCGAACGACCGCCCTGAACCATCAGGAAGCGCCCGTTATCGACCGAGGAACGCGAATTGACGTAGCCGGCGGCGTCCTGAAAACGACCGCCCTGCTGGGACGTCTCGCGTTCGTATGCCATCAGGTCGTCAAAGTAGGCATTGACGACCTCGCGCGGATTGAGGCCCAAAAAGCGAGCATAGCTCGAAATCATGCCCTGCGCATAGCCGCGCGGCGGCATCGAGGCAAAGTTACCGGTCTCGAAAAACTCGATGATCTGCGGCCTGATTTTGATGGTGTTGGCGACCTGCTGAATGGAAAGGCCCATTCGGCGACGCTGCTCGAGCAGCATGTCACCAAAGCGTGCAGCCATCAGAATCCTCCAAACTCACGATCTTCACGTGCCATCTCGGCGTCGACAGATTCCAGCGCGGCAAGCCCCTCCTCGTCCAACAGGACCTCGCGCGGCTTGGAACCGTCGGGCGGGCCGACGACACCCTTTTCTTCCAGCATGTCCATAATACGCCCGGCACGCGCATAGCCAACCTTCAGACGACGTTGCAGGCCAGATGTGGAGCCCAGCTGCGATTCCACCACAATATGGGCGGCTTCCCAAATGAGCGGATCATCGTCTTGCGGCTCGGCTACTCCGGTGCGGACAATACCGCCGCCACCCGCCATGGACATGGAAGCGGGCGCCACGGCAGACAGAATCTCCTCGTGGTAGTCGGGCTCGCTCTGCGACTTGACGAACTCGACAATCTCGTTGATCTCATCATCCGAAACAAAGCATCCCTGAATACGGCGAGGCTTGCCCCAGTCGACCTTGGAGAACAGCATGTCGCCCAAACCGGTGAGCTTTTCGGCACCCATCTGGTCGATGATGACGCGCGAGTCGATGCCCGTGGCGACGTTAAAGGCGATGCGGTTGGTGATGTTGGCCTTAATGAGGCCCGTCACCACGTTGGAGCTCGGGCGCTGCGTGGCCACGATAAGGTGGATACCGGCGGCACGGCCCAGCTGAGCAATACGCACGATCGAGGCCTCGACATCCTTACCGGCGACCATCATCAGGTCCGAGAGCTCGTCGATGATAATGACCAGATAGGGCATCTTTTGCGGCGGGTTATCGTAATGTTCAAACTCGCCGGCGGCCTGCTTTTCGTTATAGGTCGAGATCTTACGTACATTGAGACGCTCGAAGACCTTCAGGCGACGCTCCATCTCGGACACGGCCCATTGCAGAGCGCTCGCGGCCTGCTTGGGCTCGGTCACTACAGGCACGTAAAGATGCGGCAGACCGTTATAGCCCGCAAGCTCGACGCGCTTGGGGTCGACCATGATCAGGCGAACGTCCTCGGGAAGCGCGCGCATGAGCAGGGTCGTGATGATGGAGTTGATCATCACCGACTTACCAGAACCGGTCGTGCCGGCGATCAGCAGGTGGGGCATCTTGGCGAGGTCGGCGACGACCGGCGTACCCTCGGCATCGCGACCGATGGCCAGCTCGAGCGGACCGCCCTTCACATAGGGCAGCACGTCGCCCAGGTTGACGTTCTGGCGCTTGCGATTGGGGATCTCGATACCCACGAGCGACGTGCCGGGGATCGGGGCAAAGATACGAACCGACTGAGCTGCGAGCGAAAGCGCGATATCGTCCTCGAGGCTCGAAATCTTGCTCACGCGCTCGCCCTCGCCAGGTTGCAGCTTAAAGGTCGTCACCGTGGGGCCGGCGATCCAGCCGACCACGCGGGCGCTGCGGCCAAACTCAAGCAGGGTCGACTGCAGCGACTCGGCAGTTTGCTCCAGCTCCTTGTCCGAAGACGCAGCGGAAGCCGACTGCGGGTTGGCATGCAGAATCTCAAGTGGCGGAAGTTTGAGGCCGTCCTCTTCTTCGCCCTCGTTATCTGCGGCGCCGCCGTCCGTTCCCCCATCGCTGGCCGCAGCCGATTCGACAGCACTCAAGGCAGGCGCATCGGCAACCTTGGGATGCTTCAAGAAGTCGGGGATCTGAGGTGCTGCCGAGACAGGATTCACGGCAAACGGCGGCTCGGACTCGTCGATCTTATCGGGGTCGTCTTCCATCGAAAGCTGACCGGTTACCTGGTCGCGCTTTGCATGGCGGCGCGGCAGCAAAGTTGTCTTTGCGGTCTCAATCGGAGCCTCGTCATCCTCGTCATCGCCCTCGGTGAGCTCAATCTCGCTATCGGACCAAGACGGGTCGGGCTCGCTTGTATTGAGCTTAGGCGCAGCCTTGCCCTTCTTGGCATGGCGGCGCGGCAGCAGCGTCGTCTTAGCGCGCTCAGCCTCAACCGACTCGGACACGTCGACAAACGGATTCTCGTCCTCGTCGTCATCGTCCAAAACCGGGTCCACATCGTTGCCCATGACCGTGGTCACGGCAGCATCGGAGCCCTTTTGACGAAGAATGCTCAGGTGCGGACGGGCAACGCCGGGCACCGACAGGGCTTCGTCGTCACCCCACGGGCTGGCGTTGACATCGGCACGACGGCGCTCGGCAAAATCGGCCGCACGGTCGCGAGCAGAGCGCAGCACGCCACCCACCGAAAAGCCGATGATGACCAAGCCCACGACGACAAGGCCCAACAGGACTACCATCGCGATAGGCTTACCCAGGGCATTCTGCAGCGCACTCGCAATAAACGCACCGATGTAGCCACCCGAGGCGGACAAATTTTGCGGCGTGAACATAAGGTCACACGAGACACTCGTACCCGGCACCATCAGCGAAAGAATGGAGACGACGGCGATAAAGACCACGGCGCCGCCCGCAACAGAGCGCACGTTGAGCGGCGAGTCCTCGCCTAAAAAGAGCGTGGCGGCAAACAGCAAAATGACGATCGGCAGCACGTAGGCGCCCAGGCCAAAGCCCAGGTGGTAAAAACCGGCAACAGCAGCCGTCACGGGCGCTGTTGCCGGAGAAATCACGGCAATAAAGGACGCAATCGCCAAAACGGCAATGACCACGCCGGCGATATCGCGATTGGCCGAGGGCTCCACCAAGGGCTCAAAATCGTCGAAGTCCGCCTCGTGGCCCTTATTGGCACGCAGATGGGAACCGGCACCCTTAGCAGATGCCGGTTGGTTATTGGCCTTATTGCCTTTGGCGTTTTGTGCAGATCCGCGCGCCAAACTAAACCTCCATGACGACCGGGATGATCATCGGACGGGTGCGCGTACGGCTCCAGATAAAGTTAGAGAGCGAATCGCGCACGGCCTTACGAATGGCATCGGAACCGCTGCTCGTAAAGCTAAACTTGCCCTTCTCGATCGTCTTCATAATGGACGCGGAGGCATCCTCGGAGAACTGGTCGTCGATGGCAAACGAGACGCCGCGGCCCGAGAACTCGATGGCCTCGATCTTCTTGTGCTTGAGTGAGACGATGGCAACAGCGGTAACCATACCGTCGTTGGCGAGCTTCTGACGATCGCGCAGGACGATGGGGTCGGTATCGCCGATACGCAGGCCGTCGACGTAGACGACGCCGGACTCGACGGGCGTACCGCGTTTGACGATACCGCCGCGCATCTCGAGCGTGTCGCCGTTATCGAGGATAAAGATGTGATCATCCTTGATGCCCATCTTACGAGCAAGCTGGGCATGGGCACGCAGATGCACGGCCTCGCCGTGAACCGGCATAAAGTAGGTGGGCTTGGCCATGGCCATCAGGAGCTTGAGTTCCTCCTGGCTACCGTGACCGGAGACGTGAACGAGAGCGCGGTTCTTATCCCACACGTCGCAGCCGAGCTTGGCTAGGCTGTTGACGACCTGCTGGACGGCCTTCTCGTTGCCGGGAACGGGAGTTGCCGAGAGGATGACGGTATCGCCCTCGTGGATAGAGAGCGTCTTGTGCTCGCCGTTGGCCATGCGAGACAGGGCCGACAGCGGCTCGCCCTGCGAACCGGTGCACATGACAACGATCTTGTCGTCAGGCAGGTTATCAATGTCGAAGGCATCGATAATATCGGCATCGTCGATGTTGAGGTAGCCCAGCTCGCGCGCCACACGGGTGTTAGTGAGCATGGAGCGACCGGTCACAACGACCTTACGACCGCACTTGCGGGCGGCATCGCAGATCTGCTGCAGACGATGGATGTGGCTCGAGAACGACGCGACGAACACGCGACCCGGCGCGTTCTTGATGGCGTGCAGCAGGTTGGGGCCGACTTCGGCCTCGGACTTGGTAAAGCCCGGAACCGTGGCGTTGGTGGAGTCGGAAAGCAGCAGGTCGATGCCCTGCTTGGCAAAGCGGCTGATAGCGGCGTAGTCGGGCGTGACGCCGTCGATGGGCGTCTGGTCGAGCTTAAAGTCGCCGGTGTGCATAACGGTGCCCTGATTGGTGCGGATGAACACGCCCAGAGCGCCGGGAATGGAGTGCGTCATCGAAAAGAAATCGAGCGAGATGCCGCCGAGGTTGACATGGCTGCCGCCCTTGACCTCGCGGAACTTGGGTGCGCGGATGCGGAACTCAGAAAGCTTGCCCTCGATAAAGCCAAGCGTCAGCTTGCTCGAGAAGATGGGCACCTTATTGTTGAGGTCCTGCAGCAGATACGGAAGCGAACCGGTGTGGTCCTCGTGGCCGTGGGTGACGACGATACCGCGGAGCTTCTCCTCGTTCTCCAGAACATAGGTGTAGTCGGGAAGCACCAGGTCAATACCGGGCTGGGAATCGTCGGGGAACATGAGGCCAGCGTCAACGAGCACCATGTCGTCGCCGCATTCGAAGACCGTCATGTTCTTGCCGATGCCGTCAAGGCCGCCGAGCGGAATGATCTTCAAGGGAGATGATTTTTTAGCTGCCATAGGTTAGTGTGGTTTCCTTTCTTCGAAACGGGTCTGGAACAACCGACGGGGCGCTTCTGGCAAACCGACCGCCGGGAACGTACAAACATGCATCGCAGAGTCGATGCAATAACCACAGTATGATACCCATTTGCACAACAATAGACCACCCATGCATCAAAGCCCCATCTGAACTGGTCCATCCCGCCGGTCAGGGCTCAGCGGCCCCGGCACGGGCTAAGTTTCCTGCTCTACAGTCCTGCTCACGACGGAGGCCACATTAAGTGGCCTCCTGTTCGTGCGGAACTCGCGATAAACTTCATCAGTGCCCGCCCCACGGGAAACCTGCCAAAAAGAGACAGGTTTATTTTGGTCGGTTTTATCTGGGAAGATGCTGCTGCGGCTATCTACAGATCTGAAATCTGACTACTGAATAGACTGTCTAACTAAATAGCGAGCGGCACTAACCAGCCCTTTTGCTTGCGCCCGGGAGGGACTCATATGAAGTTTATCGCGAGTTCCGCACGCAAAGGAAAGCACTTAATGTGCTTTCCGTCTTGCGCAGGACTGTAGAGCAGGAAACTTCATATGCGGCCCTCCTGGGCGCAAGCAAAAGGGCGACCCCTGTACGGAGTCGCCCTTGTTGAGCTGCTTATGTTTAGCTGTTACTCGGCGTCGTGGTGACGGCGGGGCTTGCGGCCTCCGTTGTCGCCGGGACGGCGCGGACGATCGCTGCGCTCGCGACGCGGACGCTCACGGCGCTGGAAGTGCTCGCCGTCGCCCTCGGAGGCACCCTCAGCGCGAGCAGGGGCCTCGGGCTTATCCAGACGATCGAGCGAGATCTTGCCGCGATCGTCGACTTCGATGACGACGACCTTGACCTCGTCGCCCACATTGAGGACGTCCTCGACCTTCTCCACGCGGCCCTTGGCGACGCGGGAGATGTGCAGCAGGCCGTCCTTACCGGGCAGCAGGTTGACGAAGGCGCCGAAGGGCTGGATGGAGACCACGCGACCGGTGTACTCCTCGCCCGGCTCGGGAACCTTGATGATGAGCTTGATGCGCTCGACGGCCTGGTCGACGGACTCGCCGGTGCCGCCGACAAAGACGGTGCCGTCCTCCTGGATGTCGACCGAGGCGCCGGTCTCGTCCTGGATACCGCGGATGACCTTACCGCCGGAACCGATGACGTCGCGGATCTTGTCGGTCGGAACCTGGATGGAAACGATGCGCGGAGCGGTGCTGCGCGTGGTGTGGCGCGGCTCGGGGATCACATCGAGCATCTTCTGCAGGATGAAGGCGCGACCCTCCTTGGCCTGCTGCAGGGCGCGGGCCAGGATGTCGAAGGTAAGGCCGGTAGCCTTGTTGTCCATCTGCAGGGCGGTGATGCCCTCGGTGGTGCCGGTGACCTTAAAGTCCATGTCGCCAAGGAAGTCCTCGAGGCCCTGGATGTCGGACAGGACCACGGTCTTGCCCTCCTCCTGGATCAGGCCCATGGCGATACCGGAGACCGGGCGCTTAATGGGCACGCCGCCGTCCATAAGGGCGAGCGTGGAGCCGCAGGTCGAAGCCATCGAAGAGGAGCCGTTGGACTCCATGACCTCGGAGACGACGCGGATGGCGTAGGGGAACTCGTTCTCGTCGGGAAGCACCGGAAGCAGAGCGCGCTCGGCCAGATTGCCATGGCCGATCTCGCGGCGCTTGGGGCTGCCCATGCGGCCGGTCTCGCCGGTGCAGAAAGGCGGGAAGTTGTAGTGGTGCATGTAGCGCTTGCCCTCGGTGGGCTCGATGGTATCCAGACGCTGGCCCTCGTTGAGCATGCCGAGCGAAAGAACCGAGAGCACCTGGGTCTGGCCACGCTGGAACAAACCGGAGCCGTGAACGAGCGGCAGGTAGTTGTCCTTCACCATGATGGGACGGATCTCGTCGGCGGCACGGCCGTCGACGCGCTCGCCGGTCTCAACGACCATGGTGCGCATGGCCTTCTTCTCGAGCTTCTTGAGCGCCACGGGGATCTCGCGCTCCCAAGCGGCCTGCTCCTCCTCGGTGAACTCGGCGCGGATGGACTCCTTCAGAGCCTCGACCTTACCGATACGGGAGAGCTTGTCGGCGTCGCGAAGGGCGGCTGCCATCTCGTCGTAGTGGGCGAAGATGCGCTCCTGGACTTCCTCGACGGGCTGGTCGAGCGGGTACTCCTTCTTGACGATGGGGCCGTTAACCTGCTCCCACTCGGCGACGAACTCGTCCTGAGCCTGGCAGAAAGCGGCAAGGGCCTCCTGGCCAAACTTCATGGCGGCGAGCATGTCGTCCTCGGAGATCTCCTCGGCGCCGGCCTCGACCATCGAGATGAAGTCGGCGGATCCGCCCAGCTCCAGGTCCAGATCCGAGTTCTCGCGCTCCTCGTAGGTGGGGTTGACGATAAACTCGCCTGTCTCCACGTTACGGCCGATGCGCACGCAGGCAAGCGGGCCCTCGAAGGGCACGCCGCCAAGCGTCATGGCCAGGGATGCACCCATGACGTTGATGACATCGAAGGGGTTGACCTGGTCGGCGACGAGCGAGGTGGCGACGATGTGCACCTCGTTGCGGAAGCCATCCGGGAAGCTCGGGCGAATCGGGCGATCGATCATGCGGGCCGTGAGCGTGGCCTTCTCGCTGGGACGGCCCTCACGCTTGAGGTAGCCACCCGGGATGCGGCCGGCTGCGTACATCTTCTCGTTGAAGTCGACGGTCAGCGGGAAGAAGTCGTAGTTCTTGCGCTCCTTGGAGACGACCACGGTGTCGAGCATCGTGGTGTCGCCCTGCTTGACCAGGCAGGCGCCGGTGGCCTGCTTGGCAAGCTCGCCCGACTCAAAGGTGTAGGTCTTGCCGTACAGCTCAAAGGTCTTGGATACGAGTGTCATTGTTCTCCTTAACCCCGCAGACCCCTTGTCTGCGGGCTTCTCATGTGACGCGGGCCCCCTGCCCCCGCCACGCTTCAGAGCGTGATTGTTCGCGCCCTTACACAAAAAGAGCGCCCCGCTGCGCAGGACGCTCTTAGCATGTACAAATCCTACTGGATGTTGTCGCGGATGCCCAGAGCCTTGATGAGCTCACGGTACTCGACGATGTCGTTCTTCTTGATGTAGGAGAGAAGACGACGACGACGGCCGACGAGCATGAGCAGGCCACGACGGGTGTGGAAGTCCTTCTGGTGGGACTTCATGTGCTCGGTCAGCTCCTTGATGCGCTCGGACAGGATGGCGACCTGAACCTTGGGGTTGCCGGTGTCGACCGGGGTGTTACCGAACTGGGCAGTCAGCTCCGCCTTGCGCTCTTTGGAAACAGTCATTGTTTCACCTTTCGTTTTGCGTCGCCCACGGGCGACTCGATTCGCCTCGGACTGGGAAGCCGCCGGTGGAGCGAACAACCAAGGTCGAGGTACCAACAGGTCGGTATGTTACCACAAGCAGCCCGCGCCTGCGCATCATCACCGACCCAACATGAATTCCATCGCGCGGAGGCGCTGATCGGTGTGCGTCGCAGCCCAAACATGCGAAAGCCCGAGCAGGAATGCCGCCGTATGCGGGTCGATTCGCTCGGCCATGAGCGCATCGAAGGTCATGGACATGAGGGCGCGCAGCCATGCGGTCTCACCGGTCGACACCAGTTCGGCACCTGGAACGCTCGACGCGCACGACCCGCACATGAGACCGCCCGCCTGGGCTGAAAAATACGACAGCATGGGGTCTCCGCACAGCACACAGGCCGAAAAATCGGGACGATAGCCAACGTGCGATAGCAGCTTAAAGACATATGCCGCCACAAGTAGGTCCATATGTGCCGTGTCAAGCCCGCTGCCCACCAGGGCAAGCGCTCGCTGCGTTATGGCAAAGGTAAACGGGTCCTCGGCGTCCTCGAATGAGCACACGCGCGCGACCTCGGCGATCGCGCTTGCGGCGCAGGTCGTCTCGTAATCGGGCGCAGCGCCGAGCGGCGCCTCCATAAGCTCGGCCTGAGAAACCACGTCGAGTGACCGTCCATGTGCGAGCAGCATATCGACCGTACAGAACAGCTCGCAGCGCGCAGCCAGGCGTCCGCCGGGTTTGCGGGCGCCCTTTGCCACTGCACGAACCTGCCGTCCCCGCTCGTCAAGCATCGTCAAGATCAGGTCGATCTCTTTGAGCTTAGTCTTATCGAGCACGAGCACTTTCGTGCGATATGTCCGGGAGCCTGCCATGCGCGCCGCGCGTCCTTAGTCCTCGGCGTTGTAGCCAAAGCGGCGAATCTGGGCCTCGTCGTCGCGCCAGCCGGCCTTGACCTTCACGTCCAGCTCCAAAAAGACCTGCGTGCCAAAGATGCGCTCAAGATCGCGACGGGCGTCGATACCGATATGCTTGATCATCTCGCCGCCCTTGCCGATGATGATGCCCTTTTGACCCTCGCGCTCGACGTAAATGGCGGCGTGCACGCGCAGCACCTTCTTGGTCTGCTCGAGCGCATCGCAGATCACGCCAACGGAGTGCGGGATCTCGTCGCGGGTGCGGCGCAAGACCTTCTCGCGCACAAACTCGGCAACAAGCGTCTCGTCGGAAGCATCGGTACCCATGTCTTCGGGGAACCAACGCGGGCCCTCGGGCAAAAAGTGGGCAACGGTCTCGATGAAGGCGTCGACGTTGAAGTTCTTCACCGACGAGGTCACGATCTCGTCGTCGTATTCCATAAGCTCATGCGCTGCCTTAAGCTGCTCCATGACCTGCGCGGGGTCGGCCTCATCGGCCTTGGTGAGCACCAGGACTTTCTTGCAACGGGCGCATCTGACGCGCTCGGCAACCCAGGCGTCTCCCCTGCCGATGGGCTTGGTGGCATCAATCAAAAACGCGACGACGTCAACGTCGTTGAGCTCGAACAGGGCGCTTTTGTTGAGCTCGGAGCCCAGACCGTCCTTGGGCTTATGAATACCCGGGGTATCGACAAAGACCAGCTGATAGCCAGGGCGGTTAACCACAGCGCGCATGCGGCGGCGAGTCGTCTGGGCCACCGGAGAGGTAATGGCGACCTTTTTGCCATAGCAGGCGTTGAGCAGCGTGGACTTACCGGCGTTGGGACGACCGACCAGGGCCACAAAGCCGCTGCGAAAACCGGGCTCCACATCGCCAAAGCCCAGAGACGTCTCGTCCTCGTCACATAGGGCATCGAGCTCCTCGTCGCTCATACCCTCAAACGGGTCGAATTCCTCGACCTCGTCAAGCGAATCGGTATCCTCGACCTCATCGAGAACCTCGTCGTCCAAAACCTCGTCAGTAGGCTGCATATTGTCGGACATGGGAATCCCTTTCTAAATAAAGCCAAGCGCGTGGGCAAAGACTAGCAGGCCCACGATTGCGGCGGTAATGGAAAGAACGTACACGGAAGCGGCGGCGATATCCTTGGCGCGCTTTGCCAGCGGATGAAGTTCCTGGGTCGCCAGGTCGACGATCGCCTCCATAGCGGTATTGCACAGCTCGCCGTGAATCACCAGGCCACAGCAGATGATAACCGTGGCCCACTCGGCAATGTCGAGCCCCACGATACAGCCGGCAATGACGGTACACACGCCCGCCACGAGCATGACTTTGATGTTGCGCTCGGTTTTAACGGCGGTGACAAAGCCCTCCATGGCGTAGGAGAACGACTTTAAAAAGGACGGATGGTCCTTGTTCGATCCGGGAATCATAGACGGCTCCTAGTCGTGGGCATGGTTGGTGATGGGACCGACGTGGACCAACTTGGGGTCCTCGCCGCGCTCGAGCGCCAGATCGCGCAGGATGGTATCCTCGCGGGCCTCCATGACCTCAGCCTCGTCGTCCTCGATGTGGTCATAGCCCAGCAGGTGCAGCATGCCGTGCACGAGCATCAACCGGCACTCGTCGGCGGGACTGTTGCCAAAACCGGGAGCCTGACGGGCGATGACCTGCGGGGCCAAGATAATATCGCCGAGCTCGATCGTCTCGTCGGCGGGAATATCCTCGTCAAAGGCAGAGTCGCACTCAAACGAGAGCACATCGGTGGTGCGGTCGATACCGCGCCACTCGTGGTTGAGCTCGTGCATCTCGTCCTCGTCGACATACGAAAGGGAAATCTCGACTTCACGCTCAACGCCCTCCGCCGCAAGCACAAACGCGCAAATGTGCTCAACCTCCTGGGCGTCGAGCAGCGTATCGAGCTCGGCATCGTTGCTGATCAATACACTCAACGGGACTCCTTTCGGTCGCGCGAGCGCTGCTCACGCACGTCATCATACGCATCATAGGCCTCGACGATCCTGCCCACCAGGGCATGGCGCACCACATCGGCGCGCTCCAGGTGCGAAAATGCCACATCGTCGACACGGCCCAAAATCTTCTCGACGTCGGCAAGACCTCCGCGACGACCCACCAGGTCGCGCTGGCTCAGATCGCCGGTAATCACAAACTTGGAGTTAAAACCCAAGCGCGTCAGGAACATCTTCATCTGCTCAGGCGTGGTGTTTTGTGCCTCGTCGAGTACCACGAAGGCGTCGCTCAGCGTTCGGCCGCGCATGTAGGCAAGCGGGGCAATCTCGATCACGCCACGCTCCATGAGCTCATCGGTGCGTTCACGGTCCATCATGTCAAACAAGGCATCGTAGAGCGGACGCATGTAAGGGTCGATCTTTTCCTCGAGGGTGCCGGGCAAAAAGCCCAAATTCTCCCCCGCCTCGACAACGGGCCGCGTAAGCACCAGACGACCCACCTCGTGGCGCTTGAGCGCGGCGACGGCGAGGGCCATGGCTAGATAGGTCTTACCGGTACCGGCGGGACCCAGGCCAAACGTGATGGTATGCGAGCGGATGGCGTCAACATAGCGCTTCTGGCCGAGCGTCTTGGGACGAATGACGCGGCCGCGATACGACAGCAGCACGTCATCGCGCAGCGACGAAGCGTCGTGCTCACCATCGCGCAGGACAGCCAAGCAACGCGAGACGTCGTCGGCAGACAGCGTGCGACCGGCAGCCGCCTCACGAAAAGCGTGTTCGAAAAAACGCGCCACGAGTTCTACCTCGTCCGGGTCGCCGCTCACGGCAATCTGGTCACCGCGCGCAACCACATGGGCGCGAACCAAGTCTTCGACCGCGCGAAGAACAGCGTCGCCGGCGCCCAAGACGCGCGAGGGGTCAATCCCCTCGGGAACGGTAAGTCTAATCTTCGAGGCTTCCATGGACCTCCCTGCGAGCATGGACTAAGCCGGAATCGTCGACTCCGATGATAGCAACATCGAGCAGGCACGGGGCCTTGAGCCCGCAGACATCGTCAAGACGGGCATGATGGAACGAGCCGAGCGTCAGGTTGTCGCCATACTCGAGCACCGCACGCTCGACCGTGCCCACGCGGCGGCGGGCATCGGCGATCGCAAGCTCCTGAGCGGCGGCACGCATGCGGCGGCTGCGTTCGGCCATAATCTCGGGCGGCACCTGATCGGGCATATCGGCCGCAAGCGTGCCGGGACGCTTGCTATAGCGGAAGACATGCATGCGCGAAAAGCCCACGCGACGGCACAACGCCAGCGACTCCTCGAACTCCTCGTCCGTTTCGCCGGGGAAGCCGACGATGACGTCACAAGAAAGAGACGCCTGCGGCAGATTGGCGCGAATCATGCGTACCGTGTCCTCAAAGGCCTCCGCACTATAGGGACGACCCATGCGATGCAGGGTCGCCGTACAGCCGGACTGCACGGGAAGATGCAAGAACGGCGCGATACGCTGCGGATAGCGCGCCATCACCTTGAGCAGGCGCTCGGAGATATCCATGGGCTCCACTGAGGAAATGCGCACGTGGGCAATCGTGGTGCGCTCCATAATGGCCTCGAGCAGCTCATCGATCTCCACGTGTTCGTCAGTCGCGCTCTTGCCGTCATAGGCGCCCAGGTTCACGCCAGTCAGCACCACCTCGGGCACACCGGCCTCCTGGGCCTCGCGCACCTGCTCGAGCACGGACTCGACGGGCACGGAGCGCTCAGGGCCGCGCGCCTTCCACACAATGCAATACGTGCAGCGGTGATTGCAGCCGTCTTGGATCTTCACGCCCAGACGCGAGCGCCCCAGAGCATCGACCACATCGCTGTCGCTGCAAGCGGCCACACTATCGGATTCGACACCCAGCACCTCGCAGACACGCTCGGCGACGTCGATTTTCGACGGCTCGGCAATGACGCGGTCCGAAAGCTCCAGCAGCTCTTCGGGATGCAAGTTGACGACGCAGCCGGTCACGACAACGTAGGGCTCACCTGGATATGACAGCGCATGACGGACGGCCTTACGGGTCTTGGCCTCGGCCTCGCCCGTCACGGCGCAGGTATTGATTACAATCAGGTCGGCATCCATGGGCTCCACCATCGCAAAGCCCTGGCGCATAAGATCGGCAGTGATACGGTCGGACTCAACCCGGTTGACACGGCAGCCAAGGTTGACGACGGAAATATGGGGTGCGAGCAAGCGGGCTCCTTAATCGAGGATATCGTCGAGGGCGCTCTTGATACGATCGGTTACCGACTTCTTACCGGAAGCGACGTCATCGCCCATCTCGTCGGCAAAAGCGCGGAGCAGCTCGCGCTGCTTGTTGGAAAGGTTCGTGGGAACGACCACGCGCAGCTGCACGACCAGACGACCACGTGAGCCGCCACCGCCGATGCGCGGCATGCCAAAGTTGTTGACGCTGACGGTGTCGCCATACTGCGTGCCGGCAGGGACCGTAACCTTGACGACCTCCTCGGGCATAATGCCCTCGACCTCGATCTCGCAGCCGAGCGCGGCCTGCGCGATGGAGATATCGCTCACCAGGTACAGGTCGTCGCCGTTGCGCTTAAAGCGCTCGTGATCGGCGACACGCACGTTGACGATCAGGTCGCCCGAGGGCTCGCCACGAAGGCCGGCCTCGCCAAAGCCGCTCACGCGCAGCTGGCGACCGGTCGAGACGCCGGCGGGAATATCGATGTCGATCTTTTCGTGCGAAGGCGTGCAGCCCTGACCGTCGCAAGTCTCGCAGGGATGGTCGATGACCGTGCCCTCGCCGTGGCAGTCGGGGCAGGGCGAAGAGGACTGGACCTGACCCAAAAACGAGCGCTGGACCGTGGTGACATAGCCCGTGCCGTGGCAGCGGCTGCACTGCTTTTCGGTCGCACCGTCAGCCTTGCCCGTACCGTTGCAATCCTCGCAGGGAGCAAGGCGGTCATAGCTGATCGTCTTTTTGCAGCCAAGTGCAGCTTCCTCGAGCGTCACCGAAAGCGAGATGGCCATATCGCGACCGCGACGGCGCTCGCGACGGCTGCGGGCACCACCGCCGGCGCCGCCGCCAAAGAACGACGAGAACAGGTCGTCCATGCCCATGCCACCAAAGATATCGTTGATATCGACGTAACCCGAACCACCAGGGCCATCGGCAGTGCCAAAGCGATCGTAGTTGGCACGCTTCTGCTCATCGGAAAGGACAGAATAGGCCTCGTTCAGCTCTTTGAACTTGGCCTCGGCCTCGGGGTCGTCCGAAACATCCGGGTGTACCGTACGGGCTTTCTTTAAAAACGCGCGCTTAATGGTCCGCGCGTCGGCGTCCTTATCGACGCCAAGTACCTCGTAGTAATCCCTATTTTCCGACACGACCGAATCCTTCCGACTTTCAATATTGTCACAGTGCGTCCTATACCCATGCAGGGCCGGCCGCAAACAGAGGGTTTGATGTTATTGCATCCCGTAGGGCGAAAGCATCGCGCGCTGCGAGCAGCTCGCAAACCACACCGACACGAGCGCGAACATGAAGCCGTTGGCAAAACCGTTGGCAAACTGCAACGCGCCACGCTTCCACCACAGCAGGCTACGGTGAAGTACCCCATCCGAGAGCACCATGAACAGGCCCATGGCAAACGGAATAAAACACATCACGGCAAAGGCCGAGAACACGCCCGAGATGGCCGAGAGTACCAAAAACGGCGCGACAATGCCCATCAGGTAAAAGCCGGTACGGGCCTTGCCCTCCAGGCGCTCGGCCTCCACATGGGCGCGACCGACCAGGTCACCACCCGTGGCGCCATTGGTACCGGCATGGCCCATGCCGCTAATGCGAACCTCGTCGCCGTCGTGCGTGCCGGCAGGAAACTCAATCGTTTGCTCGGAGGTCACGCGGGTACGACCGCTGCCGCCGCAATCGGGGCACGGATCGGCTACGACCTTGCCCGAGCCGCCGCACTCGGGGCAAACCGACTGAAACGTGCCAGAGCCAAACAGGAAGGACAGGTCCACATCGATATGGCCGCGTCCGCCACAGCTTGGGCAGGTATGGGCATGCTCGGAGGAGACAGAACCCGAGCCGCCGCAGTGTCCGCACGTATCGAATCGCGTGTAGCGAACGGTTTTGCGGGCACCGCCCTTGGCCTCCTTGGCATCGAGCTTAATGTCGACGACCACGTTGGCACCGCTTTCGGGATTGTATGCTGCCCGCCCGCGACGCGGCTGGCCCCAAGCGCCGCCAAAGGGAAAACCGCCCTCAAAGGGATTGCCGTACCCGGCGCCGCCGGCGTAACCGCCACCATAAGGCGAAGCCGTAGGAGCGCCGGCGAAGGGATTGCCCGAGCGCATGGCGTCATAGCGCGCACGCTTCTGCTCATCCGAAAGCACGGCGTAGGCCTCGGAAACCTCTTTGAACTTTTCCTCGGCACCCGGCTCTTTATTGACGTCCGGATGGAGCTTACGGGCCTTCTGCTGAAAGGCCTTTTGAATATCACGCGAGGTGGCGTCCTTGGAGACACCGAGAATCTCGTAGTAATCTTTTTCGTTCATCGTCGCCATGTACGGCAACCTCCTGCTCACAGCAGCGTATATCTTGCGGTAATTCTACCCGAGCGGCCTATGCTAGACCCCAAAACAGCTCGAACAGAACATTTCCATCGAGCCAGCCCAAGTGGGTGGGCGCTAAACGGGCGCGGGCGCGACCTGCGATAACGTCTTTCGAGGCGATGCGCCCCGCATATCCCTCGACGCCATCGGGCACCCACGTGGCAAGACCCAATTCGAGTGCGTGATCGCAGGCAGCTGCCAGCTCGTCCGTTGGGATAACGCAAGCCGCGCGAGCCAACAGGTCGGACCCAACACCGCGCGTCATGCGACAGGCGAGCATCAGGTCCTCCGCCGCAGCCTCGCGCTGCGACAGATATTCGGCCTCGAACGCCGTCGCGGCATCATCGCGTTGCGCCAGACGCACGCGATGCGCATCGCCTCGAGAAGACACGCCGGGAAACAGCCCGGCCAAGCGGTCGAAATCCCCAGCATCGAGCATACCGGCGGCAGAACGGCCCAGGCCCAGATAGCCCTGTCCGGTCCAGTAGGCAATGTTATGGGCGCATTCATGGCCGTCGAGCGCGTAACTCGCCACCTCATACGGATGATAGCCGGCCGCACCCAGGAGCTCGCGCGCCACGTCCATGCAGGCGGCTTGAAAATCCTCATCAGGCTCGAGCGACTCGTCGCGGCACGCCATGCGATAGAGGGGTGTCCCCTCCTCGAGCGTGAGCGGGTAAACCGACACATGATACGGAGCCGCCGCCAGCACGCCATCAAGCGTGCGACTCCAACTCGCTGCGGTCTGCCCGCGAAGACCGCACATAAGGTCGCACGACACGTCAAGCCCAGCGTCCTTGACCGTCGCGATAGCAGCGAGCGCCCGATCGGCATCGTGAATACGGCCGATGGCGGCAAGTTCGGTGTTATCGAGCGTTTGCACGCCCAGAGAGACGCGTGTGACACCCACCTTGGCAAGCGCAGTGGCGAGCTCGGCGGTCAGCGACTCGGGATTGGCCTCGCAGGTAAACTCAACAGGGGCGCACCACGCACGAATACGCCGCGCCAGCTCCACCAGGCGCTCCCCCGCCAGCGACGGCGTGCCGCCGCCAACATAGACGGTGCGGATCTGGTCAAGGGCCCCAGCCTTGCCAAAAGCATCGAGGCGCGCGAACAACTGCTCAAAATAGGCATCGAGCGCAGCGCTCAGATCGCACGGAGCAAAACTGCGCGAGTCAAAGTCGCAGTACCGGCACTTTTGGGCGCAAAACGGCACGTGCACGTACAGCGCGGTAACGGCCACTATTAGGCCTCCAGCGGATGAGCAGGCACCGACTTGCCAGCGGCAAGGGCGGCCTCGCAGGCCACCACATCACGCTCGATCTCATCGACCAGCGCCATAAACTCCTCGTAAGTGGAACAGCGCACCACATGGGCACGCCAAGCGGCGGCATGGGGCATGCCTTTTAAGTACCAGCTTGCGTACGTGCGGGCACGCGACATGAGCGGTAAGAGTTCATGCGTCAGCGTAAGGTGCTCACGCAGGGCGTCCAGGCGCTCGACGGAGCTGCGTGCCGGCACCGGTATGCCATCGAGTGCAAGGGCGCGAGCATCGCCGAACACCCAGGGGTTGCCATAGATACCGCGCGCGATAAACACCGCGCTGGCACCCGAGCTGCGCAGATGCTCCGCGGCATCCTCGGCCGAGAACACATCGCCCGAACCAATCACGGGAATCTCGACGGCATCTGCGACCTCATCGACGACCGACCAATCCGCCTGGCCCGTGTAGAGTTGCGTAGCGCAACGACCATGCACGGCGACTGCGGCAGCCCCTGCGCCCTCAAGCATCTGGGCAAATGTCGCGGCATTGCGGTCCTCGGCATAAAAGCCCTTGCGAATCTTGACGGTCACGGGCACGTGCGCCGCGCCCACCGTGGCCTCGACGATCTTCTCCGCAAGGTCGGGCGTGCGCATGAGCGCCGAGCCCTCGCCCTTGGTAACGACCTTGCGGGCGGGGCATGCCATATTGATATCGATGAGCGACAGGCGATCGCCAACGCGCTCCTCGACGGCGGCGACGGCGCTCGCAAACTGATCAGGCTTGGAGCCAAAGAGTTGCACGCAAATCTGCTGCTCTTCGTCAGCCGGTAGCACCAGGCGCCAGGTCTTGTTGCTGGCATAGGCAAGGCCCGCCACGCTCACCATCTCGCTGTAGGCAAGGTTGGCACCGCGGCGGCGACACATGATGCGGTAGGCAGGGTCGGTCACGCCCGCCATGGGAGCCATAAGGAACGGCTGCTCGACATAGGCGCCCAGCAGCCGCTTGCTGTATTCAGAAAGCGCCATAGGCCTACTCGTCCACCTTGAGAATCGCCATAAAGGCCTCCTGCGGGACCTCGACCGAGCCGATGGCTTTCATGCGCTTCTTGCCCTCTTTCTGCTTTTCGAGCAGTTTGCGCTTACGCGAAATATCGCCGCCGTAGCACTTGGCAAGCACGTCCTTGCGACGCGCCTTGACGGTGGAGCGGGCAATGATCTTGTTGCCGATAGCACCCTGGATGGGCACCTCAAACAGCTGACGCGGGATGATCTCCTTGAGCTTGTCGCACAGACCGCGGGCCAGGCCATAGGCCTTGTCCTTGTGCACGATAAACGACAGCGCGTCCACCTCATCGCCCGAAAGCAAGATATCGAGCTTCACAAGCTCGGAGGGACGGTACTCGTTGAACTCGTAGTCGAGCGAGGCATAGCCCTTGGTACGACTCTTGAGCTGGTCAAAGAAGTCCAGGATGAGCTCGGCGAGCGGCATGTCAAAGCGCATCTCGACCGATTTGCTCGTGAGATGGATCATGTCAGTCGTGACGCCACGGTGCTCGATGGCGAGCTGCATGACGGCGCCCGTGTACTCAGGCGGACAGATGATCTTTGCCTTGAGGTACGGCTCCTCAATGCGCTCGATACGCGTGGCCTCGGGAAGGTCCTGCGGGCTGCGGACATCGATCATCTCGCCGTCGGTCTTGTAGACGTGATAGTCGACCGAGGGACTCGTGGCAATGAGGTCCAAGTTGAACTCGCGCTCCAGGCGTTCCTTAACGACTTCCATGTGCAGCAGGCCCAGGAAGCCCACGCGGAAGCCAAAGCCAAGCGCCACCGAGGTCTCGGGCTCCCACACCAACGACGGGTCGTTGACGTGCAGCTTATCAAGCGCGTCACGCAGGTTCTCGTAGTCCTTGTTATCGATCGGGAACAGGCCCGTATAGACCATAGGCTTGGCCTCGCGGTAGCCGGGAAGCGGCTCGGGGCAGGGATTCGACGCCCACGTGAGGGTATCGCCCACGCGCACGGCCTCGGGGTCCTTCAGGCCCGTGACCACGTAGCCCACCTCGCCGACCGTCAGCGCATCGACCGGAGTCTCGGCGGGACGCTTGACGCCCACGCCATCGACCAAAAAGTCGCCCTTTGCCTGCATCATGCGCAGGGTATCGCCCTTTTTGATGGAACCGTCAAAGATGCGCACCGTGGCGACGACACCACGATACTCGTCGAAGTACGAATCCAGGATGAGTGCCTTGAGCGGCGCGTTCGCATCGCCCTTGGGCGGAGAGATCAAAAAGACAATGGACTCCAGCAGATCGTGGATGCCCTCGCCGGTCTTGCCCGAGACACACACGGCATCATCGGCAGGAATCGCCAAGTCATCCTCGATCTCGGTCTTGACCTCATCGGGATGGGCCGAGGGCAGGTCGATCTTGTTGATGGCCGGCACAATGTCCAGATTGGCGTTCATGACGAGCGTCGCATTGGAGACGGTCTGCGCCTCGACACCCTGGGTGGCATCGACGACGAGCACCGCGCCCTCGCAGGCGGCCAGCGAACGCGAGACCTCATAGGTAAAGTCCACGTGGCCCGGCGTATCGATGAGGTTGAACTGATACGTCTCGCCGTCGTCGGCGTCATAGGACACGCGGACGGCGTTGGACTTGATCGTGATGCCGCGTTCGCGCTCGATATCCATAGTGTCGAGCAGCTGCGACTCCATGTCGCGCTCGTCAACGGTATGGGTGAGCTCGAGGATACGGTCACTGATCGTGGACTTGCCATGGTCGATGTGCGCAACAATTGAGAAGTTGCGGATGTGGGAAATGTCAATTGAAGTATTCATGCGGACTATCTTACCCGAGCGATACAAAAAATGGAGCCTGTTCCATAAAACAGGCTCCATTTATGCGCGTAATCTGTGTGGTGTGAAATTTACAACTTAGGCGTTGATGCTGTTCACGAGCTTGGCAAGACCGGACTTGCGGTTGGAAGCCTGGTTCTTGTGGATAACATGCTTGGCGGCAGCCATGTCGAGACGCTTGGTGACGGTCTTGAGGGCAGCCTGGGCCTTCTCGGCGTCGCCCTCGGCGACGGCGGACTGGACGTGCTTGGTCAGCGTCTTGAGCTCGGACTTGACAGCCTTGTTACGCATGCGAGCTGCCTCATTGGTGCGGATACGCTTCTTCTGAGACTTGATGTTTGCCACTTCTGGAGTTCCTTTCGAGTTCCTTGCAAAAAATGTATGACACCTCTGAGACACGGTGAGGTCATGCAAGCGCCTACTATAGCACGCTCCCCCTCAAAGGGATAGAACGAATTTGTCAAATAGGCAGGTATCATCACGATTTTCTCAAGATGTTCGTAATCCAGAGCAAAAGCGCGGTCTGAGAATCGGCCGAACCCTTCAGCGCGAGCTCCACATCGACCGCGCCCTCGAGCGCGGCAACGAGCTCTGCCATCGAAAAGCGACGTGCCCAGGTCAGGTGATTCTTGACCTGCCAGGACTGGAGCTTAAGTGTTGCGGCCAACTCACGACCCTGTCCGCGCGCATCGAGCGCCTTGGCAACGATAAGCTCGCGGATGCGGCCGCACAGCAATGTGTAAGTCCACACGTAGCTCTTGGCGGGCAGTAGATTGAAGAGCTCGAGAGAGCGTCGCATGTCACGGGCCGAGACCGCATTGAGAAAGTCCCAGGGTTGAACCTCGGCCGTACGTACAATCCAGCGCTCAACGTCGGCAAGCTCAATCTGCGGCGCCTCGACCATCTGGGCAAGCTTAGCCAAGTCGTTATCGAGCATGCGAGTGTTTTCACCCGAACGCGAGACGAGTTCCTCGGCGGCCGCCGTCGAGATCGACTTGCTGTGCTGCGTCGCCATCTGTTGCACGCGGCGCGGTAACTCCCAGCGCTTGGTGCCGGAGCAATCGATCACGGCCTTCTTGTCGATTTTGGCGATCGCCTTATACAGGCGCGTGTTCTTGGCAAGCGAGTCGGCGATGATGAGGCAGACCGTTGTGGGGTTAGGACTTGCCAGATACTCAACGAGCGGCTCCGAGACCGCCTTGGCGAGCTTTGAACAGCCGTCAAGGATTACCAGGCGAAACTCACTACCCATCGGAAAGGTGTTAAGCGATCCGATAATGGACTCGATATCGGGGTCCTTGGTCATGTCGCGCTCGTCGAGGTTGAACTCGACCATACCCGACTTTTCCAGACGCGCTTTCATACGCGAGACGGCGTGATCGCGCTTGACTCCGTCGGTACCGACGATCAGATATGCCGGCAGCAAACCGGTTTCGGACATTGCGCTCCCCTCCCGCGGGCCTTCGTATTCGTTCCGTGCCATTCTAGCCCAGGGGCCCACCACACGCCAACGACGTCGTCACGGTTGCTGGCATCGCATCGCAAAGCCATTCGCAGTCGGCGTGACGGTAATGTCACCGTGTTCGATAGTGCACGCGAAAACGCCGCCCGTTTCCTTAACGGCATCGATGCAGGCATCGGACGGATGGCCGTATCGATTCCCCTCGCCCGCGCTCGCGAGGGAAAGCTCGGGCTTCAGGACGTCCAGCAACTCACCATCAACTGAAACCTTAGAGCCGTGATGCCCAAGTTTAAGGACATCGATATCCCCCACCTCCTGCACGAATTCCCGTTCTTGGTCGAGCTCGGCATCACCGGTGAGGAGCATACGCAGGCCCTTGCCTTCCTGAACATAAGAGAGCAGCAGGACAAGCGAATCCTCATTTCCCTCGCCATCCACGGACTCGAATGGCCACATCACGCGGGCGCAAAATGTGCCGACGTCGACCGTATCCCCACGGCGCACCTGCCGATACTCCACGCCAGGTCGGTTCAATACCTCGGCAGGAGCATCCTCCAGCGCATCCGCCGCCACGGCAATCGTTCCGACCGAAAACTGTTCGAGCACGGCAGGCAGACCACCCCAGTGGTCCTCATCCCAATGCGTCACAAAGACGGCATCGATATGGTGCACGTTATTGCGAACCAACGCCGCCACCACGCGCTCGTCGAGCCCGCAGTCGACGAGCGCCACTGCGCCGCCCTGGCGAATAAGAATCGCATCGGCCTGGCCCACATCGAGCACCGTCACCGAAGGCGGAGCGAATCGATCCCAGTAGACGTACGGAATCGCAGCCAAGAGCACCAGGCATGCAAGCCCCACCGCCATAGGACGTGCACGGGGACGCGGCCACCAGACAAGCAGAACCGCCAGCAAACACGGCACTAGGTAAATCCACATGCTATCGGGCGGCACGCTCACGGATGCACCCGGCACGGCGGCAAACAGCTGCTCAAAGAACAGCGCGCAACGGGCGGCAATCATGGGCACAACGAGCGCCCAAGTCCGCAACGGCGCCAGGAGCGAAAAGGGAACCAGCACGATCGACACGGCGAGCAGTGCGCTCACCACCGGACCGAGGACCGCATTTGCCAGCGGAGCAATGAGCGAGAACGTACCGAAGGCAGGAATGGTAATGGGAAGTGTCGCCAGTTGCGAGCACAGCGTGACGGAAAGCATGCTGGCAACGCCCGACGGAACACTCAGCTCACCCAAAGCGTAGGTCGCATAGGGGCAAAAGCACAGAATGGCTAAGACGCTGGCACATGAAAGCTGAAAGCCCATCTCGAACAGAACCGTCGGCCGCAGCAACACAAAGATGGACATGGTAACGAAGAGTGCCGATGCGCCGTGCCGGCGCCGCCCCGCGCCGTTTACGACAAGCGTCGCGAACACCATGCAGCACGCGCGCACGGCCGAGGGAGACGCGCCCGTAAAAGCAGCGTAGCCCACAAGCGTTATCGCCAATATCGCCCGTTGAAGACCGCGTGAGCACCGAGTCTTTTGCAATACACCCTCGATTACAAACCCCACGATTGCCAAATGGCTGCCCGAGACGGCGATAAGATGCGCCGTTCCCGTCACCGAAAACCAGTCGCCCGCCGGCTGGGCGCGCAGCTCGGCCGAACGACCGCAGACGACACCGGCTATGAGTGCACGCGCCGGGTCGGTCGCAGGCGCGATGGACGCAAGCAGCCCATTTCGCAGCCGAAGCAGCGGCCCCGGAGAACCCTCATCGATCGACACGATCCGAACGGCTTTTACCTTGCGTACCTCGCCTCGGAGCGCGCGCGATCGTCCAAACGCATCGTTCTCAAAACGTGAAACGCGACCGATAACACGCACGTGCGCCCCGACCTTGAGCTCGAGGTCGCACGATAGGCGAACCATTGCCAAGTTCTTACCGTCCGTGCGTGCCTCGCAGGTATAGGAATACACGTCGTCGTTTATGGATGGGTCACCCTGCACGACAAACTCAAGGCTGCTTGCCGCTCGACCGTCGAGCGCCTTCGAGGCGCTTAGCACGCCCACAGCCCACCACGCCGAGACGACCGCTCCCGCCACGAGACCGACGGACGCGGCATACAGCCACCGCTTCCAAGGGGCAAGCCGCGCACAAGATTGAGCCAGCACAACGAATACCGCCGCCGTAACGGGAATGGCCCATAGCGGCCCGACCGCCGAAGCCCGCTCCCGCAGCAGCGCATCGGCGGCCACGTTGAGCACCAAGGCGCAGCTCATGCACATGCCGGCACACAGGGCCATCGTCCACGTCATCAGAGGCCGCGGAGGCATCACATGCTCGCACTCGGTCGCACTCATACGCAGATGGAATCTTTGATTTTGGCAAGCTTCTTCTCGCCGATTCCCGACACACGCATCAGATCGTCAACCGAGGCAAAAGCACCGTTCTTTGTCCGCTCATCGATAATCGACTGGGCCATGGAGGGACCGATGCCCGAGAGCGTCTGCAGCTCTGCCGCGCTTGCCGTATTGATGTTGACTAGGCCCGTTGCGCCACTCACGCCCAATGATGCGGAAGCCCCACCATCAACACCGGCTTCCGCAATGGACGCCTGCTGCTCCCCTACCGTTGGAACGTGGATTTTTTGTCCATCAGTGACCTTAGATGCCCGATTGAGCCCCGTAACGTCTGCCTCGGGCGCCAGCCCGCCGGCGGCATCAATCGCCTGAGCCACCCGCGCGCCGTCCTTGAGGCGATATACACCGGGCGACACAACGGCGCCATCGACATCGACATAGACCTCTGCCGCGGCAGAAGCCTTAGTCGAAGAACCTTCGGATGTCTTTCCGCTCGAGGCATCACCGGATCCCGGCTCCATCAACGAGCCCGTACCGTCAGTGCGCTCAAACGACACACCGCCGGCACCGCCGCCAAGGTTCGCCATCGCCAAGCCGCTCGCCATCGCAATGACGACCAGTATCGCCATCACCACTGCCTTATGACCGAGCAGCTTGTCC
Organism: uncultured bacterium; assembly: GCA_905216145.1. Lineage (GTDB taxonomy): Bacteria > Actinomycetota > Coriobacteriia > Coriobacteriales > Coriobacteriaceae > Collinsella. The sequence goes on along the minus strand of CAJMST010000003.1, from coordinate 113,680 downwards.
GCCAAGCGGTCCATCCGTTTGACCCGTTCGTGTTGTTCGCGCTGCGCCATAGCAAAACCTCCCAACACCATCGTGTCAGGAAAGGAGCCCTGCAACAGCCACGCTCCAAAACCGGTTTTAGCGGTCAAACCAAAAACCGACCAAAACCTTGCACAAATCTGTCCATTTATTCAGGCACACGTCAGCAAATGAACACTTAGCCGCAAAATGCCCAGATAGCAAAAGACCGACGATGCAGGCGCATCGTCGGTCTATGCACAACATTACTCGTGATCTTGGTAAATCTCACGCGGAGCAAGCTCCGAATGTTTGCGTTTTAAGGTCTTAGGGGCCTTATACGTGTTGCTCTCGAAGTCGATGTACTCGGTCTGCTTGAGCAGGCGCTCAATCATCTCCTCGTGATCGAACAACTCCCAGGCCTCATGCACGGCATCGAGTTTAGCGTGCGTCTCGGGACGGCGCGGCATAAACAGCGTGCAGCAGTCGGGAGCGGCCTCAGTCGAGATATCAAACGTACCGATCTCCTCGGCGCGCGCGATGATCTCCTGCTTGTCCGAACCGATGAGAGGGCGGAACACGGGGATCTTCACGGCCTCGTTGACGGCCATGATGTTCTCAAGCGTTTGGGAGGCAACCTGCCCAAGCGATTCGCCCGTCACGATAGCCTTGGCGCCCTCGATGTGTGCAATGCGCTCGGCAACCGAATACATAATGCGGCGATACATGATCACGCGCAGGTTGCTGGGACAGGTCACCGAAATCTCGCGCTGGCAGTCGCCAAACGGCACAACATACAGACGGCCGATCTGGACACCCGGCTCAAGGGCGCGAATGATGTCCTGCACTAGATACTCGCTGGTATCTGGCGTCTGCGGACGACCGGAAAAATGCACCGGCACGCACACGGCTCCGCGTCGCGCGAGCATCCAGGTCGCCACCGGCGAGTCGATACCCGATGACAGCAGGGTCACGACCTTACCGGCAGAGCCCACCGGCAGACCGCCCACACCGCGCTCGGAGCGCGCGTACACATAAACGCTACCCTGAACAACCAGCACGTGAACCATCGCGTCGGGATCGTGCATTTGAACCTTTTTATCGGGGAACGCCTCGCACAGCACCTCGCCAACCTGTCGATTGATATCAATCGAGGTGAGCTCGTAGTCGGTATTGGAGCGCTTGGCGTGCACCTTAAACGAATCGAAGGGGCCAAACTCACGCAGCGCCTTCACGGCGGCGGCACAGTACTCCTGAGGGTCGCGATTGGTGTGATACGCCAAAGACACGCGAGCAACGCCGGGAACGGTGCGAATGACACGAGCCGCCTCGTCGGCCTGATGCTCGTTAAAGGTCACGAGGATATAACCGGAAATTCGAGACACGGCATTCACGGAAAAGGCGGCCAAGGCCGCCTTGATGTTATCCATGAGGATATGCTCAAAATGTGCGCGGTTCTTACCCTTAAGTCCAACCTCGTGATAGTGGACCAGGCAGACGCGAGCCGCCATTTAGGCTTCAGCAACCTTGTGGCCGAGCGCCTTCTCGTAACGGGCCTCGTCGTAAGAGATGTCGCCGTCGACAATCTCGTCCATAGCCATCGAGATGGTGTCGGCACCGGAAAGCCCGATGGTGATGTCATCGACATCCTGGACGGCAAGCACGCGGTTGTGCTGGCCACGCAGCATGCTATTGATGTCGCAGGCGCGCTTGGAGGCAAGCGAAGCGAGCAGGAAGCGGTTGTGATCGGTCTTCTCCAGAAGATCGTCAATGCAAGGCTTTACAACGGACACGGACCTCAGATCCTTTCATGCATATCGAGAACGCGAACGAGCTCATCGGTCGCGCGGTCGAGATCGTCATTTACCACGACTTCGTCGTAGCGGTCGGCAAGGGCAAGCTCATCGGCGGCGTTTGCCATACGCAGCTCAATCGTCTCGGGCGTCTCGGTACCGCGACCGACTAGACGCTCGCGAAGCACCTCGAGCGAAGGTGGCTTGATAAAGATCAGCACGGCCTCGGGGAAACGCTCCTTGACCTGCAGGGCACCCTGGACATCGATCTCCAAGATGAGAGACGAACCAGAGGCGAGCTTGGACTGAACCTCGCTCACCAATGTGCCGTAGCAGTTACCGTGGACCTCGGCCCACTCAACAAACTCACCGTTTGCCACGCGGCGGTCGAACTCCTCGCGCGTCAGAAAAAAGTAGTTGACGCCGTCGGCCTCACCTTTGCGTGGTGCTCGCGTGGTAGCCGAAACCGTCAGGCCCAGGTTCGAGCGGCGCTCGCGCACACGAGTGACGAGCGTACCCTTGCCTGCGCCTGACGGTCCAGAAATCACAAAGAGCTTGGAATCCTGAGCGCTCACTTATTTGGTCAGCTGCTCGAGGAGCTGCTCGCGCTGACGGACGCCGAGGCCCTGGACGCGACGGGTAGCGGAGATACCGAGCTCCTCCATGATCTTGGCGGCCTTGGCCTTGCCATAACCAGGAAGAGACTCGATGAGGGTGGAAACCTTCATGCGGGAAGCGATGGGGTCATCGGAGTTGAGCACGGACTCGAGGGACTTCTCGCCCTTCTTGATCTGCTCGCGAAGCTCAGCGCGGGCGTGACGTGCGGCAGCAGCCTTCTCAAGAGCCTGCTTGCGCTGCTCATCGGTAAGCTGAGGGAGTGCCATTCGTACCTCCAAATAGTTGGGTTATATCTGATTCAATAATTGGCATTTTAGCACGTAGAACGTACAAAATGCCCAATCGCGGCTCCATAGGTTAGACGATACCCGCAAAAAGTGCAATATACTGCGCCCAAAGTTAAGCCCCTGACCTGTGATTCCACACAAAGGATGGGAAAGATTACGCAGGCACAGGGGCTATTTTGTGCTAATGAGACCCAAAAGTGGTGACTTAGGGGAATCTTTTACGCGACGTTTTCGACCAGCTCAGCGACGATGGCGTCAAAGGCGGCAACCGGATCGTCGGCACCGGTGATGGGACGGCCCACCACAATGTGGCTTGCGCCACGCTCGATAGCCTGGGAAGGCGTCGCCACGCGGGACTGGTCACCTAAGGCGGCACCCACCGGACGCACACCCGGAGTCACGATCAGGGCATCAGGGCCCAGCAGCTCACGCATGTCGTGAGCCTCCATCGGCGAGCACACGATGCCATCGATGCCGTTGGCCTGAGCGAGCTTTGCCAGGCGGGCGGCCTCCTCGGCCACGGGCGACTCGACGCCGATCTCGCTCAAGGCATCCTGATTCATGCTCGTGAGCACGGTGATGGCGACGAGCTTGGCGCGGTCCTCGCGCGCCTCCTCGGCACCCTCGCGGCAGGCAGCGAGCATGGCGCCCGAACCCAAGCCGTGAACCGAGAGCAGGTCGGCACCGGCAAGCGAGGCCGAACGGGCGGCACCGCGAACCTGATGCGGAATATCATGGAACTTAAGGTCAAGGAAGACCTTAAAGCCCAGGTCCTTAAAGGTCTTGACGATCTCGGGGCCCTCAGCGTAATAGAGCGTCATGCCAACCTTGAGCCAGGCGGCATGGCCCGAAAGCTCGTGGGCGAGCTCGAGCGAACGTTCACGATCGCAGTCGAGGGCGACGATTACGCGGTCGCGGGCATCGGTCTCTAGCATTCGAAAGCACCTACCAGCTCGTTGATGTCCTTTACGCCCTGGGACTCGGCCCAGGCCTCGAGCTCATGCGCGATCTTGAGCGAAGCGCACGGATCGACGAAGTTGGCCATGCCGACCGACACGCAGGTGGCACCGGCCAGGATAAACTCGGCCGCATCTTCGCCGGTCATGACACCGCCGACACCGTTGATGGGGATATCGACGGCCTGGGCAACCTCCCAGACCATGCGCACGGCGATGTGGTGGCACAGCGGGCCCGAAAGGCCGCCCTTGGGCTTGGCCACGCGGGACTTGCGGGTATGGACGTCGATGGCCATGCCCTGAATGGAGTTGATGACCGAAAGGCCGTCGGCGCCGGCAGCCTCGAGGGCCTTGGCGATCTCGGCGACGTTGACCGGCGCCATCTTCACGAACAGCGGCTTATCGGTCACCTTGCGGCAGGCAGCCATAACGGAAGAGGCGCCCTCGGGCGTGGAGCCCATGGCGGCACCGCCGGCGGCGATATTGGGGCAGCTCACGTTGATCTCGTAGCCGGCAGCCCAGGGGCACAGCTCGACATACATCTCGAGTGCGCGGACAAACTCGTCAACGGAGTGGCCGGCAACCTGACAGATGACCTGGCAGCCGTCCTTGGAGAGCTGCTCGAGCCACGGACCGGACTCGCGAGCAAAGGCGGCCACGCCGGGGTTCTGAAGGCCCACGGAGTTGATCATACCGCCGGGGATCTCGGCCATGCGGGGCGCGGGGTTACCGGGCCAGGGCTCGGCTGCGCAACCCTTGGTGGTGATGGCGCCCAGTTGGGAAACATCAAAGAAGTTCTGGAACTGCCAGCCGTAGCCAAAGGTACCGGCTGCGGTGTTGATGGGGTTTTGCATCTTGACGCCGCCGAAATCGACGGCCATGTTCACGGTACCCACTAGAAGACCACCACCTTGGAAGCATCGAACACGGGGCCGCACATGCAAGCGCCCTTCATACCGTCGACCGTCTCGACATTGCAGGTGTTGCAGGCGCCAAAGCCACAGCTCATCATGCGCTCAAGCGACACCTCGCAGTACGCACCGGCCTCGGCGGCAGCGGCGGCGACTTTCTTCATCATGACAGCGGGGCCGCAGCTGGCGACGTAGTCGTAGCCGCCCTCGCCGAGCAGCTCGGCGGCAGGATCGGTGCAAAAACCGTGCGAGCCGAGCGAGCCGTCGTCGGTGCAAACGTTGACCGTGGCGCCCAGCGCGCGGAACTCATCGACACCCACGGCCTTGGAAGCGGTGCCAAAGCCCAGGCACACGTCAACATCCACGCCCTGCTCGGCAAGCATACCGGCAAGACACAGCACAGGCGGAACGCCGATGCCACCGGCGACGAGCAGGGCCTTCCTGGTGCCCTCGGGTACCATCCAGCCACGGCCACCGGGGCCCAGCAGGTTAGAGGTGGAGCCAGGGCCCATCTGGGACAAACGACGGGTATCGTCGCCCACGACGGCGTACCACAGCTCGACGGTGCCGGCCTTGGCGTCGACGCGGTAGTAGCTCAGGGGCACGCGAAGCAGCGAGGACGCATCGCCGGGTACGGCGATGTTCACAAACTGACCGGGCTTGAGCGCACTTGCAAGCTTGGGGGCCGAGATGACGAGCGAGAAGATGCCATCGGCGATCTCCTGGTTCGAGACGACCTCGAAGTCGTGCATGCGTGCAGTGGAAGGTGTGGGCATAGACGCTCCAATCCCCCATGCGGTTGCATGGTCAAAACGAACAGAAAGCGCGGCACCGCAAGGGCGCCGCGCACAAAAGCGATAAGGCTATGCTAGCAGATGCAGCCGTCGGCAAGCGTCTGCTTACCGCCGACAAACACATCGGTGGCACGACCGGTGAGCGTGCGGCCGGCAAAACCGGAGTTCTCGGCGCGCGACTCGTAACCGTCCTCGCCAACCGTCCAGGTGGCGGACGCGTCGAACACGGTCAGGTCGGCAACGGAGCCCGCCTTGACCTGAACCTGGTCGAGGCCCAGGATCTCACGCGGCTTGATGGCCATGAGCTCGACCATACGGCCCATGCTCATCTTGCCCGTGTTGACCAGCTCGGTGAGTACGAGCGACAGCGAGGTCTCGAGGCCGATCATGCCAAAGGGCGCAAGCTCGAACTCGCGGGCCTTCTCCCACGGGGTGTGGGGAGCGTGATCGGTGACGATAACGTCGACGGTGCCGTCGATGACGCCCTGACGAATGGCCTCGGCATCCTCCTCGGTACGCAGCGGCGGGTTGACCTTGAGCGAAGTGTTGTAGGTCTCGTCCAGGTCGTTCTCGGTCAGGAACATGTGGTGCGGGGTGGCCTCGCAGGTAACCTGAACGCCAGCGGCCTTACCGGCACGCACGATCTCCAGACCATGGGCGGTGGAGATGTGCTGGATGTGCAGCTTGGCACCAGTCAGCTTGGCGATCTCGATGTCGCGGGCGATCTGGAGCTCCTCGCCGGCAGCCGGCCAACCCTCGAGAGCCAGACGGGTCGAGACCTTGCCCTCGTTGATCTGGCCGTGGCCGACCAGATCCTCGTCCTGGCAGTGGCTCATAAAGACCTTGCCGAACATCTTGCCGTAGTCCATGCAACGACGGAGCATGCCCGCGCCCTGCACGCCGCGACCGTCGTCGGTGAAGGCGACGGCGCCGTGGGCGACCATATCGCCCATCTCGGACATGGCCTCGCCCTTAAGACCGCGGGTCATGGCGCCCGACGGATAGACGCGGCAGTGACCGACCTCGGCAGCACGGGACTTGACGAACTCCACGACGGTGCCGTTATCGGTGACGGGATCGGTGTTGGGCATGGCGCACACGCCGGTAAAGCCGCCCTTGGCAGCTGCGCGGGTGCCGCTCTCGATGTCCTCTTTGACCTCGTAGCCGGGCTCGCGAAGGTGAACGTGCATATCCACCAGGCCAGGGACGAGGTACTTGCCGGAAAGATCGCGGACCTCGGCTCCCTCGACGGCGAGATTCTCGCCGACCTCGGCGATCTTGTCGCCGTCAATCAGGACGTCAACGACACCGTCAAGCTCGACGGACGGGTCGACGACGTGGGCATTCTTAAGAAGCAAGGCCATTATCGGCACCTCCAAGCAGCAGATACAGGATAGCCATACGCACGCAGATACCGGCGTAGACCTGCTCCAGGATGACGGAGCGTTGCGGGTGGTCGGCCATATAGGAGTCGAACTCGACACCGCGGTTGATGGGGCCCGGGTGGCAGATGATCGCGTCGGGCTTCATGAGCTTCTCGCGGTCCTTGGTCAGGCCGAAGAGCTTGTGGTACTCGCGAATCGTGGGGAACGGGGCACCCTCGAGGCGCTCCTGCTGCACGCGCAGCATGTAGACGACGTCCAGCTCGGGCAGGACGGAATCGAGGTCGCTCGTCACGTGGTCGCAGCCCAGGACCTCGGGCGCCGGCGGCAGCAGCGTGCCGGGGGCGACGGCGTAGGTCTCGCAGCCCATGATCTTAAGGGCGGGGATCAGCGAGCCGCAGACGCGGGAGTGCGCGATATCGCCGACGACGGCGACCTTCAGACCGTGGAAGTCACCCTTGTGCTCCCAGATGGTGTACAGGTCGAGCAGGGCCTGCGTGGGGTGGTTGTGCTTGCCGTCACCGGCGCAGATGACGCTCGCGGGCGAGTTCTGCGTGACGATGTAGGGAGCGCCGGCGTGCTTGTCGCGCACAACGATGCAGTCGATCTTATAGGCGTTGAGGGTCTCGACGGTATCGACGAGGCTCTCGCCCTTGACCGTGGAGGTCGAGGAGCCGCCAAAGTTGAGGCTGTCGGCCGAAAGACGCTTCTCGGCGAGCTCGAAGGAGCTACGGGTGCGCGTCGAGGGCTCGTTGAACATGTTGACGATGGTCTTGCCCTTGAGCGTGGGGACCTTCTTGATCGCACGCTCGTTAACCTCGGAGAACGCCTTGGCGGTCTCGAGGATGAGCTTGATGTCCTCTTCGGAGTACTCGGTAATGTCGATCAGGTGCTTATGGTTGAACGCCACGGTACTACTCACCTCCCAGCGGCGCGGAGCCCACGTGGGAACCCGGCGCGACGTCGTTAATCTCGACGGCGGTGTGGCCGTCGACTTCCTTCATATATAGGTGCACGTTCTCCTCATGCGACGAGGGAACGTTCTTGCCGACAAAGTCCGGCGAGATGGGGAGCTCGCGGTGGCCGCGGTCAACGAGGACAGCCAGCTCAATGCGGTTCGGACGGCCCAGGTCCATGACGGCGTCGAGAGCGGCGCGAATGGTACGGCCCGTATACAGGATGTCGTCCACCAGCACGACGCGCTTGCCGTCGACGCTAAAGGGAATGTTGGTGGCGTGGATCGCGGGAGCGAAATTGGTCGCATAGTCATCGCGGTAGAAGCTGATGTCGAGGCTGCCGAGCGGAACGTCGACGCCCTCGATCTCCTTGATCTCCTCGGCGAGCTTCTTTGCCAGAAGGTCGCCGCGCGTGACGATGCCGACCAGAGCGAGGTCTTCACAGCCCTCGTTGCGCTCGAGAATCTCGTGCGCGATGCGGGTCATCGCTCGATTGACGGCGGTCTCGTCCATGATGACCGCCTTGGGGGAAGTCGTGCCCATCGATCTCCTTCCTCACATGTCTTGACTGCTGACACAGTCAAAAAAATAGATGCCCGACCGCTTAAAGCGGACCAGACACCCACAGGAAGGGCTGCTCTTTGGGCAGCTATGTAATTCCATGTGGGTATCTCGTACCCCTTTAATGGTCATGGGATAGTGTAGCCAACCTCGAGCTTAATTGCGAGCATAAATACAGAGCAATCCGTAAACGGAGCCCAAAGCTCAATAAACCTATATATTTGTGGGACGAGCTTGAAAACGCACGCACGAGCTGGCATAATCCCCTCTGCTGCACGCAAATCGGATCTACGTCCAGGGCCGTGGCGTGAGCACTATCGCCAAAAGAGGAATATCTCTGTGTAGATTGCGCACAGGGAGCGACTTCTGTGCTATAGTTCAGGCTTGTTTGTTAACGCGACATGTTCGTTTGTCGCCCAAGGAGGGTCAGTTATGTCCAAAGTTTGCGAAGTTTGCGGTAAGCACCCCGTTGCCGGTCGCTCCATCAGCCACTCTCACCGCGTCACCAACCGTAAGTTCCGCCCCAACATCCAGCGCGTTTACGTCGTCGTCGATGGTCACCGTCGCAAGATGAACGTTTGCTCCACCTGCCTCAAGTCCGGCAAGGTTGCGCGCTCGTAAATAAGGTCTTACCAACAAGTACCTCGGACTCTCCGGGTCAAAGACCTCGCGTTCACATAGAACTTACCAAAGGCGCCCTCCCCTACGGAGGGCGCCTTTTTGGTTTATTGACTACCAACTGATCGTAAGACGACAACTACTAACATATGAATATGCAAAAGTCGTTCTCGATAACCCGACGCCTTTAAGCCAAAAACCCTCTGGAACCAAATGCTGGCCAATACGGCTTCAGGGCACCTACAAGGCGCAAAGCATCCGATCTTTCCTACGCTAAGTAGCATAATTTAGTTGAAACGGTTCATTTGATTGAAGCGTTTTAGTATGCCTTTTACGGGAATCTGACCGTTTACCGAATTATTTCTTGCTATCATGCAAGGCGTAGGGTAAATCTCCGATCGCAAGGAGACACAAATGGTGAAAAAGTCACCGGAAAACACTACTCCCGCCATCGTGGACAACGTGGAGGCGCTTGAGGCCAAACTCAAATCTATGCGTGAGGCCCAGGCTAAATTCGCTGAGTACACTCAGGAGCAGGTAGACAAGATCTTCTACGAGGCTGCTATGGCCGCCAACAAGGCTCGTATTCCTTTGGCCAAGCTCGCCATCGAGGAGACAGGCCGTGGCGTTCTCGAGGACAAGGTCATCAAGAACCACTACGCCGCTGAGTACATCTACAACGCTTACAAGAACACCAAGACCTGCGGTGTCATCGAGCGCGACGACGCTTACGGCATCACCAAGGTCGCCGAGCCGATCGGTATCGTTGGCGCTGTCATCCCGACCACCAACCCGACCTCCACGGCCATCTTCAAGACGCTCATCTGCCTGAAGACCCGTAACGCCATCATCATCTCCCCGCACCCGGCAGCCGCCAAGTGCACCATCGCCGCCGCCAAGCTCGTTCTCGACGCAGCTGTCAAGGCCGGTGCTCCTGAGGGCATCATCGGCTGGGTCGACAAGCCGTCCATCGAGCTGACCAACATGGTCATGCGCGACGTCGACATCATTCTCGCAACCGGTGGCCCGGGCATGGTCAAGGCTGCTTACTCCTCCGGTAAGCCCGCACTCGGCGTCGGCGCCGGCAACACCCCGGTCATCATCGACGATACCGCGGACATCAAGCTCGCCGTCAACTCCATCATCCACTCCAAGACGTTCGACAACGGCATGATCTGCGCTTCCGAGCAGTCCGTCACCGTCCTCGACTCCATCTACAAGGATGTCAAGGCTGAGTTCCAGCGTCGCGGCTGCTACTTCGTCAAGCAGGGTGCCGAGATGGACGCCCTGCGTGCCGCCATGTTCAAGAACGGCGCACTCGATCACCGCATCCCCGGCATGGCTGCCGCCAAGATCGCCGAGCTCGCCGGCATCGAGGTTCCCGCCAAGACCAAGATCCTGATCGCCGAGGTCACCTCCACCGATCCCGAGAAGGAAGAGTTCTCCCACGAGAAGCTCTCCCCGGTCCTCGCTATGTATCACGCCAAGGACTTCCAGGAGGCCGTTGACAAGGCAGAGCACCTCGTCCTCGCAGGTGGCCCGGGCCACACCGCCTCTCTCTACGTGCACCCGGCACAGAGCGAGAAGATCGCTAAGTTCCAGCACGTCATGAAGGCCTGCCGCATCGTCATCAACACCCCGTCCTCGCACGGCGGCATCGGTGACCTCTACAACTTCGGCATGAAGCCGTCTCTAACCCTGGGCTGCGGCTCCTGGGGTGGCAACTCCGTCTCCGAGAACGTTGGGGTGAAGCACTTGATCAACGTCAAGACCGTGGCAGAGCGCCGCGAGAACATGCTGTGGTTCCGCGCACCCGAGAAGGTCTACTTCAAGAAGGGCTGCACGCCCGTCGCACTCGACGAGCTCGGCACCGTAATGGGCAAGAAGCGCGCCTTCATCGTTACCGACCAGTTCCTCTTCAAGAATGGCAACACGCGTGCCATCGAGGCCAAGCTCGATGAGATGGGCATCGCTCACGACTGCTTCTACGACGTTGAGCCCGATCCCTCCCTGCAGTGCGCACGTCGCGGCGCCAAGCAGATGACGCTCTTCGAGCCGGATGTCATCATCGCCGTCGGCGGCGGTTCCGCAATGGACGCCGGCAAGATCATGTGGATGATGTACGAGCACCCCGAGGCGAACTTCGAGGACATGGCCATGGACTTCATGGACATCCGCAAGCGTATCTTCACCTTCCCCGAGATGGGCAAGAAGGCTTACTTCGTCGCCGTCCCGACCTCTTCGGGCACTGGCTCCGAGTGCACGCCGTTCGCCATCATCACCGACAAGGAGACCGGCATCAAGTGGCCGCTCGCCGACTACGCGCTGCTCCCCAACATGGCTATCGTCGACGCCGACAACTGCATGACCGCCCCGAAGGGCCTCACCGCAGCTTCCGGTATTGACGTCATGACCCACGCCATCGAGTCCTACGTCTCCATCATGGCTTCCGATTACACCAAGGGCCTCTCCGAGCGCGCCGCAAAGCTCGTCTTCGAGAACCTCCCGAGCTCCTTCACCAACGGTGCCAAGGATCCGCACGCTCGCGAGGAGATGCACAACGCATCCTGCATGGCCGGTATGGCATTCGGTAACGCCTTCCTGGGCCTCAACCACTCCATGGCCCACAAGCTCGGCGCTTTCCACCATCTGCCCCACGGCCTCGCAAACGCCGTCATCCTGACCCGCGTCATGCGTTACAACGCCGCCGAGGCTCCTGTCAAGATGGGAACCTTCTCTCAGTATCCTTACCCCAACGCGCTGCACAACTACGCCGAGATGGCTCGTTACTGCGGCATCGACGGCAAGGACGACCGTGAGGTCTTCGAGAACTTCATCACCAAGCTCACCGAGCTCTGCGACTTCATCGGTGTCAAGCACACCATCGCTGAGTACGGCGTTGACGAGAAGTACTTCCTCGACACCCTCGACGAGATGACCGAGCAGGCATTCAACGACCAGTGCACCGGCGCTAACCCGCGCTACCCGCTCATGAGCGAGATCAAGGAGCTCTACCTGGACGCCTACTACGGCCGAGAGCCTCAGGATTACGCCGTCTGCTAGTTCTAGCACGGTTTTTAACGGCGGGGGTGCACGGGTGTTTCACACACCCCCGCCGTCGCTTCTATCGCATCGTTGAAAGGATGCAACCATGCTGCTACCCGATTCCAAGACCGAGCTCGTCCGCCGTGGCAACAAGGTCGTTTACGACCTGGGCGACAAGATCGTCAAGGTCTTTAACGAGAACAAGCCCGTCTCCGACGTGTTCAACGAGGCTTTGAATCTTGCCCGCATCAATGAGTGCGGCATCCGCAGCCCCAAGGCTCTCGAGGTTTCCCAGCTCGAGAACGCCAACGGCTGGGCGCTCGTGACCGAGAAGGTTCCGGGCACTACCCTTGCCGAGAAGATGACTGCCGAGCCCCAGCGCTTCGGTGAGTACCTCGAGATGTTCGTCGACCTCCAGATCGAGATCCACGGCTACACCTCCCCGCTGCTCAACCGTCAGCGCGACAAGTTCGCCCGCATGATCGACAGCCTTGATCAGCTCAATGCCACCACGCGCTACAACCTTCAGGAGCGTCTGGACGGTATGACCAAGGAGTTCAAGGTTTGCCACGGCGACTTCAACCCCTCCAACGTCATCGTCGGCGACGACGGTCAGCTGTACGTCTGCGACTGGGCACACGCCACCCAGGGCTCCCCTGCTGCCGACGTTGCCACCACCTACCTGCTCTTTGCCCTCAACAGCAAGGATCAGGCCGAGGCCTACCTGGAGCTCTACTGCGACCGCGCCGACATGCCCATGCAGGTCGTGCGTCAGTGGACGAGCATCGTTGCCGCTTCCGAGCTCGCTCGTAAGCGCAACGTGAACGATGAGTTCCTTAAGAACTGGATCGACGTCGTCGATTATCAGTAATATCTGAGCGATTCATTTCGCATCGGAGGCACAAAGGAAAACCCCGCAGCTCGCATGGGCTGTGGGGTTTTTCCTTTTAGCGATTGAGCGCGCCGACAAGATAAAAGGACGGCCCCGCATCTCCCCTATCTGGAGAAATGCGGGGCCGTCCCGTATATCGAACTACAAGCGAAATCGCCGATTAACGGCGGGCAGCCTTCACAAGCTCGGCGACCTTGGCGACGACCTCGTCGATCGCCACGTCCTCGCGCTCGCCCGTGGCACGGTCCTTGAGCTCAACGGTGCCGTTCTTAAGGCCACGCTTGCCGAGCACCACCTGATACGGGAAGCCCATAAGGTCATTGTCGGCAAACTTAAAGCCGGGACGCTCATCGCGATCGTCGACGACAACCTCGATACCCTCGGCGCACAGGCCATCAACGATCTGTTCGCAAACGGTAGCGCACTCCTCCTTCTTGGGGTCGAGCGGAATCACCGCAACCTCGTACGGGGCAACGGAGACCGGCCAGACGATGCCATGCTCGTCGTTGTGCTGCTCCACGACGGCAGCGAGCGAGCGAGACACGCCCACGCCGTAGCAACCCATGATAAGCGGCTTCTCCTTGCCGTCCTCGTCCATAAAGGTAGCACCCATGGCCTCGGAGTACTTGGTGCCCAGCTGGAAGACCTGGGAAACCTCGATGCCGCGAGCAGCAGAGAGCGGCTTGCCGCAGTGCGGGCAGGGATCGCCGGCGACGACGGTGACCAGATCGGCCCACTCGTCGACGGTAAAGTCGCGCTCGGGGCAGGCACCGGTAAAGTGATAATCGACCTCGTTGGCACCGCAGGCCCACTGCTTGGACTCGCGCAGGCTCTCATCGCACACCAGACGAATGCCATCGGGCAGGTTAACCGGTCCGATAAAGCCCTTGTGCAGACCGTTCGCCTGAAGCTCCTCGTCGGTCATCATGCGATAGCCCTTGCCAAAGACGTGCTCGGCCTTGCAATCGTTGAGCTCGTGATCGCCCGGAACAATGGCCACGACCGGCTTGCCCTCGGCGTCGATGAGTGCCAGCGACTTGCGCGTGCCGTTCTCGGGGAACCCAAAGAACTTAGCAACAGCCTCAATGGTGCCCATGCCCGGAGTCTCAACCTTGGTGAGCGTACCGTCACCAGGACCCTCGGTCACGACGACCTTGGTGCTTGCAGCCTCGTCATCGGCAGCGAAGCCGCAATCGTCGCAGTAGACGAGCGAAGCCTCGCCGGCGTCAGCCAAAGCCATGTACTCGACGGAGGTATCGCCACCGATCTCGCCAGAATCGGCGACGACGGGCAGAGCCTTGATGTAGCAGCGCTCGCAGATGTTGGCGTAGGCCTGCTTCATCTTGTCGTACTCCTCCTGCAGACTCTCCTGCGTGGCAGAGAAGCTGTAGGCGTCCTTCATGATGAACTCACGGCCGCGCATCAGGCCAAAGCGGGGACGGAACTCATCACGGAACTTGTCCTGAATGTGGTACAGGTTGACGGGCAGCTGCTTATAGGAGCGCAGCTCGTTGCGCACCAGGGCCGTGACGGTCTCCTCGTGCGTGGGGCCCAGCACAAACTCGCGACCATGACGGTCGTCAAAGCGCACGAGCTCCTTGCCATAGGCATCGATGCGGCCGGACTCACGCCACAGCTCGGCATCGACCATAATGGGCATCATGAGCTCCTGGGCGCCGGCGGCGTCCATCTCGTCGCGCACGATGTTCTCGATCTTACGAATCGAGCGCCAAGCGAGCGGCAGATAGGAATACAGACCGGCGGCCTCCTTGCGGATCATACCGGCACGAAACAGCAGACGATGGCTTGCAAGCTCGGCGTCGGCCGGATCCTCTTTGAGCGTCGGCGCATAGAGCTTAGACATATACATTGCTCGGGTCATTTATTTCTCCTCAATAAGCTTGTCGACCTCGGCCATAAGCGCGTCGACAATTTGGTCCTCAGCTACTTTACCAATGATCTGGCCATGCGAAAAGAGCAGAGCCTGACCACGTCCGCAAGCAACGCCCAGGTCGGCATCAGAAGCCTCACCGGGGCCATTAACGGCACACCCCATGACGGCAATCGAAAGCGGCGCGGCATAGTTCTTAAGCCGCTCGGTTACTTCCTCGGCGATTGCAATCAGGTTAACCTGGCAGCGGGCGCACGTGGGGCACGAGACAATCTCGGGTCCACGGCGACGCAGGCCCAGAGACTGCAAAATGCCCCAGGCGACCGGCGGCTCCTCGACCGGATCGGCCGTGAGCGAGACGCGCATGGTGTCACCGATACCCTCAGACAGCAGGATACCAAGGCCCACCGAGCTCTTGATGGTGCCCTGCAGCTTGGTACCTGCCTCGGTTACGCCCAGGTGAAGCGGAACGTGGGGAATCTCACGCGACAGGGCTCGATAGGTATCGAGCGTCGTTTGCACGCTGTGGGCCTTGGCTGAAAGCACAATGTTCGTAAAGCCGCGGTCTTCAAAATGCTTGACGAAACGCTCGCTCGACATCACGAGCTTTTCGGGCTGCGTGAGGTCTTCGCGCTCGGCGATATCCTGCTCAAGCGAACCGGCATTGACGCCGATACGAATTGCGCAGCCCGCGGCACCCGCAGCATCGATCACCGCGTCAACCTTGGCCCAATCGCCGATATTGCCGGGGTTGATGCGCAGCTTGGCAGCACCGGCCTCGACGGCACCAATGGCGAGCTTATGGTTAAAGTGGATGTCGGCGACAATCGGCACCGGAGACTCGGCACAGATGGTGCGGAAACCCTCAAGCGCGGCCTCGGTGGGCACGCTCACGCGCACGATATCGCAGCCAGCCTGCGCCAACGCGCGCACTTGCGCAAGCGTTGCCTGGGCATCAGCGGTATCGGTGCAGGTCATGGATTGGACCACCACCGGCGCGCCGCCACCGATCTGCACGCCGCCCACATGCACGGGGCGCGTCAGCTCGCGAGGCAAAGGATGGGATAAAGACAATCCAAACACTCCCCTACAAAATAAATCGAAGGACGTCGGAACGAAGCATATAGACAAACAACAGCGCAAAGAGCGCGATGCCCACATAGCTCACAATCGTCTGGACCTTGAGCGGAAGCTCGCGGCCCGCAATCTTTTGAATGATCTCGATGACCAGCTTGCCGCCATCGAGCGGTGGGATGGGCAGCAGGTTCATAAAGCCAAGCGAGAACGAAATGAGGGCGGCAAACGAGAGGAACGTGGCAGGACCGGCAGCAGCAGCCTGTGAGGACATAACGCTAATACCCACGATCGAAGAGGACTGGTCGAGAATCTCCATCGTGTGCTGCGGCTGGAGCAGGCGCATCACGCCCTCCGCTGTCTGCACGACATAGGAGAACGACAGGCGAGCCGACGTGATGGGGTCCAAACGGACCACCTGCGTAGAGGCGTACACACCTAGGCGCTCGTCCTCTTTGAGTGCAACCGTGGTCGAATGCTGCTTGCCATCACGCTCGTACTCGATGGCGATATCGTCCTTACCGGCAGCCTTGCCGATGGCGTCGTAAACGTCTATCCAGGTAGAGCACGATACTCCGTCGACCGAAAGGATCGCGTCACCGCCCTCGATTCCCGCCGCGGCGGCAATCGAGCCTTCGTCAACCTGACCGATCACATTGGTATCCAACGGCACCGCGACACCTGCGATGGAATAGATGCTCATAAGGAGCAAAAAGCCCGTCAGGATATTGACGACAATGCCCGCGAGCAACATAAAGGCTCGCTTGAGAAAGCCTTGGCCCAAATAGGTGTGCGAGCGCTCGCGTGCGAGGAATTCAGCCTCGCCGCACGGCAGTTCCCATACATCGCCCTCGGCAGTCGCATGCTCTCGATCGAACTTGCGACCGTCAAAGGTGGTATATCCTGCAGCATCGCGCGGCAGCGTCTGGTACTTGGTGGGGTAATAACTCGGCGAGGGTTTCTCCCCCTCCTCGTACCAGGGAGCGATGGAACCCCACCCCAGCAGCAAGGCACAGGCCTCGAGTACGTCCTCCTCGGGCAGTTCGAGCTCGGCGGCAAGGTCGGCCACGGTCACGCGACCGTGACGATAGATTGCCGCAAGCACGCAATCGGCACACGAGACGTCCGTGGGATCCATGCCGCAGATGGCAGCATAGCCGCCCAGCAGCAGCGGCGTCACGCCAAACTTGGTTCCGATGCGACGCGACGTGTGATGGATGTCAAAACGGCACGGCAGGCCCAAATAGAACTCGGTCACACGGACGCCGCAGGCACGCGCCGCCAAAAAGTGGCCGCCCTCGTGCAAAAACACGAGGACGGAAAGCATCAGAAGGCCCCAAAAGACCGATGAGAGAACGCTCAGAACAGTATCCATAAATCGAAAAAGAAATCCTTATGGTTAGGAATGGGTTGCGGCGAGCACCAGAGCGGCCTTTTCGCGCGCCCAGGCATCGATGTCGCGAAGCTGCTCAAACGAGGTAACCGCCTGTGTGTCATGCGCATCCATGCAGGATTCCACAACGCGGTCGATATCGGTAAAGCTACAGCCGTCGTGTAAGAACGCATCGACAGCGACCTCGTTGGCCGCATTAAGCACGCACGGCATGGTGCCGCCCGTCTTGCCGGCACGCTCGGCCAGCGCCAGGCAGCGGAAGGTATTCATGTCGGCAGCATCAAACGTGAGCTGCCCCAGCTCGCGGAAATCGATACGAGGCGCCGGGGTATCCCAACGCTCGGGATACGAGAACGCGAACTGGATGGGAATACGCATGTCGGAAGCACCGAGATGCGCCATCACGGAGCCGTCGGCAAACTCGACCATAGAGTGAATCTTGGACTGACGCTGCACGACCACGTTAATGAAATCGAGGTCGCAGTTAAACAGATGCATGGCCTCAATGCGCTCCAGGCCCTTATTCATGAGGGTGGCGGAGTCGATGGTGATCTTAGCACCCATGGCCCACGTGGGATGTGCGAGGGCATCGGCACGCGTCACGCGATCTAGCTCGTCGCGCGTGCGGCCAAAGAACGGACCGCCCGAGCAGGTGAGCCAAATACAATGAGCCTCGCGCGGGCTCTCCCCCAGATAGCACTGGTAGATGGCGGAGTGCTCAGAGTCGACTGGAATAAGCTGGCCCGGTTGCGCCAACGGCATAAGCAAGTCGCCACCGACGACGAGGGACTCCTTGTTGGCAAGGGCAAGACGCTTATTCGAGGTCAAGGCCGCATGGCTCGCCTCGAGACCGGCGGCACCCACAATAGCGACGAGCACGCAGTCGACATCGTCGCGACGCGCGAGCTCGCAAACCGCCTGCGCGCCAACGCCGAGCTTCGTTCCCTCGGGCAACTCCTGCAGCACGGCGTCATCGCCATGAGCGACATCGGCCACGGCAACCGCCGGAACCGAGAACTCGCGGGCAGCGGCAACGAGCTCGGAGGTACTGGAGTTAACGGATAGCGCCGTCACCTGCAGGCGATCGGCATGCTGACGGCACACATCGAGCGCCTGAGTGCCGATAGAGCCCGTACAGCCCAGGATGGCAACACGGAGACGTCCATCGGAGCCATACGTCGTCTGGAATGACATTACAGCACGCCTCCGATCATCAGCATCAGCTGCGCTGTGATGCAGCCGAAGATAAGCGAATCGCTACGATCGAGCATGCCGCCGTGGCCCGGGATAAGGTTACCGGAATCCTTAACGCCCACACCGCGCTTGATGCGAGACTCGATAAGGTCGCCGATAACGCCCAAAATGGACACGACCACGCCGCACAGCAGCGCATAGGGCAGGCTGAGCTTGTAGAAATGCGTCGCCCACAGGATGAGCCAAATCAAAACCGAGCCCAGGATGCCGCCGACAAACCCCTCCCAGCTCTTTTTGGGAGAAATCTTGGGAACCATCTTGTGTTTACCGATACGGCTGCCCACGATGTAGGCAAACGAATCGGAGACCCAAAGGGACGCACAAACGCCCACCGAAAGCAGGGCGCCGGCAAAACCGGGCACGGCATCGCGCAGCAGCACGATAGCCGACAGCATAAAGCCAGTGTAGATGGGACCCATGAGCGTCACGGCCACATCAGAGATGCGGGTACGCGGTGACCAGACATACCAAATGCCCACAGCGAGCATCAGGGCAAAAAGCAGGGCATTCAGCAACATTGAATCGCCCAACGCCGACAGCGGAAAGAGTACGGCGGCAGCGATACCCATGCGCTCGTTAGCCATCTTGCCATCGAGCCTCGTCATACGGAAAAACTCATAGCAGCACAGACCGCTCATGACAGAAACAAAGATGGCCGTGGGCACAATACCCAAAACCAAGCACAGGATAAAGACAACGGCGTAGACGATACCGGCAGCGGCACGGGTAATAAAGCCCGCCAGCCACGAACCGGTGCCGCTCTTCGCTGCAGGCGCTCCCGCAGTGGCAGCTTTGCGCGCAGGCGTCTTGGGAGCAGATGCCTTGGGACGATCAGACACGATTAAGCCTCCTCGGTCTTGCTCAGTCCACCAAACCTACGGTCACGGCCCTGATAGGCCAAAATGGCGTCGACAAGGCCCCAACGATCAAAGTCGGGCCAATAGGTATCGGTGACGTAGAACTCTGAATAAGCCACCTGCCACAGCAGGTAGTTCGAAAGGCGAAGCTCACCAGAGGTGCGAATCACAAGCTCAGGATCGGGTAGGCCGGCGGTATAGAGGTGGGAAGCCACCATGTCGTCATCAATTGCGCCAGGATCGATCTTACCGGCGGCAGCGTCGAGTGCGATCTGACGGACAGCGCGGGTAATCTCGGCACGCGCGCCGTAGTTGACGGCAAGCGCCAGCGTCATGCCGGTGTGATTGGCGCACTCGGCAAGACCGCGTTCAAAAACGTCGCGGGTCTTCTTGGGCAGCGCGGAAATGTCACCCAAAAAGATAACGCGCACGTTTTCGCGCTTCAGAAGCGGCAGCTCGTCGATAAACGTCTTGGCAAACAGGTGCATCAAGACGTTGACCTCATGCTGCGGGCGGTTCCAGTTTTCGGTAGAAAACGCATAGGCCGAAAGCACGTCGACGCCCAGACGCACGCAGGCGGTAATAATCTCGCGAAGGGAGACGATACCCGCCTTGTGGCCCTCGGTGCGTGCAAGACCGCGCGATGTGGCCCAACGACCGTTGCCGTCCATGATGCACGAGATATGGTGCGGAATGTTATTGAGGTCAAGGTCGGAAAAACCGACGCCCGCGGGGGCGTCGGCAAAGTACTCGACCAGTTTATGCTCGTCGTATTGCACCTTAGATCTCCATGACCTCGGCTTCTTTTTCCTTCAGAAGCTCCTCGACCTTGGCGACATACTCATCGGTGTGCTTCTGGACCTTGGCCTGCTCGCGACGGACATCGTCCTCGGTGAGCTCCTCATCGCGCTCGAGCTTGTTGTTGAAGTCGCGACGGATGTTACGGATAGACACCTTGGCCTGCTCGGCGTACTCGCGGCACTCCTTGACGAGCTCGCGACGACGCTCCTCGGTGGGAGCCGGGAACGGCAGACGAACGACGGTGCCATCGGAGTTGGGGGTAATGCCCAGATCGGAAGCGCCGATGGCCTTGACGATAGCATTGATGAGCGCCTTGTCCCACGGCTCGATGAGCAGCATGTGGGCCTCGGGGGTCTTGACGGCGGCAACCTGCGTGACCGGCGTGGGAACACCGTAATAATCGACGGTGATGTCGGACAGAATGTTGGCATTGGCGCGGCCGGTACGGACCTTGGAGAAGTTATGCTTGAGGGACTCGAGCGACTTGTCCATATGGGCGGTGATGTTCTCTGCCATGCTTAATCCTCCTGATAGACGAGCGTGCCGACGGGCTCACCCGAAAGCGCGCGCTTGACGGTGTCCTCGCCATCGATGTTGAGGACCAAAATCGGCATACGGTTATCCTGGCACAGTGCCGTAGCCGTGGAATCCATAACCTGCAGACCGCGGACGAGAACCTCGTGATAGGTGATCTTGTCAAAGCGGACGGCGTCGGCACACTTGACGGGGTCCTTGTCATAGATGCCGTCGACCTTGGTGGCTTTAATCAGAATCTCGGCGCCGATCTCGCACGCACGAAGAGCCGCGGCGGTGTCGGTCGTAAAGTACGGATTGCCCGAACCGGCGGCAAAGATAACGACGTTGCCCTTGGAAAGGTGGTTGATGGCGCGACGGCGAATATAGGGCTCGCAGATCTCGTTCATCTGGATAGCGCTCATCACGCGGCAGGGAACATCGTTGTGCTCGAAGGCATCCTGCAGGGCGAGCGCGTTCATAACGGTCGCGAGCATGCCCATATAATCGGCCTGAGCACGCTCCATGCCACCGGCAGCGCCTGCCATGCCGCGGAAAATATTGCCGCCGCCGACAACGACGCCGACCTCATGGCCAACGGCGAGCAGCTCCTTGACCTGCTTGGCAAGATGGTCGGTAACCTTGGGGTCGATGCCATATTGGCCGTCGCCCATCAGTGCTTCGCCGGAAAGCTTAAGAAGCACGCGTTTATATCGGATGTCGGACAAAGCGATCCTCCTTTAATTAGACTCTCAATATGATATCAAAGGCTCTGATAAGAGCCATGAAAAAGCAGGCTGTGAGTAAAACCCACAGCCTGCTCATTACCAGCTACAAGAGCTTATTTACTCGCCACGGACCAGACGGTCAAAGGCAACGACGGTAATGGTGTCGCCGAGCTCCTTGGAGACCTGCTCAGCGTACTTCTTGATGGTGAGGGAGCTGTCCTTGATGAACTCCTGCTCGGTGAGCACGGACTGCTTGTAGAACTTCTCCAGACGGCCGACAGCCATCTTCTCCTGGATAGCCTCGGGCTTACCGGACTCGGCAGCCTGAGCCATGTAGATCTGCTTCTCGTGCTCGACGGTCTCGGCCGGAACCTGATCGCGGGTAGCGCAGATCGGGGCGACGGCGGCAACCTGAAGGGCAACGTCGTGAGCGAAGGTCTTGAAGGATTCAGCCTGAGCGGTCTCAGCCTTCTCGAAGGCGAACTCGACGAGGACGCCGATCTTACCACCCATGTGGATGTAAGAAGCGAGCGCTCCGTTCTCAGCCTTGCGGGCAGCGAAGCGGGAGATCTTCATGTTCTCGCCCATGATGTGAATCATCTCGGTGAGCTCGGAGGAAACGGTCTCCTCGCCCATCGGCTTCTCGAGCAGAGCGTCGACGTCAGCAGGCTCGGTGGTAGCGACAACCTCAGCGACCTTGGAAGCAAAGCCGGTGAACTTGGCGTTAGAGCCAACGAAGTCGGTCTCGCAGGAGAGCTCGAGCAGAGCGCCGGTCTTGCCATCCTCGGAGACGAACGCGGCGACAGCGCCCTCGTTGGTCTCACGGCCAGCCTTCTTGGCAGCCTTGGCAAGGCCGTTCTTACGCAGAACGTCGACAGCGGCGTCCATGTCGCCGTCAGCCTCGACGAGAGCCTTCTTGCACTCCATCATCGGGGAGTCGGTCATCTCGCGGAGCTGCTTGACCATAGCGGCGGTAATCTGGGCCATTGTGGTTCCTTTCAAAGAGATGAAAAAGAATTAACTAAGACTGATTTACTCGGCCTTGGGCTCAGCGGCCATCTCGGCCTCGGAGACCTGCTCCTTGCCGGAGCCAGCGAGGCAGGCGTCAGCCATGAGCTCGCACATAAGGGTGACAGCGGAGATAGCGTCATCGTTGCAGGGGATGCCGTACTCGACCTCGTCGGGATCGGAGTTGGTGTCGATCAGAGCGACGACGGGGATGTTCAGGCGTTGAGCCTCCTTGATGGCGTTCTCCTCGCGCTTGGTGTCGATGACGAAGAGAGCCTGGGGCAGACCCTTCATGTCGCGGGCGCCGCCGAGGTTGGTCTGGAGCTTGGTGAGCTCCTTGCCGAGCACAGCCTGCTCCTTCTTGGGCAGAACAGCCATGCGGCCGTCCTCGACCATGGCCTCGAGCTCCTCCATGCGGTTGATGCGGGAGCGGATGGTGACGAAGTTGGTCAGCATACCGCCGAGCCAACGCTGGTTGATGTAAGGCATGTTGGCGCGCTCAGCAGCGTTCTTGACGGCCTCCTGAGCCTGCTTCTTGGTGCCGACGAACAGCACGTTGCCACCCTTGGCGACGTTCTTGACGAAGGTGTAGGCCTGGTCGGCGTCGAGGATGGTCTGCTTGAGGTCGAGGATGTAGATGCCGTTGCGCTCACCGAAGATGAACGGCTTCATCTTGGGGTTCCAGCGACGGGTCTGGTGACCGAAGTGGCAGCCGGCCTCGAGCAGGGTGCGGATATTAATCTTGGTAGCCATGTTAAACCTCCTGTGGTTTGCCTCCGCGCGGGGTCATCCTCCAAAACCAACCCGGACATGTGCTACCAAAGCCCGGGCACCACGGTATGAAGTAGCCGCGCGTGCGTGATAAAAACATGTTGCCGTGAAGCAACCCGATGAATGATAGCAGGAATGCTTCCTCCTGCCAACCCGCAATCAAAACCACACACCTGAGTGCGGCGCGGGACGTCCCAGCCACTATTCGCCGCGGGGATGGGCTTGAGCCACAGCCCGCTTAAGCCGATCGGGTGTGAGATGCGTGTAGATCTGCGTCGTGGACAGGCTCGCATGACCCAGCAGCTCTTGAACCGAGCGCAGGTCCGCACCGCCCTCGAGCAAGTCGGTCGCAAAGGTATGGCGCATCGCATGCGGGGCGATGTCGGCCGGAATGCCGGCGAGCGTCGCCAGCGTATGGAACCGCCGCCGGAGCATGGCGGCGCTCATGCGGTTGCCGCGCGCCGATACAAGCAGCGGATGCGGCCCGGTAGCGAGGTCACGGCGCTTTGCCTGAGCGAGCAACTCCGGCCTCCCCTCCTCAATATAGAGACGCGTCACTTCGAGCGCACGACGATACAGAGGGACGATACGTTCCTTGCCCCCCTTGCCCCACAGGCGCAGCGTGCATTCGGACCAAGCGATGGACTCCACATTGAGTGCTGCGAGCTCAGAGATACGAGCACCCGAGGCATAGAGCAGCTCGAGCATCGCCGCATCGCGCAGTCCCGCGGGCGTCGAGGTATCAGGCGTCTTGAGCAGCGCCTCGACCTGCTGGGTCGTAAGGACGCCCGGCAGGTCGCGCGGCAGCTTGGGCGATGCGATCGCCGAGACCGCATCACCCTCGATAATCCCCTCGGCAGTCATCCACCGATAGAGCGAGCGAATGGCAGACAGATGCGCCGCAAGCGTTCGGGGAGCCACCTGTTCACGCGAAAGCTCGGCAAGATAGCGACGAATGGTGCGCACGTCGGCAGCGAAAGCATCGATATCCTCGCGCTCGCACCAGGAAGCAAAGCGCTCCAGCCTCGAGCCATAGGCCGTCACCGTGTTGGGAGAAAGTCCCTCGACACGTGCGATATAGGCGATAAACGAGTCGACGGCATCGTACAGGTCAAAGGCTATGACCGGTCGCCTCCAAACAGATCGGGGCGAGTGGCCAGATAGGCATCAAGGGCCTCAAGCGCACGGTCCGCATAGGCCTGGTAGCGGTCGCGCTTGCTGCGACGCTTACCGTCCTCGAGCGGCGGCACCAGGCCAAAGTTGACATGCATGGGCTGGTAGCCCACGGTGGCAGGATCGGTCGCATAGCCCACGAGCGCGCCCAGGGCGCCCACGCGGGGCAACTCGACGGAATCGGCGCCGATAGCCTCTGCATAGGTGTTGAGCGCCGCGAGCAGACCGGTCGCCACGGCTTCCATGTACCCCTCGGTGCCGGTGATCTGACCGGCCAGGCGCACGCCGGTACCGGGCACGGCAAAGGTGCCATCGAGCACGTGCGGGGCGTCGACAAAGGTATTGCGGTGCATGACACCGTAGCGGAAGAACTCAGCGTTCTCCAGGCCCGGCACCATATGGAAGACGCGCTTCTGCTCGCCAAAGGTCAGGTTGGTCTGGAAGCCCACCAGGTTATAGGCGGTCTTCTCCTTGTTCTCGGCACGCAGCTGAATCGCCGCCCAAGGGCGACGTCCGGTACGCGGGTCGGTGAGGCCGACGGGCTTCATGGCGCCAAAGCGAATGGCGTCCTTGCCGGTGCGCGCAACCTCCTCGGCAGGCTGGCAGGCCTGGAACAGATCGCCGCCCTCAAAGTCCTTGAGCACCACGCGGTCGGCCGTGGTGAGCGCCTCGATAAAGGCCTCGTACTCCTCCTTGTTGAGCGGAGCGTTGAGATAGTCGCCGCTCCCCTGCTCCTCGTAGCGCGACTGCGAAAACAGCACGTCCATATCGAGCGTGGAGGCATCGACGATCGGCGCCGCGGCATCGAAGAACGCAAGGGCGTCGCCACCGACGAGCTTCATGACCTCTTCGCTCAGCGCCGGTGAACACAGCGGGCCCGCGGCAATGACCACGTGGCCCTCGGGGATCTGGGTGACCTCGCCGTGAACGACCTCGATATTGGGGCGGGCGGCAACCTCAGCCTCGACGAGCTCGGAGAATGTAACACGGTCGACCGCCAGGGCGCCACCAGCGGGAACAGCAGCGCGATGGGCGCAGTCGAGCAGGACTGAACCCATGCGCTCAAGCTCGGCCTTCAGCAAACCAGCCGCGGAATCCGGACGGGTCGACTTAAACGAATTGGAGCAGACGAGCTCTGCCAGGTGATCGGTATGGTGAGCCGGGGAGCTCACCTGGGGGCGCATCTCGCACAGCTTTACGGCAAACCCGCGGTCTGCCAGCTGGATCGCGCATTCCGAACCCGCCAGACCGCCACCGATAACCGTCACCTGATCGAACTGCATCTGCAAACACCTTTCTAATTGACACGTTTTCCATTGTGACCGAAGGGCGTCTGGGCGTGAAGGGCAAACTTGGAGGGCGCATACCTTCCATCCATCATGCGCTCGATAAGGCCCTCGAGTTCAAGCGAACCCAAGAGTTTGAGTACGCCGACAGCATCGAGTGAGACGAGCGCCGCGATGTCGTCGACCTTGAGCGGAGAGGCGATGAGCGCATGCATCACGGTCTGCTGTGTTGGATTCAGGTCGGCAATGCCGGGAGCATCGGGGCGCGAGTAGCGCAGGGTGCCGTATATGCGAGAGATAGCCATCTCGATGGACTCCTCGTCGACAATGCAGCAGGCACCGTTCGCAATGAGGTAATTCGTGCCACGCGACTCGGGCGATAGGATCGACCCCGGCACGGCAAGAAGTTCGCGCCCCAAATCCATAGTAGCCTCGGCTGTAGAAAACGTCCCGGAAGGCATACCCGCCTCGGATACAAAGAGGGCTTGCGACAGGGCCGCGATCACGCGATTGCGACGCGGAAAGGCAAACTTGCGCGGACCCATGCCCCACGGAGAGATCGACACGACCGCGCCGCCCGTATCGAGCGTGCGCGTAATAAGCCCCGCGCTCGAACGCGGGTAGACCACGTCGGCGCCCGTCCCCAGCACCACGACGTGTTTGCCGCCGGCGTTGACCGCAGCCCAACCCGAGGCCTGGTCACAACCGACCGCACCGCCCGAAACTACCGTCACTCCCGCCTCAACCGCCACCTTCGCCGCAAGCTCTGCCACGGCAAGACCATACGGCGAGGCCTTTCGCGCACCGATGATGGAGAGCGCGGGCGTCGAAAGCACCTCGGGGTTGCCGCGCACATAGAGCGTCTGGGGTACATCAGATAGCTCCAAAACGCTCTCGGGATACAACGCATCACCTGGATGCAGCTCGAAGGTCCCCTCAGCTATCATTGGTCCCTCCTTCCCTGGTACATCGCCGCCTCGAGCACGTGGTCCTGCGTCACTTGCTCGCTCTCGGCGACGTCAGCGATTGTACGCGCGATACGCACCAGGCGTACGATGCCGCGGCCCGTGAGATGCGTGCGTTTGGATAGGCCAAGTACGCATTTCTCGGCAGCATCATCGAGCTCGAAGGTCGAAACGACGCCGTCAATAGACCGCGTCTCGTCATCCTCGGCCTCGGCATCCGCATCGTCCATACGGAACTCGCGCCAGGCGCGAAAGGCACGACCGCGCACAACGTAGTCACGTAACTCGGCCGACGACATACCCTCCGCACCCTCGATAATCACTTGAGGGTCGGGACGGGTCACATCGATCATCATGTCGATACGGTCGGCCAAGGGACCGCGCAGTTTAGACCGATAGCGCTCGACCATCGCCGCCGAGCAGCGACACGGTACCTCGCGATCGCCCAAAAAGCCGCAGGGGCAGGGATTGCTCGCAGCCAGCAGCTGAAAGCGCGACGGGAAGGTAAAAGCCCCGTCGACGCGTACGATCCTCACGTAGCCGCGCTCGATGGGCTGACGCAGCGTCTGCAGCACGCCAGTGGGAAACTCGGCAAGCTCGTCCAAAAAGAGCACGCCGCCATGAGCAAGGCTGATCTCACCCGGGTGCACCGGGCGCCCGCCGCCGATAAGGCCTGCGGTCGAAATACTGTGGTGGGGACTGCGGAAGGGGCGGTGCCCCGCCAACAAGCCATCAATGTTCTCACCCAAAACCGAATGGATGCACAGTGCCTCCTGCTGATCCTCAACGGAAAGCTCGGGCAGGATGCCGGTCATACGGCGTGCGAGCATCGTCTTGCCCGATCCCGGAGACCCGATCATGAGCAAGCCGAGTTCTCCTGCCGCCGCAAGCGCCATGCCGCGTTTAGCGACTTCCTGCCCCAGCACGTCTGCATAGTCGAGCTCGGGCTCAAAGGTCGCCTCGACACCCTCGGAATCCAAGTAGTGCCGTGCGGCATCGCCCATGCCGTGAGCAAGCTGAGACAGATGGTCGATAAAGCCGCAATCTACGCCCGCGAGTGGCACATGCTGGTCGGACCTGCCGGCGATAAAAGACAGCCCCATGTCGCGAGCCAATAGCTGAAACGCCACCTCGCCCTTGACGGGAAGCACCGTACCGTCCAGACCAAGCTCACCTGCGATAAGGCAGCGATCGAGGTTGTCACGGGGAATCTGCTCATCGGCCGCTAGAACCGCGATGGCGATGGGCAGGTCAAAGCCGCTACCGGTCTTGCGGATATCGCCGGGTGCCAGGTTAACGGTAATGCCCGAGCGCGGGATCTCGAACCCGGCGGAGCGCATCGCGCAGCGAATACGACCGCGTGACTCCATCACCTCCATACTCGGGATGCCGAGCATCTGAATGCCCGGAACGCCGCCGGCAAGCGAGACCTCGACCGTGACGTGAATCGCCTCGACGCCGCGGATGCAGGCCGCGTGAACGGCAAACGTCTCGAACGCCATCACGACACCTGCCAATCGAACGCGTTGTACTGATGCTCGATCTCGGCGATATGCCCGCCGCGAATGGTGACACCCACTGCATCGAAGCGGATCGCCTTGAGCGGATAGTGCTCCATGAGATAGCAACTTGCGATACGGCGATACCGACGCTGCTTTTGGGCATCCACGGCCTCCTCGGGAAAGACCCGCGTGGTGCAATCCAGGGCGACGCGCCTGGTCTTGACCTCGGCCATCACCACGACATCGTCAAGCTCATCGAGCAGCACCAGATCGGCCTCGCCCTCGGTGCAACGATAACCCTGCTCCAGCAAGGTGTAGCCGCGCTCGTTAAAGTAGTCGATGGTGATCAGCTCGCCCAGCATGCCCAGCTCACGGGGACTGAGTCCCTTGATAAACTCGGGCGTCATCGCCCCGCAGTCGAGCTCGCCGTTTTCCCAACGCTCCTTGAGCTGCTGCGTCTTGCTCTTTTTGCTTGCGGCACTCATGGGGTCTCCTTTCCCGCACACTGCATTGCCCCGATGATGAGGGCACCTTTCATGCGGGTAAGTACAGGAAGCAAACCAAAAGCTGACCAAATGCCGTCAAAAAAAGGGCCGTACGCAGCAATGCTGTTGCATACGGCCCGCTACCAGCAGGTTTATAAAACCCTAGAGGTCCCTGTCTCCACAATTGACCTAGAAAAGGCGCTCAGTCTGCAGAAAGTTTCCGCAAAAGCTCACACGATGCAGTGGACAAAGTCCATGTTTTCGAATGGCCTCGATGTGCTCGGGGCTCGCATAGCCCTTCGATTCGGCCAGATGGTACTCGGGGTACTCGGCGTCGTACTCGACCATCATCTCGTCACGCGTGACCTTTGCCATGATGGATGCCGCGGCGATACAGGCGATCTTGGCATCGCCCTTCACCACGTCGCGCTCATTGGGAACGGCGCCCAAGGGGTTGCCATCCATGAGGACGCAGTCGGGTTCAAGTCCCGTATCGGCCACCGCACCCGCAACGGCAGCGCGGATGGCGCGGGCCATACCCATCTCATCGATATCTGCAGGAGCGATATGGCAAAAGCCGATAGCAGTCGCCACCTCGGCAATCTTAACCGAGAGCAGCTCGCGGCGCGCCGGCGTGAGCTTTTTGGAATCGTTGATGCCCCAGATGCGCGGCTCCATCGGAAGGCACACGGCACACACGGTCAAGGGCCCCGCTACCGAGCCACGGCCCACCTCGTCGACGCCCACGACCACGCCATCACCGCCGAGCTCATGCATAAGCTCGTACATGCCGTTGACGCGCTCGCGCTCGGCAAGCTCCTTGGCATGGCGCTTAAGGGCACGCTCGCAAGCCTTGATCACCTGCTGGCGCGGATCCTCGCGATAATGCTCCACGAGGGCGGGAATCTCCTCGAACGTGGCACTCGCCAGCTCGCCGGCAACCTGCGATGCCGAAACCGAGCTCGTCATATTGGCCATACCAGGCCCTCCTTGCATGCAAATCAGATAAAAAGAAGGGCCACCCGAAGGTGACCCTTACGTCCAAACGAGTGGACAGACGCTGCGATCTTCTTAGCGCTTCTCGGGGATGCGAGCAGCCTTGCCCACCTTGTCGCGGAGGTAGTACAGTTTGGCGCGACGGACGCGACCATGACGAACGACCTCGAGCTTGGCGATCTTGGGGCTGTGAAGCGGGAAGGTACGCTCAACACCGACACCGAAGGACATCTTGCGGACAGTGAAGGTCTCGCGGGCACCGGCGCCGGCCATGCGGATGACGTCGCCCTGGAAGACCTGGATGCGCTCGCGGTCGCCTTCCTTAATGCGGTAGTGAACCTTGACGTTGTCGGCGACGCGAACCTGAGGAATGTCCTCGCGGATCTGCTGACGCTCGATTGCGCGGATGTAATCCATGTGCAATTCCTTACTCTTCTAGAGGTGCCGTACCACCTTGGCCGGCACGTAGTTGAACAAACGTATTCGAGTATACACGCGCGGGTTTCTGCTGCAAGAACAATTTTTTACGCAGACAAAAAGACAAAACCCGCACATGATAACCGCCCGCCTCGCGAATGAGACGGGCGGCATGAAGGGGGCTACGCTAGGCGTCTAAACCCAAAACGTTAGGCGGAGCGCTTCGCCTCGAGCTTGGCCTGAGCGGCCGCCAGGCGCGCGAGGGGCACGCGATAGGGCGAGCAGGACACGTAGTCCACATCGGCCACGTTGAACAGGCCCTTAATGGATTTGGGGTCGCCGCCGTGCTCGCCGCACACGCCAAAGTGCATGTCGGGGTTGGTGGCGCGACCCTTCTCGACGGCCATGCGCACGAGCTCCAGCACCGCCGAGTCGATGGTCTCGAAGGGGTTGTCCTTCAAGATCTTCTTGTGCATGTACAGCGGGATGAACTTGGCCTCGGCATCGTCACGAGAGAAGCCGAAGGTCGTCTGGGTGAGGTCATTGGTGCCAAAGCAGAAGAAGTCAGCATGATGGGCGATCTCGTCGGCAACCATGCAGGCACGCGGCAGCTCGAGCATCGTGCCCACGGGAATATTGAGCTCGACGCCCTCCTCGACGGAAACCTCGGCGATCACGCGCTCGATGACCTCGCGGGTCTGGACATGCTCCGCCGTGATGGAGACGAGCGGAACCATGATCTCGGGACGCGGATCGACGCCCTCCTTGATGAGGCGAGCGGCAGCCGTGGCGACGGCGCGAACCTGCATGAGTGGCAGATCGCTAAAGACAACGGACAGGCGCACGCCGCGCAGGCCGAGCATGGGGTTCGACTCGACCATGCCATCGATACGGCGCAGGCGGGCACGCAGGACGGCAAGCTCTTCCTCGCTGGCGCCAGCGGCTTCCTTCTTGGTGATGGCGACCTCGAGCTCGCGAGGATTATCCAGGAACTCATGAAGCGGCGGATCGAGCAGGCGAACAACTACGTCGCGACCGGACATGGTCTTGAACATCGCCAGGAAGTCCTCGGTCTGAACCTTAAGCAGGTCCGCCAGGGCCTGCTGCTTCACGGCCTCATCATCGGAGAGGATGAAGCTCTGGATGATGTTCTTGCGGTCGCCCAGGAACATGTGCTCGGTGCGGCACAGGCCGATGGCCTCGGCGCCAAACTCGAGCGCGAGCGCGGCATCCTCGGGGTTGTCGGCGTTGACGCGCACATGGTTGGCGTGGCCGCCGGTCTCGTCCAGGCGAATCTCGTCGGCCCAGGACAGGATGGTGTCCAGGTCGCCGGTGAGCTCGGCCGAAACCAGATCAACGGCGCCGTCGACGACGATACCCTGGGTGCCGTCGATGGAGATGACATCGCCCTCATGCAGCACGCGGTCGCTGCCCTCGATGCGCACGACCTTCTCGGCGGCGTCGATATGGAAGCGCTCAACGCCGCAGACGCAGGGCGTACCCATGCCGCGGGCAATAACGGCGGCATGGCTCGTCTTGCCACCGTGGCTGGTCAGAATGCCCTCGGCGGCGACCATGCCCTTCAGGTCGTCGGGGTTGGTCTCCCAACGAACCAGAATGACCTTGTGGCCCTCGTTGGCGCGCGCGACGGCGTCGTCGCTCGAGAACATGACCTCGCCCACGGCGGCACCGGGGCTGGCATTAAGACCGCTGGCGAGAGCCTCGTACTTCTTGGAGGCGTCGAACTGTGGGTGCAGGAGCTGGTCGAGCTGCGCGGGATCGATGCGGCTCACAGCCTCATCGCGGGTGATCAGACCCTCCTCGACCATCTCGATGGCGATGCGCAGGGCGGCGGTGGCAGTTCGCTTGCCCACGCGGGTCTGGAGCATCCAGAGCTTGCCCTGCTCGATGGTGAACTCAATGTCGCACATGTCGCGATAGTGATCCTCGAGCGTCAGGAAGACGCGCTCGAGCTCCTTGCCTGCGGACTCGAGGCCCGGGGTGGCCTTGAGGTCGGCGATGGGCTCGGTGTTGCGGATACCGGCGACGACGTCCTCGCCTTGGGCATTAACCAAAAAATCACCGTAGAACTCCTTGGTGCCGTCGGCCGGATTGCGCGTGAAGGCAACGCCGGTCGCAGATGTCTCGCCCTTGTTGCCAAAGGCCATGGCCTGTACGTTGACGGCGGTGCCGAGTTCGTCGGAAATGCCATGCTGCTTGCGGTAGATGCAGGCACGCTCGTTCATCCAGCTGCCAAAGACGGCCTGAATTGCAAGGCGTAGCTGAAGCTCCGGGTCGTGCGGGAAAACGGGCTTGCCGTCAGCGACCTCGAGCTCGGGATACAGGGAGGCATCGACGTTCTCGGAGAAGATGCCCTTAAAGGTCTCGACGAGCTCCTGCAGATCCTCGGCCGAAAGCTCGGAGTCGACGCGGACGCCGGCGACCAGGCGTGCCTGGGTCAGCGCGTTCTCGAACAGGTCGGCGTCAACGCCCATAACGACGTTGGAGAACATCTGAATAAAGCGGCGGTAGCTATCCCAAGCAAAACGCGGATTTTGCGTCTGGGCGATGAGCCCCTGAACGGAGTCGTCGTTGAGGCCTAAGTTGAGGACCGTGTCCATCATGCCGGGCATGGAGAACGGAGCGCCCGAACGAACCGACACGAGCAGCGGATCGGAGGCGTCGCCGAGCTTCTTGCCGCAGCGGGCCTCGAGGTCCGCCTCGGCAGCAACGATCTCATCGAGTGCACCCTCGGGCCACACGTTGCCGGCACCGGAGTACTCGACGCAAGTCTGGCAGGTAATAGTAAAGCCACCGGGAACCGGCAGGCCGATACGGCTCATCTCGGCAAGGTTAGCGCCTTTGCCGCCAAGCGCGAAGTTCATGGACTTGTCGCCCTCGGTGACACAGGTGCCCTGGGCGTCGGTTCCAAAACGGTAAACCCTCTTGCAATCGCTCACGACACTTCCCCTTCCATGCGCTCTCGCGCACGACCGTGGTAACGAATCGACCCGCCGAATGCGGGCCGTGAGGGAACTATACGGCGGGTTTTGGGCAGGCTTGAGCAGAGGGTGCGCGGTTTGGTAAACGTGCTAAAACTGGCGGTAAACGGTAGGTAAAGGTGGTTACCTTATGAAGATACCACTGCAATAAAAAAGCAGGTCAAGTGCGATGTTTTTGCTAAATCGCTTTATCAAAATGCTACTACTATTAGGTGCGACGGGCGGCGCGGCGGGCACGGGCTTCTTGGATTTCCTCCAAGTGGCTAATGATCTCGGCAGCGCTTTCCTCGATGGCCTTGCCGTCGGTACGCACCACAAAGCAGCCTAGGCGTTTCATGAGGGCACGAGCTTCCTCAAGCTCGCTGCGCACGCTCTCGGGCTCGGCATAGGAGCCGGCAACGGCACGAGCGTAGTCATCGCCCAAGCGGCTATCGCGAATTTCGGAAATCACATCGACGGTCGAAATCAGGCCGAACAGGCGCATCGGGTCGACCTCGTAAATCGACTTCGGCGGCTCCATGCCATGGGCCAACGGAACATTGGCAACCTTGTAGCCCTGATAAGCCAGATACATCGACAGCGGCGTCTTGGACGTGCGCGATACGCCCAGCAGCACGATATCGGCACCCGACAAATCGTCGCAACCGCGCCCGTCATCGTGCTCAACGAAATATTCCATGGCCTCGATACGATGGAAATAGCGGTCATCGGTCCTGTGAATCACGCCCGCGACGCCTTTGGGCGGCACACCGATGAGCGACGATAGCACGGCGAGCGTCGGACCGATCAGGTCGACCGAACGGATATGCAGCATGCCCAGGTAATCGAGCACGCGGGCGCGAAGCGCCGGATCGACAATGGTGTGAAACACGGCAATATCGCGATGGTCGGCATCGACGCGCGGGCCCACAAACGACTCCACCTGCTCCACCGAGGTCACCTTGGGCAGGCGCAACAAACGAAAAGCCCCTTCATCAAATTGCCCGGACGCCGCAAGCACCACCTCACAAGCGGTATCACCGAGCGAGTCGGAGATAACGATAACGGTGGGACGAGCGGTGACCGGGCAATCCATGCGGGGCTCCTTTTGCGCTTACGCGCAGGCTGGCTTACTTTTTACGAGCAAGCTCACCGATGTTGGCGATGCCGGAGAAAACGGCCTCGAAGCGGTTGAGCAGCTTAAGGCGATTATCGCGGAGCTGCTCGTCCTTGTCCATGACCATGACCTCGTCGAAGAAACGGTCGATGGGCGCGCGCAGGGCGGCGAGGGCAGCAAATGCGGCCGGATAATCCTCGGTAGCAAGGGCGGCATCGACAGCGGTCTGAGCAGCCTCGGAGGCGTCGGCGAGCGCAAGCTCGACCTCGCCCATCAGTCTGCGGTCGTACTCCACGCCCAGCTCGGGCTTGGAGATATGCGCGGCGCGAGCATAGGCGGTCGCAAGGTTGTCGAACGTCTCGGCGTCGTTCTTGCGGGCCTCGTCGAGGGCGGCGCAGCGGGCGAAGAAGACGGACGGAGCGATGATGTGCACCGCGGAGACGGCGGCAACGGTATCGGCCGGGATCTTTTCGTCGCGGGCCATGCTCACCAGGCGGCCATGGAAGAAGTCACGAACCTGCTGGGCGACCTCGGCGGCGTCGAACTCAATGCCCTGCTCGCTATAGAGCTCGAGGGCGAAGTCGATGAGCGACGTGGGGTCGATCGGCAGGCGGTCGCGCAGGATGTTGATGATGCCGATAGCGGCACGACGCAGCGCGTAGGGGTCCGAAGAGCCGGTCGGGGGCTCGCCGATGGCAAAGATACCGGCGATGGTATCGAGCTTGTCGGCACAGGCCACGATGCAGCCAGCGGTGCCCTCGGGCAGCTCGTCACCGGCAAAGCGAGGACGATAGTGATCGCGAATAGCATGAGCGACCTCGTCGTTCTCCCCCATCGCGATGGCGTAGTAACCGCCCATCACGCCCTGCTGGCTCGTGAACTCGACGACGGCGTTAGACACCAGGTCGGCCTTGCACAGGTGCGCGGCGCGAGCAGCGTCGGCGGCCAGGTGGGCGCCCAGATGGGCCTCGCGAGCGATGGCAAGCGCGAGTTGCTCAATGCGCTCGGACTTGGCGAGCACGCTACCGAGCTTCTCCTGGAAGGCGACCTTGGCCAGACGCTCGCGGAACTCGTCGAGGGAGATCTTCAGGTCCTCCTCGTAGAAGAACTGGGCGTCGTCCAGACGGGCGCGCACGACGCGCTCGTTGCCGTCAATCACGCGCTCGGCATTCTCGGGCTTGCTGTTGGAAACGACCACGAACTCACGCGTGAGCTTGCCCTCGCCGTCATAGATCGGGAAGTAGCGCTGGTTGGTGAGCATGGACTCGCAGATAATCTCGTGCGGGACCTTGAGGAACTCCTCATCGAAGGTACCGACGAGCACCGTCGGCCACTCGCAGAGGTTAATAACCTCCTCGAAGACCTTCTTGGGCGTATCGACATGGCAGCCGGGACGGGCGGCCTCGACCTCGGCGATACCGGCGAGGATGGCCTCACGACGGCGCTCGGCAGAAAGCACGCCGGCGTCCTCGAGCACCTGCTCGTAAACGGCGGGGCTGGCAACCACATGGTCACCAGGGCCAAGTACGCGATGACCGCGCGTGGTGTTGCCACTCGTCACGTCGGCAAACGACACGGGCACAACATCCTCGCCCAGAAGGCAGCAGATCCAACGGACCGGACGCACGAACGTCGCGTGCTCGTGGCCCCAGCGCTGGCTGCGGTAGTTGGGCCACTGCAGGCCGGCGATGGTCTTCTCGCACAGAGCAGTCAGAATCGGCGTAGCCGGTGCGGAGGGAATATTCTTCTCGGCGAACACATACTCGCGACCGTCGGTGTCCTCGCGACGGACCAGGTCCTCGGCAGCCACACCGCACTTGCGGGCAAAGCCCTGGGCGGCCTTGGTGGCGTTACCGTCAGCGTCGAAGGCAATGTTGGCCGCGGGGCCACGCTTGACCTCGTGAACCTCATCGGTCGCGGTGGCGACGTTAGCCACGAGCGCAGCCAGGCGACGCGGGCTCGAGATCACGCGGACCTCGCCGTGGGCCAGACCGGCCTCGTCGAGACCCTTGGCGATCATGGTGCCAAGCTGCTTGACGGCATTGTTCAGCGGCGCGGAGGGCATCTCCTCCGTACCGATCTCAAACAGGAAATCCTTAGCGTCTGCCATGGCTTACGCCACCTCGCCTTCCTGATCGGCATTCTCGTTGACTTCGGCGACCTCGGCCATATAGGCCTCGCAGCACGCCTTAGCGACGGCGCGGACGCGCAGGATGTAGTTAGCGCGCTCGACCGCGGACAGGGCGCCACGGGCATCGAGCAGGTTGAAGGCGTGGCTGCACTTCATGACGCAGTCATATGCCGGCAGCGGCAGCTTGCGCTCCAGGCAGGAGTGGCACTCGGCCTCGTAGTCGTCAAACTTCTGACGCATCATCTCGACGTTGGCGACCTCAAAGTTATAGGCACTGAACTCGCGCTCGTTCTCGAGGAACACGTCGCCATAGGTCATGGGCGTTCCGTCGGGCAGGTAGCTCCACACCAGGTCGTAGACGGAGTTGACGCCCTGAGCGTACATGGCAATGCGCTCCAGGCCATAGGTGATCTCGACGGGCACGGGATCGACCTCGATGCCGCCCACCTGCTGGAAGTACGTAAACTGCGTGACCTCCATGCCGTTGAGCCAGACCTCCCAGCCAAGGCCCCAGGCGCCGAGCGTCGGGCTCTCCCAGTCGTCCTCGACAAAGCGGACGTCATGGTCGTTGGGATCCAGGCCAATGGCGGCCAGCGAACCTAGGTAGAGCTCCTGGGCGTTGACCGGCGACGGCTTGATGAGCACCTGGAACTGATAGTAGTGCTGCATGCGGTTGGGGTTCTCGCCGTAGCGGCCGTCGGCGGGACGGCGGCAGGGCTGCGCATAGCAGGTGCGCCACTCGGCGGGACCGAGCGAGCGCAGCGTGGTCGCGGTATGGAAGGTACCGGCACCGACCTCGGAGTCATAGGGCTGCATAATGACGCAGCCCTGCTCGCCCCAGTACTGCTGGAGGCGCAGGATGATGTCTTGGAAGGAAAGCGATGAAGCGTTCATGCCTCTAATATCCCCTCGTCGAAACGATTACACGGTTAGGTACTGTACTATAGCGGTTTTTAGTCGATAGCGCCGATGCGGTTGAGCGGCCAGTAGCGCACAAGCGCCACAGCGATCAAATCAGAGCGATCGACGGGACCAAAGTAGCGTGAGTCGGCAGAGTTTTCGCGGTTGTCGCCCATCACCCACACGCACCCGTCGGGAACGGTGTAGGGATAGCTTACCTGAGCGCCGGGCGCTTGGACCGAAAGTGGCCAGCTCATGCCCGTCGTATAGTCCTCGTCGAGCGCTTGGCCGTCAACGACCACCTTGCCATCCTGCAGGTCGACCGTCTGGCCGGCCGTGGCAATAACGCGCTTGACAAGAACATCATGCTCGGAGGTGCCATCGGGGTTGTGAAACACCACGATATCGCCCTGCTTGACGGGCTGACCGAGCTCGAGGCTCACCTTTTGCGCCAGGATCTGGTCGCCAATCTCGATTGTGTCCTCCATAGAGCCGGTGGGCACCACAAAGGGCTCGACCACAAACGAGCGAATCAAGAAGGTGGCGACCAGTGCGATCGCGATGACCGCGATCCACTCAAAAGCACCCCTCAACGCGGAATGTTGCGTAGGAACCATTCTCACTCCTCGCTCTGCGAATACGAAGCGTCCAAAATCTCCTGCGCGTAAGCGCGCTCCTCGGGCGTGAGCCGCGCTGTCTCGATCAGATCGGGACGCCAGCGGCAGGTGCGCTCGATGGCGTTCTTACGACGCCAGGCATCGACCTTGGCGTGATCGCCGCTCACAAGCACCGGCGGCACGCCCTCGCCGTTGAACTCGGCGGGGCGGGTGTACTGCGCGTACTCGAGCAGTCCTCCGTCCTCGGCGGTCGAGAATGACTCGTCCACATTGCTCATCTCGTCGCCCAGGGCGCCGGGAATCAGGCGTACGACGGCATCGGCAACGACCATAGCGGGAAGCTCGCCGCCCGTGAGCACGTAGTCGCCGATCGACAGACGCTCATCGGCATACGCATACGCGCGCTCGTCGACGCCCTCGTAGCGGCTGCACACAAACAGCAGGCGCTCACTTTTGAGCAGGCGCTCGGCCACATGCTGCGTAAAGGGCTCGCCACAGGGGGTGAAGAACACAACCGTGGGCTTGGGACCCTCTGCGCCAATGGCCTCGATGGCCTCTGCGATAGGCTCGACCTTCATGAGCATGCCCTGCCCGCCGCCGTACGGCTCGTCATCGACGGTACGATGGCGGTCGTGCGTCCAGTCGCGCAGGTTATACGCCTTGAAATCAAAAAGGCCGGCCTTGCGGGCGCGGCCCAAGATCGATGTGGACATGACGGGCTCAAACATCTCGGGAAAGACCGAAAGGGTCTCGATCAGCATGTTGTCCTCCCTACTTGTCCATATCGATCAGGCCGTCCATAACGTGGACGGAAATTGTTCCTGTGTCGGGAAGATCGAGCACGACCTGCTCGATCACGGGAATCAGTACCTCGCCGTACCGATCGCCCTCGACAACCCAAACATCGTTAGCGAGCGTCGACATGATCTCGACGATCGTGCCGAGCGAACCGAAGCGCTCGTCGACCACCTCGCGACCCATCAGGTCGGTATAGGCAGCGTCGAGCGAATCGAGCTCAAAGTCGTCACGATTTGCCAGCACGTAGCATCCCGTGATGCCCTCGGCGGCCGTCAAGTCGTCAATGCCCTCAAACGAGACCAGATCGCCATCGCCCGTATCGGTGACGGACACGACCGTGCAAAAGCGGTCGCGCTTGAGCGCCGGCGGCGTCAGGGCGACGCGCATACCAGGCTCTAATACAGAAGGAAGCCCCCGCAGCGGCTGCGCGAGGACCTCCCCCTTCCTTCCGTGCGGCTTGACCACACGGGCGATGTTTTTGTACTGGGACCTCAAGGTCCTAGCCCAGAACCTCTACCTCGACAGCAGTGTCGAGGCGAGCGGCCAGTGCACGGGCGAGCGTGCGAATGGCCTTGATGGTACGGCCACGACGGCCGATGACCTTAGCGACGTCATCCTCGGCGACCGAAACCTCAATCGTAGAGGCGTCGTCACCATCGATGACCTCAAGGCTCACGGAATCCGGGTCGTCGACGATCTGAACAACGAGATATTCGACGAGATCGGCGATGCGATCTGAGAGCATTGCCTCACCCTCGAGCTGTGCAGCGTCAACCTCAGGCACGATTTACTCCTCGGCGCCCTCAGCGGCCTCAGCGGCAGCCTTAGCGGCCTCGGCCTCTTTGGCGAGCTGCTTCTTGGACTTCTTGACGACGGTCTCGGTCTTCTCGCCCTCGTTGGCGGCCTTGACCAGAGCGGCGACGGCGTCGGTGAGCTGAGCGCCCTTGGACTGCCAGTCGGCGATCTTCTCGAGGTCGAGGTTGATGGTCTTGGGGGCGGTCATCGGGTTGTAGCGGCCAACCTCCTCGATGATACGACCGTCACGCGGGGCGCGGGAATCGGCGACGACGACACGGTAGTACGGACGCTTCTTAGCGCCGTGACGAGCAAGGCGAATCTTGACTGCCAAAGGAAACTCCTCCAACCAAGCAGCTTTAGGCTGCAACTACAAACAAACAGTTGAACATAATACGCCATCGACGCGGGCAGGTGAAGTCCGTGAGACCAACTTCTTCGGTGTAGTCGAGGGCAAATCCATATCTTAGACAAGAATTCGGGATTTGCAAGCACATACACGCACCCCACATGAGCTGCGCGGTATACTCATGACATGGAAAGACGCGAACATACATACGGTTATGAGGATGCCATGGGCGTCACGCCGCCTCCCTGGACGGGTCCGGCGGTGGGCCTGATGGACCTTGATGCGTTTTTTGCGAGCGTGGAAATGCTCGATCATCCCGAATGGCGCGGAAAGCCGCTCATCGTGGGCGGAGACGCCGATTCGCGTGGCGTCGTGTCCACGTGTTCGTATGAGGCGCGTCGCTTTGGCGTGCACTCTGCCATGGCCTCGGCCGAGGCGCGGCGCCTGTGCCCGCAAGCCATTTGGACGCACGGGCATTTTGATCGCTATCGTGAGGTCAGCGCGCAGGTCATGGCAATTCTCGCTGACGAGACCCCGCGCGTTGAACGCGTATCCATCGACGAAGCCTTTATCGATATCACACCGGGTCGCTTTGCGCCCGAAGACCCGCTGCTGGTTGCGCGGCGTATAAGCGACCGCGTGGCAGGGCTGGGAGTGACCTGCTCCATTGGCGTGGGCTGCAACAAGACGGTCGCAAAGATCGCAAGCGAGCGGGATAAGCCGTTTGGGCTGACCATCGTGCGCCCCGGAACCGAGCAGCGCTTTTTGGCCGCGCTGCCGGTATCTGCCATGAGCGGCATCGGACGCTCGGCCGAGGAGCGACTGCGCCGCATGCGCATCTACACCCTCGGCGAGCTTTCGCGCGCGCCTGAGTCCACACTGGCCTCTATTTTTGGCGTCAACGGCGAACGCATGCGCCAGCGTGCGCTGGGACTCGAAATCTCTGAAGTCACGAGTCTCGACGAAGAGCGCGAGGTCAAGTCGGTCAGCAATGAACGCACCTTTGCGAAAGATTTGACTGAGCGTAGGGATATTGAGGCGGCGATTGCACTGTTGGGAGAGTCAGTGGGACGCCGTCTGCGCCGTCAGGGGCTGACGGGTGCCACGGTAACGCTCAAGCTTAAGTATTCGTATGGAAGCGGTCGCTCGGCACAGCGCCGACTGCTTCATCCGACAGACGATGAGAACATCTTCGTGGCGGTTGCGCTCGAACTGCTCGACAACATCTGGCAGGAAGGCATGCATGTTCGCTTAGCAGGCATCGGCATGAGCGATTTCGACCACCAAGGCGGGATCCAAACTGACCTGTTCTGCGAAGTCGATGACCGCGGAGCCCAATCCAGCGACCGCCGCGACCTATCCGTCGCCATCGACGCCGTCCGAGACAAGTTCGGCGACACCGCCCTATCCTTCGGCCGCCAATCCCGCTTCAACGATTAGTCCCTGAGGCAAAATGAAAGCCGGGCAGGTGCGGAAACCGCACCTGCCCGGCGATATGCGTGAGGGTAGCTAAACCCCGTCTCAAATGAGCTACTAGAGGAGGTTGAGGGGGAGCTGGGGGGCGTCTCCCCAGAGTTTCTCGAGGCGGTAGAAGTCGCGGGCTTCGGGAGTGAAGACGTGGACGACAACCGAACCGTAGTCCATGAGCATCCAGGTCTTCTGCTCGCGACCCTCGATGGAGAACGGGTGCTCGCCGCAAGCCTCGGCGACCTTCTCCTCGATCTCGTCGACGATCGAATCGACCTGGCGGTTGTTGGTACCGGTGGCAAGCACAAAGTAGTCGCATACGTCGGAAAGCTCGGTCAGGTCGAGCACCTGAACGTCCTCGCCCTTCTTGTCGTAGGCGGCCTGCGCGGCGGCGCGGGCGACATCCTCGGCGGCGACACCGCTCGCGGACAGCGAGGCGGCAGTGCGGTCGGACGTGGCGGCGAAGCTCTTGTGCTCCACATGTTCAAGAATCTGCTCGTCGGTCATGGTCTCGTCGGCCATGGAATACCTCTTTCTAGACAGCCCGAGCTAGCGCAGCTGGGCGTAATGGTTGTAAATCGTAATAGCCGTGGGATAAAGATAGCGCCCGGACTGGATCACATAGACCAGACCCTGCGCAAAACAGGAGAAGAACAACTCATCGAGCGTCGACTCCCCCACCATCTTGCGCAGCGCATGCGCATAGTCGCCGTGGCGGTTGGGCTCGATGGCATCGGCCACAAAGACCACCATATCGAGCGGTGTCATGT
The DNA here is from genome assembly GCA_905216145.1 of uncultured bacterium. Taxonomy (GTDB): domain Bacteria; phylum Actinomycetota; class Coriobacteriia; order Coriobacteriales; family Coriobacteriaceae; genus Collinsella. The sequence goes on along the minus strand of CAJMST010000003.1, from coordinate 71,831 downwards.
CGCAAGCACCCACGGTGTGACGGTCGACAGCCTGGAAAACGGCCGGCGACAACTCGGGGAAAAGCTGCGGAAGCTCATAGGCGGCAACAGGGCCATGCAAAAGCGGCGTCGCGGCGGAAGGAGAGCCGGCAATCTTAATGCCGTAATGCAGAGCGCGCGTAACCAGCTCGTCGTCGGAGAGCACTTTGTCCCAGTCGTGGATCAGACCGGCAGCAGCGGCATCAAAGCGGTCAACGCCGTAGACCTCGGCCAGATGAAGTGCGGTCTCGGCAACACCCAGCGAATGCACATAGCGCTTGCGCTTATCCTTCATGCGAACATCGAGCAGCTCTTGAATGCGCTTGAGCAGCGCGCGCTCATCGCCCTCAAACTGATCCTCTACCGACAACGTAGACCCCCATCACTCAAAATCTTCTTGGCCCAGATCGACATACAAACCGCGCTTGCGAATGTAGCCGAGCACAGACTCGCTCGTAAGATAGCGCACGCTCATGCCGCGGGCAACTCGCTTACGAATGTTCGTCGAGCTGATCGCCAGCGCCGGAATCTGAATATAGCGCACGTCGAACGGCAGCCCAGACTCTTTGATTCGGGCACGCGCCGTATCGATATCAAAGCCCGGTCGCGTCGCCGCAATAAAGGTAGCAAGCTCGGCGATTCGTTCGGCATCATGCCAAGTCACAATATCGATAATCGCGTCGGCGCCCGTAATAAAGTAGAGCTTTACCTGCGGCGGATAAAAGTCGCGAAGGGCATGAAGCGTATCGGCCGTGTAGGTTACGCCCGGACGGTCGATCTCGAACCGACTCGCCAAAAAGGCCGGGTTCGCGGCGGTGGCGAGGACCGTCATGGCATAACGGTCCTCGGCAGGCGTCACCGGCTTGTCAAGCTTAAAAGCAGGAGAGCCCGCCGGCATAAAGAGCACAGCGTCCAAGTCGAGGGACTCGCGCGCCTGCTCGGCGGTCACCAGGTGCCCGTAATGAATGGGATCAAAGGTGCCACCCATAATGCCGAGCCTAAACTCCTGCCCGTCCTCTAGAGGAAGCTCGGGCAGACCGATTCCACCGCGCAGCGACATGGCTTACTCACCCTCCGAGGTCTCGGCATCGCCCGCGGCATCCGCCGCATTGACAACCTCGACGCCCTCATCCGCAGCATCGGCCACGTCAATGGCTTCAACGGCAACGTCCTCGCCAGCATCCTCGAGCTCCTCGTACTCCGAGAAGTCCTCGGCGCCCTCAAAGTCAAAGGCGCGCTGGCAAATGCGGACCTCGTCGCCCGCACGACAACCGGCCTTCTCGAGCGCGTCGTCAACACCCATACGCGCAAACTTATGCTGCAGGTAAATGACGGCTTCTTCGTTTTCCCAGTCGGTCTGAATGACCATGCGCTCGATGGCACGACCGACCACGCGGAAGGCACCGGGCTCTTCCTGGACAATGCGGAAACGCTTCTCTCGCTGCAGGCGACGGCGCTCCCATTCATCGTCGCGCAGGTCGACCGGCTCATCGGAGACCGCCAACTCGGCGCGGAGCTTGGCCACCTGCTCACCTACGGCAAGCATCAACGTATTGAGACCGGCGCCCGTCACGGCAGACACGGCAAAGAACATATGGCCATCGTCGAGCGCTGCGCGCTTGAGGTCGGCAATCTTATCGGCCGTGCCCGGCGCATCGCACTTGTTGGCGACAACGATCTGCGGACGCTCCGAAAGCTCGGCGCCATACTGCTCGAGCTCGCGGTTGATGATGTGGTAATCCTCGACCGGATCGCGATCCTCAAAACCACCCGTCATGTCGACGACGTGCATGATCAGGGCCGTACGCTCAATGTGGCGCAGGAACTGGTGACCCAGGCCCTTACCCTCGCTCGCGCCTTCGATAAGACCGGGGACGTCGGCAACGACGTAAGAATATTCACCGGCACGCACCATGCCGAGGTTCGGCACGAGCGTGGTAAACGGGTAGTCAGCAATCTTGGGACGGGCGGCACTCATGCGCGCGATGAGCGATGACTTACCCACGGAGGGAAAGCCCACGAGCGCGGCATCGGCCATAAGCTTCATCTCGAGCTCGATCCAGTGCTCCTCGGCCGGTTCGCCCAACTGGGCAAAGGCCGGAGCGCGACGCACCGACGTCACAAAGTGCGTGTTGCCCAGACCGCCGGCACCGCCGGGCGCCACGACGACGCGCTCGCCGTCGTGCACCAGGTCGGCAATCTCAAACATCGGGGTCTGCGTCTCGGGATCGAGCTCGCGCACCACGGTACCCATAGGGACCTTGAGAATCAGGTCCTCGCCGCTCTTGCCGTTACGACGGGCACCCTGCCCGTGCGTGCCGCGCTCGGCGCGAAAGTGATGCTTAAAGCGGTAATCGATCAGCGAAGACAGCTGAGCATCGGCCTGGATGACGACATTGCCGCCACGACCGCCGTCGCCGCCATCGGGGCCGCCCTTGGGGACAAATGCCTCGCGCCTAAACGACATGCATCCGGCTCCGCCGTCGCCGCCGCACACGTTAATGCGGCTGATATCGGTGAACTGTGACAACAGAATCGCCTCCTACAAAAAAGAGGGAGACCCTTGAATCCTAAAACTCAAGTGCCTCCCACATATGTGCTCTATGAAGGGTGAATTACGCGTTCGCGAGCGGGCGTACGCTGACCCTGTGCTTGATACCCTTGTGGAACTCAACGGTACCGTCGACCAGCGCGAACAGCGTGTCGTCCTTACCACGGCCAACGTTCTCACCCGGGTGGATGTGCGTGCCGTGCTGACGGACGAGAATCGTGCCCGTGGTTACCGTCTGGCCGGCATAGCGCTTCGTGCCAAGGCGCTGACCGCGGGAGTCACGGCCATTACGGGAGGAACCGAGTCCTTTTTTGTGTGCCATTGTGTATACCTACTCTTTCGTTACGAGTGTAATCTACTCGGCGACGGGAGCCTCGGCAACAGCCTCAGCCTCTGCCTTGACAGCCTTCTTGGCGCGGGAGGTAGCCTGAACCTTCACGATCTTCAGCTTGGTGAGCTGCTGACGGTGACCCTTCAGACGACGATAGCGCTTGCGCTTGTGGAACTTGAAGACCAGCTGCTTCTCGCCCTTGAACTGCTCAACGATCTGAGCGGTAACCTTGGCCTTGGCCAGCTTGTCGGGATCGGTGACGATCTTCTTACCATCGTTGAGGAAGATAACCGGCAGGGTGACCTTGTCGCCCTCATTGCCCTCGATCTTCTCGACGGTGATGACATCGTCGGTGGCGACCTTGTACTGCTTGCCGCCCGTGTTAACGATTGCGTACATGTTTACTTGCCCTTCATGCATCAGTTAGTGCAACAGCCGAATATAGTAGCAGGCGAAAATACCCCCGTCAACGAGTATGTGGAGCAAATCCACAAGTTCGCACAGGTATGGGGCTGACGAGTCGGCCCTCGTCGTCCTCGCATGCTTGATTCTGACGCTCGACATCGTAGGAGCAGATGGTCACGAGGTCTTGCATACCGGTGGAAACAATAGGTGCATCCACGCCCGGGGTCAAGCCCTGCAACAAAACATCAGCAGCAGAAAGCAAAATTTCCGGACGCATGGAGCCCTCGTTGTCGGCATGGGTGTCGAGCATGAGCACCAAATGGTCCGGGCGCTCCCCCGCCGTGAGCTCATAGCCCACGAGCGTGTGATCCAAATCCAAGCGCTTGCTCTTTTTGCCGCGCGCGTAGTCGATGCCGTGGCCCGCGCGCAGCGTGTCGATCGCACGACGCACCTCGTCGGCGCTTACGGGCGCCTCGGGATCCAAGTGCAGGTCGATGCGATACGACAGGCGCGTGAGCTGCGCCGTCAACGCCGGCGTGCGCACGTCGATGTACGCCGCCTCGATGGGCGCCAGATCGGCCGGAGACGCCGCAGCCAGGCGCCCAAACGCCTCGTCGAGCGCCACGAACTCGGTCATAAACAGGTCATACCACTCACATGTCGACGACGTACCCACCGGTAGCGCCGAAGAGAAGCCCACGCGCATGTGCGGAGAGAAGCCCTGCGTGACGGCATAGGGAAGTCCCGCACGGCGCACGATGCGCTCAATGGTATGGATCACTTCGAGATGGCCCAGGTACTTAAGGCGATCGCGCTTGCCATAGCGAACACGAAGCCTAAAGAGCGAGGGGTTGTCGGTCAGGCGCTCACTCATGCGCGATCACCCATCAATACATTCTTGGCGTGGAGCGTGGGGCAGATCCCGCAGCCGGTGCACGACGTGCGGGTGCAGTCGGGAGTCGTGACGCCCTCGAGCGAGCGACGGTACTCGCGCTCGAGAAAGCCGCGTGTGCAGCCGGGGCTCACGTGCTCCCACGGCAGGCGCCAGTCCAACTCGTAGGGCAGGTGCACGAGCTCATTGAGGTCGATGCCGTTTTTGGCAGCAGCCTCCTTCCAGTTATCGAGCGAGAAATGCTCTACCCAGGCGTCAAAGCGAGAGCCCGAGCGCCAAGCGTCGATGATGACGGGCGTCATGTCACGACCGGCGCGGGACAGTGCGGCCTCGATGAGCGAGGTCTCGGCATCGTGGTAATGAACGCGGACGGCACGGTTGCGAACGCTCGTGATAAGCAGCTTCTGGCGACGCTTGACGTCGTCGTAGTCGAGCTGCGGGCACCACTGGAGCGGCGTGGCAGCCTTGGGGATAAAGACCGAAACCGAGATCGACACCGAGATCGAGCCGCGACGAGCCTTGGGCACCACGGAACGACCGAGCTCCAGCACGTGATCGGCCAGATTGGCGATGGCCACGATGTCCTCGTCGCGCTCGCCGGGAAGGCCCATCATAAAGTAGAGCTTCATGCGGTTCCAACCGGCCTCGAAGGCCGCCTTGGCCGCACGGTCCAGGTCCTCCTCGGTCACGTTCTTGTTAATGATGTCGCGCATGCGCTGGCTGCCGGCCTCGGGCGCGAACGTCAGGCCGCCCTTCTTTTCGCCAGCAACCGACTCGGCCATATCCACGCCAAACGAATCCAGGCGCTGCGACGGAATAGACACGCGAATACCCGTATCCTCCAGGCGACGGTTGAGCCTGCCGAGCACGTCGCGAATGCAGGAGTGGTCGGTCGTGGAAAGCGAGGTCAGCGACACCTCGTCGTAGCCGGTCTTTTCCAGACCCTGAATCACCGACGAGACGATCTGGTCGGCCGAGCGCTCGCGCACCGGGCGATACGTCATGCCGGCCTGGCAAAAACGACAGCCGCGGGCGCAGCCGCGCAGAATCTCGATAGACAGGCGGTCGTGGACCAGCTGCGCATAGGGTACGCACGACTGCGACAGCGGATTCGTGGCGCCGAAATCCTCGACGACACGCTTGTAGACCACGGTCGGCGCATCCTTGCCCTCACGCGGCACGGTGTAGCCATGCGGCGAGCAGGGCTCGTCGTGACGAACCTCATAGAGCGACGGCACGTAGTTGCCGGCAATGGATGCAAGCTGCTCGACAATCTGCGCGCGCGGGACTCCTTCGTCACGCAGGCGGCGATGCAGCTGGCAGGTCTCGAGCAGCGATTCCTCGCCCTCACCGATGAGGATGGCATCGAAGAAGGCCGCGTACGGCTCGGGGTTGTACACCGAGGGGCCGCCGGCGATGATGATGGGGTCATCTTCACCTCGGTCGGCCGCTAACAGCGGAATGCCAGCGAGGTCGAGTGCCTCGAGGAAGTTCGTCACCGCCATCTCGTGCGGCACATGCAGACCGACGATATCAAACGAAGCGACCGGCGCTGCACCCTCGAGCGAGAGCAGCGGAATGCTCGCCTCGCGCATAGCGTCACCCATATCGGGCCACGGCACATAGCCACGCTCGCAGGAGATGCCCTCGGCCTGGTTAAGGATGTTGTAGAGGATGGCGATACCCTGGTTGGGCAGACCGACCTCGTACACATCCGGATAGATCAGGCAGCAACGGTAGTCGGCATCGGCCTTGGAAAGCGTGCCCCACTCGTGATCGATATAGCGACTCGGCTTCTCGACCTTGGCGAGCAACGGCTCAATTAAATGAAAACAGTCTTGGTATGCAACGCGCAACGGAAAACCCCTAAGCAGCAAGATCTGATGCGTCCTGATAGGACGCCATAGGACGGGTAGCGCCCGCGACCGTGGTCACCAGATCGCGAACGCGGGAGAACGTGGCAGTGACCACCTCGTTGGCACGGCTGTAGTCGACATCGCGCTCGTAGAGCGAAACGAGCGCACGGCCCATGCCATAGGTGCCCGCGGCAGCAGTGAGCGCCTTGACGGCAAACCCAATATGCGGCGTCTGCTTGACGAGCGCGCGGGTGACCGCGCGGATCACAAGACCGCCGGCAAGCACGCCGGCGACCTCGTAGCCGCGCTCGGGCTTAATGCCGCGTCCAAAGACGGCAGCGAGCTCAAAGAGCATGCCCACCTGCGCCAGCGCCATAACGGGATAATCGGCGCCCGGCAAAAACACCAAAGCCCCGGTCGCCATATTGGTGAGCGCACACGAGGTGATGATGCGGTTGGCCGCCGCGATGCGCATGAAGGCAAAGTTCGCCGCAAAAGCCGTTTCCTTGTCCGTGCGATCGAGAATCCAGCGGGCAAGCGTCTCGAGCAGATACGTCTTATCGGTTGCCGCTACCACGCCAAGCATGGGCGTGGACTCCTCGATAAACGGCACCTCCACAGCAGACTCGGCAAGCACGCACACGGGCACGCCGGCGATCACGAGCTCCTGCACGGCACTCTCCAAGCGGTCGGAACCACACGAGAGCACCAGCACCACATCGGTATCGGTCTTTGGAGCAATTCGCTCCTCCCCCAGACGCTCGACGCGCACAATGCCCGAGGTCGTCTGCGGCACAAAGGCATCACGCACCGTCTCGGCCAGAAAGCGCGAGGCAGACGAATCCAGATAGACCGAGACGCGCACCGGCGTATCGGAATCCTTCTTAACGGACGCGCCCATCTTAAAAGCGCGGGTCAGCTTATCTACGGGAATTTTCATAGCAAACCCCTCCAGCGGTTACGCGGCGCCCGAACGATGCCGCCATATGGATTGTACGATACCCACCGTCAGCAGCTGAATCATCATCGAAGACGAACCGAAGCTAATAAACGGTAGCGGAATACCGGTAATCGGCATCATGCCGATGCACATGCCGATGTTTTCGAAGGTCTGGAACGCCCACATGCCAACGATGCCAACACACGAAAGACGCAAAAACAGGGACTCGCACTTAAAGGCGACGCGAATCGTCGAAAAGATCAACAGCACGTAGAGGCACAGGAGCAAAAAGGAACCGCAAAAGCCAAAGGTCTCGGACAGGAAGGCGAAGACGAAGTCGGTGTGGAACTCAGGCAGAAAGCCGCCGGCCGACTGCGTCGCATGGCCCAAACCCTTACCAAAGAAGCCGCCCGAGCCAACGGCGATAAGCGACTGCTGCAGGTTGTAGGCATCGTCCGAATCGGCATTATCGGGGTCGATAAAGACCGTCAGACGGTTCATCTGGTACTGCTTGATGAGCACATCGTGGCCGAGCAGCGAATCAAAGACCGAATCGAGCGCCAGGACGAGGGCCACCAGGCCCACGAGCAGGGCCAAGGTCGACAGCACCCATTCGCGGCGTGCACCGCTCATACAGATGACGATGGCGCCCGAAACCAGCACGACCAGGCCCGAGCCCAGGTCGCCCATGGCAACGACGGCCAAAAACGGAATGGACAGCATGCCGCAGAGCTTGACGTAGTCGCGAACGGTATCGATGCGACCGTTATACTGCGAGCCAAGCGTAGCAATAAAGAAGATGGTGATGAGCTTGGCAAGCTCAACCGGCTGGAATGTCAAGCCGATACCGGGAATCTTGATCCAGCCCGTCATGCCCAGACCGCCCGTATAGGACAGACCCGGAATCTTGGGCGAGAGGATCACGATCAGGTCGATGACGAGCAACGCCGTCGAGAAATTGGAAATACCGCGCAGGTCGGTACGCCAGACCAGCACCGCCAGCACCGCCCCGATGCCAATTCCCAGAAGATGGCGTGAAAACGATGCATCGGCCTTAAACTGCGAAGCCGACCAGATAATGATGGCACCGTAGGCGACGAGCGCCACAGTAGCCACGAGCACACCGATATGCACCTTTTGGCGAAACGTGCCGCGCGAGGCCGAAAGTTGCTTGTTGACGCGGTCCAGGCTGCTGCGAGAGCCGGTCTTGGTTGAACGGAACAGATCCGCCGGAGAAAAATCCATCGCAACCTCCTATCGAACCGAAGAATCGCCCGAGGCCGAAGAGGTATCGGGCTCGTCATAAATCACGCCGAGCACGTCGCGCACGACATGCATCGCGGTATCTGAGCCGCCGCCGCCCTGCTCCAGGACAGTAGCGATAACATACTTGGGGTCATCGGCCGGTGCATAGGCGCAGAACCAAGCGTATTCGTCCTCGCCGCTTTTCTCGCCCGTGCCCGACTTGCCGTATACCTGCGGCGTCAGGGTGCCAAAGTGAGCCGCCAGGGACGTCGATGCCGTGTAAATCACGTCGTGCATGCCGTTGCGAACAAGAGCCAAATCCGAATCACTGTTGATCTTGGCCTCCAGGCGCTTCTTCTTGCCCTTGCCGTTGTACTTATAGGCATCGCCGTCGCCATCGCGCGACACGGCAGACAAAAACACGTGGGGCACGTACTGTTTGCCGCCGTTGGCAAGACCCATATAGGCGCACGCCATCTGCAGGGGCGTCACCAGGATGTCGCCCTGGCCGATGGCAATGTTAGTCATATCACCGGCATTCCACTTGCGGTCCTCGGCAGAGGCGTCGGTGAAGTACGACTCTTTCCACTCGGCATCGGGAATACGGCCCGCGCCCTCACTCGGCAGATCGATACCGCAGGTCTTGCCTAGACCCCAGCGACGAAAGACCTCCTGCAGGCCCTCGGAATGTTTCTCGTCATAAAAGAACGCCTTGCCCATGTCGTAGAAGACGGGGTCGCACGAGTTGGCGATACCCGACTGCAGCGTCATGGTGCCGTGGCCGGAATGCAGCCAGCAGTACTTGCCCCACGACTTGCCCAGACCCGTCCAATAGCCCGTGCAGTTGGTCGTCTGCCCCGACGTGTAGGTTCCAAACTCAAGACCGGCCAGTGCCGAGAGCGGCTTGATGGTCGAAGCCGACATGTACTGTCCGCTAATGGCGCGGTTGAGCAGCGGGTGCGAACCCTTGTCATCATTGAGCTCGGTCCACACGTCATTTGAGACGCCGCCGATAAAGACGGACGGATCGAACTTGGGCTCGCTCGCCATGCCCAGGATCTCGCCATTGTTGGGATCGAGACACACCACAGCGCCGTTGCCGGCATTGCTGTAGCCAGTGGTCTTGGCAAGCTCGATAGCGCTCGCCAGTGCCGTCTCGCAGGCCTGTTGGATCTTAAGGTCGAGCGTGAGCTTAATGTCGGAGCCGGCCTTCGCGGGCACGGCGCCGGCCTGACCGGTCACATTGCCCGAGGCATCGACCTTGACGGTCTGCTCGCCACGAATACCCTGCAGCAGGTTTTCGTAGTAGCTCTCAACGCCCGCCTGGCCCACGATATCGCCCGACTGGTACGTAATCTTGCCAGCAGAAGCATCATCATCCCCAGAGGTTTTCTTATTCTGGGCCTCGAGCTGCTCGGAGGTAATGGTGCCGGTATAGCCCAAGATATGGCATGCCGTCTCGCCATATGGATACTGGCGCTCGGTACGCTCGGCAATCTTGACGCCCGGGAACTCGCCGGCATGCTCCTGAATATAGGCAACCGTGGAGCGACGGACGTCCGTCGCGATAGTATGCAGGCTCTGGGCGCCCTCTGTATTGTCCTGAATATTGCGAAGGACCGCCACGTAAGGCATTCCAAGCACGTTGGCAAGATGGCGAACCAGAACCTCATCCTCGGCAAGGTCGCGGTAGGCCACGACAGCAAGTGAGGGACGGTTCTGGACAAGCGCCACGCCATTGCGGTCGAGGATGCGGCCGCGTACAGCGGGAGTGGTAACGGTGCGAGTCTGATTGCTATTGGCCTGCTTCTCGTAATAGTCCGACGAGACCATCTGCATGCCCCACAGCTTGACGGCGAGCGCCGCAAACATCGCGCCCACACCCGTGGTGAGGATGGAAAAGCGGCCCTTAAAGGCGGTCGCCGCGGTATTGCCCTCGCCCTCGGTGGCGCGTGGGGCCGTTCCATGCTGCGTATCGTAGGTAAAACGGGAATCGCCACGACGCATGATGACCAGCGCGACCACGATGGCCACAACCAGCACGATACCGGCGATAATAACCGTCAACTGGGAAGACATCTACGGGCCTCCCCTATTTGAGCTTGCGGGTCTTGGGCTTAAAGCGCATACCCGTCTGGCGTCCGCCACGTGCGGAGAATCCATAGCCGGACTGCGGCACGACGCCGGACATCAAAAACGGAATGGCAACCAGACCCGTCAGGATCGAGGACGGCAGCGCATGGCCGAAGATCGCCACGACAAAGCTCGTCTCCAAACCCATAAACAGCAAGATGATGCTGTAGATCACATTAATGACGAGCGCAAAGGCGCCCACAGTGACGCCGCGCGCACTCGGGGTACCGCCCGTCTGACCGACGGCGCTGTGCACCAGGGCAAAAGAACCCACGGTCAGCAGGAGCGACATAACGCCCACCGGCACGGCAGCGGACAGGTCATAGAACAAGCCGCTGCAAAAACCGCACACGACGGCACGGGTCGGGTCGCCCGAGAACACGCTTAGGCACACCAGGATAATCATGAAGTTGACACGACCGCCCGCAATGGAGATCTGCGGTGCCAGGCCTGCCTGCAGCAGCACGCACACAATGGCGGCGATTACAAACGTGCGGGAGCTCATCCCCTGCTCGTGTAGATCCATGGACATGCCCCCTATTCGCTCGAGCCAGAATCGGTCGTCTCGGACGTGTCGGAACTGTCATCCGAGCTCTCGTCCTTCGTCTTGGTCGCAGCATCGCGCGACGTTCCCTGCGGCGTGCTGTTGGCCGTGCTCACGTCCTCATCCGAGGCCGACTGTTCGTCGGTCAGCGAGGTGATGACCAGCACTTCCTCGTTGTTCTCGGCCGTGGTCTGAGCGCGCACCACAATGGTGTAGTACACGTCGTTTGCCGATTTCTCAACCGACGAGACGGTGCCGAGCGGTAGACCCTTGGGGAACACACCGCCAATGCCCGAGGTCACGATGATGTCGCCAACCTTAACATCGGAGTCGACGCTCACGTACTCAAGACGCAGCGTGCCGTCAGCCTGACCCTGCAGCATGCCCTGGGCGCGCGTGTCCTGCACCATGGCGGACACGCCCGAGTTCTCGTCGCCAATCAGGCGCACGGTAGAGGTCTTGGCCGATACCTCGATAATCTGGCCGATAACACCGGCCGAACTCGTTACGGGCATGTTGATGGTAAGCCCGTCGGCAGAACCCTTATCGATCGTGACGGTCGAGGTCCAGGCATCGCCCGAGGCACCGACGATACGAGCTGCGGTCGATTTAAGGTTGTAGGTCGACTGCAGGCCGACCAGCCCCTCCAGACGCTCAGCGGTCTTTTGAGCCTCGGAGAGCTCAGCAACCTTAGAGGTCAGTTCCTCGTTTTGCTTCTTAAGCTCATCAAGCGTGTCCTGCGACGCCGTAAGGTTAGAGAACACGTTGCCGATCGCATTGAAGGGAGCCGCCACAGCCGAACCCACAAAGCGCACCGGCGAGGTAATCGTCGTTACGCCCGAACGCACGGCATGAATCGGTCCTGCCTCGCCCTCGCGGATGTAAAACGTGAGCAGCAACACCGAAATCAGGCTGAAAACAATCAACGGGCGCATACCCGTTGATTGTCGCTTGGTATTCAGATTTGTGGAGAAACCCGAAGATCGTGCCAAATGGAATCCACCTTTTGGAAATTAAGCATTGGTCTGGACGAAGCCGCCATCAAACGCATTGGCCTCGAGCACGCGGGCACAGCCGTTAACGACGTTATCGAGCGCCGTGGGGCTGACGTTGACCGAAACGCCGGTCTCATCGCGCAGGCGCACGTCGAGACCGCGCAGCAGCGCGCCGCCACCGGTCAGCAAAATGCCGTAGTACATAAGGTCCGAGGCGAGATCGGGAGGCGTGGCATCGAGGGCGTCCTTGACGGCCTTGGCCATCTCGTCGAGCGGCTTGTTGAGCGCGCGACGAATCTCCTCGCTCTCGATGCGCACGGTCTTGGGCAGACCGGTAATCACGTCGCGGCCGTTGACCTCGACGTCAAGCTCGTCCTTGAGCGGCACGGCGGAGCCGACCTTGATCTTGATGTCCTCTGCCGTACGCTCGCCGATGGCCAGGTTGTAGGCATCACGAACGTGCGTGAGGATAGCCTGATCGAACTCGTCGCCGGCAATACGAATGGACTGCGAGACGACGATGCCGCCCATGGCGATAACAGCGACCTCGGTGGTACCGCCACCGATGTCGATGACCATGGAGCCGGTGGGCTCCTCGACGGGCAGGTCGGCGCCGATAGCGGCAGCCATGGGCTCCTCAATCAGGTAGGCCTGGCGAGCGCCAGCCTGGATCGTGGCCTCAAAGACGGCACGCTTCTCGACCGACGTGACGCCGGAGGGAACGCAGACGACAACGCGCGGACGCGGGGTCCACGGATAGCGCTTCTCGGACGCCTTGTCGATAAAGTAGCGAAGCATGGCCTCGGTAACATCGAAGTCGGCGATGACGCCGTCCTTCAGGGGACGAACAGCCACGATGTTGCCGGGCGTACGGCCGAGCATGCGCTTTGCCTCGATACCGACCGCCAGGATGCGCTCGTCGTTCTTGTCGATGGCGACGACGGAGGGCTCGCGAATGACGATACCCTTGCCGCGCACGGAGACAAGCGTATTTGCGGTGCCGAGGTCGATGGCAAGATCGCCCGCATAGCTACCGAAGAACATATCCATCAAAGAAAACAACGCAACTCCTGATGTGTTGGATGATTGCTGGAAAACTACTAGTTCATGATACTAGCGCAAGCCCGGCACCTCACTTGCGGTGAAGCACCGGGCAAAACTAAATCCCATAAGGTCACTACTGGTTGTCAGCAGCCGAGAAATCCATATCGAGCGAGGAAACGGCCCAGCCGATATGGTTGTCGGAGCGCACGAATTGGACGGTGTACTCCTGCTCGCCGCCCTTGGACAGCGACGCCTTAACCTTGGCGGTCGTCTCGGTCATGGACTGGTCCATGCCCTCGACGGACACGGTGGCACCCTGCGGAATCGAGGAGATGATCATCGACTTAGCGTCCTCGGACAGGCTCGAGGCCAGGCAAGACTCGGCCTTTGCGGTGTCACCGTCGCCGGCAGCCTGGAACAGATCGGTGATAACCGACTCCTGCGAGGGGAAGCCAAAGCCGCGCGTGTAGGCAAAGCCCAGACCGCCCGCAGCAATCAAAATGAGCAGAAGCAGCACGATGAAGACTTTGAGACCCGTGTGGCGATGGCGACGACGGACCTTGGCCTGCTTACGATCCTGACGGTCCTGCTGGACCATCTCGGACTCGGACAGCGTAAAGAAGCCGGTGTCCGAGGGATCGGGCATAAACTGACCGGTCGCGCCCGTAGGATCGAGCGGATCGACGGCAGGAGCGTCCATCGCGGGCGCCGGAGCCGTGGCCATAGCCGTCTGGGCAGACAGTGCGGCAAGCGAATCATGCACGCGGGCAAGCTCATCGGCCTGCTCGGAAGTGAGCTGGTAGATGCCATCGGCAGTAGCGGCGTTAAAGGCGTCGAGTGCGTCGGAGGGACGGCCGGCGGCAGAAAGCGCCTGACCCATGCCGGCATTGAGCGCACGCGTGTCGTCGCGGGGGCCGGCAAAGTCGATAGCCGTGCGGTAGGTCTCCACGGCATCCGCCGGACGGCCGAGCTTAATGAAGCAACGACCGAGCTCGCCGAGTGCGGCGGCAGGAGCCGGATTGGCGCCGTCGATGGCAGCCTGACGGAAGGCAGTACCCGCGTTGGCATAATCGCCCGACTGGAACAGCGTATTGCCCAGGCCCAGATAGGCCTTGAACGGCGTGGCATAGGAAGCATCCTGCGTAGCAGCAGAGAACGCCTGGGCGGCCGTCGTGTAGTCGCCCACGGCGGCGAGCGCCTTGCCGCGGTTGGTGAGCAGCGCGCCGCGCTTGCCGTAGGTGCCGTCGTTGAGGGCGGCAGCATAAGCCTCGGCGGCCTCGGCATACATGCCCAGGTGCATCAAGGCGTTGCCACGAAGGTGATCGGCCTCGCCCATAATCTCATCGGGAGTCTTTGCCGCCCCAAGCATCTGGGCTGCAGCGGAAAAATCACCCGCGCGGTAAGCGGCGCGGCCCTGTTGGATCAGCTGGCTATTCAAGGAAGTCCCCTTTACTCGTGAACGATCTCGACATGGACGATCTCGTCGCCGGCACGCAGCTGCGAAATCACATCGAGACCCTCGACCGTGGTACCAAAGACGGTGTAACCGGAATCGAGGTTATGCTGGGCGCCCAGGCAGAAGTAGAACTGCGAACCCGCGGAATCGGGGTCCATGGAGCGTGCCATGGCAAGGGCACCATCGACATGGCTGTTGCGCGGATTGGTGGCAAACTCGCCCTTGATGCAGTAGCCGGGGCCACCGGTACCGGGCATGCCGTCGGGGCCCTCAAGACCAGCGGCGACGTCGGCGCCGGACATATCGCGGGTATTGGGGTCGCCGCCCTGGATGACAAAACCGGGCACATAGCGATGGAACTTAAGGCCATCATAGAAGCCCATCGTAGAAAGCTCGCAGAAGTTCGCGACATGAATGGGAGCGCCCTCGCCGTCAAACTTGACCTTGATGGTACCCTTCGACGTCTCGATAACGGCGCACTCGTCGCCGGCAAGCTGATACTCGGGCGTGTAGAGCTCTTTCTTAAAACCAAACATGTGGTTCCTTCCTCGTGCGTTTAAAGCATATTTGTACGAATTGTAGCAATAAGCATGCGCTTACATCAATTGCGCACGTAGGTTATGCCGACTATGGCGAACTAATTTTAGGAACGCTGCTGCGGCTTCCAGGAGCCCACGTTGGCGTCGTACTGATTAAGCGCGCTGTTGCCACTCTGAGCGATGGGCGCCAGGATCTCGCTTTGGTGAGAACTCATCGACTCGCCATCGGGAATGGCCAGCGAGATGTCCCAACTCTGGCAGATCACGTCGACGCGCTCATACATCCACTCGGCAAGCTGCTTTAAGTGGGCAATGTCGTCCGCATAGACCGTATCGTCCTGGTACTTAAGGTTGCTGAGCTCATCTTGCGTCTTTTTAATCTGGTCACGCAGGGCGTAGGCACTCTGCGACAGCTCCTGACGGGTGGACAGCGGCGTTCGGAGATAGCCGTTGTTAAAGGAATCGATGACCTCGCCGATCTGGTCCTCGTCACCGTAGGACACGATGGTCTGATACAGACCGTCGAGCCTGGTATAGAGCTGATCATCGGTGAGCACGGTTTCTTCCTGGACCACCTCGGCAGAATCGTCTTGCTTGGTATCGTCCTCAGTCGCCTCGCCTTTTTGGCGCGTGGGGAAGGTGGTTTGTGCAGCTTGGCCAAACTGGTCGTAGAAGCCAGGCATGACACCCATGGGATCGGTCGTCACGAACCAATAGGCACCGCCGCAAACGACGGCAAGGACCGCGATGACGATGAGCGGCTTGGGGATATGACGCTTGTGCTTGTGATAGGCGTCCTCGTCGGAATGCACCTTGCGCTTGGCTTTTTGAGCATCGTCATGCAGGGAAACGGGCGTGGGAATATCGACCTTGGGGATACCGAAATCCTTATCGAAAGCCGGCAGCACGCAGGTCTCATTGGGGTCAGCGGCGTCCGAAAGCACCGCAGCGGCAGAGGTCGGCGCATGCGGCACCTCGGTATCGATCTGCTCTTGCGTTAGGCGCGGAAAGCCCGCCGTGCGGCCCGCTGCCAGGTCGGATGCGGCCGCGTCCTCGGAGAGGATACCCGGAGCGGGGCGTCCGCATTTGGGGCACGTACGATCATGCGGAGAAAGACGGGCACCGCAGCCCTCACAGAACACGAACTCAGTGTGCTCGGGGCCATCGCCCGGACCCACATAGGCGTTGCAGTAGGGGCAGAACGAGGCGCCGTCCTCGATAGTCTTAAGGCAATGCGGGCAGATCACGGCATCCTCTTTTCGAAGCAATTCAAACAATCGAGGTTAGAGCATAACATCGCCACGGCCCCACAGGAGCAAGGCACCAATTCAACATCGGCAGAGCGCGTAGTTACTTCTTCTTTTTGCTTGGCATCGAGACTTTGATGCCTTGGGCGGACTTGGTCACGCGAGAGCGCTTGGCTCCGGCACTCCTCTTTTTCTTGGGCTGGGCCTGGGTCACGCCCTCGAGCGCGCGGGCCTCGGCCTCGCGAACGGTGCGATCTTCGCGGCGCTGCGCCATGTCGGCGGCGAAGCGCTTGGCAAAACGCTCGGCCGTCGAACCCGTCGAGCTCACCTTGCCGCCACCGCGACCCAGGCGGACGCGCACGCCGCGACCAAAACCAGTTGCGGCATGACGACGACGCGGCTTGAGCGAATCCATCATCGTGGCGAGCTTAAAGAACACCGAGCAGGTAAAGACCACGATGACAGCCAAGATAACCATCTGGCCCATCGACAGGTTGGCAATGGACAGCAGCTCCGGGAATCCGATAACGCCCACCAAGATGCCGGCGACTACAAACACAAAGAGCACCACACGCAAGGGCGTGAGAGGCTGCGAGATGCGCCAGATCAGACTGACGCTCGCCGCGCACGACGTAAGCAGGCACATCGTAGACAGCGTGAGCTGGCTAAAGCCAAACACGCGCGCCACAAAGATATCGAGCGCCGCAGCCAAAATGACCGCAATCGACGCCGGCAGTGCACGCTTGAGTACGTTGGTCAAAAACGCACCCTTCACGCGAGCATTGTTGGGCTCCAGGCCCAACACAAAGCCCGGCGCGCCGATGCAGAAGAAGTTAATGAGCGTCATCTGGATGGGCTCGAAGGGGTACGGCGGCAGCGCGATACACAGCGCCGCCAGGCCCATCGAGAACAGCGTCTTGGTCAGGAACAGTGAGGCCGAACGCTGCAGGTTGTTGATGGAGCGACGGCCCTCGGCCACCACGGCGGGCATCGAGGCAAAATCGTTGTCGACGAGTACGATCTCGGCCACGTTGCGCGCGGCATCGGAGCCGGCCGCCATGGCGACGGAGCAGTCGGCCTCCTTGAGCGCCAGCACGTCGTTGACGCCGTCGCCCGTCATGGCCACGGTGTGCTCGCGGCGCTTGAGCGCCTGCACGAGCTCGCGCTTCTGCTGCGGGGTCACACGACCAAAGACATGGTAGCGGTCCACTGCGGCATCGAGCTTGGCCGGCGTATCGAGCGTCGTGGCGTCCACATAAGCGTCCGCCCCCGGCACGCCCACCACGCGCGCGATCGACGACACCGTACGTGGGTCGTCGCCGCTGATCACGTTGAGGGTCACGCCCTGCTCGTTAAAGTAGCCGATGGTCTCGGCCGCCGAGGTACGAATCTCGTCGCGGATGGTCACAAATCCCACGGGCTCGGCCTCGCCCACCATATCCCCATCGGGCGTAAAGCCGTCCACGCGCGCCACCACGAGCACGCGGCAGGTATCGGCAAGCTCGGCGACACGGTTCTCGACCTGCGAAAACACACGCTCCGAAAGCACAAACTGCGCGGCGCCCATCACATAGGAGCCCTGCGCAAACGAAGCGCCGCTCCATTTTTTAGACGACGAGAATGGAATGACCGACAGCGGCTCGGACACCTCGACCGGGCGATCGGCGTAATAGTTGAGCAGCGCCTGGCATGTCTCGTTGGCATCGGCCGAGGTCGCACGTGCCACGTTAGCCAGCGCAAAATCGAGTACCGTGGTATCGACGGGAACGACCGCCTCGTCCGAGCCGGCGCCTAGGCTCACGCCCTCAACCGGCAGCGGATACGTGCCCTCGACCTCCATGCGGCCCGACGTGATGGTGCCCGTCTTGTCCAGGCACAGCACGTCGACGCGAGCGAGCGTCTCGATGCAGTAGAGCTGCTGTGCCAGCACCTTGCGGCGAGCCAGGCGCACCGTGGCGATGGCGAGCACCGACGAGGTCAGCAGCACCAGGCCTTGCGGGATCATGCCCAGCAGGGCGCCCACCGTGGACAGCAGCGCCGACGAAGGCACATGACCAGCCAACAGCTCGGAGAAGCACCACGAAAGCGCGCTATCGCCCGGGGTTCCCGCGGCATCCCACAGCTCGCTCACACTTGAGGCAAACAACGCCAAACCGAGCGGGATCATGATGATGCTCGCAAAGCGCACGATGGCGTTAAGCGCGTTCATGATCTCGGAATTGACCTTTTTGACGTACTTGGCCTCGTTATTAATTTTAGCCACGTAGTTGTCGGCGCCGACATGAATCACGCGGGCGCGCAGCAGGCCCGAGTCGATAAAGCTGCCGCTCATGAGCTCGGAACCAGGCTGTTTCTTAATAAGGTCGCTCTCGCCCGTCAGCAGGCTCTCGTTCACGAGTGCCTCGCCCGAGACCACCACGGCGTCAGCGGGAATCTGGTCGCCGCGCCCCAGGCGAATGATATCGTCGAGCACGATCTGGTCCAGGTCGAGCTCCACCTCGACGCCGTCGCGCACCGCGATGGCCTTCTTGGAGGTCAGCAGCGTGAGCTTATCGACCATCTTCTTGGAACGCATGGACTGAATGACGCCAATAGCGGTATTGAGGAACACCACGAACAGGAACGTCAGATTCTTAAACGAACCGGTCAAAATGACCAGGAACGCCAAGATCACGTTGATCAAATTGAACAGCGTGCAGAGGTTCTCGATGATGAGCTCTTTGACCGACTTGGTCTTGAGTTCCATGTTGCGGTTGATCTTACCGGCGGCGATGCGCTCCTCGACCTCGGCGGTCGAGAGTCCGCGCTCGATATCCGTTACTGCCATACCACGTCCCATCACGTCGCGTCGGTATAAGAAAAACCGCCCGGACCATGCGAGGTTCGGACGGTCTTACGTTCGATGGTGCCCCGTCTGCCTAGATTCTAGAACCGAGATCTGTGCCGTTGGGACCGTCGTGCTGCTCAGGATACCACGGGCGGCGTAGCGTCACCTTTTCTCGAGAAAAAAGCCCGCCCGGGATAACCCGAGCGGGCCGCGGCTAGTGCCGGTTGATGCTCACGAGACACAGGCCGATTGTCGCCACGGTGCCGCCGAACAGCGCGCCGAGGACGAATGCCAACGCGACCATGCTAGTACGGGTTGCCGTCGGTGACGCAGACCTGCAAGCGGTCGAGCGGCTCGCCGTAGAAACCGGCGTAATCGTCGCCTCCGTACGTGGAACCATCGTCGCACACGGTATCGAGCCACCCGGGGCGCGCGGTGGTCTGCGAGCGGTACCACGCCTGCTTGTACTCCTCGCCGGAAGGCGTCACGTAGTACATGCGCACGCCGTCGATGGTGTGGCCGGCGATGCCGGCGCAGCCGTTCACGGTGTCGTTGCGGTCGCCCTTGGTCACGTAGCCGAGCCAGCCGTCCTCGATGGTATGCACCTGATACTTGAGCGTGCCGCGGTCGACGCGTGCGCACAGCAGGTCGTGCTGGCGGCACGGGTAGCCCGCGAAGCCGTTGTCCCCGGCGCCGAAGTCCGTCACCTCGTCCAGCCAGCCGCCGCCCTTGAGGTGAAGGGAGTAGTGGACGGGGATGCGCTTGCCGGATGCCTTTGAGAAGCCGCCGGATGCCGCCTGAGCGGGATTTGCTGCGGCAGGCTTAGCGGCGGTGGAGGGGGCGGGCGCCTTGCCGCCCTTCATCGCGTCGTACCACGCCTGGGCGCGCTGCATGTAATGGTCGCGTTGGGAGCCCGCAAGCTCGCCGGGGCAAGCCGTGGCGCTCCAAAAGCGGTGCGGGAACACGTTCTTGCACCACTCGGGGCGACCGAGGCCGTAGTACAGGCACAGGGCCGCGACGAGGTGCGCGCCGCTCTCGATTGCCTTCTCGTGAACCGTCCACGGGTTGCTGCCGCTGTTCGCGTGCTCGATGGAGATGGTCGTGTCGTTGCCGCGTCCGGTGCCGATTCCGTCGCCGCAGGCGTAGGCGCGGTCGGTGTCGTTGACGTGCTGCACGATGTAGCCGTTGCGGTCGACCGAGTAGTGCGCGGAGCAGCCGTTGGCACCCCAGATGCCGTTGCACTGGCCGGCGTTGAGGTCGCCCGCCATGTGGTGGATGGTCACGCCCTTGATGCCGAACGGGCGGCCTGCGGAGAAGTTGCGCCCCAGAAGCTTGTACTCATCCGGTTGGACGTTCGCGAAGTCTGCCATGTTAGTCCTCCTTGATGTCGCCGAGCGCCAGCAGCGCGTCGAGCCACTTGTCCGTGATTCCCACGCTCTTGAAAGCCGCGTAGGCCACCTGCACGCCGCCGACGGCGGCGAAGATGGACGTAACCCATGCCGAGGGTTCGGTCGGGACGCCGCCCGACATGGCCGTGAGGGCGCCGCATCCCGCCGAGACGGCGATGGCCGTCCAGCGGGCGACGTTGCCCGTCATCGCCTTCGTCTTGATGGCCTGCACGATGTACGGCACGACCAGCACCGTGCACACCGTGAGGCCCGCCTGGATCTCATTCATTCGATTGCTCCTATCTGTCGGATTCCTTGCTGTAGATCAGGTCGACGCGGTCGCAGATGTGGTCGACCTTCTCCGCCATTCCCTGGCTGCGCGCTTGGCTGTGGGCCAAGTCGTTGTGCAGGACCTCGTTGGACGCTACGACCGACTCCATGAGGGTCTTCATGGCCTCCATGAGCGAGTTGCTGCGCTCCATCTGCGCGGCGATGCGGCCCTCCATCTGCGAGCGTTCGCGGTCCCGCTGCGCGCGCTCGTCGACCTCGGCCTGCTTGCGCTCCTCGCGCTTCATGTCGATGCCGGCCTTGCGTTCGTTCTGCCTTTTGTATTCATCCAAAAACTGGCGGCCGAAGTAGAACGCTATGAGGCCGAGAAGGACGCCACCGAGCCATCCCGGCCCATATGGCGCAAAGAGCTTGAGCACTTCCATCCTGAGCGCCCTCCTTCCGCCTATTCGGCCGTGTACTCCTCGCCGGTGATCTCCTTGTACTCGTCGGCGGTAATCCACTTGCACTCGACTGCCTTATGCACTCGTGCCTTGCTCCAAAGAGGTCGGTCGTAGTACTTCTTAACGAGCGCGAAGTGCTTGGAGTGCTCGTCGGTCTTCTTCGTCGGCATTACTGGTCACCTCCGACCGTCATGAGCAGGTAGTCGATGTTTGCCGTGTTCTGCTCGGTCTGCGTCGGCTGCGACGCCCGCTCGCGCATCTGGTCGAGCAGCGCCGACACGTCGAGCGTCTCGCCGCTGTCGTAGGCGGCGAGCGCCGCGGTGTAGGCGAGCTTTCGCGCCTTCCGCTCAACGTACTCGTCATCGTCGATAACGCCCGCGTCGTGCGCCGCGTCGGGGTCGCCGATCTGCGACAGCAGATCGCGCAGGGCGTTGACCTCGGCCATGGTGCCATCTTGAAGCTCGTTGGGGCGCGGCATGTCTTCCTCAGTGTCCATGCGGACTCCTCTCTTGTCGGGGGATGTGCCGCCATCGTATAAGCGCCGTGAGATTGCCGAGCCGCTTTGATGGGCGCAAAGAAAGAAGGCGCGCAGCAGCACGCCTTCGATGCTTCTGTTATTTCGCAGCCGCTTCGCTTAGGCCGCTGCTTTGAGTTGCCGGTTCTCCGCTATTGCGAGGTCTTGCTTCCGCTTGAATCGTCCCTCGGGTTGGCCTGCATTGAGCACCCCCCCCCTGCGCGAGATTTCCGAACAGGCTGCGGTACAGCGCGTCCATGGCCCGCACGCTGCGGTGCGCGTCCAGCCGCTTCATGCCTCCGCGCCAGCTCTGGTAGCTCTGCTCCACCTGCTCGGGGGTCATGACGCCATCGGCGACCATGCTGGCCATCTTCTTGAGCTTGCGGCGCTCCCGCGTTATGGAGTCTCGGCACGGCTTAACGACTATGCGGCCCGTCTCCGTGTAGAAGATGCGCTTCTTCAGCCACGTGAATCCGCGCGAAAGCTTCACCACGCGGGTCTTGCGCGGATTCAGCTCTATGCCCAGCTCGGCGCACTTGCGCCCTATCAGCAGCAGGCACACCTGCAGGTACTCCTTGCTCTCGTGTATGAGGTAGAAGTCGTCCATATACCGCCCGTACGCCTCGGGGCGCAGCATCTCGGTCACATAGTGGTCGATGCGGTTGGGGTGGGCCACGGCGCATATCTGGTTCGGCTCGCTGCCCAGCCCCAGGCCCACATCGCCCTGCGCGTCTATCAGGCGGTGCTCCAAGGCGACCACGCGCGGATCTAGCAGCGCGGAGGCCACCTGGTCTTTGACGGGTTGGTGCGCTATGTGCGCGAAGTAGTCGGAGAAGTCGCCCAGGAGGATGTAGCCCTCGCGGCCGTGCCGCCTCCAGTGGTCGGCCAGGTGGCGCTTGAGCAGCTTCAGGGCGTAGTCGGTGCCGCGCCCCTTGATGTTCGCGGAGTTGGCGGCTATGAGGGTGGGCACGATCGCGGGCACGAGCGCGTTTTGTGCCAGGGACTTCTGTACCACGCGCTCGGGGAAGTGTACGGCGCTGATATGGCGCAGCTTTCCGCGCTCCCACAGGTCGAACCGTATGAAGCCCCGGCATATGTCGCGCCCCTCCAAAAGGTCGCGGCGGGACAGGACGGCGTTGCGCAGGTAGCTTTTCATGTATCGCTGCGTGGATGCCTTCCACATCACGCCGCGCGCGGCCTGCTTCGATGCCTTGCACAGGCTGTTGAGGTCGGCCACGGTATCAAGCGTGCACGCCTTGACGCGCTCGGCCTTGGCCTGCGCGCGCTTCTCCTCGCGGCGCTTGCGGCGCGCCGCCCGCCTTTGCTCGGAGTTCACAGGAGGCACCCCGCGCGGCTTGCAATGTGGCTCTGGCAGCCGCTTGAGGTATGGCCATGAAACGCGGCGAAGCCACGGAGCGCCGCGCCATGCAAGCAGCGTCCGGCCACCCTCGCGGGGTGCGTATTTACGGGCGCATGCCCGACGGTCGCGCCTTCCTTCCTCTTCGCGCTCTGCTTTCGGCCCTGGGGCCTACTCGGTCTGGCAATAAGGGAATCCGGGGCGGGGGCGAACCCAGACGTTCGTCGCCGAGTTGTAGTTGGCATTGCCGTTGTTGTTGACATAGCACACGTTGGACGCGGAGCCCGACGCAACGGAACGCAGCCACCAATTGTACCGATAAAAAAGGCGCGACCGCCGCCCATTATAGCGAACGCAGGCGCTCTAGCTCGGCCTCGGCCTCGGCTATGCGCTCCTCGGTGGACTTCTTGCCCGTCACGCGCACGTTCTTGCGTGCGCCCTTCAGCAGCCTGATCTCCTCCTCGACCATGGCCGCCAGCTCCTCGAAGCGGTTGGCGTTCACGGGCAGGCCGATATCCATGAGGCACTGCATGTCCAGCATCAGCTGCTCGCAGTCAGCTATGGCCAGCGTCAGGTAGCGTTTCCTCTCCAGCGCGTTGAACGAGGTGTTGGGGTAGAAGCAGTCGGCGCGGTTGACGTTGTACACGATGCTGCGCGCCGTCTCCACCGTGGGCACCGCGTTCAGCAGACGATAGGTCTTCGGAACCACGGAGGACGACGCCATCAGCTTGTTGACCTCCACGCGGATGGCGATTGCTTGAGTGAAAAACTTGTACTCGGAAACCTCGCGGTTGCGCTGGTAGACGCCGCTCACGTGCACCTCCTGGGGAAACTGGCGGAAAAAAACGGCCCGCTTCGCGGGCGAGAGGCGACCGCGCAAGGCGGTCGCCTAGAAGCAGAGTATAGAGCACTCGGCTGGCTAGCAGACGAGGAAGCCGGGGCGGGGGCGAACCCAGACGGACGTCGCCGAGTGGTAGTCGGCAGCGCCGTAGTGGCTGACATAGCACACGTCGGACGCGGAGCCCGACGCAACGGAACGCAGCCACCAATTGTACCGAGTTCCGTTGATTCGGTGCGCGGTGTCCCTGAACAGGTCCCACTGGCAGTCAAAGCCGACGCTGTAGCCCTTGGTGCCCCACACTGGGCAGCCGTACACCTCCATCTCGGACAGCGAGAACACCTTGCCGATATCCTGCCAGCCCCACGAGTTGGAGTCGTTGAGCGCGCCGCTGGCGCTGTACCGCTCCTCAAGCAGCACGCGCTGGGTAAGAAGGTACTTGGTCAGCCCCTCGGGCAGGCACGCCTCGAAGGCCGTCTCCCACGCCTTGAGGTTGCTGTTGGGGTAGGGGCATTTCTGGTCGGCGGTGCCCTGGTTCGTGTTGGTGGTGTTCCACATCAGGAAACTGTCGTTTGCCACGCCGGTCACGGTCTTGGCTACGGACACGGGAGCGGACGCCACGAACGCGATATGGTGTCCCTTGCTGTTGTCGCCGCAGTAGAGATACGGGTCGATGTGGGCAAGCAGGAACCGCACAGATTGCTGTGTGGTGACGGCGGATGCGCTCACAAGCGGCACGTCCAGGTAGTCGCCCACGCGCAGGCCTGCGAAGTTCGCGGCGGCGATGCGCTTATGCAGCGCGTCGTACACGCTGCCGCTGCCGATCTCTCCCGCCAGGATGGTGGCGATGTTCTGCCCGCCGTACTTGCCGATTTGGCCCTGGCGGTTGTACTCGGCGTTGTTGAGCGCCGCCTGCGCGTTGCTGCGCGCGGTATCGTCGATGACGTTGAGCGGCTGGCCGCCTACGACCAGCGTCTTTGCATTTGCCATTTATCCTCCTTAGGAAAGGGTTACCGTGCTGCCCGATACCGAGCACGTGCTGCCGAACGTCACCGTGTCCCCGGATACCGACGCCTTGCCGGCAGGGCAGTAGACTGTGCCGTCCATGTAGATGAACTTGTCTGTCGCGTCGGCGAGCATCGTCGCGAGCTGGCCGTTCTGGCGGCGCAGCTCGGCGATGTCGGACTCGCCGGCGGCGCCCTGCGCCGCCGCGTTCGCGATCTGCAATGCCTCGTTTGCCGCCGCATTGGCCCTCGACGCCGCACCGCTAGCGGCGGATGCCGCATCGTACGCGGATCGACCGAGCCGAGATAGCTCAGTGCTCCACTTCCTGTAGAGCTCGTCGAGCTCCTGGTCGTAGCTGACGGCAGGCCCTGTTGTCCCGTCCACATTTCCCAGAATTACGAGCGCGAAGTCCTCGGTAGTCTCGGAGGCCCCGTTGGCGTTGTAGAACTCGAAGTAGGCCAGGCGGCACTTCCCAACCCCGTTGACGGCCTCCGGCGCCAGCGTGGCGCTCACGGATGCCGTGCCCACGGTAGCCGCGCAGCGAGCCCACGTGCCGTCGGCGTGGAGCACGCACAGGCGCGCGGACTGGTACGCCGGCGTGTAGGCGGCGCCGTCCGTGGAGAGCGACGCCGTTATCTTCTGGGTCTGCGTCTCGCCGCGGCGCACTGTGACGCGCTGCGGGACGGTTCCCGGGCGCTTGCGCATGTCGAGCGCTATCTGGTGGTTGATCATTCCTTGGCCTCCAGCGCCTTGAGCGCGGCGAGCGCGGCCCTGAAGGCCTCGACCGGGTCGACGGCCTCGGTCCCCTCCCCCGTCTCGTCGGCCGTGGCCGGCTGCGGGTCGACGATGGCCGAGAGCGCGTCGAAGCACGCCACGGTGGCGGCGGTGCGCTCGTCGACGTACCCGGCGGTCGCCAGCGGGATGCCGTTGACCGTGGGGTCTGGCTTGCGGACGTCCGCGGCCTTGACGACCTCGCGCGTGCCGTCGTCGTACTGGGCGACGAACACGAGGCCGGCGTCCTCGGCGCGCTGGAGCACCTCCGGGTCGTACTCCGTCAGGCACTGTTCGTTGTTTCCGATGATGTCGTGGACGGCGTAGCCCACGACGATCTTCTTGCTTGCTTCCATTCCTTCTTGTCCTTTCATCTCTTATCCGCTCCACCCGGACGGCATGGTCGACACGCCGATCAGCAGGCCGTTCCTGAACTCGAGCACCGACGATGTCTGGGACTGGTCGTTGAAATATTTCTTGCCGTTCTCCGTGTAAAGCGGGTGGTATGCCACTCCGACCTTGGTTGACAGGCCTGACCACGTCGTGACGCTCGTGTCGGCGCTGCCGCTCACGCTGAGCCTCGGGGTCGAGACTCGCACGACGCCCTGTCCCTGCAGCTGCAGTCCGTGGTAGATAATCGACGGATTGTCGATGTCATGTGACGTTGAGGAGCATTCGATGTATCCGTACTGCGTGCCGTCCTTGAACCCAGCCAGCTTCCCGCTCGAGTCTAGCTCCATGGCGTACCCGCTGCTGCGGTTTCCACCGGTGAAGCTGCCGGTCGCCGTGATGTTCTTCGCCGTCATGTAGTTGGTCGTCAGCACGCCTTCCTTGAGGTTCCACGAGTTGCGCCCCTTTGCGTCCGCGAGAGTCCCGGTTGCGATGTATGTCGCGTTGACGTAGACCCTGTTGTTGCTCATGTAGAGCCCCTGGTCGGCACCGTTGTTGGTCAGGCGGTCGAAGATGGCCTTCTGGTCCATCTGCTCGTCGTAGGCGCTCAGGATGCCGTCTGCGTAGTCCGACGCGTTCTTCTGCTCGATGGCGTGGCGCGCCCCGGTCGCGGCCTCGGCGTAGTCCTTCACGGCGGTCGAGTAGGCGCCGTAGGCCGCGTCGTACTCGTACATCGCCGCCTTGAGTTCCTCGGCGGTCTTGCACTTGAGCACCTTGTCGACCTTGTCGGCGTAGGCGCCGTAGGTGCCGCCCTCGTCGGTCGTACCGAAGGCCTTGGTGTAGCGCGGGCCGAGGACCGACGAGACGAACTGGGCGCTCAGCGCCTTGTTGGACTTCAGCGAGTTGAATTGGCTCGTCGCCTCCTCGCGCTCCTTGTCCACGTCCTGCTTAGCCTTCTTCACGGCGGCTGCCTCGGCCTCGGTCACGACGCCGTCCCTTGCGAGGTCCTGCACCGTCGTGTCGAGGCCATTGAGTGAGCCTGTGAGGTCGTGCGCGCTCTGGTAGGCCTTGTTGTACGCAGCCTCGAGGACCGGCGCCGTGTGGGTCACGGAGCCATCGCCGTATGTGACGCGCTCCATCGACCAGACGAAATATCCGCTCGCCCATGCCGGGATTGTCTCCGACCAGCCGAGCTCGGGATTCTGCATGTTAATCGGCGGCACGCTGTCCGATTGATTCTTGGTGTAGAGTTTCACGCGCGCCGCGATGGCGCTGCCGGCCATCTGGTTGCTGCCGTTGATGGCCTTGGCGAGGCACGGCGCGGTGTACGTGACCGAGCCGTCAGTCCACGTGATCTTGCTGCGCGTCCAGATGTATTTGCCTTTGCTCCATGCGGGCTGTGCCTCGGACCAGCTGCCGCCGGACTGTGCCGTGGAGCTCGTGGACAGGTAGTACTGCTCCACGATGCCGCTCACGCCAGTGCCGGTTGAGCCTTTGTCGCCCTTTGCGCCGTCTGTGCCGTCCCTGCCGCTGATGCACACAGGCTCGCTGTACTCGATGTCTCCAGACTGCATCGTCGTCTTGGTGCGCGTCCAGATGTACTTTCCGGAAACCCATTGCGGTGCTGTGGTCTGCCACCCGCCCTGAGGCTCGGTGACGCGCGATGAGCCCTGCGCATACTCGACATCGACAGACGCGATGACGGCGTCGGTCGTGGCGATGTCCTTGTCGCCGAGCTTCGCGCCGGGGCCGATATGCAGCTCGCTCTCGTCGAGGTTCCAGTAGTTCTTGCCCGCCTTGTCCTGGATGGTTCCGGCCTTGATGAGGTTGCCCATGAGCGTGCCGACCGTGATGAGGTCGGCGGTGAAGCCCGCGCCGGTGCCGAAGGTGCGCCAGTCCCACAAGCCGTCGGCCTTGCAGCCGGGGGCGATGCGGAAGCCCTGGGAGCACAGCTGCATGGCCATGCCGTCGCCGGTCGTCGAGCGGCCGTCCGCGTCGAGGGGCACGGAGCCGAATATCAGGCCGCGCTCGAAGCTCGTGTGGACGTAGCTGTTGCCCGCGAGGTTGAACTGCGTATTCATGCTGTCCACGACCTGCTGGAGGTACGATGGCGGCGTGGATGCCGCAACGTCCCAGTTGGACGAGCGCTTGGACAGGCTGGACAATTTCTGCTGCTGCGCCAGCAATATGTCCGTGATTGTCTCGGTCACGTTCCCGAGCGTCACGCGCATGGCGCCGCCCAGCTCGTCGGTGACGAGCTTGGTCACGCGGCCCTCGCAGCGCAGCGCCGGGCTGAAGCACGTGTCGACGATCTGGACGTCGTCGCCCACGGCGACGCCCTCCCAGTCGCGGCCGAACTGCACGAGGTCGATGACGTCGGCCTCGTAGGTCACCCCCGGCTCTTTGCGAGAGTTGAAGTATGCGCGGGTCTCGGCGAGCAGCGTCGCCGCGTCCTCGCAATTTGGATTTTCATATTGCCCGAACACGTGGGCGTGCCCGCCCCTGCCGTCGGGTCGCCCGTACAGCTTGAGCGCGGTCGCGTCCTCCACGTAGTTCTTGCCGTTGTTGATGTCGCCGAAGGTCAGCTTGCGGCCGTATCCGCCGGTATCCGTCTCGATTCCCTTGCCGTAGCCGTAGCAGGCGGTTATCGCGCCGTAGTGCTCGGTGCGCGAGACGGACGCGAGGTCCTTGGTGTAGGTGAATCGGCGGTGACCGCCCTTCGCGCCGCGATGCGAGCGGATGCCCACCTTGCGAGAGGCCACCTTGCCGCCGGATACCCCGATCTCGGTCTCCAGCTCGCCGCCGCACTCCAGGATGGACTTGAGCGACTCGCGGGAGTTGGTATGGTAGAAGGTCAGGCCCTTGTCGACGGTACCGGGCTGGTCGACAGTTCCGGCGGTCCAGCGGGTCGGCTCCAGGCAGACGTTCAGCGCCTGGAGGAAGCCGTAGCCGTATGGCCTCTTGTCCTCGATATAGTCGCCGTACGTCTCACAGATGGAGTTGATCGCCGTGTCCGTGTAGACCGTCTCGCCTCCGGCGTGGAGACCCTTGGGGTCTTGGCAGACGTGCTCGTGGACCTCTCCGAGGCGGTCGACCCACACGAGGCGGTAGCCCTGCTTGAGCGCGAAGGTCGTGGCGATGTCCACGCTGTCCTCGCCGTTGAGCTCGTCTGTATGGGTGAGGGCGAGCAGCTCCTCGGGGCCGATTGTCGCCACGTAGACGTCTTGCCACGTGTATACGTCAATTCGCACCTAGAGCCACCTCTCCTCCCATTCGAGCGTCGCGGTGCCGCCGCTCGTCTTGATCTGCTGCACGCCGTCAAGCGAGAAGAAGTCGCTCGCGACGGTCACGGGCCAGTCCGCGCCGTTGACGGTGCAGCGCTCGGCGCGCATGTCCAGCACTACGGTCTGCGCACCGGTGAAGCTCGCCTCGACGCGGACGAAGCGCCCGGTCGAGACATTAGTGAATGTCCAGCTCGAGCCTGCCGGGGGCTTGCACGTGACCGTAGGGTAGGCCCTGTAGTTGCCCCCGGCGGCGACGGCGCGCTGGGATGCCGTCACCTGCTCGGAGCGCCGCTGCCCGTAGGCGGCGGGGTCTGCACAGTAGAACCCGAGCGTGAGATTCGGCATGTGCGCGTTGCGCCCCTGCTCCGCCCCTCCCATGTAGCGAGCGAGCATGTAGCGCTCCGGGGCGTCGTCGAGCACGAGGGCCTTCTCGCCACCGGACAGCGCCGAGGCGAGCACGGCCCTTGCCTCGGCGACCTCGTCGAGGGAGCCGCCGACGATGTTGCAGTCGACCGAGACCTCGACCGGCTCTAGGCCGGAGGCGCGGACGTGCGAGCCGTCCATGCCCGGGACCTCCGTCTCATCGAGCCGCACCTTCGGGACCATCGGTCGGGTGACCTTGGTCACGAGCAGGTACGGAGTGAGGTCGATTCCGCCGAAAATCATGCGAGCCCCCTTGCGGCGAGCGTGTGCCTGCCACGCATCGCGATGGCGGAGGAGACACGCTCCGAGTCGATGTACAGGTTTCCGTCCTTGTCCCTGATCTGCTCGAGGACGGACAGGATGCCGGCGAGTGCGTCGTCGGAATCCTCCTCGGGACGCGCAGGCGTGTAGACCGCGGACGGAGCGACGGTCAGGCCCGTCGAGAGCATCCCCTGTGCCGTGTCCATGGCGCCGCTGATGGCGGAGACCACGGTGCCGGTGCCGGAGCCGATGCCCTGTGCCCAGCCCTGCATGAGGGCCTTGCCCGAGAAGGTCGTGTAGCCGTGCCCGGAGAAGGGGCCGACCTTTGCCGGCGAGAACGGGAAGAAGGAGCGGATTCTTGAGACTGCACCTGAGACCGCCGAGGTCACCGAGCCGATAGCGGACATGATGCCGTCCTTCAGGCCGTTGAGTATCGACTTGCCGGAGTTGAAGAGCCAGTTGCGCGCACCCGAGAAGAACCCGGTGATCTTGCCCTTGATGCTCGTGACGGTCCTGTAGACGGAGTTGATTCCGTTGGACGCCGCGCTCTTGATGCCCTCCCAGATGGACGAGCAGGCGCTCTTGATGCTCCCCCACATACTCGACCACGTGGAGCTGATGCTGTTGAGCACGGAGCTGATCACGCCGCTGACCTGATTTATCGCCGAGTTGACGGCGAACTTGATGCGTCCCCAGACCACCTCGGCGAAATCGCGGACGGTGTCCCACACGCTTGACCAAATCGAGCTGATTCCATCGAGCGTGGACGTTATCACGGACTCGACGACCCCGATGGCCGCCCGCACGGCGAACTCTATCTGAGACCAGACGAGCTCGGCTACCGACTTGATGGTGTTCCAGACCGTATCCCAGTCTCCGCTTATCGCGGCGGTGACCGTGGAGATGACTGTCTGCACCACGGCCATCGCGACCTGGACGGCAGTGGAGATTGCGCCCATCACGCCAGTCAGGACAGCGGAGATCACGGGCCAGACGGCATTCCAGACGGCGGAGATGATGCCCATCGCCACCTGAATGGCACTTTGGATGAGCGGCATCGCAGCCAGCACCGCCGACAGCACGGACTGCACGGCGGGCATGGCGATGGCGACGAGCTGCGAAACGGTCGTCATCACGTCAGCGATGACGGTGACCAGGAAGCCGATGACCGGCGACAGCGCCTGCACGATGCCGAGCACCACCTGTATTCCGGTGGAGAGCACCGGCAGCACGGCCTGCGCGATGTTGAGCAGCGCCGTGCCGATTGGCGCGACGAGCGGCGCGATGAACCCGATTGCGGCCTTGATGCCGTTGCCGACGGACGTTGCCACGCCAAGGATGGCCTGCAGCGCCGAGCAGATCTGCGAGGAGTCCACCTTCGGCAGCTTGATCCCGATGCCGGCGAGCGCCCCGACGGCGATGTTCCACGCCGTGGCGAGCGCCTCGGACACGATGGGCGTGAGCACCGACGCGATGCCGGAGAGCGCCGCGGGGAGCGCCTTGATGATGCCCTGCCCGATCTGCGCGACGCGCGGCGCGATGTTCTTGGCGACCGCGCCGACGGACGTGAGCAGCTGCTCGGTGAGCTGCGAGAAGTCCACGTCGTCTCGGCCCAGACCGGTGAGGAAGTTCTCCCATGATGCCTTGGCCATGCCGATGGAGCCGGAGATGGTCGTCGCGGCCTCCTTGGAGGTCGTGCCGGTGATGCCCATCTCGGACTGCACGGTGTGGATGGCCTCGACCACGTCGGCGTAGCTGTCGATGGTGAGGTCGGCGGTCTTGCCCTGCGCCGCGCGCAGCTTGTTGGCGTCCGCGATGAGTCGCTCCATCTCGGACTTCGTGCCGCCGTAGCCCAGCTTCAGGTTGTCCAGCATCGTATAGTTTTGCTTGGCAAAACCTTGGTAGGCGTTCTGGACGTCTGCCATGTCCGAGCCCATCTTGTTGACGTTGTCCGCCATGTCGCCCATCGCCGTGTTGGCGGATTCGGCGGCCTTCGCCACGTCGCCGCCGCACGAGCTCACGAGCGATGCGGCGAAGCTGGTCGCCTGGGTCATGTATTGGTTTGCGCTCATGCCGCACGTCTTGTACGCATCCGCGGCGTATCCCTGCAGTTTGCCGGACGCGGAGCCGAAGAGCGTATCGACGCCGCCGACCAGCTGCTCGTAGTCGGCGTATGCGGATACCGCAGCGCCGCCGATTGCGGTCACCGCCGTGGTGAGCGCGCCCATGCCAGCCGCGGCGACGGTGCCCACGCCCCTTGCGACGGTGCCGAGCCCGCTCAGCAGCCCGCCAGAGCGCTTGACCCCGCCGTCCACGCCGGAGGTCATCGAGTCGCCGAATGACTTTCCGGCCTTGGAGCCCGTGTCGCCGAACTCCGAGCAGATGCTGCCGGCGAAGCCCTTCATGGACGGCATGAGCGTGATGCATGCCGAGCCTACGCTAGTCGCCATCCCGTCCTCCTAATCCTAGAATCTCGTCGATTTCCGCCCTGTTCGCGAGGGCGTTGCGCTGGTGCCTCTTGAGCTCCGCGAGCTGCCCGGGCGTCTTGAGCGGCTGCGGTTCCTGCGGCGGCCGGTGCTTCTTGTCGCTCAGCCCCCAAGCGAGGCTCCTGAGCTGGTGCTCGATGCGCCAGAGCATGTACGTCTCCTCGCTCCACTTGAGCTCCGGGTACATGCGGCGCGCACACCTCGACCCCTCGGGAAGCTGCTCCCACAGGAGGGCGGCGCGCCGGAGGTCGTCCGGTCCGCCCTCGAGCGGGAGGTCAATGCCGTAGTACTGTCTGAAGTCCGCTACGACTTCTGAGCGGTGCCCTTCGAGCTCGAGGACGAATCCTGGGAGTTTTTTGCCTTCGCCGCCTCGAATGCGGCCTGCATGAGCGCGCCGGTGGACTCGACGGAGCCGCCGAGGCGCTCCATGTACTCCTCGTCGCGGCCCGCGAAGACGCGTTCGAAGGCCTCGAACATCCCGGCGGGCTCGGTCTCGCTCTTGGCGAACTGCTTGTTCGTCTTGTAGCTGAGCAGCTCGTCGAGGTCGGCGGTGAACTCGCCGTCGATGCCGGGGATGGTGAACGTGAGCTCGGTCATTACTTGCCCTCCGCGGTCTCGGTGGACTGGATGTAGTCGTAGCAGGTGTTGCCGGCATCATCGGTGAGGTACTTGACCGTGAGGGCGCGCGCGGCGAGCTCGCCCACGGCGAGGGTGAGGTCGTCCAGCTCGGAGGACTGGGCGAGCGGCACGACCTTGCGCCAGCGGCGGCCGTCCTTGAGAACGAGCTCGAGCACGGCGGGCCACGTCTCAGTGGAATCGCCGTTGTGCTTGACCGTGATCATGCCGGCCTCGTCCTTGACGTTGCCGGAGCCGTACATGACCTTGAGGGTCGCGGCCTTGATCTCGGCGAGCGTGAGCTGGGCGCTCTCGACGCGGGAGGTCTGCGGCGACGCCATGAGGTCGCCGTTCATGTCCTTGATGTCCTCTGAGTCGCTGTCGAGCGTCTCGACGTAGCCGTCCTCGCTGATGTAGCCGAGGCATTTCCACGCAGCGGGCAGCGCGGTCTTGTAGTCGGTCGGCAGCGCGGTACCGACGGGCGCGGTGAAGATGTAGCCGCCCTTTACTCCCTTGGCGCTGGAGACGTTGGCGACGTTGTTCTTGTTGCTTTCTGCCATGATTGCTCCTTATTCGCAGATGGTCAGGTTGATGTTCGTCTGGTATCTGGGAGTCCCCGTGTCGGGGTCGTCCCATCGGTACGTGCCGTCGGGCACGGCCGAGAACACGTTGGGCTCGTCCTCGATGGCGGAGCACGCCCGCTCGACGGCCTCGGCGATCTCGCGTGCGCGCCTGCGGGTCTTCGCCCACGACGTGGCGAGCACGCGCGGCGACTGGATGAACCTCGTGGCGCTCGTGGCGGCGAGGGTGACCTGAACGAACTCATCGGGTCTCTCGCGCGGCACGTCGGGCACGCACTTGATGCCGGTCGCATGCGTAAGGCGCTCGGCCACCACTCTCTCGATGTCCATCAGTCACCCCCGAACGCCGATTGCAGCCGGTTATGCCTGCGCTCACTCACGTTGGCATGCTTGCTGTCCGTGTAGACAACGCGGCCCCTCGCAAGTGAGCCACCTATGGTCGCGGTGCTGTAGCCGCTCTCGCCGTACTTCGGCGTGAACGTGGAGTTGCATGCGGCCGCGGCGGCGTTGGCCTTCTCGGTAAGAAAGCCCTGCACTCCCCCGCCGTTCATGACCTCGGCGTATCCGCCGCGGTTCCAGCCCTTCCACTTGATCTTGACCTCGCACTTCGCCTTAGCCATCGGTTCGGGTCACCTCGCAGGTGAGGTCCCAGGGGCCGGGCGTATTGGCCGCGGTGTATCGCTTGGGGTCGCCGACCACCTTGTAGTCGGTGCCGCGCACCGTGACCATCGCGTCCCTGAGGTCAACGTCCGCGCCCTTCGGGAAGCAGAGCGTGTAGGCGACTGTCACGCCGTTCGGGCGCGTCGAGTCGAGGTCGGCGGTCGCGCCGGGGCACACCACGACGTTGTCGACCGCCTCCTCGGACACCGTCTCGCCGATAGGCTCGCCAAGCTCGTCGAATGACTGGGCCGCATTGCGCACGGTCACGGTCTCGCCGGAGATGAGGCACATCATTCGGTCACCCCTCCCCGCTCCAGAGGCGTGAGCGCCCCGAGCGCCTGACCGATGAGGCCGAGGCGCCTGAGGTCGCTCTTGCCGAGGTACATCTCGCCGAGCGCCGAGCCGTAGGTCACCGACGCCGTGTATCCGCCCGCCCCCTGGCTGTACTGGGTGGCGCCGGCCATCGCGGACGGTGCCGAGAGCACGCGGTTGACGAGCAGGCAGCACACGGCGGGGGCGGCGCGGTCGAATGCCGGGCACGCCCCCTCGATGTACTCCCCCACGCGGTCCTCGTATGCCGACAGCATCAGGTCGGATGCGTCCTGCAGCAGCACCCCGGTGCGGGCCTCGTCCGCGGGCTCGCCGTAACGGGCCTTGTAGTCGTCCACGCTGGCGAGCGCGGCCATGGTTACTCGGCCTCCATGATCCCGGCGTCGACGAGAGCCTGGACGACCTTCGCGACGGTCGGGCTGGCGCCGGGGTTGGCGACCTTCTTGGGCACGACGAGCGGCTCGCCGTCGGGCGAGACGAGCGCCACGTGCTGCGGGAGGATGCTGGACGCCTTGCCAGCGTCCTCCACGATGAACTTCTGTACCAGTTGAGCCATCTCGGTACCCCCTAGGCGCTCTTGAGGACGGCGAAGGCCTTCGGGTCGAGTACCGCGTATGCCAGGACGGCCTCGGTGCGGTAGGCGATCTGGTTGTAGCCCTTCAGGTCCTGACCGGTGTTGTCGGGGTCGCCGTACTCGATGACCTCGGCGGTGATATCGCGGACCATGCCCCACTTGATGGCGGAGAAGTCGCCCATGATCGCGGAGACCTTGGTCGGGGTCTTGGCGAGACGGCCGTTCACGGTGCCGGACACGGAGGCGGGGATGCCGTCGAGGTTGCCCACGTTGAGGGACAGCGGCACCTCGGGGTACAGGCGCTGCCCGGTGGCGGGCACGCGCAGCTTGCGCAGCTCGGAGGCGAACTGGCGGCTCATGGCGATGCCGTTGATGCCGTAGTCGAGCAGGGCGTCGGAGAGGGAGTCGATGTCGTCGACCGGGGAGTCGGTCTTGGCGACACTGTGGACGTCCTTGTCAGCGGTCAGGGCGGTGTAGCCCGTGAGGCCGAGGCCGGTCTTGGGGTTGATGGCGTGGTAGACGATGTAGTCGAGCGCGCGGCCCGCGGCGGCGGTCTGGTCGGCGATGATGTTGGAGATGATCTCCAGCTGGTTGTCCTCGTCGGCCCACTTCAGCTCGTCGGAGACGCGCGTGGTCGTGACGATCTTGGCGCGCTTTGCGACCACGGGGTCGGTGGAGATCTCGGAGCCGGACTTCTTGCCGCCCTCGGCGACGACCTCGGCCTCTGCGGTCGGGTTGAACACGAGATAGGTCGTGTCGGCGAACTTCTGCGGCGTGCTGGGGCTCAGCGTTGCGATGGTGGAGGTGTCCTTCACCTTGCCGATGATGGTGGAGACCACGCTGGACGGCAGCTTGATTTTCTGGGTGTCGTTTGCAGCCATTTCTGTGCCTTTCTTCGGGTTTGGCTTACTTCAGGAGGCGCTTGGCGAAGTCTCGCAGCGCCTCGTCCCCGCCCTTGCCGCCCTTGTCGAAGCTGCCGGGCTTCTCCACTCGCGGCGCGGGCTTTGTCTTGAAGGCGGCGAGCATCTTGTCGCACCATGCGGCCATGCTCTCCTCGTCCTCGCCGACGATGAGCTCGGCGGGGACTCCCTTCTCCTGCGCGACCTTGGCGGCGGTCTTGGCTCGCGCCTCGGCCTTCTCCTTGGCGTCGAGTCGCTTCTCGAGCTCCGCGACCTTCTCGTCGGCAGTCTTCTTCGCCTGATTGGCCTCGTCGAGTGCGCTTGCCGCGCCCTTGTTGGCCTTGGCCTGCTTCTCCCACTTGCGGGAGTGCGCCTTCTCGGCCTCGTAGAGCGCCTTGTAGTCGGGCTCCTCGCCCCCGGTCGGCTCCGTACCGCCCGTGGGCTCCGTGTTGGTCTCTTCTGCCATGTCGCGTCCTTTCCCGGACCGTGCGGCCCGTCGGGCCAGCCGTGCGGCCGAACCCCTTAGATGTGCGTTTCGGGGCCGTGCGGCCCCTGTCCCGGGAAGTGTCCGACAGGCGTGAGATTTGGCCTGTTTGGCGTTTTTCGGCATGAAAAAAGCCGCCCATGGGCGGCCATGCGGTAAGATGGGATTGGGCGGAAGCTGTTTGACTCACCTATTGAGACATGCAGCTCCCGCCTATTTTTTTATCGTTCGGAGCGACCCGTCGTGCCCCAGCATCCTCACTTCGGCGATTCCGTACCTCTTCATGTACTTGCGTATCCATGCTTCGGCTTGGCTGTCGGTGACAGACTTGTTCTCGCTGACGTCGAAGACGGCGAACCGCACTCCGCTCTTGTTGGCCACGGACTTCATGTGCGACTTGAACGTGTTCTCCGATTTCGACGTGTATACGGTCTTGATTTCGATGCCCGTGGACAGGTCGGCGCGGCTTACGGTCGTTTTTCCCTGCGCGTTCTCGCTCTTCAGGTGTACCTCGTCTTCCCAGAACTCAGTCTTGTAGCCCAGTGCCGCCAGCTTCTCTGCGGTTCTCCTCTCTCCGGGGTCTACCCTCCACCTCTTTACCTTGTCGCGCCTCACCGCATCGTCCGTGAACGTTATGCCCTTATGCTCGCCGCCCGCGTACCAAGACGGGTCGCGCAGCTCTATCTCGGATGCGACGCGGTTGTTGAGGTAGGCGGTGTACGCCTTCCCCTCCTTGTTGCCGTGGCGCCTCACGAGCGCTTCGCGTTCGTCCTCCGGCATTGCGTACCAGTCGGAGGCGATGCCGTCGCGGCCTCCGAGCGCGGCCAGGCAGTCGTTATACCTCTCGTACATCCCGTCAGGGTCGTATCCCTTGACTGTGGTCACCCCGTCGAAGCCGGGAACGATTCGGCAGTCGCAGTGCGCGTGCGAGTGTTCGGCCGCCTCCTCGGTCTTGGCGTAGAAGCCGAACGACGCGAGCATGAGGCAGAACCCGCACGTCTCGCCACGGGGAACGCGGGCGTACCACGGCTTTGCCGGGTCTTTGCGCGCGTTGTGGGCGACGCACCTGTTGGCGGCGCGCCTGATCTCCTCGTCGACCCTCGTGACGCACCGCGAGACGAACACCTCGGGGGCGCCCTCGACGACCTTGCCGATGAAATACCTAACCGCGCCGAGCGTGGCGTCCGGGTCTCGCATGGACTCGGCGACCGCCCGATACTTCCCGGGGAAGCCCTGCGACGCCCTGACCGCGTCGTAGTATTCGGCCGCCCTGGCGGCGGCGCACGTGTCGGCGTAGTACCCGAGCACCGCCTCGATCGTCTCGTAGGCCCTCTCGCGGAGAGCGGCGACATCGCCGCCACCGCCGCGCTCCCAGCTCGACAGCAGGGACTCGAGCGCCGGCCTCACCTTCGCCTGGGCGTCTGCCGACAGCGCGTTCACCTCATCGGTCAGCTCGTCCAGCAGGCTAGTCGGCACCGCCGCCATTCTCGCCCTCCTTCGGCTCGAACAGCGATGCGATAGCCGCGCCCGCCTGCGCCTTCTTGGCATCCGACTCGATGCGCTGGATCTGCTCGTCCGTGTAGTCGAGCATCTCGTAGGCCACCGTGGAGTTGGCGAGCTTCGGGAGCGCCTGCACCTGCTTGAGCAGCGCGTCTGACAGGCTCACCGTGGACGGGTACGCCGGGGACAGGAATCGCGGGTTTATCTCGTGGCCCGCGTCGCGCTCGGTGGCGAAATCGGTGCCGTTCGCCACGGCGAGCGCCATGTAGGCCACGTTGCGCAGCGCCGTGCCGTTGTCGCGGTTGAGGTTCTTGGCGTCGATGACCAAGGGCTCCAGGGACGCGGCGATAGCGTCCGAGGAGGACGGGTTGTCGTTGGACACGCCGAAGAAGCTCACCGGCACGTTGGTCACGGCCGACATCTGGCAGGCGAGCTGGCGCAGGTACTCCGTGAGCGGGGCCATCTGCAGCTGAGCGGACTGCCAGACCGTGGGCTTGTCTCCGTCCGGGTCTTTGGTGATCTCGTTCACGGCGCCCATCGAGGCGTCGTACTTGTTGCCGTCGTTGAGCATCTTCTTGTAGGTGCCGAGCAGCCACGTCTGCGGCAGGGTTGCGGCCTCGGCGGCGACCTCCATGCGGGCGCGCTGTCGGATGGCGTCGTCGGTGATGCTCATCACGGAGCGGCTGATGCGCGAGGTGCCGAAGGGGCGCTCGAGAGTCGCGCCGTGTGCCATCGGCTCCATGAGGCAGCGCCCCATCGAGTGCTCGCGGTACTCGGCTACCCACGAGCCGCCGTCGCGCGTGAGCACCACGAGGCTGTCGTCGGTGAGCAGGTGCACCACGGTCGGCACGCGCTCGGTGTCGCCGGGCATCTTCTTGGACTCAGCCACGACGAGGCCCGCCCTGATGGCCTTGCGAGCGTCGTCCCAGAGCGCCGCCGCCGCGGTGGCGGGGTAAGCCGAGATGACCGGGTAGCCGCCGCCGTCCGTCACGGTCCAGAAGCCGCAGCAGTGCTTCAGCTCGCCGATGAGGTTCTTGCGGTAGAGGCGCTCCAGCTGGTTCGACTCGCAGATGGCGCGGAGGGCCTTGCTCGTCTGCTCGTCCGCGCACGTGTAGCCGTTGAAGATGGAGCGGTCTGCGAGTGCATGCACGGCCTTGCGGGGCCAGTCCACGCGCGGGTTGATCTTCTTGGCGAGGCTCGCCGGCATGGCGATGCCGAGGTCCTTCACCGACACGTGCCCGAGGTAGTAGTCCTCGCGCTCGAGGTTGCTGGCGCGGTGCTCGCGCCAGACGGTCATGAGCTCGCGGACGAGGGCCGCGTCCCCCGGCTCCAAGCCTGCGGCGGATGCTACCTGCCCCGCCAGTTCCATGTTCACTGCTGCCATCAGAAGCTGGCCTCCTGTTCCCTTCGCGGGTCTCGTTTCGTGGTTCTCGCCGCCCAGAGGGCGAGCGATGCGGACTCGATGGGTGCGGCGATGGAGTCGGGACCGTCCGCGAAGCCCCATCCGTCCCTGCCTATGTCGCGCTTGAGCGACTTGCGCGCCGAGTCGTCGAGCGCCGGCGACTCGATGTGAGACAGCGTGCCCGAGTCGACCTCGTCCTTGAGCATCGACGCCGCAGCCTGCACGATTGCGGGCGTGCCCATCACGAGCGCGCACTTGCTGAAGCCGCCGTCGAGCATCCGCCGCTTGAGCGCGTCCGCTCCGGACTTGCCGTCGATGCAGGCGCACGCGATCTCATCTCGGTTGCGCAGGAGCATGTCCGAGATCGCGACCGTTCCGCCCGAAGCGCCCATCACGTCGTACAGCTCGACGTAGGACGGTCCGTCCCTGTCGGCGAGCGCCCAGGACACCGCGGCGTTGGAGCCGTCTGCGGAGAACTTCACGCCGAAGGCGAGCTTTCCGCCAGTGGGCGCTGAGTCGCGTCGGCATCCGTCCCACTTCTTGGAGGACAGGGCGTAGAGGAGCGAGCCTCCCGTCTTCGCCCACCACCCGAGGCGCTCGCGCGCGAACACGTCGGGCTGCATCTGCTCGGACTCGCCCTTGACGGCCTCGTAGTTGAGCACGGTGCCCATGGACGGGTTGTACTCGTACCAGCGGGACTCGTCGTGGACGTCGCCTATCTCGTCCGCGCCCCACTCGATCCACGCCATCTCGGACTCTCCGTCGTGCACGTCGTCGTGGAGGTCGCGGAACACCGTGCCGACGTTGTCGGGGCCTGGCGGCGTTCCGAGGTAGATGGTCTGCGGGTTGTGCATCGCGCTCGCCGAGATGGCAGGCAGGGACGCCGCCTGCTGCGTGTCCGTGAGCTCCTGCGCCTCGTCGTAGATGAGCACGTCGTAGGTCTTGCCTCGCGCCAGCGAGTTGGTGCGGGTGGTGAAGCGGATGAGTCCGCCGTTCTTGAGGCTGATGGCCTGCTGCCCGTTCGTCTTGCGCACGGCGAGCAGGTGGTCGTGCAGCTCGGTCTCGTCCTCGTCCTCGAATGGCTGGGACAGCTCCTTGAACATCTGGTCGGATGTGTCGCCGTGCTGGCAGGTGTACAGGATCTTCTCGCCGTTGAGCGCGCCGTAGAAGCACCTTGCTCGCACGACCCAGCTCTTTCCGTTCTGGCGCGGGATGGAGATGCCCAGCGTGCGCAGCAGGTACTTGTCGCGCGCATCGCGGGCCAGCATCGCGTCGAGCAGGTGCGGCTGCCACGGGAGCGGGTCGCCGAAGTAGGCGGTCGCGAGCTCGCACGCCATCCCGCCGTCGCCGCTGAGGTCCTCAGGGACGTTAGCCTCGTATGTCGGCGTCTGCCTGGGCTCCATCAGGCGCCCGCCGCCTTGGCCTTGCGCTCGCGGTCGGCGAACATCAGGCTCAGCACCCTAGCGCCGTCGCTCTGCGGACGCGCCTGCTGCACCTGGATGGGCACTGCCTTGCGCGACAGCCCGAGCAGCTCGTTGAGCGCGCGTATCTCGGCGGTCGCCTGCTTGAGCACGGACACGGCGGGGTGCGGGCGCTCCATGACGGCGTGCCGCCCGTTCTTCGCCTTGATGGGCTTGTAGCCGACGGGGTCGAGCACCTTCACGGACTTGCCCCTGCTCATGGCATCCTCCGCGGCCTTCGCCACGGCGTGCCAGTAGCACAGCAGCGCGAGGTTCGGCGCGTCCTCGTCGGAGAAGCGCCCCGATGCGGTTACGCTCGCCCAGATCTGCGATTGATAGTCATCGGATGCGACCGATTCCGGCATCTCCGGCATCCCGGCCTCCTTTCTCGTGCCCGCATTGTGCGATGCGGGTGAGATTCGCGGCCTACCCCCGCCCTGGGGTCATGGGGCGGGGGGAAATCGGCACTGGCAGCGATGGGTGTCCGTGCACCCCCGGGGAGGGGCGATGCCCCCGCCATCGGCGGCTCAGCGCCCCAGAAAAGCAGTGAGGCGCAGCCGAGCAAACGACCGCGCCTCCAGTTTGGCTTTTCAGCCCCGCCTATTCAGTTGTCTCGAGCCTTCAGAACAGCCTCGTGCGCCTTATCTCGACGGGCCTCGCGTCGCCCGGCATGTGCTTGCCCTTCCTCTGGTTGCAGATGCGGTGCGCCGCGTCGAGGTTCGCGTAGTCCAGCACCGCGCCGCCCCTCGCCCTCGGCACCACGTGGTCGGCCTCGAAGCTCCACGGCGTGCCGGGCGGCAGGCTGTAGTCTATGGGCTGTCCGCATATGTGGCACGGCCTGCCCTCGGCGCGGAGCCTCGCCTTGAGCTTGCGCTCGGCGTTGCCGTTGGAGCTCCACGTCATGCCAGGCGCTTCCTCGCGAGGTAGTCCTTCTTCACCGACAGGGTCGGGGTCTCGTCGGCGCTTCCTATCTTGATGGTGAGCGTTATGGGAGGCAGCACGAATCTCTCGTCGATGTCCCCCGCCACGTCGTCCGCCATGGACTCAAGCAGGGCACCGGCGTCGCGGAGCTGCCGCGCCACCCTCTCGCCGGCGCTCATGCGACCAGCCCCGCGAGCACCCGCCAGCACCACACGACGGCGGCTGCGCACAGCAGCACGAGCGCGGCCATGATGAGGCACCCGATGAGCTTGCCGATCAGCCTTCCGATCTCGTCCATTCAATCCTCCAATCTCACCCGCACGCCATGCGCACGAGAGCGGTCAGAACCACGGCGAGCGCCCATGCGGACCTCGCCGCCCACGCCAGCAGCGCCGAGAGCGCCGCCAGCGGCATCAGCCACAGAACATGTCGCACGCCGCCTCCTGCATGTCCCTCATGTGGTTCGCTATCCATGGGAGCGCCCAGTAGGCGACATCGCTCGGCTCCGCGTCCGCCCCGTCGAACTTCTCCCGGAAGGCGTCGTCGAACTCTATCTCGCAGATGCCGTAGTCGCAGCAGCACTCGTACATCTTGGCGCACTCGGCGCAGGTCGGGCCGCGCTCACCGAAGCGCCTGTCGATTGCCGCGTCGGTGCATCCGTCCGGGAGGTTGTAGCCCGGCTCACAGCTTGCCCCCAAGGCGAATCACCTCCTCGCAGTACACCTCGTACTGTTCGATGAACCTGTGCGGGTTCTCCGCGATGGCGTCGAGAACCTCGGCGAGCGTCATCTTGCCGAGGGGGCGCTCATCGTCCGTGAGCTCGCTGTCCGGCACGTCGATGATGTGGCGCTCAATGATCTCGAATTTCATTTTGTCTCCTGACTTGCAAGTGCTTTGGGTTTCACGATGTCGCGCGGGTCTTCGCCCATCGCATTCGCCAGATTGAGTAGCAGGTTCATCTTCACTTCCCTGCCGCCGCGGATGGCGTGGCTCAGGCTGCTGAGGTTCACC
Organism: uncultured bacterium; assembly: GCA_905216145.1. Taxonomy (GTDB): domain Bacteria; phylum Actinomycetota; class Coriobacteriia; order Coriobacteriales; family Coriobacteriaceae; genus Collinsella. The sequence goes on along the minus strand of CAJMST010000003.1, from coordinate 28,923 downwards.
CCGGCGGCGCGCGCCAGCTGCTTCAGCGGGACGTGGTTGTCGATGCGCCAGTGCGCGATCCTGTCGGCGTCCAGGACATACTCGGTCATTCGTCCACCACCTCCGCGCCGCAATTGGGGCAGTATTTAAAAGGCTCCCATGGTCGGTTAAATGTCGTCCGACACCTGTCGCATCGAACGCTGTCCTCGAACTCGTGGTCCGTCTCGCTGATATGGCACGTCGGGCGGTCGATTAGATCTGCAAGGGCCGCGAACGTTTCATTCTCGACCTCATGGCTGAACTTGCCGTCCACCTCGACGCCAATTGAGCCTGCAATCACGTCGAGTGAATCAACATGGCGGTATGCCCCGGTCGATGCCTCACGCAACTCGGCCACCGCTCGCCTGCGCTCCTTGTCGCTAATCATCGTCTCCCCCTTCCGGGTCGATGAGGTCGGCGAGCTTATCGAGGACGACATCGAAGTCGTGGTAGTCCCCGAAGCCGACCACCACCTCGGCAAGCTCATCGAAGAACTGCTCCTTGTACTGGATGGAGTGACCGATGGTCAGGTATCGCAGGTTCTCGGCCACCTCGCGGCGCTCCTCATCGCTAGTCCTCATACAGCACCTCAAGCCCGTATTCGGCAGCGGCATCATGCTCGATACGGCATCCGCGTGCGTTCTCCCAGCCCGGACAGAAATAGACAACATTGCACGAGCTCATGCTCTCGAGTGACATTGCGAGGTAGTGCAGTGGAATATACAGCGGAATCTTCATGTTGCTGTGCCCCTTCATGTCTTCATCAGTGAACAGTGTGTTCACGACCTCGTAGCCCATGCTCTCAAGTACAGCGACGGCCTTGTCTCTTGTCTCGACGATCTCCTCATAGGTCTTACCGGCCATAGGCTGTGAGATCATCGCTTTCTTCTTCGTTTTCATCTTTTCCTCCATTTCTTAGAGCCTCCCGCGGCTCCCGTTCCTCTCGTCCATGCGCCGGATGGCGTCGTCGACCTCGCCCTGCGTGGCACCCACAGCGGCCAGCAGGTTGACGGTGGCCTGCACGGTATCCAGGCACTCGTCTATGAGGTCCACGCGGTACGCCCGACGCGCCGTCATGATCTGGCTGAAGCGCACGCCGTCGTGTAGCTGCCACGCTCCGAAGGCCTCGGCCGCCTCCTCGAGCGGCTTGAGGGCCTGCGCCTTGTCGTCCCTCACCTTTCGGAACGTTCGCAGGTTGAGCAGGTAACCGTCAGTCATAGTCCCTCGCCTCCAGTCCCAGGAGCGCGGCGACGTCCGCCACGCTCCTGTCGTAGTCGGCTATCGCCTCGTCGGCGATCTCCGGCCCGGCGAGCCGCCACAGGGTCGCGCTCATGCCCTCGAGGTACCCGACGGCCCTCACGGCCTTGAGGATGTTCCGGGCCTCCATGTTCCAGTCGATTACGCTCATCGCGCCTCCCAGTAGTTGCAGCGGGCCTCCGCCTGCGTCCTGTGCACGAACTCGGGCCTGCGCCCGCACTCGCACTCCGTGCGCTCCACGCCGTGGATGGTGCGCAGCACCGTCGCGCCGCAGTGCAGGCAGTTCTCGCAGCGCTCCTCCCGGAGCCCGTCCGTGTAGATGTCCGGTCTCTCGTCTCCCGTCATCTGCATCCCCTCTTCCCGTACCTTCCGTCGTTCACCATGTTCCTGACGTGGCGCCGCATGTCCCGCGACGCCTGGTCTCCCTCGGGCGGCAGCTTCCGACCGCTCGCGCACTCGACGCAGTGGACGCGCCATCCGCCCCGGTAGCGCTCGAAGTGCCCGAACCCGGGAGGCGTCCACCTGCCGCACTCGCGGCAGTAGCCGCCGTAGACGTTCCTAGCCATTCCCCTGCTCCTTCCTGTACTTGCCGCCCATCACCGGCACCTCCCGATGCTCTTCAGGTACAGGTTGTTGCGGCGCGAGCGGGCGAGTGCGCGACGGCGGCGGCGTCGCCACTTCGGGTCGAGCGCCTTCGCGAGCTTCCTCATGAGACGGCGGGCGTCTCGGAACACGCGCGAGATGCTCTCCCACAGCATCTCGGCGACGGCCCCCGCGGCGTCGCCGATTGCCTCCAGCAACCGCGTCGCCGCCCAGCTAAGCGTCCCGGGGTATGGCGTCTCGGACGTCTCGCCGGTCTTCTTCTCGTCGGTCATCGGTATTCCTTCCATTCGGTTCCTTTTCGCATTCATAGACATCGCGGGCCATTGATTCCGCGAGCGCGCGCATGTCGGTCACCTCGGCGCACTCCGCGCCGAAGAACATGCCGAGCTCGCCCCTCTTGTGCCTGTCGCACCGGTAGGCGCGGCAGATCTCGGGCCTCGCGGCGTAGACTGCGCACTCGCGCCCGTCCGTGAGGTACGGGCACAGCAGGTCGTACTCAGCCCTGGGCTCGGCGGGCACGATTCCGTTCCGGCGCACGTACGCCTCGAGGCGCACCCGGTCGAACGGGCTCACGGGCAGGAAGCGCGAGCAACACTCGCCGCAGCCCCTGCAGTCGCCCGTGTAGAGGTCGGTCACGCCGTCGCTCTGGAGCCCGGCGTGGATGGCCGCGGCGACGGCCCTCTCGTCATTCATCGGCCCGCCCTGCCGCTCTTGTCGGGCACGGCGGCCTCTACTCGGCACATCTGGCCACCTTCTTGTCGTAGATCTTCTTGAGGTCCCGGCGCATGAACCGGGTGAACTCCTCCTCGCCGACGTCGTCCGCCAGCGCCACATATCGCATCGCATCGTGGCACCATTCGTCGAAGTCGAGCAGCCTTCCGCTGAACGCGCTCCTGACGTCCGCGACCTCGGCGTAGGTGAAGCGGGTCAGCATCTCCTCGCGCATGACCTTGTCGGCCAGCGCCTCGATGGGCGTCTTGGGGCGGTTGATGATCCGGCGGTATCCGTTCGCCCTCTTTGTCATGGCGTCGAGCTGCTTGGCCAGCTCGCTGTTCTCGGCAACGAGGCGCTCGTTTTTGCGCTGCTCGTAGTCAAGCTCGGCGAGCACGTACTGCTCGCAGTTGGTGATCTCCATCGTCATTTCACCTCTCGGATGATCTCGTTTCCGTAACGGTCGGTGATGGCCCAGTAGCCGAACATGTAGAGGTCGGGGCTGTGCGGCGGGTACTCCCTGAGCATCGTGCCGGACCACCATGCCTCCTCGGCCGCCCCGGTGCGCCATACCCACTCGGCCCTGAGGCCGCCGTCGTGGAACTTCCCGTGGCACCCGGTCGTGCCGGAGCCGCACAGGGCGAACAGCGGGCTGCGCAGCTCCCACACCCCGTTTGGCGTGACGAGCCTGAACGTCTTTCCCCACGACCTGCGGGCGACGTGGTGGCAGTTGGAGGCGCGCCTGCCGCACACGCAGCAGCGGGGCTGCGTCAGCTCGTAGGAGCGCCCTCCCGTGTAGCGGGCTCCGAGGTGGGGCTTGCCGTACAGCTCGGCACGCTCCTTCGGCCACCCCCGCAGCAGGCCCGCGTCGAGGATCATGAGAGCCTCCCCTCGCACGCGGCGCGGGCGGCCAGCAGCCTCTGCGCGTCCTGGTACAGCCCGAACCGGTCCCTGCTCGCGGTCGTGCCCCGCGGGGCCTCGACCTTGGCCGGGTCGATGCCCGGGTGCTCGGACGCCCACCTTCGCTCCTGCTCGGCCAGTGCCTCCTCGGGCGTCCTGGTCGGCCTGAACGTCGCGGCCTCGACCTCCGAGGCGGTGGGCTTGCCCCTCGCCCGGTCGTCGGCGTCGATGCGCTTCTGGCGCCTTGACCAGTCGAGCGCCAGGGCGCCCCAGTTGCTCACCGGCTGGCCGTTGCCCTTGACCCATCCCTGCGACTCGAAGTAGGCCCAGAAGGCGTCCGGGTCGCCGCTCAGGCAGTTGGCGCCGAAGTACCCGCGGGCCTCGTCGAGGGTCGGCGGCTCGAACTCGGGCGGCGCGGCGGGGGCATCGCCCCCATCACAGGACAGCTCATCACAATCCAGTTCAGGACAGGACAGGCTAGGGTAGGTTAGGTTAGGGTTTTCGCTTTCCGAAACCGGGGTTTCGGGTTTGTCGGAAACTGGTTTCCCGTTTGGAAAACCTAGGTTTTCGCTTTCCGAAACCTGCGTTTCTGGTTTGTCGGAAACTGGTTTCTTGCGCGGGCGGCCGCCCTTGCCGCCCCTGCCGCGCGCGTCCTTGGAGTTGTCGATGGCGTTCTTCATCGCCTTGAACACGCGGCGCAGGTGCTTCGGGAGGTCGGGTTCGACTCCGTGAAGGCCGTACATCATGATTGCGTCCGCGAGCACCGCGCGGTCGCGCATGTCCTCGGGGTCACTCTCGTCGAAGTCGTCGTAGACCTCGGCGAAGCTGTCGAACACGGTGAACGCCATCAGAACCACCCCCAGAGAAGCGAAGAGAAGAACAGGAAACCCGCGGAGAAGGAGGCGGCGAGCAGGACCGCCTCCCAGTGGTCGCGGATGGTGTCGGGTAAGCGCCCCATCAGAACGGGATGTCCTCGTCGTACACGTCCAGCTGCTGCTGGGCGGGTGCCGGCTGCGGCGCTGCCTGCTGCGGTGCCGGTTGCGGTACCGCCTGCGGGGCCTGCTGGTAGGCCTGCTGGGCGTTCCACTGCGGCGCGGGATGCTGGGGCGCCGGATGCGGGGCGTACGCCTGCGGCGCGGGCTGCGGCGCCTGTCGGGGCGGGTACGCCTGCTGCTGGTAGCCCTGCGGCGCGTACTGCTGAGGCGCCTGCTGGCCGTTGGGGTTCTGGCTCATGAGGACGACCTCGTCGGGGATGATCTCGACCTTCGAGCGCCTGCCGCCCCCGTTCTTGTCCTCCCAGGAGCTGTAGCGAAGCTTCCCCTCGATGGCGACCTTCATGCCCTTGCGCAGGATGCGCGAGAGCGCCTCGGCGCGGTTGCCGAACATGGTGCAGTCGATGAAATTGGGGTAGTCCTCCCACTCCCCCGTCTGCTGGTTGCGGCGGCGGTCGTTGACCGCGACGCCGAAGCCCAGCACCTGCGTGCCGCCCGGCGTGACGCGCAGCTCGGGGTCTCGGGTCAAATTGCCCGACACGACCACTCTGTTGATGCTCATCTGTATGTCTCCTCTCCGCCGCTCGTCCATGTCCTCTGGATGTCGGCGTCTACTGTCTTGATTCGCAGCTTCAGCGCCATGATCGCCTCGCTCGATGCCTTGTAGAGGGCTTCGGCGCAGTCGCGCAGCTGCTTCTTCTCGGCTATCTCCTCGCGCCCCCGGCACAGGTCGCCGATGATGGTCACCGGCGTGCCCTTGGAGCGCTCCTCGAGGATGGCGATGCGCAGGGCCTTGCGGTAGTCGGCCTCGTTCTCCGCGTACTGCTGCCCGGTCCTGCGCAGGGCCTCGAGTTCGGACATGAGCTGCTCGAAGAGCCGCTCGCGCTCGCCGTACAGGTCCTGCATGGCCTACACGACCCTCCACGTCGGCGTGGCGCAGCAACCGGGGTTCTGGATGAACGCCTCGTACTGCTCGCGGCTCTCGAACTGGTAGCTCGTGCCGCAGGCCTTGCACTTGGCGATGAACGGCCCCTGCGCCGGAGGCTCCTTCTCGGGACTGTCCGTGAGGGAGTCCGGGTCGGATTGCCCGTCGATGGCGAACGCGCCGCACAGCGCGTACTTGCGGGCGTAGCTCGATGCCATGCCGGTCACCTGCGCGTCGTCGGAGCCCTTCTTGTGCTCGTCCTCCCTGGCGTAGGCGCTCACCTCCATGGCGTCGCCGCTCCCGTCCTCGAAGAAGATGCGGCAGGTCGCCTTGACGTAGTACCTCTCGCCGATGTGCTCAACCCCGTCGCTGAGAGTGAAGGCCACGCCGGCGTCCTTGCATGGCTCCTTGAGCGCCGCCACAATGTCCTCGAACGAGCGGTAGCTGAACTTCGCGTAGGCGTTGTAGCGGGCCTTGGGCACCACCACGGAGCGCTGGACCTTGGCGACCGCCTCGGTGATGGTGATGTGCTTCTCGTCTGCCATTCATGGCTCCTAACGGATCGTGCGCTCGTAGACCTGCTGAAGCGTGCCGCGCTTGAACACGCCGCTCACGCCGATGCTCCCGGCGAAGCGCCCGATGGACTGCATCTGCCCGGTCGTCGCCGAGTCGATGACCATCACGCACGGGGTCGCGGCGCTCGGCTGCGGGGCCGCTGCGGGGCGCGGTGCCGGACGGAGCACGGGTGCCGGTCCGATGCGCTCGCCGATCTCCTGCATCGGTGAGCCACCCGGGTACCAGTTGCCGACAGGCACCGGCTCGGGTTCCGGTTGCGGCTCCGGCTCGGGCTCTGGCTCGGGCTCGGGCTCTGGCTCGGGCTCGGGCTCTGGCTCGGGTTCGGGTTCCATCGCCGCCTTCAGCTCGGCGATGCGTGCGGCCTCCTCGGCCGCCTTGCGTGCCGAGGTGATGGCCGCGCCGAGGTCGAGGGTCGCGAACAGCTCGCGCTCGGCCTCCTCGTAGTAGGGCTCGCCCTCGAACTGCGACTTGAGCGTCTCCCAGTCGCCCGCGAGCTTCGAGACCTTGGCCTCGAGCGCCTTCTTCGCCTTGACCTCGCCGAAGTTCTTGTTGAGCCACTGCTTCTCGTGGAGGCGCTCGTAGGGGACGACCGGCGCGAGCAGCCCGGCGAACGTCTCGTAGTGCTCCTCGAGCTTGGCCTTCGCGCGTGCCTTGCGTTCCTCCTCGGCCTGGTCGATCTGCGCCTTGATGCCGTCCGACGCTCCGTCGATGATGGACGTGATCTCCTTGCAGCGCTTCTCGAAGTCGGCGAGCGGCTTGTTGTACTCGCGCTTCACGGCCTTTCGACGCTCCTCGATCTCGTTCTTCAGGCCGTTGAGGTAGTGGCGGTCGTTCTTGGCCTCCTTGATGGACTCGTCCTTGGTCAGGTCGTACTTGGCGCCCTCGTAGTCCGCGACCTTCGCGCGGATGCTGGCCTCCATCGCGTCGAAGTTCGCGCTGATGACGGACGGCGAGTACGTGACGACGAGGTCGGGCGCCCCCTGTTCCTCGATGACCTCGGCGACGACCTCCTCGGCTCCGTTCTCCCCTGCCATTACCTGACCTCCTCGTTGAGCATCTTGTTGTACTTCTCCTCGGTCAGCACCTCGTCGATGGCCGCCGCGTGCTCGACGATCCACCTGGACAGCCTCTCGCGCGCGTCCATGAACCTGTGGAACGACTCGTCGGACTTCGTTATGACCGAGATGGCGAACATCGCCTGCTCCTCCGTGGCGAGCTCGGCCAGCTCGGCGAACATCCCCTTGTAGTCCGCCATCACTCGGTCACCTCCCCGTCGTGGCTCACGAACAGGATCTGCGGCTGCTTGCTCTGGATGGACAGCCAGACCTCCTCGCCGCTCTTGCGGATGGCGTCGAACGCCGCGCTGTCCTCCGTGTCGACCTCGAACTGCAGGACGGCGACGCCGCCCTTCACGGTGGCCTGCTTGAACTTGGCCTCGATCTCCACCGGTATGTTTGTGCTCTCCATCGCTATTCCTCCTTCTCGGCGCCCGCGAGCATCGCCGCGAACGTCTCCAATGTCATGGTCACGAACTGCTCGCCCGGGATGGCGGTCCCGCGGCGCTTCCAGACGACCACGCCGTAGTCGGCCCCGCGGTTCCTTCGCTCGGTCTCCGCCTCGCGCAGCCACTTGGGCAGCTCGTGTCTTCCTTGGTAGTCCTTGCACTCGATTGCGATGCCGCGCCCGGCCACCGACACGCCGCGGATGTCGCCCGTGTCCCTCGAGCCGGTCTTGACCTGCCTGTCGATGTCGGCCCCCAGCCTCCCGGCGAGGTAGTCGGCGACCAGGCGCTCGAACCTCGTGCCCGCGTCCTTCGCGGTCCTCCTGCTCCTACTCATCGCAGAACCCGTCCGATTTCGAGCGGTGCTTGTTGAACGCGTGCTTGAGGTGCGGGTAGCGCGCCTCCATGATGCGGGCGAGGCTCGGCGCGAGGCCGTTCTTCACGCCCACGTGCAGCTCGTTGCGCACCATGTGAATGAGGTAGTTGATGGATACGTAGCCCTTGCGGTTGAGGCGGGTGGCCTGCTCGACCATGAAGTCCCACGCCCGCGGGTGCTCGCCTATCCATGCGCGCGCGTCCGCCATGTCCTGCTCGCCGTCCGCGCCGAGCCCGAAGATCTCGAGCTGGTTGCCCATCGGCTTCTGGCGGTACCTCTCGTCGTTACGCATTGACCGCTCCCGCCGCGCATGCCGCCTTGGCGGCCTGGACCGCGCCGTCCATCGTCGGGAGGACGAAGACGGTCAGGACCGCCGCGAACAGGACCGCGGCGGCGATGAAGCCGACCATGGCCCCCGCCTTGAAAGCGTCGGAGTCGAGCTGCTCGCGGACGGTCGGTCGGTATGGCTTGGGTGCTATGATGGTCTGAGCCTCGTGTCCGGGGCTGTGTTTGCGAGTGCTCACAAGTTGGTAGCTGGGGGCGCTCGCTTCTTTGTATGTGTACATCTTGTGTTCCCTTCTGATGTTTCCGCAGGTAGATGCAGGTGTGGCTTTTAGGGTGGCTATTTTGGGACTTTTTTGGCGCGGCTCTTGGCGCTGTAGCACCTCTGCCGCTCCCTGTCGTTCCGCTTAGCCCTCGCCGCCTCCTCGCGCATCGCGTTTGCCTGCTCCCTGAGGTCTGCCACGTGGCCCTCCTTCGTGCACTCCGCGCACCAGCCGTTCGCCTTGTTCAGCGGCTTGAACGTCGTGCGCCCGCACTTCGGGCACATCCAGCGCTGGCGGAGCGATATTCCGCATCTGCGCGCCTGCCACTTGACCGCGTCGGTGCTGCGGCCCAGCGCCTTTGCTATCTCCTTGGCGCCGTCGCCGGCATGCTCCCTCAGGTACCGGATCTCACGTGTCGACCATTGCCTCACTGTCTCTTGCTTCCCTCCTTCCTCTCCCATTCCCGGTACACCGCCCGAAGCGTCGAGCACATGGTGTCGAGCGCTATCTCGCGCGGGGTCTTGAGCTTACTTTCGTGTTCTTTGGCGTCCATTTAGGACACCGTCCGGTTGTCGGTAAGACCGAGTAGGTAGTCAGCCGAACACTTAAACAGGCGAGTCATCGCCACCAGTTTCGAGCCGGGGATCTCTCCTCCATTCTCATAACTGGCGACAGTAGCTCGACTCTTGAGGCCGATCTTCTCTGCCAGGTCCTCTTGACTGAGACCAATGCGGACACGTTCGCTAGCAATGGGATTCATTTGCACCTCCATTTCACTATTTGTGAACTTCACAATACGTGAATATAGATTAGTGCCTAGCTGTTTGCAAGCATGATTTCGCTATTTGTAAATCTTTTTGTACAATATGCTCACGCTTAGAAACAGGAGGTAACCGTGGGCATGAAGTTTCGCCTCAAAGAAACGAGGCTCAAATACAAGAAGAAGCAGCCAGAGGTTGCCAGCGCACTCGGCATCGGCGTACCCATGTACTCGATGATTGAAAACGGGCAGCGCGAGATAAATGGAACGAAGCTTGTGAAGCTCGCCAGATTCTATGGGTGCTCTGTCGATGAGTTGCTTGGGACTGGTTCGTGGGACGAGGGGGAATGACCTATGGGTCTGTTCGGTGACATTGCGAGAGCCGCCGCTAACGCCGCTCTCAGCACGGCGAAAGATATGATAGGGGACGCTGCTGCCGCTAAGATTGGCCAGCAGGTTGGCGTTGGCAAGTCCATATCGTTTCGCGGTGAGTGCGAGCGCACCGTATACGTCTATTACGGCGAGCCGTTGAGGAAGATTCGTAAAGGTGATGTGTTCGATGCCGAAGTCGTGACGAAGCCAATGCGGCTGAGAAGCGAGCTCACGGGTGGCGTATGGGACACTACGGACAATGGCTTCGCGCTCGCGTACAAAGGAAAGGTGTTTGGGGCAGCGTCGGCTCTCGGAAACACGTTCAAGGACATTACGGAGCTCGGATACAGGATCACCGTGTCGTGCAGAATGACGGGATGGTACGCCAAGGGAATCCCAACCGTCGTCATGATGATCGACGAGCCCGAGGAGATATTCGCGTGGCTCGATGCCTGCAAGGGCCTTGGACGCGACGTCAGCTTCGAGGAAAGGCATTCCCCCGAATGCGAGTCGGCCGCCTTATCGGAGCGCACCAGGCTTGAACTGTCGAAGGCGTGCGGGCGAGAACTGCCGGTGGGCGTGGACGGAGACTGCGTCTACATCGAGGATGACAAGTGGACCGGCATGAGAAAAAGCGGGGTATTTCCGGTCGAGGTCTCCACGGAGCTGATCCCGACTCCTCGCGGGTCAACGGCGAAACCGCATGTCGCCGTCTTTGTGGATGGGGCGATGGCGGCCGATGTCAGCGCGAGGTGCGTGCACTACAAGACCCTCGCCGAGCATGCCGGCGAACGCCCCTATTTCGCCTGCTGCCAAAAGCGAGAAGGTCACGACGGCTTTCCCATATGGAGGGTGACCGTTGTCTATCTCGGAAGATAAAAGAGCCCCGTCGGCTAAAGCGGTACCAGCGCTGCCGACGGGGCATCCAACCAGTGCACCCATGCAAACTCAACTTGAAGGAAGGGTGACATATCTATTATGCCAAAGAGGGCAGTGATATACGCGAGATTCTCGTGCAACAGGCAGCGCGAGGCATCCATCGAGGACCAGCTGCGCGTCTGCCGCGAGTGGTGCGCGCGCGAGGGCTACGGGGTCGCGGCGGAGTACTGCGACCGCGCCGTGTCGGGGCGCACCGACGACCGCCCCGAGTTCCAGCGGATGATAGCCAACGCCGGCGAGAGCGAGATCGTCCTCGTCTACATGATGGACCGCTTCAGCCGCGGCGAGTACGACGCGCCGATATACAAGCGCGAGCTCGCCATGCGCGGCGTCAAGCTGGTCTCGGCGCTCGAGCAGATACCCGACAGCCCGGAGGGCATCATCTACGAGAAGCTGCTCGAGGGGCTCGCCGCCTGCGAGTCGAGGAAGACCGCCATCAGGACCAAGCGCGGAATGGAGGGCAACGCCCTCAAGTGCAAGACCAACGGCGTGCGCATCTTCGGATACCGCAGGAACGGGGACGACGAGTACGAGGTCGACGAGGCGCAGGCTGCGTGGGTGCGCGAGGCCTTCGCGCTGAGGCTCGAGCGCATGTCCATGAACGCGATAGCGCGCGAGTTCGCGCGGCGCGGCCTCAGGACGCGCAAGGGCAACCCGTGCGGCCAGGCGATGGTGCAGCAGATGCTTCGCGACCGCAGGTACACGGGCAGGTACGAGTGGGGAGGCATCGTCCGCGAGGGCGGGATGCCGCAGATCGTGGACGAGGTGACGTTCATGGAGGTCCAGGGAATCAAGTGCCGCAAGCAGCGCTCGAGCGAGAACTGGGGCGACTTCGCCCTCGCGGGGGCGGCGCTGTGCGCGGAATGCGGCAGGAACCTGCAGGGCGTGAGCGGCAGGGGCCGCAACAACGTCAAGTACGAGTACTACAGCTGCCCGGGGTCGTGCGTCCGCAACATCAGGCGCGAGGAGCTGGAAGGTTCAATCGCCTCGGCGCTGCGCGGGCTGCTCGGCGACCGCGGCGAGGCGCTGCAGATAGCCAACATGGTAGCGGAGCGCGCGGACACGGCCGAGGTGCGGGCGCGCCGCAGGCAGGCAGAGGACTCGCTCAGGGCCGCGGAGAGGGGCCTGAGGAACATCCTCAACGCCATCGAGCAGGGCGTGATAGCGCCGGGCGTGAACGAGCGCATAGCCGAGCTCGAGGAGCAGCAGGCGCGAGCGAGGTACGACCTCGAGGCCATCACGGACGAGCGGATAGACCCGCAGCGCTTCGCCGACTTCCTGCAATGCGGGACGGCGCTCGACGACGCGACGCTGCTGAAGGCGTTCGTGTGGCAGGCTGTCGTCTCGGAGGACGAGATACTGGTCACGCTGAACTACGACAAAAAGGGCGAACCCGCCAGATTGGACATCCAGCGGGTTCGAGCAAAATTGGAATGGTGCCCCATGTTGGATTCGAACCAACGGCCTTCTGCTCCGGAGGCAGACGCTCTAATCCCCTGAGCTAATAGGGCCAACGTTTGGCATTATACCCAAGTGCACCACGGGCTATCAAAATAAAAGAAAAAGCTTTGCAATTCCGAGGAAGACGCGGCGCAACGACCCACTTTAGAAGGCAAAAGCGAGTCAGATAGTATAAACTCTCATGCACCATATATACACGGCTCGCGATGCGGGCCGTTTTTGCAAGGGTTATCCATCGAGGTGAGAGGCACACCATGATTGCAATTTTAAAGCAGAGCGCCAGCGACGAGGCCGTCAGCCATATCGTCAGCTGGATTGAGAAAAAGGGCCTGAAGACCGATGTCTCGCGCGGCGAGAACGAGACGATCATCGGCCTGGTGGGCGATACGACCAAGATCGACCCGTTCCTGCTCGAGTCCATGGATGTCGTCGAGCGCGTACAGCGCGTCTCCGAGCCGTTCAAGCGCGCCAACCGCAAGTTCCACCCCGAGGACTCCGTCATCGACTGCGGCCACGGCGTCAAGATCGGCGGCGATCAGTTCCAGGTCATCGCCGGCCCGTGCTCCGTCGAGGGCGAGAACCTCATCCGCATCGCCCGCCGCGTAAAGGCCGCCGGCGCCTCGATGCTGCGCGGCGGTGCCTACAAGCCCCGCACCTCCCCCTACGCCTACCAGGGCATGGGCCCCGCCGGCCTCGACCTGCTGTGCGAGGCGTCTGCCGAGCTCGACATGCCGATCGTCACCGAGATCATGGACCCGCGCGACGTGCAGGTCTTCCTGGACAAGAAGATCGACGTCATGCAGATCGGCGCCCGCAACGCTCAGAACTTCCCTCTGCTCAAGGAGGTCGGCAAGACCCAGACACCGATTCTGCTCAAGCGCGGCATGTCCGGCACGATCGACGAGCTGCTTATGGCAGCCGAGTACATCATGAGCGAGGGCAACGACAACGTCATCCTGTGCGAGCGCGGCATCCGCACCTTCGAGACCCGCACCCGTAACACCTTCGACCTCAACGCCGTGCCGGTGCTGCACCACCTGTCACACCTGCCTGTCGTCGCCGACCCCAGCCACGCCACCGGCTACACCCGCTACGTCGAGCCCATGGCGCTCGCCGCGACCGCCTGCGGTGCCAACGGCCTGGAGATCGAGGTCCACGACGAGCCGAGCCGCGCCTGGTCCGACGGCGCCCAGGCCCTCACCCCCGATCAGTTCGACGACACCATGCGCCGTATCCGAGCCATCCGCGAGGTTGTCTGCCAAGAGACCATGGAGTAGCCCATGGGTACGGTGAGAAACGCGCGCGTTAACCAGGGCGGCCCTAAGTGCGCCGGCATCGTCGGCCTTGGCCTCATCGGCGGCAGTTTTGCCCGCGGCTATGCGCAGGCGGGCGTCCGCGTGCTGGCCTGGGACCCCGATGACGATGTCATGACGGCCGCCAGCATGGGCACTGTCGCCGGAGAGCTCAACGACGAGACGCTCGGCGAGTGCGACATCATCGTGCTGGCCTGTTACCCCGAGGCCTGCATCGAGTGGCTCGAGGCGCACGCCCAAGCGCTCGCCGACGCCACCGATACCGAGGCCATCATGGGGCCCGTGGTGATTGACACCGTGGGCGTGAAGGGCATCGTGTGCGAGCGTGCCTTTGAGCTTGCCCGCGAGCACGGCTTTTACTTTGTGGGCGCGCACCCCATGGCGGGCACGCAGTACTCGGGCTATGCGCACTCCCGCGCCGACCTGTTCCAGGGCGCGCCGCTGGTGCTCGTACCGCCCGCGGTAGACGATGCGCTCAAGCTGGAGCTTTTGGGCCAGGTGCGCGAGATGGTGCGCCCCTTGGGCTTTGGCAAGTTCAGCGTGACCAGCGCCGCCGAGCACGACCGCGTCATCGCCTTCACGAGCCAGCTTGCGCACGTAGTGTCCAACGCCTACGTAAAGAGCCCGACCGCCCAGGTCCACCACGGCTTTTCGGCCGGTAGCTACCGCGATCTCACCCGCGTGGCGCACCTCAACCCGCAAATGTGGTCCGAGCTCATGATCGACGACGCCGACGCGCTCGCCTTCGAGATCGACCATCTGATTGAGTCGCTTGGCGCCTACAGCCGTGCGCTCAAGGAACGCGACCAGCGCTATCTGGAGAATCTCCTTGCCGAGGGCGACCGCATTAAGCGCGCACTCGACGACGAGGCCTCCCACTAGACCATCTATCACGCCAGGTCGAAAGGACCGAAGCTTATGGCGATTACCATCGATATCGACACTGCACGCCCCTACCAGGTGCATGTTGGCACGTTTTTGCTGGAGCAGGCGGGACCACTCGTGCGCGCCACTGCCGGCGGTACCAAGGCCGTCATCGTGACGGACACCAACGTGGGCCCGCTCTACCAGATGCCCGTTAAGCAGAGCCTGGAGGCGTCAGGCTACGAGGTGAGCATCTGCACCTTCGAGGCCGGAGAGGCCCATAAGCGCGCCGAAACCTATGTTGCCATTATGGAGTTTGTGGCAGAGCACGAGCTTTCGCGCTCCGACGTGATCGTGGCACTCGGTGGCGGCGTCGTGGGCGACGTGGCGGGCTTTGTGGCCGCCACCTACATGCGCGGCTGCAAGTTTGTGCAGATCCCGACGAGCCTGCTCGCCATGGTGGATTCGTCGGTGGGTGGCAAGACCGCCATCGACCTGGCTGCAGGCAAGAACTTGGCCGGCGCCTTTTGGCAGCCGAGCGTGGTTATCGCCGACGTGGGGTGCCTGGCCACCCTCACGCCCGAGCAGTTCGCCGACGGCTGCGGCGAGGTCGTCAAGCACGCCGTGATCGCCGACCCGGAGCTTTTCGCCGAGCTGGAGAAGACCCCGCTCACGCTGGAGCTGCTCAACCGCGATGTGGCGCGCGTAGCGCTCATCATCGCCCGCAATATCGACATCAAGCGCGCCGTGGTCGTTGCCGACGAGCGCGAAACCAACCAGCGAAAGCTCCTCAACTTTGGACACAGCGCCGGACATGCCGTCGAGGCCTGCGAGAACTTTGAGCTGGGGCACGGCAACTGCGTTTCGATCGGCATGGGCATCATCACGCGCGCCGCGGCCTTGCACGGCATTTGCGACGCCGAACTTCCCGCTCGCATCGAGGAGCTCTGCGCGCGCCACGGCCTCAAGACCCGCTGCAGGCTTTCGGCCGACGCCGTCTTTGCCGAGGCACTCCACGACAAAAAGCGCGCCGGTGACACTATCGACCTGGTAATTCCGCACGACATTGGCCGTTGCAGCATCGACCGCACGCCGCTTTCCACTTTCCACGAACTCATTGCCGAGGGCCTCGGCCAGAAGGGAGACGCATCCGCATGCTAGCCCGCATCACCCCGTCCCCGCTCAAGGGCACCGTTCCCGCCATCGCGTCCAAGTCGATGGCGCATCGCCTGATCATCTGCGCTGCGCTTGCCAACGGCGAGACGCACGTCACCTGCAACACCACCTGCGCCGATATCGAGGCCACGGTGCGCTGTCTCACGGCCCTGGGCGCTCGCATCGAGACCGTCGAGGACGGCTTCCAGGTCCACCCCACCATGAAGAGTGTTGAGTTTGGCCTGCTCAAGGCCCTTGCCGGCGGCACGCTTGACTGCGGCGAAAGCGGCTCCACGCTGCGCTTTATGCTGCCCGTCGCCTGCGCGCTGGGTGCGAATGCCACCTTCGTGGGCCAGGGCCGCCTGGGCGCCCGCCCGCTCTCCCCGCTCTCGGACGAGATCATTGCCGCCGGTTGCAATCTGGAGGGCCTGGGCGGCTTTCCGCTCAAGACGAGCGGCCGCATGCGCCCGGGCACCTTTGTGCTGCCGGGCAACGTGAGCTCGCAGTATATCTCGGGCCTGCTGCTGGCAGCCCCGCTGCTGGCCCAGCCCTCCTGCGTGCAAGTAACCGGCCTTATCGAGAGCCGCCCCTATATCAACCTGACCATCCAGGCCATGAAGGCCTTCGGCGTCGAGGTCAACGTCGAGCGCATCCCCGCCAAGGGCGGCCAGCCCGAGGTCACGAACTTCCGCGTGAGCAGCGGCTCGTACCGCACGCCCGGCAGCGTAGCCGTCGAGGGCGACTGGTCCAACGCCGCCTTTTGGCTGTGCGCCGGCGCCATCGGCGCCAACCCCATCACCGTGGAGGGTGTGTCCCTGAGCTCCGCGCAGGGCGACCGCAACGTGCTTGCCGCGCTTTCGCGCTTTGGCGCCCGCATCGTGCGCTCCACCAACGCCGCCACCGTGCAGTCCGACAAGCTCGCCGGCTTTGAGATGAGTGCCCACGACATTCCCGACCTCGTGCCCGTCATCTCGGCCGTGGCATCGCTGGCGCAAGGCCGCACGTTCATCCGCGATTGTGCCCGCCTGCGCATCAAGGAATCCGACCGCCTGGCCACCACCACCCGCGAGCTCACCGCGCTGGGCGCGCAGGTGCGTATTGCCGGCGACGACCTCATCATCAAGGGCGTCGATGCCTTTACCGGCGGTGAAGTCGATTCGCACAACGACCACCGCATTGCCATGATGGCCGCCATCGCCGCGAGCCGCGCCACCGGCGAGGTTGTGATCCACGGCGCCGAGGCCGTCAACAAGTCCTATCCCGATTTCTTCGACCACTATCGCCTGCTGGGCGGCAAGGTCACACTCGAGGAGGAATAGCATGTCCTCGACCTTTGGCAACGTCTTGCGCGTAAGCATCTTCGGCCAATCGCACTCCCCCGCCATCGGCTGCTCGCTCGATGGCATCCCGGCGGGCATCGCCGTGGACCAGGAGAAGCTGCAGGCCTTCCTCGACCGTCGCGCCCCCGGCCGCGACGAGACCGCAACCAAACGCCGCGAGGCCGACGCCGCGCATATCATCGCCGGTGTGGTCGATGGACATACCACCGGCGCGCCCATCGCCGCGATTATCGAGAACACCAACACGCGCTCCAATGATTACTCCGAGCTGCGCCGCAAGCCCCGTCCCGGACATGCGGACTTCCCTGCGCGCGTGAAGTACCACAACATGCACGACGTTGCTGGAGGCGGGCATTTTTCCGGACGTCTCACGGCTCCCCTATGCATCGCTGGCGGCATTGCGCTGCAGGCACTCGATGCCCGCGGTATTCAGGTCATGGCGCACGTCGCGCAGATCGGCGGTATCTCCGACCTACCCATGGACGATATGGTCTATCGCGAGGCCGACCGCAAGACGATTCTTACGAACGACCTGCCGTGCATTGATGCCGCCGCAGCCGGCCGCATGCGCGAGGAAATCCTAGCCGCGCGCGACGAGCTTGACAGCATCGGCGGCATCGTGGAGTGCGGCATCTACGGCCTGCCCGCGGGCATCGGCGACCCCATGTTCGACGGCATCGAGAACCGCATCGCGCAAATCGCGTTTGGCATTCCCGCCGTAAAGGGCGTGGAGTTTGGCATGGGCTTTGCCGTGGCCGCCATGCGCGGCAGCGAGAACAACGATCCGTATCGCATCGACGCCGAGACCGGCAAGATCGAGGTCGAGTCCAACAACGCCGGCGGCATTCTGGGCGGCATCTCCACCGGCGCGCCCGTCATGTGGCGCATGGCCGTAAAGCCGACGCCCTCGATTGGCCGCGAACAGCAGACGGTGGACATGGACGCCATGGAAAATGCCAAGCTCTCGGTCCACGGCCGTCACGATCCTTGCATCGTCCCCCGAGCCGTCCCCGTAGCCGAAGCAGCCGCCGCCCTCGCCATCTGGGACGCCCTCCTCGAGGACACAGGCCAGCGCTAATCCGCCCACCCCAGGCAACGATTCACGAAAGGGGCCTCCATGGACCTTGCTGACATCCGCCAGGCCATCGATGGCATCGACACCACGCTCCTCAACAGCTTTGTCGAGCGTATGGACATTGCCACCGAGGTCGCCAAATCAAAGATCGAGATGGGCAAGCCCGTCTTTGACCCCGCCCGCGAGCGCTCAAAACTCAACAACCTCGCCAGCCGCGCGCCCGAGCGCTACGAGGCGCAGACCATCACCCTGTTCCGTCTCCTCATGAGCATGAGCAAGGCCGAGCAGCAGCGCTACATCAACGAACTCAAGGGCATCACTGTCTCGCAAAAGGCCCACGCCACGGCTGCAGCCTCCGACACGCCCTTCCCTCAAACTGCCACCGTCGCTTGCCAGGGCGTTGAGGGCGCTTACAGTCAAATCGCCGCGTGCAAGCTCTTCGACGTGCCCGATATTGCGTTCTTTGAGACCTTTGAGGGCGTCATGCGAGCCGTGCGCGACGGGTTCTGCGAGTTTGGCGTGCTGCCCATCGAGAACTCCACCGCCGGCTCGGTCAACGCCGTCTACGACCTGCTCGCCCAGTTCGACTTCCACATCGTGCGCTCGCTTCGCCTCAAGATCGACCACAACTTGCTCGCCAAGCCCGACACCAAACTCGCCGACGTGCGCGAGGTCTACAGCCACGGCCAAGCCATTGCCCAGTGCGCCGGCTTTATCGAGGGCCACGGCCTGCATGCCACCAAATACCCCAACACCGCCATGTCGGCCGAGATGGTCGCCAACTCCGAGCGCACCGACGTCGCCGCTATCGCCTCGCGCAGCTGCGCGACACTCTATGGCCTGGAGGTGCTGGAGTCCAACATCCAGGACTCGGACAACAACTACACACGCTTTGTCGTCATCAGCCGCGAGCCGCGCGTCTATCCCGGTGCCAACCGTACCTCGCTCATGATCACCACGGCCAACGAGCCGGGCGCCCTCTATCGCGTGCTCGAGCGCTTCTACGCACTCAACATCAACCTCATCAAGCTCGAGAGCCGCCCCATCCCCGGTCGCGACTTTGAGTTTATGTTCTACTTTGATCTGGACTGCCCCTTTGGCAGCAAGGCCCTCGACGACCTGCTCGATTCCATCGACGACGTGTGCGAAAGCTTCACCTACTTTGGCAGCTACACGGAGGTGCTCTAGATGACCGATACCGCCGCAACCCGCCCCTACGGCGTGCTGGGCCGCGTGCTGGGCCACAGCTACACCCCGACCATCTACAAGGAGCTCGCGGGCCTGGAGTACGTGCGCTTTGAGCGCGAGCCCGAGGACCTTGAGGCCTTTATGACCGGCGACGAGTGGGAAGGCACCAACGTGACCATCCCCTACAAGCGCGCCGTCATGGAGTACCTGGACGAGCTGAGCCCGCTCGCCGAGCGCATGGGCAACGTGAACACGATCACCCGCCTGGCCGACGGCCGCCTGCGCGGCGACAACACCGACTACTTTGGTTTTCAGTGCCTGGTCGAGGAGTTGGGCGTAAGGGTTGCCGGCAAGAAGGTCCTCGTGCTCGGTGCCACCGGTGGCGCGGGCACTACGGCCAGCATGGTGCTCGGCGACCTGGGCGCCGTCGTCGTACCAGTCGGTCGCACGAGCGAGGTCAACTACGGCAATATCGCGCAGCAGTCCGACGCCGCCCTGCTCGTCAACTGCACGCCTGCCGGCATGTTCCCCCACTGCCCCGACGCGCCTTGCACACTCGAAGGGCTCGATGCGCTCGAAGGCGTTATCGACATTGTCTACAACCCCGCCCGCACGGGTCTGATGCTCGAGGCCGAGCGTCGCGGAATCCCCTGCATCGGTGGTCTGCTCATGCTCGTGGCCCAGGCTGCACAAGCCGTCGAGCGCTACACCGGACAGGTCACCCCGCGTGAGCGCATCCTGGACGTAACGGAGCGTCTGTCCCGCCGCGAACAAAACATCGCGCTGGTCGGCATGCCCGGCTCGGGCAAAACCCGCGTGGGCGAGCAGGTCGCCCTGCTGACGGGCCGTGAGCACGTTGACCTGGACCGCGCCCTCGAGGAGCGCCTCGGCATGCCCTGCGCCGACTTTATCGTCGAGCGCGGCGAGCCGGCCTTCCGCGAGCAGGAAACGGCTGCCTTGGCCGACATTTCCAAGTGCAGTGGTCTGGTGCTCTCCACGGGCGGCGGCGTCGTTACGCGCGACGAGAACTACCCGCTGCTGCACCAAAACAGCCAGATCGTGATGCTCAACCGTAAGCTCGACGAGCTCGCCCACAAGGGCCGCCCCATCACCGCCCGCGACGGCATCGACAAGCTGGCCGAGCAGCGCATGCCGCACTACCGCGCCTGGGCCGACTACATCATCGACTCGCGCGACTGCGCCGCCAATACCGCCCAAGCCCTCCTCGACACCCTCTAAAACCTACCAAAAGGGACAGGTTTATTTTGGCAGGTTTTATCTGGGCAAACGTCGAACCCCAAGGCCTGCAGCACACTCGCCCAACCGCAAAGGAAGCAACCATGAAAGCACTCGTCATCAACGGTCCCAACCTCAACATGCTCGGCATCCGCGAGCCGGGCATCTACGGCAGCGACAACTACGACCGTTTGGTCCAAATCTGCAAAGAAGCAGGCGCCGCGCAGGGCTTTGACGAAGTCGAGGTCTTCCAGTCCAACCACGAGGGCAGCATCGTCGACAAGATTCAGGAGGCCTACGGCAAGGTCGACGGCATCGTCATCAACCCGGCGGCCTACACGCATACCAGCGTAGCCATCCTGGACGCCCTCAAGGCCGTCGCCATCCCCGCCGTTGAGGTCCATATCAGCGCCGTCGAAACGCGTGAGGACTTCCGCCAGGTGAGCTACGCCCGCCTAGCCTGCTTCGCCACCATCACCGGCGAAGGCCTCCAAGGCTACGCCCACGCGCTGGAGCTGCTGGGGGAACGTCTCGAAAAGTAGCCTCGCGAGCAAATCCATCAACGCGATTCACACGCTAATAATGCCAGTGCCGCCAGCAGCAACCTTGCTACTGGCGGCACTTTATTACTGGCATATAATCATTGCAGTCACACAACGTCTGGAGACGCGCATGTTAAGCATCCATCTGGGGGATTACCCTGGTTCCATCTACGATACCGAAACCTATTTTAGGAACTCATACTTGGACTCATGGTTCGAAGACCCTATGGCCGCACAGATTATTAAAAGCGTGGACGGATCAGAGCTCATCGGTCCCCACAGCATCGTAAGCAAACAGCTGGGCTCGATCACCCCACTCGAACTGTCCGGCGGCGTTAAGACGCTGCTGCTGGTGCGCAATCTCCCAAATATGGTGTTCAACGCATCCACCTGCGGAGACAACTGTGCCCGCTGGCTACTCAAGATCGGCAAAGAGCAGGATGTGCTGGTGACCTTATACCACATCATGAAATTCCCCTGGAAGAGCTTTGAGATCCGCATCGATAACGATGGCCGCAACGTCAGGAACATGCAGGAGTTTGTCGGTGCCACCAATGACTTTTTGGATGTTGATGAGTAATGAGGGGAACACATACTGTTGTCGTCGAGCGCGCAAAAGTAAAGTACACACTCACCTTTAAACGCAACATTTCCTTTATACGCGGCAACAGCGGCACGGGCAAAACGACGCTCATCTCGATGATTCGCGACTACAACGACCGAGGACCGGAAAGCGGCGTTGCACTCAGCTGCGACGTACCTTGCGAAACGCTTTCCGGCAGACGCTGGGAGCGCGAGCTGTCGATCATCGAAGATTCAATCGTCTTTCTAGATGAGGGCAACGAGTTTATCTACTCAAAGGACTTCGCCAAAGCCGTAAACGGCTCGTCCAACTATTTTGTTCTGATATCTCGTCGCGACGCCAACGAACTCCCGTACAGCGTCGACGAGATCCTAAAACTGGTCAACACGACGAGCAAGGTAATCAACGGACGCAAAAGCGACAAGCGTTTTTACTCGGTGACCAAGCCAATATATGATCATACGGCAAGCATGCTCTACCAGGACCTTAACGTAGGATTCGACAATCCCGACGCCGTGATTGTCGAGGATAGCAAGTCTGGGTATCAATTCTACAGCGCCCTTTGCAACCGGCTGGGGATCCCCTGCTATACCGCCACCGGCGTAGCGAATCTAAAACGAACGATTCACGAATGTCCCGAGCAAAACATCCTTGCCATTGGAGACGGAGCAGCATTCGGTCCTTATATCGAAAAGACATTGGGGCAGCGCGTTTACAAGAATGTTCGCTTGTTCCTCCCGGAGTCATTCGAGTGGACACTCCTACGCTCCGGGCTCATCCCCAGTAGCGACATTCCCAAAATCCTTGAGGATCCCTCGAGTTATATCGAAAGCCGCGATTATTTAAGCTGGGAACGATTCTTTACGGATGTGCTGGTCAAATACTCAGCAGATACCCGCTACGCTTACAAAAAGGCACGACTTAACGAGCAGTACCTAAAGCCACAGGCAATGAGTGCAGTATCGAAAGTCTTACCAGACTGTCTGAGGATGAAATAGGCAGCCCCAGGCTAAATCATGCAAATAGACCCCTGTTCGAATATCGGACGCCCACAGCAAATGCCTTGCGGGCGTCCGATTTTTTTAATAGACAAACTCCATCAAGCACAAACAGGCAACATACCGGCTTTACAGACGGACTATTAGTATTAATATGGTAGGTATCCTATACGTTCCGGTTGGAAAGGAATAGAGATGCCACCTAAGACAATTCAAGTTAGCGAAGATTTAGCAAACCAAATCAAAGCAAGGAGAGCAGAACTGGGCCTTAGCATCGAAGAAGCGGCTTCCAGAGCCGGAATCGGGGCAAAAACATGGGGTAAGTACGAGAGCGGCCAATCCATTCGAAGCGATAAGGCAACAGCCGTGTGCAAGGCACTCAAATGGAAAAACTTCCCCGATGATTCAGCCGCAGAAACTATAAATGAGGCCACGACAAAAGAATCCTTGGCGATTGATTCGAGTCATGCCGCCTGGTCCCAATTCTTAAAAGATGAATATGGCTATAAGGGCGCAGCGTCCTTCGCCTTTGGAACCGATATTTTGCTTGACTATATCAATAAGGATCTTGAGGACCTCTCTCATCTTCCAAAAGGGACTCATGTAGGACAACTCCCCGATAGCTGGATGATTGATTTGCTCCCACCTCAATATCTGATGCAGTACAACTATGACTTTCTATTCAAACTTCGAGCAGATCTGATTAGTTATCGTATGCGAGCAAAACACGGACAAGACATAATGGCCCACACCGTTGCACAAGAACTGCTTGTAAGGCTTATCCGAGATGCGTCATTCGAACTCGTTTCCGACTGGGAAACCGATGAAACCGATCTCGATGAAGACGGCTATCCACGGGACTTAGGTTGGGATGAATGGCCCGAGGATATCTGTGGCGACGATGATCTCAAATTCTTTATTAATGACGACACATGGACGGAAGAAGGCAATTCATATTCGTTCGAGAACTGGTTTGAACCCCAGTTCTATCTAAGTTAAATAGGCAACGAACAAACGGAGCTTCAGCAGAGACTGAAGGCGCCCAGTTCTAACCCTGACACTAAAATGTCCACAAAACAGCGGGGACGATCAGCTTGGTCGACCCCGCTACAAATTACGCCTTTTTGGTTACGTATGCCAAGCCGATATCGCAGGCGCAGCGTATGATTGATGCGAAGAGCCACGATGCTGGCAGCGTCATCAACAGGGGCATCGTCTGCCAGGGAATAAACCAATCGACCGCGTGGATTGCAAAGATCGCCAGACTGGCTTGTCCGCAAAACACGAGTCCTCGCTCAAAAGCCCCCAAAACCGGCACGTCCTTCAGTTTCTCAAGCGCCATGGAAACCCAGCACACACAGTAGCTACCGGCAAGAGCGGCAACCGTCGCAACCACAAACCCATCCACACGACGGCTCGAAAGCTCAAGCCCGCTCAGCGCGGCAAGGACAAGCCAAGCGACACCGGCTCCAATAAACAGAAGAGGCTTGCTCACGCTCGGCTCCAGCCCCCTTTGGCGGGCCGTATAGCCAACCCACATCAGCAGCACAATATAGCAGCTTAGATCAAGATCAAGCGGCAGGTAGATACCCAAAAAGCGAGACACGTTCAGGCCGCAGAAAGCTATCGCAGCACAGACAACGCCCTGCCAAACAACCCCAACTTCGCGCCCATCAAACAGCCGCACCAGCGCATTAAACAGAAGGCGCGACGTAAACAGTGCCGCCAAAAACCACGCCATGCCAACAGCGGCAATGCCAAGCCCAAGCACGTCAACGCCCGAAGCAAACACGAGCGTTTCAAGTCCACCCGTAAGCACACCGCCCGTCAAAGGAACCCCGATCATCAAGAACGACGGCACTTGCCAGGCCAGTGCAAGAATCACATACGGCACCAGCAGGCGCGACACCGAACCACTCAGCAGCTCGCGCCACGGCTTAGGCCTAAACGTATATCCAGCAAGAATAAAGAACACCGGCATGTGAAACGAGAAGATGGCATGCCGCAAAGGAGAAGGATTTGGGACGGTGTGCCCCACAATGACCAGAATAATTGCAATCCCCTTTGCAATATCTATCCAGTCGAGCCTTTTGGTCCCCATAGCACACCCTTCAAAACCGCAGCACACAAGACGAAAAAAGCCCGGACCACCAAGCGGTCCGGGCTTAATAAACGATGGTGCTCCATGGCGGATTCGAACCGTCGACCTTGGGATTAGAAGTCCCCTGCTCTATCCAACTGAGCTAATGGAGCAAATAACCGCACGCCCAAGCACGCGCACGCGTGCCAGGCGCTAGTAATTATAACCTAGTTGAACTGCTCGCGGTACGCCTTGCAGACCTCATCAACCGGGCCGTCCATGCGAAGGTCGCCCTTCTCAATCCAAACGGCGCGCTGGCAGATGCGCTCAACCTGCTCCATGGAGTGCGAAACGAACAGAACCGTCACGTCGCCGCTCTGGATAAAGTGCTGAATACGCGCCTCGCACTTTTGCTGGAAGAACACATCGCCGACGGACAGCGTCTCGTCAACGATCAGAATATCGGGCTCGGTAATCGTCGCGATTGCAAAGGCGATACGCGCCACCATGCCCGAGGAGAAGTTCTTAAGCGGCATATCGACAAAGTTCTGCAGCTCAGCGAATTCGATAATGCCGTCAAAGTTGGCATCGATGAACTCCTTGGTATAGCCAAGCAGGGCGCCGTTCAGATAGATGTTCTCGCGGGCGGTCAGCTCGGGGTCAAAACCAGCACCAAGCTCAATCAGCGGCGCGATGTTACCGTGCACCTTAACGCTGCCCTCGCTTGGCTCAAGCACGCCAGCGATAATCTTGAGCATCGTAGACTTGCCGGAGCCATTGGTGCCGACCAGACCCACGACCTCGCCACGATGAATATCAAACGAGATATGCTTAAGCGCCCTAAACTCCTCAAAGAACAACTCATGCTTGGCAAGCTTAATGAAGTACTCCTTGAGGTTGGTCAGCGACTCGGACGCCATGTTAAAGATCATGGTGACGTCGTCGACCTCGACAGCCAGAGGCTGCTCGCTGTAATCAACAACAGATTCAGTCATCACAGCACTCCTTAGATGTAGAGGATGAACTTGCGCTCGGACTTATGGAACACGGTATAGCCAATAATAAGCGCAAGAACCGCCCAGGCAACGCACATACCAAACGTCATAAGCGAGGGCGTAGTCTGGAACAGGAAGATATCGCGCATAAACTGCAGGTAGTTGAACATGGGGTTCGCATACATCAAGATACGTACGAGATGCGGCATTTGCGCAATATAGTCAGTCGTCCAGAAGATGGGCGTAATGTAAGTCCACGCCGTAATGACGACGCTCCACAGATGCATAACGTCGCGGAAGAAGACCGTAAGGGCAGAGAGCATCATGCCCAGGCCCATGCAGAAGCACATAAGCAGCAGCAGGCAAACCGGCAGCAGAATCAGGTGCCAAGAAGGCATAACGCGGAACCACAGCATGACGATGGCGACGGCGACCAGCGAGAAGGCAAAGTTGACCAGCGAGAAGAGCACCTTCTGCACCGGGAAGACCCAGCGGTGCACCTTAACCTTCTTGAGCAGAGGGGCAGCGCCCACGATCGACGTCAGGGCCTGGTTCGTAGACTCGGACATGACGGCAAAGGTAATGTTACCCACGATCAAGTACAGCGGGTACATCTCGGGCGTCATTGAGCCATTGCGACCCTGGCCAAAAATCGTCGAGAACACGATGGCCATGACGATCATCATCAGCAGCGGGTTGAGCACCGACCATGCGACGCCCAGAACGCTACGGCGATACTTGATCTTAAAATCCTTGGTAACCAGCTGACGAAGGATAAACGCGTCCTTCTCAAATTCGTTCTTAGCAAACGTCGCAGGCAGACTGCGAGTTTCTTGTTGCTTTGTCTGATCCGACACGGATGCAACTCCTTTACTCGTAATCGTTGACAAACGAACAGTATAGACCCGACGGCCATGCAAACGATTCGCGCAACAAAACTGGAGAACTAACCCACATCTTAGGATGCCAAGCCCAAACGGCTATACTTTCAAGGATTGAACGTATAAGGAGCATTGAGTGAATTCTGAATCCATCGCCGTCATCATCCCCTGCTACAACGAAGCGCCCACGATCGGCAAAGTCATCGACGACTTTCACCGCGAGCTTCCGCAAGCGACGGTCTATGTCTATGACAACAACTCGTCGGACGATACCTCACGCATCGCCACCGAGCACGGCGCCACGGTCCGCTTTGAGCCCCGTCAGGGAAAGGGCAACGTATGCCGCCAGATGTTTCGCGACATCGACGCCGATTGCTACCTGATGGTCGACGGCGACGACACCTACCCCGCCGAGGCGGCCAAGGCCCTCTGCGAGCCCATCCTTAACGGTACGGCCGACATGACCGTAGGCGATCGCCTTTCAAACGGCACCTACGCCGAGGAAAACAAGCGCGCCTTCCACGGCTTTGGCAACAATCTGGTCCGCGCCATGATCAAGTGGATCTATGGCTACAGCTTCGATGACGTCATGACCGGCTACCGCGCCATGAGCCGCCCGTTCGTTAAAACCTTCCCAGTGCTTTCCGAGGGCTTTCAGATCGAAACCGAGCTCTCGATCCACGCCGTCGACCACCGCTGGCGCATCAAAGATGTGCCCATCGAGTACCGCGACCGTCCCGAGGGTTCCGAGTCCAAACTCAACACAGTGAGCGACGGCATTAAAGTCGTTGCGATGATCGGCACGCTGTTCAAGGACTACCGCCCGCTGAAGTTCTTCAGCCTCGTAGCGCTTCTGTTCGCGGTATTCGGCCTCGCCCTGGGCATGCCCATCGTTGTCGAATATTTCCAGACCGGCCTCGTCCCGCGCTTCCCCACCGCTATGCTCGCCGCCTCGTTTATGTTCCTGTGCGGCCTGAGCCTTGCGACCGGCTTCATCCTAGATTCTGTAGCAAAGGTCGAAAAAAAGCAGTGGGAGGTCAACGTGTACAGCAAATACGCCTACGACGACCAGCCCGGCCACCCTACTTCCAAGCCAAGCGAGAGGTAGATCTTCCGCAAAATACTATTGGCAACACTGCGCAGATAGCCACCAACAAGAAAAGCCGCCGTTAAAGAACGGCGGCTTTTACTCTCGAAAAGTTAATAGCGCCTAGAGCGTCTTGATGTACTCCCCCAGCTCTTCCTCCCAGTCGGGCATGTGGAAGCCGGCAGCCTCGAGCCTGGACAGGTCGAGCGCGGAGTGGACCGGGCGCGGGGCGACGGGGCCCTCGGCGCTCGCGTAGTAGTCGGCGGTCGATACCGGCACGACCCTGTCCCCGTTGCCGTTGGCGGCCTCGAAGACGGCGCGGGCGATGTCCGCCCAGCTCTTCACGGCGCCGGAGCCGGTGCAGTCGTAGGTGCCGTAGGGGGCGTGCGTCCCCAGCACATGAAAGATGGCCCGCGCCATGTCGCGCGTGAAGGTCAGGCGGCCCAGCTGGTCGTCCACGACGGTGACCTGGTCCAGCTTGTCGTCCGGGTCGGCGACGCGGTCGGAGAGCGCCTTCATCGTCTTGACGAAGTTGCGGCCCTCGCCGATGACCCAGCTGGAGCGCATGATGTAGTGGCGCGGGCACCCGGCCACGGCGATGTCGCCGGCGGCCTTGGTCTGGCCGTAGACGGACAGCGGGCTGAGGGGCTCGTCCTCGTCATGCACCTCGGCGGTGCCGTCGAAGACGTAGTCGCTGGACACGTGGACGAGGGTGATCCCGTGATCAGAGCATGTGCGGGCGAGGAGGGCGGGGCCGGTCGCGTTGGCCTTCCAGGCGGTCGCGCGGCCCTCGGCGGTCTCCGCCCTATCCACGGCGGTGTAGGCGCCGCAGTTGATCACGGTGCCGTAGAGCGACCAGTCGTACTGTGTGTAGGCGTCCGGGTCTGACATATCGAAGGTGTCGATGTCGCAGAAGTCGAAGTCCTTGGCGACGCCGCGCTCCTCCGCCAGCCTGCGCACAGCATGGCCCAGCTGGCCGTTGCAGCCGGTGACGAGCGTCCTCTTGGGCGCCATTGGGACGACGTCCCTGAGCATCGGGTGGTTGAGGTCGGCCTCGGAGACGGTGGCCTCATCGAGCGGGATCGGCCACTCGATGGCGAGCTCGGGGTCGGCGAGGTTCACGAAGGTGTAGGTCTTCTTGAGCTCGAGGGACCAGTGGGCGTCCACCAGGTAGGTGTAGGCGGTGCCGTCCTCCAGGGCCTGGAAGGAGTTGCCCACGCCGCGCGGGACGTAGATGGCCTTGGACGGGTCGAGCGTGCAGGTGAACACCTTCCCGTAGGTCTCGCTGCCCTCGCGCAGGTCCACCCAGGCGCCGAAGACGCTGCCGCGCGCCACGGAGATGAACTTGTCCCAGGGCTCGGCGTGGATGCCGCGGGTGACGCCGCGGCTGTCGTTGTAGGAGATGTTGTTCTGGACGACCCTGAGGTCCGGGATGCCCAGGGCGGTCATCTTGGCGCGCTGCCAGTTCTCCTTGAACCAGCCGCGCGAGTCGCCGTGGACGGCGAGGTCGACGACCTTGAGGCCCTCGATGCCGGTCTCGGCGACGGAGAGGTCCTTCTCGAATGCGATGTCTGCCATGTGGGAAAAGCTCCTATCGAAGAGGTTGTATAACCGGGGGCGCCCGCGCGGGGCCGCAGGGTCATCCCCATG